>CAZCJF010000004.1:0-141687 GCA_964499095.1 uncultured Ignavibacteriaceae bacterium
ATAATCCAGAGGAGTTAAAATTGCAGGAAAAATTTATAATAAGTGTAGATATGGGTGGAACCAAAATTTTAGCTTCCGTAATTAATTCTAAAAAGGGAATAATCGCCCGCTCAAAAATGCCTACAAATATAGAAGCCGGCGCTAAATCTTATGTTAAAGATATAGCTTCAATTGTTTCAAAGGTTGTGCAGATTTCAAAAATTAAAAAATCAAGTATTGCCGCTGTTTGCCTTGGTGTACCCGGCTCCGTTAATCCTTTAACAGGAATCATTGGTTTAGCTCCTAATCTTGGATTAAGAAATTTTAAAATGAGAGAGCGACTTGAAAAATTAATACCTTATCCTATCCTTATGGAAAATGATGTAAACCTTGGAGCACTGGGAATTAAAAATTATGGTGTTGGAAAAAAATCAAAAAATATGCTCGCTGTTTTTATTGGTACCGGAATTGGCGGCGGGATTGTAATCGATGGAAAAATTTATCGTGGTCATAATTTTGTTGCCGGTGAGATAGGGCATATGATGGTTCAGAAAAACGGACCAAAATGCGGATGCGGAAAAAAAGGGTGCTTTGAGGCGCTTGCAAGCAGAACAGCAATTGTTAATAATATAATTAACGATGTTAAGAAATTAAAAAAGAAAAGCACTCTGGCTGATCTGATTAAATCTAACCAGAGAATTAAGAGCGGTGCTTTGAAGAATGCTATCGTAAAAAAAGATAAAGTTGTGATAAGCAGAATTAATGAGGCTTGCGAAATTATTGGTGATGTACTGGGTAGTGTTTCCAATCTAATGAATTTTGATATGATAGTTTTAGGTGGGGGAGTTATTGAAGCTCTCGAAAATTTTATGATGCCAAGAATTAAAAATGAATTTAACAACCACGTACTGGATGCAGCTGCAAAGGGAGTTAAGATAGTTGCTTCAAAATTAGGGGATGACGCAGCAATTTATGGTGGACTTGCACTAGCAGAAGAATTTTTAGGTGTGAAAATTTAATTAATATATTTGATTAAACCTTGATTCAATCTCATTAAGCTTGTTATTCAAATCCTCCCATTTTTGCAACAGGGAATCTAATTCTCTTTTTGCGTGAGTAAATCTTGTAGTAGTTTGTTTTGCCAAATCGCCATCGTAATACAGTTCCGGATCAGCTAATTTTTCTTCCAGATTTTTTATTTCTTTCTCGGAATTAGTTATTTGAACCTCCAGATCAGAAATACTTTTTAGAATATCTTTTGTTGCTTTATGTCTTTGTTGTCTTAATTCTGCTTCCAATCTTTTTTGATCTTTGCGCGAAACAGAATCTTTTTTCCTCTTTGATTCAGTAACTGGATTTTCAAGAAAAGTCTGTTCACGTTTGGATAGATAATAATCTATACCATCTAAATAAATTTTTATCTTCCCGTTTCTTATATCAACAACTTTCGAAACCAATGGTCTTAAAAAATCAACATCGTGAGATACGAGAATAAGTGTACCGCTAAAGTCCATAAGAGCTTTTTGCAAAATTAATTTAGATGAATAATCCAGATGGTTTGTAGGTTCATCAAGAATTATAAAATTAGATTTTGTTAAAAGTATTTTGCAAAGGGCAACTCTGCTTTTTTCTCCACCGGATAGAACCCCAACTTTTTTGAATACATCATCTCCTGTAAATAAAAACGACCCTAACAAAGATCTTAACTGTCCTACAGTTTTCTGTTCATTTATTCCATAAACAGTTTCAAGGATGTCCAGTTCGGAATCAAGCTGATCAGCTACATCCTGCGCGTAATAAGAAATAAGTGTGTTGTGTCCCAGAATTCTCTCCCCCGAATTTATGTCAACAACACCTGCAATAATTTTTGCAAGTGTTGATTTACCTGCACCGTTCGGACCAACAAAAGCAACCTTTTCTCCTTTTTCAATTTCAAAATCAATACCTTCAAATACTTTTTTATCACCATAAGATTTAAAGACTGAGACTAATTTAATTGGAGTTCTTCCGCTCTGTGGTGGTTCGGGAAACTTGATTTCGATTTCACTTTTATCTTCAGGCAGTTCAATTAACTCCAACTTCTCTAGCTGTTTTATTCTGCTTTGAACTTGCTTTGCTTTTGTTGCTTTATATCTGAACCTTTCGATGAATTGCTGCGTTTCTTTTAATTTTTTCTGCTGCTGCTCATATTGTTGAATTGTTTGCCAGTCTCTTTCTTCTTTAAATCTTAAGTAGGAGTCATAATCGCCTTTAAAGGAGAAGAATCTGCCAAGAAAAATTTCCAAAGTTTTATTGGTAACCAGATTAATGAAATTTTTATCGTGCGAAACCACAAGCAGCCCGCCTTTATAAGCCTTAAGAAAATTTATTAGCCATTGTAATGAATCCAGATCGAGATGATTTGTAGGTTCATCAAGTAAAAGAATATCGTTTTGTGAGATTAAAATTTTTGCAAGTGCAATTCTCATCTGCCAGCCGCCTGAAAACTCATCTGTTTGTCTTTCAAAATCTTCTTCATTAAATCCTAATCCAAGCAATATTTTTTTTACTTTCGATTCCGCACTGAATGAATCCAATCCTTCCAGCATATGATGAACTTCACCAAGTTGATGAGCGATGTCCATTTTATCTTCGTCAGATAAATTTGGCATGTTCAATTGATAAGTTAAATATTCTTCTTTTGTTTGCAGGGATACAATATCATCAAGAGCTGAAAATGCCTCATCGAGCAACGATTTTCCGGAGTGAATTATATTATCCTGTGGTAAGTAACCGATTGCAATATTTTTTTGCTTTAATACATCGCCTGATTCAGGTTGAAGATAGCCTGCAATTATTTTAAGCAAAGAAGATTTGCCCGTTCCATTTGCCCCGACCAAAGAAATTTTATCACCGGATGAAATCCTATAATTAACATCTTTGAATAAATACTTGCCATTAAACTGAAGTGAAATGTTTGATAGGTCAATCATCTGAAAAAATTATTGTCTCAATACAGCAATTTTACCGGTTTCAATATTGTTGCCTTCTTTATCAAAAGCGATTACTATGTAAACACCACTGCTTACAAAATTTCCATTATCATCTCTGCCATCCCAAAGAGCAATTCTTCCGCCGGGTGAAGAAAATTCTCTTATAAGTCTTCCGGATGCTGTAACAATTTTTATATCAGTATCTCTTATCAGACCATCAATTGTTGCAACCTGATTACCATCTTTAATTATTAATGGATTTGGATAAATATTTAATCCGTTAAAACTTTCAACAGGTAAAATTGCAGGTGTATCAAATGATGTAAGTCCTGCATCTGATCCGACATAAACTCTTCCTGATTTTTCATCTATTGCAAGGCTTGTGATTTTATCTGAAAGTAAAGGACTATTTTTAGTGTTTAATGCTGCAAGAAGCTGAGTACCGTCGCTGCTTAGCAAGAATAATCCTTCATTAGATCCAACCCACTTGCGATTTAATGGATCTACAGCCAAAGCATTTACAGTTTGTTGTCTTACAGAAAATGAAGTTGATATTCTTAACTGTGGATTTGAAGATGTTAAAACTGAATTAAGATTTGTGATAATGTTTACTCCCAGATTTGTTCCAATCCATAAATCACCTCTGCGATCTACAACAATATCAGAAATAAACGCACTTGTTAACCCATTGTTCGAATTTAAATATCCGGATATATCATCTGATGCATCAGCGTATGTTCCTCTCTCATTGAAGTAAAATAATCCTGTTCTTGCTTCATCCTGAGAGTTAAACCATTTGGTGCCGTTTTGATCAATCACCAGATTATAGTGTTTTTCCAGTACTCTATTTTGCGCAGCAGGAATTGAGAAAAAGTACCAACTGCTATCAGGAGTTAACATTGCCAATGTATTTCTGTCTGCAGCCCAATAGTTCAGTATCCACAAATTATTCTTTGCCTCTTCTGCAAAACCTGTGATTACGATAAAATCATTATTAACTGGAATCCCAATTAGACCGGTATTAAATCTGTCGAATCTGGTTACGGTTCCATTTTTTAATCTCGAAAATCCATTTCCCCAATTTCCTGCATAGATTGAATTATCTTTGGCGGCATAAACCTCGTAAAAACCATTCTGTTTTAATTCAGGATAATTCTGGACGTTATAAGTTTTCCACTCAAAGCCATCAAATGAATAGAAACCAACGCCGCTAATATCTTTTCCGCTTGAAGACCAAAGAGTTTGATTTCCATCGACAACAAGATTTGGAAATTGGTTCGCTTCCGGTCCGTTTGGAAAAACTAAAGTAGTTTCCCTCAATAATCCTTTATTTGTGGCAACAAATAAACCTAGATTTTGTGAGTAAGCTAATTTTGATGCTACAGCCGGGATTGGTCTGAATTCGTTTGTAGATGTACCATCGAATAAAAATACCATAAATGGTGAGAGTATGTAGAGAGAATTTCCATCAACTGATAAATCTAACACAGATTGAGTTGTGAACCCGGCGAATGTTTCCCACGAGAAGCCATTAAAAAAAGATAGACCGGCAGAGGATCCACAAATTAATTTATCCTGATAAAATCCTAAACTGCTTATTGATGCAACAGGTAATCCGTTGGTTTGATTATAAACATCCCAGGATTCGGGTGCAGATAAATTTGTTGCTCCGGTTTTCTGGATAGCCACACCTGACTCTGTCGCAGCATAAACTTTATCGGTTATAAGTATGCTGTTAACTCTGATATTAGAAGAAAAATTTCCAAACTTAAAAAAGGTATCGTAAAATGAATAATTTTTTGAATCGATAAGTGAGATACCAAAAGCTGTTGCAATAAATATTGTATCACCTTTAACCGTGATATCATTTATTCTTTTATTTGTTTTATCGGAATTAAATATATCCAGAATTGTATGGAAAGAATTTGATGATGGATCATATATATCAATTATTCCGCTTTCACTGCCAAACCAGATTTTATTTTGCTTATCAACTGCAATGGCAGTTAGTGATGTGCCATTCAGACCTTTTGATTTGCTAAATGTCTGAAACTCGCCGTTTGATAGGTTGTAGGAGAATGCACCACCATTTGTTGCGCACCAGACTAAATCTGATGAAATAATTACGTCACTGATATTTTTCATATCAGTATAGTTATTCCAATTTGAAAATTGCTGCGGAAAAATGTTTAGTGAGATTAAAAATAAAAATAGAGACACGAATAATTTCATTTAATAATCCTGGTTTTATTTGAACAGTAAAAAACTTTCGATATTTTCTCTAATTTTATCTACAAGATATGTTATTAAATAAACAAATTAAAACAGAAAAATAATTCTATAATGATTTGAACAAATCAGCCATTTCAATTGCAGTAAGTGCAGCATCCCAACCCTTATTGCCGGATTTTGAGCCTGCTCTTTCAATGGCTTGTTCAATTGTATCCGTTGTAAGTACACCAAAAATTACAGGTACGGAATACTTTAGTGAAGTTTGAAGAATTCCGTTACTTGCTGCTGAAGAAACGTATTCAAAATGAGGAGTAGCTCCTCTTATCACAACTCCCAAACAAATTATTGCGTCATATTTTTTTCTTGATGCAAGTTTATCTGCAGTAACAGGAATCTCAAATGCGCCGGGCACTTTAATTACATCAATGTTATCTTCCCGCGCATCGTGTTTAAGTAAACAGTCGTATGCTGCTTTTAATAAACCATCTCCAACAAATTCATTAAATCTGCTGAAGACAATTGCAAATTTTTTTCCGCTAGCTGATAATTTCCCTTCAAACGTTTTCATAATTTATGCTGAGTTTCTTAATAATTGTTTTCTCATCGCATCAACTTTTGCGACGCCAATTGAGTATTTCCCAAGATTTTCCAGATCATTTCGTTCACCACCGTGAAAATCAGATCCACCACTTTCCAGTAAAAAATATTCATTAACAATGCCTCTGTAATGCTTTACCTGATACGGAAGATGTGAAGGATGCAAAACTTCAATTCCATCCAATCCTGCTTCAATAAGCTCAACCATAATTATATCTGGTAAATTACCTGGGTGAGCGATAAATGAAAGTCCGCCTGCATCACTAATAATTTTAAATGCACTTCTTGGCGAAACGTGAACTTTTCTTTCATAGGCAGGGCATCCATTTCCAATATACTTACTGAATGCTTCGTAATAATTAGAAACTAATCCTTTATTTACCATTGCTTTAGCGATATGCGGCCTGCCAACTGCAGAATTTTTTGCCACTTCCATTATATCTTCGAGTTGTATTTCCAAACCCAATACATTTAATTTTTCTGCTATTCGCGCAGCTCTTTTGATTCTTTCAGCTCTGAAAAATTTAAGATATTCCTCAAGTTCTTTGTTCTGCGGGTCAATGAAATATCCAAGTATGTGAACTTCGCGATCTCTGATATCAGAACTGATTTCCAAACCAGGTATAACTTCAATACCATATCTTTTGCCAATTTCAATACTTTCTTCAATTCCTGCAACTGTATCGTGGTCGGTAATGCTTATAATATCAATACCCGCTTCTTTAACCTTTAATATTAATTCCTCAGGAGTGTTTTGACCATCTGAGTAGCTGGTGTGCATATGTAAATCAACTTTTCTACTAAGCATTATTCATACATCTCTTTAAACTTTTCATAATTAATAATTCTAAGTTTTGATCCATCTAACTCAACCAAACCTTTTTTTGCAAAAGCGTGTAAAGTTCTTGATATGGTTTCTCGGGATGTCCCCGCCATATTAGCAAGTTCCTGCTGATAGGGGAGATTTTCAATTTCAACCAAACCTTGTCTGATTTTGCCAACTTCGTCAGCAAGTTGAAGCAAAACAGTTGCCACTTTTCCTTCAGCGTCTTTAAGTGAAAGGGCTTTAATTTTCATCGATGATGCTCTGAGCCTTTTTGTTAACTCAGTGAGCAGTGCAATTGAAACCTCCGGATACTTTTTTAATAAATCCAAAAACTCGCTGCGCTGAATAATAAAAAGTTTTGAATCTTCAATTGCTACAACAGTTGCTGATCTTGTCATTCCATCAAGCAAAGACATTTCACCAAAAAAGTCCGATTCACCTAAAATTGCTAGTATCACTTCTTTATCATCGTTGCTTCTTCTGGAGATTTTCACTTTACCTTTTGCAATGACAAAGAGAGCAGAACCGGTGTCGTCTTCAGACAGGATAATGCTATTCTTTTTGTAAGACTGAGTTACACCTGATTTAATAATTTTTTCGATTGTTTCTTTGTCCAAATCTGAAAATATCGGAACATTTGCTAAAAATTCTGTTGATTCTGCCAATTAATCACCTTTATGAAAATATTTTATGGAAAAAATACCCTCGTAATTTTATAAAGTCAATCTATAATCTGATTTCTAAATTACGAATAAAACTGAAGTAATCGAAAAAATTAAAAGTGAATTTTTGATGACACAAATACCGGAAATTTTCTTCAATAAAAGAAATCAAATCTTTGCATTAAAAAATTGAATTTAGTAAACGAATTAAATAAATCGCTTTTTTGATTTACAATGTCATCGTATGAAAAATGCTATTTTTATAGATACTTTTAGTCTATTACCAGTGCAATTTTAATTGTTTTTTAAGCCCGATGTGTCTATTTTACCCCGCTAAATTTTCAAAATTTCATAATACGGAGAGTTATATTTATGGCTATGATGGCCAGAATGAGGAGTTTGGCTCCAGCGTTTATTTTAACTGTTGGCGGATTATTTGTTCTTTTTATGGTCATTTCTGATTCTAATGTTCTCGAAGCACTTGGAGGCGGAAGACAGCAGAATGTTGGTAAGGTTAATGGTGAACCTATAACTTATCAGGAATTTCAGCAGGCAGTTGATCAACAAATTGAAAATCAGAAGAAACAGTCCGGACAGGATTTAGATGAAAATCAGATAGAGCAAATCAGGAATCAAGTTTGGGATGCTCTGGTTACGCAAAAAATAATTGCGGGCTTAATTAAAGAGTATAAAATTTCTGTTTCTGATCAGGAAATCAGAGATGTAATTTTAGGCGAAAATCCACCTGAATTTTTAACAAGAAATTTTATTGACTCCACCGGAAAGTTTAACAGACAATTATACGAAGATGCTTTATTCGACCCAAGGAATAAAGAAGCTTTGGTTCAGGCAGAGGAGCTTGTAAGACAATCCAGATTAACTCAAAAACTTCAAAGTTTAATTTTAGCTTCGGTAACTGTTGGTGAGGATGAAGTTAAGAAAAGATATCTTGATCAGAATACTAATATTGAAGCTGAATATGCCCTTTTTGATTTTAATTTAGTTCCGGATTCTGAAATAAAAGTAGAAGATAAAGATCTCAAAGAATATTACGATAAAAATTTATCCAATTACAAAGTTTTGGCTCAGAGAAAATTAAAATTCGTAATGTTCAGAAACGTTCCCTCTAGTGAAGATTCTCTGCAGGTTTACAGAAATTTAATTAATGTTAAGAATTCTATTTCAGAAGGGGATACATTGAATTTTGAGCAATTAGTCAAAATACACTCAGAAATACCTTACTCAAAAGATTCTGTTTCTGTGCAATCGCTTACCACTGAAATTATCAGGGCATTTAACAACGCCTCACCTGGTTCTGTTTTAGGACCGTTTGTTACACCTGAAGGTTATGTTTTATATAAATATCATGGTTCTTTCTCATCCAAAGAAGTATTTGTGAAAGCATCTCATATCTTGATAAATCAGCATGGAAGTGATGAAAAAAATCTTGAAGAAGCTAACAAGCTTTATGAAAAACTAGTTGCCGGCGGTAACTTTACAATGATGGCGAGAGATTATTCTAAAGATCCGGGCAGTGCGCAAAAGGGCGGCGACCTTGGTTACTTTACTAAAGGAATGATGGTAAAAGAATTTGAAGACGCTTGTTTTAACGGTAAAGTTGGTGAGATTCAAAAACCGGTAAAAACAAGTTATGGATATCATATAATTAAAGTAACAGATAGAACCGATAAAAAGTATATTGTTGAGAAAATCGTAAATAAAATTAAACAATCTGCTTCAAGTCGTGATAGAAATTATAATCTGGCAAGTGATTTTTCATATCTTGCAAAGAAAAATGATTTTGAAAACGAAGCCAAGCTAATGAATTATATCGTTCAGGAAACGCCCGAATTTACTGAACAAACTATTTCTATTCCTACTTTAGGCACCAACGAAAGGTTGGTTAAGTTTGCATTTGAGAATAGTTTGAACACAGTTAGTGATCCTTTCAAAGTAACAGATGGTTATGTTGTTGCAAAAATATCAGAAGTATCAGGTGAAAAATTCAGATCATTTGATGAAGTAAAAAATCAAATCAAACCATTGGTGATTCTAGAGAAAAGATATGAAAAACTTAAAGCTATTGCTGATGATGTTTACAAAAAAATAAACAATGATTTAAGTAAAGTATCACAAATAAATCCTCAAATAACTGTTCAGCAAACTGGTAATTTTACCCCTGCAGGCTCAATTCCAAATATTGGTAGGGATTATGCTTTTATGGATGCAGCTATGAAAACTGAATTAAATAAAGTTAGTCAACCTGTAAAAGGGCAGAGAGGATATTATTTAATCAAAGTAAGCAAAAGAACTCCATTCGATAAGAATGCTTATGAACAGTCAAGTGCCGCAATCAGAAATATGTTATTTCAGGAAAAGAGAAACAGATTCCTGGATAAATGGATTGCTGATTTAAAGAAAAACGCAAAAATAGAAGATAACAGAAACCTGTTTTATAGGGATTAAATTTTAGTTGAGTTTAACGCCCCCAAATTTATCTTAAACGGTAAATATTGGGGGTTTTCTTTTTTAAATGATTTTATGGAACTTTAATCAAAAAAAATATATGATTCATAAGCAATCTCTTTTCTGTATTCTGTTTTTACTTCTAATTGACCAAAGCATTGCGCAGCATAATGGTAAAAACTTTAGCGTATTATTAGGGATTGATTACACCACAACTGCACAAATATTTTTAAATCCAAACTCTTCTGATATTGTATTAAGAAACAAATCTTTTGAAATAGAACATATAACCTCTCCAATAATAGATCTGCGTTATCGTCTTACTGATGACATTATTTTAGGTATTAGCTTAGAGTACCTTTCAAAAAGCAAGATGGGAAGAAATTTTTCAGCACTTGAGGGAAGTCAGGTTGTTGAATTAGTGGTAGAAGATGGTATTGAATTTATCCCGATAGAATTATCGGTTTATTATTATATGCCATTTTCAACAGAGGATTTTAAGTTTACAATGGGAGCCGGAGGTGGCTATTACATAGGTAAACAAACCAGAATTTTTGGAGATACTGAGATTGAAAGATTAGATAGCGAAGATAATTTCAGTCTTCTGGTTTCAGTCGGAATGGAGTATTTATTCTTAAAAAACGTTTCACTCAGATTTGATATGAAATTCCGGGATCCCGAGTTAAAGCTTAAAAACAGGTATCTTAAAGACAAGATACTTTATGAAGGTAACACAATAAATTTATCAAATGATGAGTTTTACTCTAAAATAAATCTCAATGGAATTTCATTTTTATTTGGATTAGCATTTCAATTCTAATTCTTCCGATACAATATTTAAATCAAATTCATTATTTTGTTTTCAATCATTCTAACTTATTTAAAGATGAAAAAGAAGCTGGTATTTTTAACAGGATTTATGGCATCAGGCAAAAGCACTGTTGGTCCGATTCTGGCTAACACGCTTGGCTGGAATTTTATAGACGTGGATAAAATGATTGAAGAAAGATGCAATAAAAAAATAAGTGAGATTTTTGAATCCGATGGTGAAAAATATTTCAGGGAACAGGAAAGCAGAATTTTATCTGAAGTGGTAAACTATGATGAATACATTATTGCATTGGGGGGCGGTACAATAGCTAATCAGAGCAATCTGGATTTGGTTAACAAAAATGGCTTGCTCGTTTATCTTGAATCATCTCCTGAGGAAGCTTATAAAAGATTAAGATTTAAAAGAGACAGACCGGTATTAAAATTTGATACTGATTCAGAACCGACAAAAACTCAGTATATCCAAAGGATAAATAATATTTTAGATTCAAGAAAACAGTATTATGCCCAGGCTGATATTAAAATAAACACTGATAAAATACCTGTGGGCAAAACTGTTGATCAATTAGCAAAAATTATTTTAGAAAAAATTAAGTATGAAAAAGATAAAAGTTAATCTGTTAAAAAACAGTTATACTGTTTTTGTTGATAAGAATTCTTTATCCCAACTTGTTGAGGATTTAAATTCTTCTTCGTGTAGTAAATGTCTTTTCGTTATTGATAAAAATGTAGATAAATACCATTCCAAACTCATCAGAAATTTAGTTGCCTCAATTGATAAGCAGAATTATAAATATCTATTTAACGCCACAGAAAAAAACAAAACACTTAGCGAAGTTGATAAAATCTACAAATTTTTAAGTGAAAATTTCTTTACCAGAGATTCAGCGATAGTTTCAATTGGAGGCGGCATTACAGGTGATCTGGCAGCATTTGCAGCAAGCACTTATATGCGCGGGATAAACTTATATCAGGTCCCGACAACTCTTTTATCTATGGTGGATAGCTCAGTTGGAGGAAAAACCGGAGTTAATTATAAGTCTAAAAAAAATTTAATCGGTTCTTTTTATCAACCCAAAGGTGTTTATGTCAATCCTGATTTTTTAACCAGCCTTACGGATAGGGAAATTATTTCGGGTGCCGGTGAGATTTTTAAATATTCTTTCTTGGCAGATTTTGAGATTAATAACCTTATTAAAAAAAGTCTGTATAAAATTTTTAATAAAGATTTAAATGATATTGAAAAAACAATTTTAGCCTGCGTAAAGATTAAAGCTGGCATTGTTGAAAAAGATGAAACAGAATCAAGCGGCTTAAGAAAGATACTTAATCTAGGTCATACGTTTGCACATGCATTTGAGTCTGTTTCGGGTTTTAGACTGAAACATGGTGAAGCAGTTATTGGTGGAATTTATTGTGCGTTGTTTTTATCAGAGTCAATTGGTTATTTAGATTCAAAATTGCTGGATAAATTTATATCGGATTTCAATTTTATCAGAATCAATAAAATCTTAAAAACAATTGATGAAGAAATGATCTATGATAAAATGCATTCGGATAAAAAAAATATTGGAAATAAAATAAGATTAGTTCTACTACAAGATATTGGAAGTATTGTAGTTGATGTTCATTCTGAAAAGAAAGTTATTATTGGTTCATTTAAAAGGATGAAAGAATTAATTTGATTAAAAGTCCATTTAAAATAAAAACTGTCAGGTCTTGAGGGCGAAACCTGACAGTTTGCGTGTCATTTTGGAGGGATGCTATGCTTAAACTATTTCGTGGGTTATTTAACAATATAAATGCCACTTAATCAATTAAATAATTTGGTTTTTGCGACATTTTTGTAGGTAAAAAGTTCATATTGGAAATATTTACCTGCCACTTTAGACCGGAGGATAACAACTATGGAAAATGAAATTCTTGATATCGTACTGGAAGATGAAATATTAAAATTAAAACAAGAACTTAATGGGGTTATTCTTGCTCATTATTATCAGGAAGCTTCAATTCAGGATATAGCTGATTTTGTTGGTGATAGTCTTGAGTTAGCAAAAAAAGCTAAAGAAACAACGGCGGATGTAATCGTTTTTGCAGGCGTACATTTTATGGCTGAAACGGCAAAAATTCTTAATCCCGATAAATTAGTTTTACTGCCTGATCTGGAAGCCGGCTGTTCTCTTGCTGAGAGTTGTCCTGCCGACCGATTTGAACAGTTTAGAAAAATGCATCCGGATCATCTTGCAATTACATATATAAATTGCACTGCAGAGGTAAAAGCTTTAAGCGATATTATCTGTACATCCAGCAGTGCAGAAAAAATTATTAATCAGATTCCGATAGAACAAAAAATTCTTTTTTCACCGGATAAAAATCTTGGGAAGTACCTGATTAAAAAAACTGGCAGAGATATGCTTTTATGGGATGGAAGCTGTCATGTTCATGAAGCATTTAGTGAACAGAAAATAATTGATCTAAGACTTAAATATCCTGAGGCAAAGCTTATTTCTCATCCTGAATGTGAAGAACCCATATTAATGTTTTCTCATTTCATCGGATCAACGAGTAAACTTTTAAAGTATGTTCAGGAGGATAATTCAAAACAATACATCGTGGCAACTGAATCCGGCATAATCCACCAAATGAAAAAAGCTGCACCGGAAAAAGAATTTATCCCGGCACCACCGCAGGATGATTCATGTGCTTGCAATGATTGTCTGTTTATGAAGAAAAATACTTTGGAAAAACTTTATTTATGTATGAGAAATAAATTTCCGGAGATAAAATTGAATGAAGAATTAAGATTAAAAGCCTTGATCCCAATAGAGCGAATGATTTCTATGAGTTAACATTTTTTAAGTATAATCTTAAAAGTTGTTCCTTCGCCGGGAATAGAACTCTTAACAAAAATTTTTCCACCATGATATCCTTCAACGATTCTTTTAGAGAGGCTTAAACCTAAACCCCAACCTCGTTTCTTTGTGCTGTAACCCGGTCTGAAAACATCTTTTCGTCTTCTTAAATCAATACCTTTGCCATTATCGGCTACTTCAATTTCAATAGTTTTTTTTGCAGCAATAACATCAATATTTATTTTTCCATCAGGTCTGTCTATAGCGTCAAGAGCATTTTTAATAAGATTTTCAAGAACCCATTCAAAAAGTTCTGCATTCATTTTTGCGCAGGCATTATTATCGCCGCTTATCGAGAGCTCAACTGATTTACCTGTTTGAGGCAAACGTCTGTTAAAATAATCTGTAACTTTTTTAACCTCATCAAAAACAATATGATTTTTTATTTCGGGCTTAGAGCCAATTTTAGAAAATCTATAAGTTATCTTACTTAGCTTCTCTACATCATTAGATATTTCCTCGGCGATGTCAATTACAGCATCTGGTTTCTGATAATTCATTTTTAGCATTTCAAGCCATCCCATCAAACTTGAAATTGGTGTGCCGAATTGATGTGCAGTTTCTTTTGCCATTCCCACCCAGATATTGCTCTGTTCGCTTCTTTTGATCTGACTAAATCCAATGTAACCCAAAATTATAAAAAGTGCAGCGATTAGAATTTGCAAATATGGATAATACTTTAACTGTTTAATTAATTCAGAATCACCATAATGAATTCGCTGAAGAACGATGCTGTCTGCATAAGTAACATTTATTGGTTCGTGTATAATATCCATTTCCTGAACAAGATCTTCCAGATAAGCTCTTAATTCCTCTTTAGAAAGTGTAGTATCATAAACAACATTTCTTACATCTGCTTTATCAAGTAAATTAATTCTGTTTTGACTATCAGTTAAAATGATAGGGAAATCAATCGGTTTGATAATATTATCGAATAAGAAAGTTAAATCTGTATCAGAGGCAGGGCTGTTTGCAATGTATTCAAATCCCTTTGCATAAAGCTGCACAATGTCTCTTTCGCGTTTTTGAAGTTTTTCGACTAAGCTTTGAGTATAGTAAAGAGTTCCACCTGCAATTGCCAGAGCGATGAGTAATAAAAATATCTTAAGATTTACTGAGGCTGGTCCACCGGACATTTTCATAATTATCTATTCGGTAATTTTTTTTGGTAGCTAAAGATTAAACTTTAAGGTTTCAAAATCCAGATTAAAATAAATCTAAATCAATCAATGGTTTACGTAAAAAGTTTGTTTCCTTTTTGGCCCAACTGATACAATATCTATTTTAATTCCTGAATATCTGGATATAAAATTTAAATAGTCCCTGGTTTTTGAAGGTAAGTCCTCATAACGTTCACAAGAGGAAATATCTGTATTCCAGCCATCCAAAGTCTCATAAATTGGTTTTACTTTATTCAGATGCTCAACGTTTGTTGGGAAATTTTTCAGACGCTTTCCATTAAGTTCGTAGCCAATACACACATTAATTTTTTCAAACGAGCTTAGTACATCTAATTTGGTTAGTGCCACCGAAGTAATTCCATTTATCATTTTAGAATATGAAACAAGAAAGGCATCAAACCATCCGCATCTTCTCGGTCTTCCGGTAGTGGCACCAAACTCTACTCCAACTTGTCTAAGTTTTTCACCTTCTTCGTCTGTAAGTTCTGTTGGGAAAGGACCATTTCCAACGCGCGTTGTATATGCCTTAACAATGCCTATAACTGCATCAATTTTTGTAGGGGGGATTCCGCTTCCTGTGCAAGCTCCGCCAGATGTTGGGCTGCTGGAAGTTACATATGGATATGTTCCGTGATCGATATCTAAAAATGTTCCCTGAGCACCTTCAAGCAGTATGGATTTCCCTTCATCCAACGATTGATTAAGAAATGCAGGTACATCTTTTATGTATTTATCTATCGCCTGATCAAATTCCAGATAATCTTTTACAATTTGATCTACATCTAAACCTGCGTGCCCGTGAATTTTTTGAAGTATTTCATTTTTCTCTTTTAGATTCGAACGTATTTTCTTTTCTAATTCGGTTCTGTTTAGTAAATCAACTATTCTGATGCCTTTTCTTGCATACTTATCAATGTAGCACGGTCCAATACCTCTTCCAGTTGTTCCAATTTTATTATCACCACTTTCACTTATAGAATCAAGCAGTTTGTGATAAGGCATAATAAGGTGGGCATTTTGGCTGATGAACAATCTTCCATCTACATTGATATTATGTGATTTTAAGAGTTGTATCTCTTCAAGAAGTGCAGTTGGATCAATTACAACACCGTTGCCAATTGCACAGATGACATTCTCACGTAAAATTCCTGATGGTATAAGATGAAGTATGTATTTGTTATCCCCGATTTCAACAGTGTGTCCGGCATTAGCTCCGCCCTGGTATCTGACTACAATTTCAAATTTTTCACTGATAAGATCTACAATTTTTCCTTTGCCTTCATCGCCCCATTGCGATCCTACAAGAACAGTTGCGCCCATCTAAAATTCCTAAAATAGTTTAAGCAAAATAAAAACTCCGAATTAAATAATCCGGAGTCTTAAATTCATTTGTTTTTAGTTTAAAAAATATCAACCGAAACTTTTTACAGCTTCATCAATAGATTCGTAGGTTTCAAAAATTGTAATCAACTTGGTAATTATCAGTAAGCTTTCAATTTTTTCAGTAACATTTGCAAGCTTAAGACTTCCATTTTCTCTTTTCATTGTTGTTAACCCGCTGATAAGCATTCCTAAACCGGAGCTGTTCATAAATTTCACTTCGGCAAGGTTTACAATAACATTCTTTTTGCCTTCATCAATTAGTTTATGCAATAATTGATTGAATTCTTTTGTGTCATCACCGCCCATCACATTACCTTTAAGTTCAACGATGACAGCATTGTACTTTTCAAGAAGTTTTGTTTTCATTCTAAATCTCCAAAAATTTCTTTTTTAATTTAGTTAAGGTAATTTACTATTGCAAGCTTTTAATAAAATGTTATTAACCGATTATCAAATAAATATATTATGCATTAAAAATATAGTATAAATTCGGAACCAAAAGAAACAAAAAGCGTCTAAAACTATGAATTCTGACGAAAAAAATAACAAAGATATGCAGCAACCCAAAATACTGATTCTGGACGATGACTTTTCACTTATTAAACGATTTATTGATGGAGAAGAATCAGTTTTTGCTGAGTTAATGAAAAGGCATAAAGATAAAGTAAGAAACATAATTTATGTAACATTAACAAACAGTGATTTAGTTGATGACATCGCTCAGGAAGTTTTTATCACTGTCTATAAAAATCTTAAAAACTTCAGGTTTGAATCGCAGTTTACAACCTGGATATACAGGATTACAATTAATAAATGTAAAGACCACTTAAGAAAAAAGAATATCCGTAAAATATTTTTACCATTAAAAGAAGAGGAAGAAGAACCGGTTTTCGAAAGTATCGATGAGGATTCTGATATTAAACAAATTGTCAGAAATGCAATCGCTGCTCTTCCGGATAAATTAAGAATCCCGATAGTGCTTAAAGATCTTGAGGGATTCAGTTATCAGGAAATTGCAGAAGCGATGCAATGTGAAATAGGCACTGTTAAATCCAGAATTTTCAGAGCAAGAGAAGCGCTTAAAAAAGCACTTCAACCGATTGAAAAGGAGTTATTGTGATGCAAAGATTTAATACAGACTTTGAAATGTTATCTGCCTATCTCGATGGTGAATTATCCCAATCAGATAAAAAGTACATTGAGGAAAAAATAAAAACTTCCCTTGAGCTTCAAAATGAATTATCAAAACTCAAAAAGTTAAAATCACTAACTTCTGCTTCAATGGACAGGATTTCTGATTCACCTTATTTTGAAACAAGAGTTCTCGCTTCATTAAATCAGGAATCTAAATCGGGATTTAACTTCAGAAAATGGGTACCTGTTGCAGCTATTGTAATGGTTACTTTAGGATTGATGGTTTTACTAAAGTTTAATCCCAGATTGATTGATAAATTGATTCAGGAGCAAAAAGAAAATATCGCCGGATTTTATAAAGAAAACCTTCAGCCATTATTGTACGCTGCAAATCTTACTAATGATGATATTTTTAATTTTGCTCTTTACCAGCAGCTGCCGCTTGATTCAGCAAACCAGCAAATATTAAGGTTAGGGTACGATCCGAATGGGACACAGTATTTTGAGATAAAAAATCTGAGTGATTTAAATGAATCAAGACCTGCAGTAAATCTTAAAAATTTTGTTGAATTGCTGGACTTAAATGAAATCGAGACGAAACAGATAGATTCCATCATTAACTCGTACTCCGAACAAATATCATCGCTTGTGCTGGTTAATGAAAACAGAGCAGTAGCTATCAATCCAAATCTTTGGAATACAAGAAAAGCGATTCTTGCTGATATTCTTGCATTTGCTCAAACACACTCAGCTAAAAATCTGGATAAGTTAATCCCTACTCAATCATTAAAGTTAGATAATGAATCACTTGCCTCATGGGTTAATGTAGCAAAGAACAACGCAGCTGATCAGTATATTTTCTATACACCTGATTCTGTTTTTAAGGAAAGCTTTAAATTCGATATGGATGAGTTCAAAGAAAATATGAAGAAAATGGATATTGAATTAAAAAAGATGGATAAAGAAATCAGCCGATATAAAAATTTCACAGTTTTTGTTGATACTAATTCATTTACTAATAAAGTAAATTCAAAAAGATCGCATCAGTTTAAAGTGTTTTCGGATTCTAACTTTGTTAAAGTTACAATTCAGAATTTAAATATACCTGACTTTACTGTACCTGATGTAAGACTACCAAACTTCGATAGTATTGCAGTGATCATTGAGGAAGCTACTAAAAATATTGTAACAGTAAGACCACCAATACCTCCTGATCCGTATTCTAAAAAGAACTTTAAATATGATTACAATACAAAAAACAAAACTTATAAAAAAAGAACAGAGGTAAATCTTGATTCCTTAATGAATTTAAAGAATATCATTATAGATTCTGTTCAAAACGAGTTATTAAAAAATCTGAATAACTCCCAACCAAACAATTTAAAGTTATTCTTTAATGATAGTTTGATGTACTACCAGAATAATGAATTGAAAAAGGAAATGGATAATCTTAAAAAAGAGTTAAGAAGATTTAGAGAAGAAATGAAAAACCTCGATAAGAATCAGAATGGAAGTGATAAAAAAGAAATTAAAGCAGATACCATCAGAATAATTTAATATCAGGTAAATATTACTCCCACTCATCATTCTATAAAACCGCTTTTCTGTTTATAGCCCTTTCATAATTGTTTTCTTTAAAAGCACTCAAATTTGTTATATTTTACTGCCAGTAAGGATAATAATATTATAATTAATTTGAACCACCTGAACAGTAAAATATTTTCGTCGCTAAATTTAGGAATTTTAGGATCTCTGATACTTGGGATTGCCGGGATAAAAATCTTTTTCCTTAATAATGATTCTCCATTATTAAATCTGATAGTTAATCTGTTAATTATTTTTACATTTATTTTATTATCGTTTTATATCCTGAAAATACTCAGGGAATTAGATCCGACTCCATTTGGTCTTGTTGTTAATATTGGATTCATTAATGCTTTTATATTCATTGTCATAATAATTTCAGAAAATTTTCTAGAACTGCTCTTTGAAAACTCATCTGCAAGTATAAGTACTCCGGGTTTTATTGAAAGTGTAATTTATATCATTTATGCCGTGATATTTTTTATTCTGGCTTCTTACCTGATTGTAGCCTTTGCCGAACTTTATTTTCATAAGCAAAACAGAAGCAGAAAAACATATTACATTACTATGCTAACATTTTTCGGACTGGCATCTATATCAAATTTTATCTTCAGAGATCCGGAATACGACTTTATAAGAAATACGTTTTTTATTATTTCTATTATTTTGATAGCATTAAATTCAATAAGGATATCCTGGATAGCTTTCATCTCAAAGAAAGAAAAAGTTTCTTTACTGATTTTATCAATTATAATCCTTACACTTTTTATTTTAAATCTAATAAACAGCGGCGAAAATCAATTTAATGGAAAAGTATTAACAAACTTTTCAGCTGCATTTTATCAGTTCTTTTTTCTTCTGTTCCTGTATGGTGCAATCTATTTTGGAGTACTTTTTTTTACAACACTTTTTCATATTCCAACGGCTGAGGCATATGACAGAAAAGCAAAAGAAGTATCTTCACTTCAGTATTTCAGTAAACTGATTAATCAGGTATTGGATTTTGAAGAACTTGCAGATACTATAACAGATATTGCAACAAGCGTCAGCAGCGCTGATTCTGCCTGGATAGTATTAAAAGAAGATGGTGAAGTAAAAGTTCTTGCAAATAAAAACATCGCACTGGTAGACGCTAATCTAATCAACCAGTATTTACTAAATAGCGGAGTTTGTGAAAAAATAACTGAAACAAAATTGTGTAATCTGGATAAGTTTAGCGGAAAATCTCAGCTTAGTGAAAAATTTGGCAGCGTTGCTGTTTCTCCTTTAAGAAGTTATAATGAAATTAAAGGTTATCTGATAGCTGCCAGAAAAAATGAATTGATCTTTTATGAAGAAGATAAGAATGCGATAAATACCTTTTCAGATTATGCATCAGTTGCAATTGAAAATTCCAAGCTTCTTGAACAATCAATTGAAAAAGAGAGACTTGAAAAAGAACTTGATGTTGCCAGAGAGATTCAGAAAAAAATAATACCACAGAAAAATCCGGTTGTAAAGAATCTTTCAATCTCTTCAGTTTTTATTCCTGCTTTTGAAGTTGGCGGAGATTACTATGATTTCTTTGAAATATCCAAAACAAAGCTGGGTTTTATAATAGCTGATGTTTCCGGCAAAGGAATTTCGGCTGCTTTTATAATGGCAGAAGTTAAAGGGATTTTTGAATCGTTATCAAGAATAATTGAAAGTCCTAAAGAAATTTTGGTAAAAGCTAATCAAATATTAAAAAGCACACTTGATAATAAAAGTTTTGTCAGCGCATTATATGGTGTCTTTGATTTAGCAGAAGAAACATTTCTCTTCTCAAGGGCAGGGCATTCACCGGCAATTCTAATGCGGAATTCCAGGCTTGAAATATTTAAACCAACCGGTATTGGTTTAGGTTTAACAAATACTGATCACTTCAAACCCAATTTGGAAGAGATAAAATTTAATCTTGAAGATAATGACACACTGATTTTTTATACAGATGGTATTACGGAAGCTAAAAATAAATTTATGGATGATTTTGGTGAAGAGAGATTTGCCGAAATATTAGTTGCAAATTCTAATAAGTCTGCTGAGGAAATCAGTAATCGGGTAATAAGAGATGTAACAGTTTTTTCACAAGAACATTCACAGTATGATGATATAACTTTGGTTATATTAAAGTGGAATAAAAATTAAATTATTTGGAGAAAAAGAATGGCAGAATTCAGCACCACAATTGAAAACAAGGGTGATGTAAGCGTAATTAATCTTAAAGGATATCTTGATGCACACACAGCTCCAATCCTTGAGAATAATTTCGTAGAGCTGATTGATAAAAACCGCTTTAAGATAGTCGTTGACTTTAAAAACCTTGCATATATAAGCAGTGCCGGTCTTGGGGTTTTTATGGCTTTTATTGAAAAAGTCAGAGACAGTAAAGGTGATATCAAGCTTGCAAGTATGAATGAAAAAATTTATAACATTTTTGATCTGCTGGGGTTTCCGCTGCTTTATGAGATTTTTCAATCTGAAGAACAAGCAGTAAAGAAATTTTTAGAGAATAAGTAAAGTGAAAACCAAAACCCTAAAAGTTAAAAGCAGAACAGAAAACCTTTCCTCGATAAGAGATTTTGTTAGTTCTGCAGCCGCTGAGGTTAATATTTCCAAAGATGTTATTGAGAATATTATTCTTGCCGTTGATGAAGCTTGCACTAACATTATTAAACACGCATACAAATACTCCCCGGATGGTGAGATAATTATTAAGATTAAACCATCCAAATCTAAATTTGAAATTAAAATACTTGATTACGGATTGACTTTTGAACCTGATAAGATTCCGGAACCCGATCTACAGAAATATTACAGACAAAGAAGAGTAGGCGGGCTGGGAATTTATTTAATGAGAACTTTAATGGATGAAGTAAAATTCTCTACCGTTCCCGGTAAATACAACGAAGTTTCTTTAGTTAAAAATATTAAACTGGTTTAATAAAATGTCTGAAACCGATAGCTTAAAAGTTAGACGCAATCTGACTGCACTGGTTGAATTTAGCAGAGTTATAAACTCCAGTTTAGATCTTAACTTTATTCTTAATAATGTTTTACTAACCTGCCTTGGAAAATTTTTAGCCACACGAGGATTAATTGCACTTAAAATTAACGGTAAAGCCGAGCTAAAGTTATCCAAAGGTTTAGATGAGGATGCAATTAAAAGCTTTCCTGATATTACGATGAATGAGGATTGCACTTTGAGTGAAGAATTTAATCAATATATGATGCAATCAAACCTTAAAGCTGTTGAAAGAATAAGTTCATCAAATGATTGCATTGGTTTTGTGTGTCTTGGTGAAAAACTTAATAAACAGGATTATACCAAAGATGATCTGGAATTTCTTAAAACAATTTTAAACATCTCTGCAACCGCAATTCAAAATTCTCTTATAGTTGATGAACTGAAATTTTTAAATCGTGAACTCGATTCAAAGATTCAAAGATTAAGTTCTCTTTTCGAGCTGAGCAAAGAGTTCGGACTTTTTTCAGAATCAACAAAAGTTACAAGACTATTAATATTTTCTCTTATCGGTCAGTTTCTGGTTCAGAAATATGCGTTGTTAAGGTTTGAAGGAAATGATATCGAAGTGATTGAACCAAAATTACCCGTTGATGAATTATTAAAAAATATCCGAAGCATTGATTATTATAATATTGAAACCTCGCTTAACAAAGAACAGATTGCATTGTTGTATCCCGGGCTTTACGATATGGGCATCGAAGTAATTGTTCCGATGCAGCTGCAGGGTAAAACAAAGGGATTAATAATCCTTGGTAAACGATTTAACAATATCGAATACAAAGATGCTGATATTGAATACATTTTTTCGGTGGGAAGCCTTGCAATTATTTCTCTTGAGAACAGAAGATTGTTCAGAGAAGCTTTGGAAAAACAGAAAATGGAAGAGGAACTTGATCTTGCAAGAGAAATCCAGAGAAATCTGTTGCCGCAAAAAATTCCTGCTTACAATAACTTTGATATCGCTGCAATAAATCTTTCAAGTAAACAGGTTGGTGGTGATTATTATGATATTATCCAATTAGAAGATGGGAAATGCTGCATCGCAATTGCAGATGTATCGGGTAAAGGAGTACCTGCTGCGTTACTGATGGCAAATATGCAGGCATTTTTACAGGTGATCTGTAGACAAAATATTTCTTTGGATCTTGCAACAGAGTTGATTAATGATTTAATCACTCAAAATACTTCCGATGGAAAGTTTATTACTTTCTTTTGGGGGATACTGAATGATATAAATAAATCATTTAAGTATGTTAATGCAGGTCACAATCCACCGCTTTTAATCAGAGATGGAAAAATTATTAAGCTTGAAATTGGCGGAATGATTTTAGGCGTAATGAAAACTTTGTATCCTTACAGGTCCGAATCTCTCGAACTAAAAAAAGATGATGTGATAATACTTTTTACAGATGGCATTTCCGAAGCTATGAATAAAAACGGAGAGGAGTTCACGGATGCAAGGTTGGAAGAGCTTGCATTAAATGCTGCATCTAAGTCTGCAGAAAGTATAATGGAAAAAATTAAATCTGAAGTTCAATCTTTTTCTGAAGGAACTACTCAATCTGATGATATGACATTGGTTGTAATAAAAGTAAAATAAAAAATAAGTATTAAGTAAAGCACAGCAATGAACAACATTAGAAGATTATTTCTTAAACATAAGTCGGATTTGATTGCAGCACTGACAATTATTTTGATTGTTACTGCAGTCGTAAGTATCTACTTTTCATTGGAAGTGCGTGTACAATCTAATGATGAGTGTTTGTGGGTGCAATCAAAGGATATGGCTGACAGCACAAAAATAGAGTTTGATCTTGTTAAAGTTGGCGGTGTAGCCTGGAATGCTGGAATTAGAAATGGTGATGAACTTATTGGCATAAATGGGAATAAAGTAAAAAACACTATTCAGGCTCAGCTTATACTGGATGAAGTAAAAGGTGGTGAGTTCGCTGATTATGAAGTGAGAAAACCAAATGGTGAAATTCTCAATACAAAAGTTTACGTAAAGAAATTAATTCAGTTTGGTAACCTTGCGCAGGCTATAAGTGCTCTTATCTGGATACTTATTGGTTATATCGTTTACACAGCTAAACCAGATGGATTGCCGCAAAAATTATTTTACTCTTTAGCTGTGTTTATCGTTTTATCCAACATTGGAATTTTGTTCCCGTTTGGATTGTACTTCCGGATTTTTGTTTTGGAAAGACCAACTACAGCTATCATTTCGGGTGCACTTTTAGTTATAAGTCAGGTTTTAGCTCCATTGATTCTTCTCTATTTTGTCTGGACTTTCCCCAAACCATTTGAGTTTGCAAAAAAGGAATTCGTCAAAATTATTTTTATTGCAATAGCTGTAATAAGCAGTTTAACAGGAATTGGAGTTCTGATTTCACTTTATGTTACTGAGTTTAATTCATTTCCAATTTATGCCAGATACAGGCAAGTAATTGGAATAATATTAAATGTAATTTATCTGATTATATGGATTTCACTCTTCATTCAATTCATTCGGGAGAAAGATAAAGAAAAGAAGAAACCAATTCTTTTACTTTTCATTGGTTTTACACTCGGAGTTGTGATTCAATTTTATACCAGCACTATTGCTCCTGCAATTTCTGATACAATTTTTAATTCACCTGAGTATTATATGCCGATAATACTTATGGTGTTTATTCCGATAATCTTTGCTTATGCAATTCTAAAATACAATTTGCTGGATGTTAGCATCGTTGTGCGCAATACAATTATTTATGGAACAGCAATGGCTACGGTTGCCGGAATTTACTTTTTAGTAGTTTATGTACTTGGGCAAAGTATCAGCTCATTTTTAGGAGCCGAAAACCAGGGGATAATTGCCGGAATATTTTTTCTTGTTTTTGCGTTTATCTTTCAATCAACTAAAGACAGATTTCAGGATTTTCTTACAAGAAAGTTTTATCCCGAACAATCAGCTTACCAAAAAGTATTAATTCAGTTTAGTAACGAAGTATCTACAGTTGTTGGAAAAGAGAAAATTTTAGATTTAACGAGTAATACATTCGTGGATGCACTAAAAATTGATAAGTTCGGAATACTGCTGCACGATTATAAGAGAGATATTTTATATCTGGCACGAGGAGTTGGATTTTCAAATCAGGATTGCACAATAGAAAAATCTAATATGCTTCCGATAATTAGGGAAAAATCTCTTGTTACAAAATATCCGGTAATTGAACAGCAGGATTTTGAAATAACATTCCCCGGTAAATCTGATAGATTGATTGAAGAAGGCATTCAATCTGTTTTCCCGATGATAGTCAAATCAAAAGTTGTTGGTGCCTTGCTCTTCGGATTAAAGCATTCAGGATCAAAATTTGGAGGTAAAGATCTTGAACTGCTTAATGCAGCAGCTAATCAACTTGCTGTAGCTATTGAAAATGCCAGATTGTACAAAGCAGAGACTGAAAAGATAAAAATTGAACGTGACCTTGATGTTGCAAGAAAAATTCAGCAGACATTACTGCCTAAATGTATTCCATCAATCAATGGTTTGGATATCTGCGGCGAAATGATTCCCGCAATGCAGGTTGGCGGAGATTATTTTGATTTAATTCAAGCTGAAGACAATAAATTATTTGTTGCTGTTGGAGATGTGTCGGGTAAAGGATTATCTGCATCTTTGTATATGACCAAGCTGCAAACAATGATTCAACTTGCCTGCAAGAACAGCACTAATCTAAAAGAAATTCTGATAGAGGTAAACAAAAGATTATATGAATCAATAGACAGAAACTGGTTTATCACTATGACGCTGGCATTGTTTGATACTCAAAAAAGAACAGTTAAGTTTTGCAGAGCAGGGCATATGCCTGTTGTGATTTCCTTTAATGGAAATGTTGAATCAGTTAAAACATCAGGTATGGGGCTTGGTTTAGAGAAAGGTGAAATTTTTGAAAGAACTCTTGAAGAAATCGAACTTGAATATAAATCCGGACAAATATTTTCTTTCTTTTCAGATGGAATTACAGAAGCTATGAATGAAAACGAGGAGTTTTTTGGAGAAGAAAAACTGATGCAGATTTTAAAGGGAAAGTCATCGCAGCCATCACTATCAATAATGCAGACAGTTTGGGATGAAGTAAAAACTTTCAGAGGTAAAGCCAAACCAAACGACGATATGACTATGGTAATTGTGAAGGTTCAATAAAAAAGCCCAACAGAGTCGGGCTTTTTTATTATCTGAAATTTCTTAAGGAAGTAATACTTTATCAATTACGTGAATTGTACCATTCTGTGCTCTTAAATCAACTGCCAAAATATTTGCATAACCATTTGTTTCATTTCCAACTTTTGCCACTCCATCTTCAACTTTTGAGTAAATGAATTGTTTTAATAAGGTATTTACTCTGCCGGAGCTTACAACATTTCTTGAATTCTTATTACCCGGAGATACATGATATAACAATACATTGGTAACTAATTCTTTATTTTCAGGCACTAAAAGATCAGCTACATTTTCTAATCCTAAAGCATCTGCTAAATCTTCGAAAGCCTTATCTGTTGGAGCAAATACAGTGAATTGTCTGTTTCCGCTTAAAACATCCACTAAACCGGCAAACTGAACTGCAGCTACAAGATATTTAAAATCAGGATTTGAAGCGGCAATATCTACTATGGTATTACCACCACCAGGTCTTTTATCTAATGAGATTTGAGAGTTTTCACTTGAAACAGGGTTGGAAACTGAACTATCGGAACATCCAACAAAGGAGATTGACACTAAAGCGAGAACTAAGAGAGAACCAAGAAACTTTTTCATTTTGCACCTCATATAATTTATTTGATAATTGATTACAATTTGATAAACCATAATCAGGTAATTTTAGTTCCCGGAAATTTTAGGGGCAGGGGCTTTAAAAACAAAAAGCCGATGATTTTTTCATCGGCTTAGTAGAAAACGTTTTAACTATTACGAAAACTGAACTTTTTTCTTTCTGCGCTCTGCATATTCAAGCACAAATGCACTTGCTACGAAAATTGAAGAGTATGTTCCGATTATAATACCAAATAGTAATGTGAATGCGAATGCACGTAAAACATCACCACCCAATAATAAGAGAACAAAAACCGCAAGCAATGTTGTAAAAGCAGTAATAATTGTTCTGCTCATTGTCTGATTAATGCTTTTGTTGATAACCTCTAGTAGTGGCATTGTTTTATGTATCTTTAGATTTTCTCTGACGCGGTCAAAAACTATAACTGTGTCGTTTATCGAGTAACCAACCAAAGTTAAAAATGCAGCTACAATAGACAAATCAATATCAAGGTTTAATCCAGGAATTACTCCATAAAGAGCGGCGTACAAACCAAGAGTAATCAACACATCGTGGAAGAGTGCTGCAACTGCACCCACAGCAAATACAAATTTGAATCTGAAGCCGAGGTAAATTAAAATTACAACGAGTGATAACAATACAGCAATCACAGCATCTCGTTTAAGTTCATCACCAACTTTAGGTCCGACACGATCCTCTTTAACTATGGAAAAATTATTATCCTTAATTTTTTCTTTCAGATTTTGTTTTATCCAATCTGCAATACCAACACTTACATCTATTTGCTTATTATCAGGTTCTTCAGAAACTTTACTGGTTTGATAACCTGCTGCAAATAATTTTTCAACGATTATATTTGTTGTGTCCGGGTTTGAAAATGAATACGTAATTGAAGTAGGTGTTTTTTCAACTACAGTATAGCTTACTCCCGGAATGATTTTATTCATTTCAGCTTCAATTGCTTCCACAACTTTTGGATAAACATCTGATGGCACCTGCTGCAGTTCAGTTCTGATTAAAGCTCCGGTTTCACCGCCAAAAGTTCTTACTTCTACATTGCCGAGTCCAATGTTTTCTATATTCTTTCTTATTTCTGCAATGTCAATTTGCTTTTCAAACTGGAAAACAATTTCAGAACCGCCTTTAAAATCGATACCAAAGCTTAATCCTCTGAAAATAATATTCAGAAGACCAATTAAAAATAGAACAGCAGAAAAACCATAAAAGAATTTTCGCTTGCCTAAAAAATCAACGTTTAAATTATGAAATATGCGCATTTGTAAAATAACTCCTAATAAAAATTTTAACCTACATTTATTTTAGCGCCTTTTGCTACGAGGACATCTAAAACCAATCTTGTAATTACAAGGGCACCAAATAATGTTGCCGCAATACCAATCATAAGTGTTAGAGCAAATCCCTGCACAGGTCCGGTTCCAAACTGGTAAAGAATAATTCCCGTAAAGAATGTTGTGATGTTGGAATCAATAATTGCTGAGTATGCTCTTGCAAAACCGCTATCAACTGAAGCTTTATTTGTTTTGCCTGTTGCCATTTCTTCCCTTATTCTTTCAAAGATCAGAACGTTAGCATCCACTGCCATACCTATTGTTAAAACGATACCAGCGATACCGGGGAGAGTTAAAGTTGCCTGAAATCCGGCAAGCACACCAAGTATAAATAATATAACCAGAACCAGGGTTAAAGCAGAAACTGTTCCGGCTTGTCGGTAATAGAGTATCATAAATAATCCTACAGCAATATATCCTATCAAAGCTGAGCTTAATCCACTTGCAACAGAATCCTGTCCTAAAGAGGGACCGACAATTCTTTCTTCAATTATATCAACGGGAGCCGGTAAAGCACCAGCCTTCAAAACTATCTCAAGTAATTTTGCCTCGTCAAGGTTTTCCATCCCCTCAATCTGAGAACGACCACCAGGAATTTTACCTCTAACGCTGGGGGCAGAGAACACGACTCCATCGAGCATTATCGCAATTCTCTTACCAATGTTAGCGCCTGTTATTCTTGCCCAATCAGTTGCACCTTCAGAGTTCATTTCCATGCTTACAATAGGTGCAGAAGTGTTGGGATCAAGATTTGCCATCGCATTTGTTACAACTCCGCCGGTTAATTCCGGTGCTTTATTAACAAGATACATTATGTAAATACTCTTGCCATCCTGAGAGGTTATCGGTTTAGCGCTGAATACAAACTCTACGTTATCCGGAATAACTTTTTGAACTTCCGGGAGAGTGAACCAATACTGGATTTTATTTCTATCTTCAGCACTTACATAAGCATCAGCATAAGGACTTTGTGGGTTTAACACAGCAGCTGTAAAAAATGGATGTTGTGCTTTAAATTCTTCTTCGCTTAATTGTTTTGTTGTATCCTGGGCTGAGGTTGTATCAGTTGTCTTAGCTTCTGCAATTGTAGAATCTACGATGCCTGATTTAGTTCTTTTTGCTAATACATCGTCAATTCTTTGCATAATAGGAAATGAAAATTCTGCATCTCTCACAAGTCTGAATTCAAGTAAAGCTGTTCCTTGCAAAAGTTGTTTTGCTTCCTCTTCTTTTGCAACACCGGGTAATTCAACAATTATTCTTCTGCTTCCTTGTCGTGATATTGAAGGCTCGGATACACCGTATTGATCAACACGATTTCTTATGATTTCCATCGCGCGATTAACTGCATCTTCCGCAGATTTCTTCAGATCACTGATAATTTCTGCATCATCCTGGCGGATTGTTCCATAGTATCTGCTAAGTCTGATTCCTCTTTCCTGAAATTTTCTTCCGACAATGTCAACAACAGATTCGTCGGTTCTTTCAGCTTCCTTTTCAGCTTCAGCTAAAACTTTTTTAAATACATCATCTGGATTATTGGCAATCTTTTCAAGAAGCTTTCCGGTATTAACTTCAAGAACTACGCGCATACCGCCCTGCAAATCCAAACCAAGTTTCATTCGCTTTTTTCTGGCTTCCAGAATAGAAGGGTCCGCAGCTTTTATGCTGTCTTCAACCAAAGTGATTCTTCGGTTTAATTGATCTTTGGTGATTTCCGGATTCTGTTTTTTGAATTCCTCTTGTTTAGATTGGAGAATAGACTGTAGCGATTTATTGTTCTGATAATCCTGATAAGTAGGGTATAACAAATAAATACTCAGCAGTATCGCAGCAAGGATCAAAATGATCTTAAATCTAAATTCTTTCATACTTTTAATTATTTTGTGACAAAAAGGGACTTAAAAAAATTAGCTGTCAAACTTACGGGTAAAGGCTTAGAAAGTCAATAAAAATTAAGGATTTAGGGCATTGTCCATAAGTGAATTTATGTCCGCTTGATGGTCATTTTTAATTGAAAAACAATCTTTTATAATGAAATGATTATACTTTTTACCAGCCTGGAAAATTTATCTTTAACCAAATTGGCTGTTTCTGTTACTTCTGAGTGTGATAGTTTTTGATTTGAAATTCCTGCTGCAAAATTGGTAATACAGGAGATTGCCGCTGTTCTAATTCCCAGATATGAAGAGTAAACCGACTCATGAACAGTTGACATTCCGACAGCATCTGCACCATATTTAGAGAAAAATCTTATTTCAGCCGGTGTTTCATAGGTGGGTCCTTTTGCATACCAGTAAATTCCTTCCTTTAACTCAATCTTTTCGTCAGAAGCAGCTTTTAGAATGATCTGATTAAATTCCGGTGAAGGCAGAGCCAAGAAATTATCTTTACCCTTATGGTTTGTTAATCCTATTAAATCAGTCAATTCTTTTTTAAGCATTATACCATTAAATGATGTAATCAGCATTAAATCACCGGGAGTAAAATTTTTGTTTATTCCACCGGCAGCATTTGTTAACAGAAGATTTTTTGCACCAAGCTTGTAAGAAACTAAAACAGGAATTATACATTCATCAATCTTATATCCTTCATAAAAATGTATTCTTCCCTGGAACAGGATTAATTTTTTATTCATGTATTCGGCAAAATGTATTTTACCACTATGTCCCATAACAGTAGATAGAGGATAATCAGGAATTGTTGAAGTTGAGATGGATTTTTTTAAAGTCAATTGTTCTGCAAAATCACCCAAACCGCTGCCAAGAATTATAGAAATCTCCGGCTCAAATGGAGATTCAGATTGGATAAAATTTATTAGCCTTTTGTATTTAAAAGATAAGTCAATCATTAAAATGAAAAGAATAATCCCGCCAGAGTTGCCGTTAATAGAGTTGTTATCACACCGCCAACTACTGCTTTAATTCCAAGTGATGCAATATCAGATTTTCTATCCGGTGCGAGTGGTCCTAATCCACCAATCTGAATTGCGATAGAAGAAAAATTAGCAAATCCGCATAAAGCATAAGTTGCCATTAAGATAGATTTTTCATTGACAAGTTTTCCCACTTCAACAAGTTTACTCATATCAGAATAAGCAACAAACTCATTAAGTACAACTTTAGTACCCAGTAAACTTCCAAACGTGAGAGAATCCTGCCAGGGAACACCAATTCCGAATGCAACAAACTGTAAAACCAATCCAATTATTAATTGGAAGCTTAATGGTTGACCGAAGTTTGAAATTAACATTGCATTTAATCCAACCAAATCGCCAAAACCATTTAACAAATAATTGATCAAGGCTATCAGAGCTATGAATGCAATTAACATCGCACCAACGTTAAGAGCAAGTTTTAATCCATCAGCCGCACCATTAGCTGCAGCTTCAATTACATTAGCTGAATTTTTTTCAATCGCAACTTTAACTTTTCCTTTAGTTTCAGATTCGGCAATCTCAGGAATCAAAATTTTACCAATCATCATTGCACCGGGGGCAGCCATAACGCTTGCGCCAAGAAGTTGTGTGGCAAAAATCTGCTGCGCTTCGATTAAAGGAATGCCGTGTGATGCTGCATAAGAACTGCCTAGCATTTGAATATAGGCAGCCATAACTCCACCCGCGATTGTAGCCATTCCACCAATCATAATTGTGAGTAACTCGCTTTTAGTCATGCCTTTAATAAATGGTTTTATCATAAGAGGAGCTTCTGTCTGACCAACGAAAATATTTGCCGTGCAGGAAAGTGATTCGGCACCACTTGTACCCATTACTTTAGCCATCACCCACGCCATAGCCTGCACAATCTTTTGCATCACTCCAAGATAATAAAGAACAGACATAAGGCTTGCGAAGAAAATTATTGTGGGTAAAACCTGAAAAGCAAAAAAGAAACCAAGATTGCCTTCATTGCCGGGGGATAAAGCAAGATTTCCGAAAACAAATTTTGCACCTTCTGTTGTAAAATTCAGAATCAATACAAAGACGTAACTTACTCCGTTAAAAAAATCTTTTGGCCAGCCAAGCGGTGCAAAAAAATTTCGGAGAGAATCGCCACGAAGAATCAGAATTGCGAAGAATATTTGCAGCGTAAATCCTGAAATTACCAATCTCCAGTTTATTTTTTTCTTATTGTTGGATAGCAGGAATGATATTCCAATTAAAATTGCAAGTCCTAATATGCCGCGAAAGAAAGATTCAAAATCCATTAGGCGTTCTCTTCTGATGGAATATAATGACACTTGCGGCATCGAGCTTCGTAAACATCTGCCGCTCCCACAACAACTCTTTCTGAAGATGAGGTTTTTCTTTGTGTTCTGTCTGCAGGATTACCGCATACAACACAAATCGCTAATGATTTTGTAATGTACTCCGCAACAGATAGAAGCTGTGGAATGGGTTCGAAGGGCATTCCTTTGTAATCCATATCCAATCCTGCAACTATTACACGTTTTCCTTCATCTGCAAGTTTATTACAAACACTAATCAAATCGTTTGAGAAAAACTGAGCTTCATCTATGCCTATTACCTGAGCATCCTCGACCAAATCGAGTATTTCAGTAACATCTTTTATCAAGATAGAAGGCAGAGACTGCTCACTGTGAGAGACGATTGAGTTGCTTGAATATCTTGTATCAATAATTGGTTTAAAGATTACAACTTTTTGTTTCGCAATTTTTGCCCGGCGTAATCTGCGGATTAATTCTTCAGTTTTACCGCTGAACATGCAACCTGTTATCACTTCTATCCAGCCGGTTTCTTTTGGTACTGCGTGTGGAGTTGGTTCCATATTTATTTCTTTAAATCCTCATCCCCAAATGCAAAAGGGAGTAATTCTGATGTTTTAAATATTTTATATTCGCCTTTGCCATTTGTGCAGATGATATCTATTTCACCACAATGATCAAAGATTATTTGTCTGCAGGCTCCACAAGGAGTAATAAAATCAGGGGAATCGCTGGCAATTGCGATTGCTTTAAACTTTCTTTCGCCTTCTGAAATTGCTTTGAAGATAGCTGTACGTTCTGCACAAATTGTTAAGCTGTATGAACTGTTTTCAATATTGCAGCCTAAGAAAATTTTATCATCTTCAGTTAACAAAGCAGCACCAACATGAAAATGCGAGTAGGAAGGATGTGCATTTGCTTTTGCTTCTATTGCTTTGTGTGTAAGTGTTTTATAATCCATAATTCTGTTTGGAAAAATATTTGTAAAAAGTTTTAGTTCAAATTTCTTTACCATCAATTAACACAAATTTTTTACGAATCGAGTTATTGAGAATAAGTAAAACTTTCTTTTGCCGGGAGGTTCGTGTCCCTTCTCTTTAAAGTTATATAGAACGCAGGCGTAACATATTTATTTATAAAACCATATTTATTACTTGCAAATTTTATTATAAGCCAATCTAATTTTAAAAATCTAACAACTGCAATAAGATTAAGATGAAAGCTGCTCCAAACAATTCCTTTGTTGCCATTAAAAAGTTCTTTCACCACAAATTTTGTGTTAATATAAAAATGGAATTCTTTATCAAATAAATCAATCAGATCGTTAATGGATAAAAGCTGGGCAATATCATCACGTTTAAAATCATCTTTGCGGAAGTATCTTAAAAAATATTTTTTAATTGATTTACGATTTAAAATTGAAACTACCGGCAAACCAAAATGCGGATCACTGAAAAAATTCAGAACTGATAATTTATTTGGAGTGCTAAGATAAATCATTCCTTTTTGTTTCAGCACTCTTCTAATCTCATTATAAAAATTCATATGATTATCTAAATGTTCGATTACATCCTGCATGATAATTAAATCAAATGAGTTATCTGAGAAGGGAAGTTGCAGTGCATTACCATTTACCAGTTTGATTTCTTTCGTTCGGCTGTTCAGGTCAATGGAATCTTTTTGTCTTTGTAAACGAATTAAACTTAAATCGAAGCTTACAATAAAATTATTTTCTGAAAATACTTTTGCCGTGCCGCCTTCACCTGATCCTAAATCCAGGATTGATAGATGTTTTAATTCCATAAATTGTGACAGAGCAGAATGAACTAACTTTCCTCTTTCTAATGATAGTTCTCGCGCACGTTTCCATTTCTTGTAATTTGGATGAGTTTCATTTAGCCATACGGGGGAATCAGAGATCATTTCCATTCGACTTTAGTAGAAAATGATTTTATGAAGTTTATGACGAGAAAAATTTCATGCAATATCTGCAGATAAACTATCTTCAATATTCCAAACGAATGACCAAGTTCTTTTTGATACCTTATTACTATAAAGAAATCAAAAATGATTTTTGCAGCAAAAGGCAGAGCAAACAAAGGCGATAAGAAAATTAATAGAATTGAAATCAGGCTGATAATATTTATCAAATGCCAGGAAGCAAGAAATATTTTTTGCTTAAACAAATAGTGAAAAGACGTTTTTAAATGTCTCGTCTTTTGCAAGAAATATTCATCAAAAGTTGCAGGGGAATCTGAAAAAACAAATGCCTCCTGATCGATTAAAGTGCCGATTAGCATTTTGTTTTTTACTGCTTCACGTAAAAGTAAATCGTCATCGCCTGAAATTGTTTGTGTAGTGTTAGAATATCCACCAACTCTCTCAAAAAATTTTTTTCTGAATGCAAAGCTGCGTGCTGCAGCCGAATAAGGAATATTTAACCCTACGGCGGCGATAGTTAAATATGTGTTTCTAAGATTTTCAAATGATGAAAGTTTTTGAACAATCTTTTTATCGGATTTAATCGGAGCAACTCCAAAAACAAAATCATAGCCTTCATCCAATTTCCCTGCAACTGCTTTTAGCCAATTTACTTCTGGCTTGCAATCTGCATCGGTAATTACAATAAAATTGTAAGAAGCATTTTCAATCCCGATTTGTAACGCACCTCGTTTACCTTCAAATTTTTTTTGATCAGCTTTTAATAATCTATAATTCTTTTTACCTGCAATCTCAGATTGAAGTAAATTATTAGTGTTATCGCTTGAATTATCATCGACAAATATTACTTCATAATTTTCTTCCGGATAATCCAATTTTGATAATGAATCCAAAAGTTGGATAACATTTTTTTCTTCATTCTTTGCAGCAATAATAACGGATAACTTTAAGTGGGTTTTGTGAAATGTATGCAGCTGTTTTTTTAATTCAAACTTGTAACCATTGTAAATGTACATGGCAAACAACAGGAAAGCAAAAGCAATAAAATAGATAAAGTGTATTAGTTCCATAGCGGTAATCTACTCCTCTAACAACCAGCCTTCCGCCAAATAAGGAGTAATATCAGAAATAAATCGTGATGGCTTTGAAAGAGTTCTTCCTGCTTCACGATCGTAAAGATTCATCGGATAAGTTACAAACAAATTGTTTTTTGCACGTGTTGATGCAACGTACATAAGTCTTCTTTCTTCTTCCAGATTTTCAAGTTTTTCAACGGCACGTGCAGAAGGGAAGTAACCTTCAACAGCGTGAATTATAAAAACAGAATGCCATTCCAATCCCTTTGCCGAGTGTATTGTTGAAAGTGTAACATATTCTTCTTCCTTGTCAGTTGCATCTACATCGACAACACTTTCAATTATTGGTTCAATCGCCATATCAGAGAGAAGAGTATCAACTGATGAATAATTTTCAACAATATTCTGGAAAATTTCTAAATCTTTCTTTCGTTTATTCCAGTCATCATAGTTTGCTTTGAACAGGTCGTAATAGTAATCATAAACTCTTTGAACCATTTCTGAAGGAAGCATTTTCTTCTTTTGCAGTTCGAATAAAAGATAGAATAACGGACCGAGTTTATGATGCTTGAATTCAGGTTGCTGATCAGGTTCTGATTTAATTGTTATTCGTGCTGTGGCAAGCTCATCTAAAATTCTTTGTGCGGTTTTCGGTCCAACTCCTTCGTGTAAAAGTAAAACTCTGTACCAGCTAACAACATCTTTTGGGTTAACTGCAATTCTTAAAAATGCCATTACATCCTTAACGTGTGCTGTTTCAACAAACTTCATCCCGCCAAATTTTTGAAATGGAATGTTTGCCTTCGCAAGTTCAAGTTCAAGATCAAATGAAAAGAAAGATGAACGAAAAAGAACAGCAATATCACGTAAAGGAACACCTTCTTCTCTAAGGTCAAGAATTTTTTCAACAATAAATTTTGATTGCAGATTATCAGTTGAAGCTGCAACAATATTTGGTAATTGCCCGCTGCCACGCTTTGTATAAAGTTCCTTCTTGTATTTTTCAATCGCTGCATCGTTAATTCTATTTGCAAAATCCAGTATTGATTGAACACTTCTGTAATTTTCTTCAAGCTTAATGATTTTAACATCATCAAACAGTTTGGGAAACTCCATGATGTTATGAAAATCAGCACCGCGAAAAGAATAAATTGATTGCGAATCATCTCCGACAACCATTACATTTTTGCTGTATTGCGCTAAACCTTTTACAATCTCAGCCTGCAAATGATTTGTATCCTGATACTCATCCACCATAACAAATTTAATTTCTGATATTAAAGCCTTTGCAGCGGCTCCACCTTTGAACAGGAATTCACGCAGATAAATCAATAAATCATCGTAATCGAGCAGATTATTTTTGCGTTTGTAATCAATATAGATTTTTTGAATCTCTAAAATTTTATCAAGCAAGGGAAGAAAATGCGGGTAATCTTCTTCAATTATTTCCTCAACTTTTCTTACTGTGTTAACGCTTAGGCTGTAAACTTTATTAAGAGTTTGTTTGTTAGGAAATCTTTTTTCTTTTGTGATAAATCCATCCTGCGAACGGATAAGATTTATTATATCTTCGCTGTCTCCCTGGTCAAGAATTGTAAATGACGAATCCAACCCGATTGCTTTTGCATATTTTCTAAGAGTAATATTAGCAAAAGAATGAAATGTTCCGCCTCTTATTTTTGAGCATCTGTCGTCAAGCAGCATTGATGCACGTTTCATCATTTCATTAGCTGCTTTTCGGGTGAAAGTGAGTAGCAAAATTGAATTTGGATCGTATCCGAGTTCAATTAATCTTGCCACGCGATAAACAAGCGTTCGTGTTTTCCCTGTTCCTGCACCTGCAATGATTAAGTAACATCCTTCAACAGCAGAAGCAGCTTCAAACTGAGATGCGTTTAACTCTTCCCTGTAATTAATTGTAAAACGGGTCTCGTCATTTATCTGAGCAAGACCCGTTTGTGAAATCCTTTTAAGCTTATATTTTTTTTGATTCATCTACGCAGTGCTTTTGGCTTGCCTAAAATTTCTGAAAATAAAATATACTCTCTAACAGTTCTGGGGTTTTTTAATTTTCGATTAAATTCAGTGATCGCTTGCCTTTGCAAACGCGGACCCGCCAATACTTTTTCAAATTCTTTTGCACCCGCTTCAATTTTAGGATCAATTTTTCTTACTGGTCTGCCCGAAGCAGTTTTTCTATCCGCAATTGTTTCATCATAAGTAGCTCTGTAGCCAAGTGGATTTTTATCCTGTACTTCGCGCTGCATTCTACTGTCAACTTGTTTATCATAATCCTTATCTTTTATCTCTCGTGATTTATAAACATCTTCGAGAACAGGTGGACTTGGTTTTGGCTGTTCAGGTACTTTAATCTCACCTTTGAAGAGATTCTCCAGTTCACGAAGAATATCATAATCATCATTTTTTTGTGAGGATGCAAAATCTTCACCGGTATCTTGCTGAGAAACAGTTACAGGGCGCTCCGGTTGTTGTGTTCTCGATACGGGTTTTTGCTTCGGAGGCTCTTTCTTTTTGAGGAAAGAGCTTAAGAAGCTAAAAATTATGATACCCCAAATCAGATATTGAAATAAATCATCCATCAGATTTCTTCTTCTCTTCTGGTTGTGCAATTGAGGTTCTCATCTCTGTATCTGCCTGAATGTTTCGCAGATTATAGTAATCCATAACACCAAGCTTGCCGTTTCTAAATGCGTCAGCAATTGCTCTTGGAACTTCTGCTTCAGCTTCAACAACTTTTGCTCTTTGCTTGGCAACCTCTGCAATATTTTCCTGCTCACTTGCAACAGCTGCAGCGCGTCTTTCCTCAGCTTTTGCTCGTGCAACTTTAAGATCAGCTTCTGCCTGATCTGTTTGCAAAATTGCTCCAATGTTTTGACCAATGTCAACATCCGCAATATCGATTGAAAGAATTTCGAATGCAGTTCCACTATCTAATCCTTTAGCTAAAACTGATTTGGAAATTCTATCGGGATTCTCTAAAACTTCTTTGTGAGAAAGACTCGAACCAATAGTTGAAACAATACCTTCTCCAACTCTGGCAAGAATTGTAGCTTCACCTGCACCACCAACTAGTCTTTCAATATTTGCACGCACAGTAACTCTTGCAATAGCTTTAAGCTGAATTCCATCTTTTGCAACAGCAGCTACCATCGGGGTTTCAATAACTTTAGGAACAACAGACATCTTTACTGCTTCAAGTACGTCTCTTCCTGCAAGATCAATTGCAGTGGCTCGCTCAAAAGTTAATCCAAGATTTGCTTTATCTGCAGAGATAAGTGCGTTAATTACTTTTGTTACATTTCCTCCCGCAAGATAGTGAGCTTCAAGTCTTGCCTGATCAACTGTTAAACCTGCTTTAGTTGCTGTAATCATATTACGAACAATTAGTACGGGCGGCACCTTTCTTAATCTCATTCCAATAAGATCTCTTACTATTTTTACTCTTACTCCCGAAAAGTAAGCAGTGATAAATAATCCTAGCGGAACAAAGTAAAGAAAAAGAAAGAGCAGTAATATTACCGCAATAATAATTACAATTGACAATCCTGTTAATGCTTCCATTTTTTCTCCAAATATTTCTGATTTTAATTTTTTGTAGATAGAAAATACTCAAATTAAAATTCATTTTCCTTGTTAAAAGATATTAAAAAGGAAATAATGTCTTATAAATGAGACTTTCTGATTCTCAACCGGATAATTTGACTTATAAACTACTTTACTCTGCTCGGGTTAAAATAATTCTCTTAAAAAATTCATCAAATTAAACTAACTTTAGTGGCACCGATTTTGAACTTCTGCAGGCTTGATTGCGTAAATTCGTTAGTATATATTACAATTAAGAAACAAATCATTAAAAAGTTTTGTTTGCAATAAAAAGTAACCAAAAGGATTAAAAATATATGGATGGAAATTTTTCAGATAGATTACAGGATGTAATCAGACTGAGCAGAGAAGAAGCTTTAAGACTCGGACACGACTATATCGGGACGGAACATCTGCTGTTAGGTATTATAAGAGAAGGACAAGGAGTTGCAATCAGAATTTTACGTAATCTTGATTGCGATTTAATGAAACTTAAAAAAGCTATCGAAGATACAGTAAGAACTTCCGGCGGTACTTTAACGATCGGAAATATTCCTTTAACTAAACAAGCCGAAAAAGTTTTAAAGATAACCCAGATTGAATCTAAAATTTATAAAGCTGATGTTATCGGAACTGAACATCTTTTGCTTTCGCTTTTAAGAGATGAAGATAACATTGCTACTCAAATTCTTCATCAGTTCAATGTTACTTATGATTCTGCAAGATCAGAACTGAATGCGATGCTAAGTGCTAAAAATCCGAAGGAATCATCCCAAAAATCTCCTGCTCCGGATAAAAAAGCAGAGAAAACAAAAACGCCTGTACTTGATAATTTTGGGCGCGATCTTACAAAGCTTGCAATGGAAGATAAACTCGATCCTGTTGTTGGAAGAGAAAAAGAAATTGAGAGAGTTGCTCAGATTTTAAGCAGAAGAAAGAAAAATAATCCTGTTTTAATAGGCGAACCCGGAGTCGGAAAAACTGCAATTGCAGAAGGGCTTGCTCTTAGAATTGTTCAGAAAAAGGTGCCAAGAACTTTACAGGATAAAAGAGTTGTTACATTAGATCTTGCGGGACTGGTAGCAGGAACAAAATACCGCGGTCAGTTTGAAGAAAGAATGAAAGCATTAATGAATGAACTTGAAAAAGCAGAAGATGTGATTCTATTCATTGATGAACTTCACACTATTGTTGGTGCAGGTGGTGCTTCCGGCTCACTTGATGCTTCAAATATGTTTAAACCTGCATTAGCAAGAGGAGATATTCAGTGCATCGGTGCAACAACGCTGGATGAATACAGAAAATATATTGAAACTGATGGTGCACTTGATCGACGTTTCCAAAAAGTAATGGTTGATCCGCCAACTTATGAAGAGACTCTTCAGATTCTTGATAACATAAAATTCAAGTACGAAGAGCATCATCACGTAAGATATTCTAAAGAAGCTATTGAAACAGCAGTAAAGCTTAGTAACCGTTACATCACTGATCGTCATCTTCCGGATAAAGCAATTGATGTAATTGATGAAGCCGGATCAAGAGTGCATATGGGCAATTTTGAAGTTCCCCAGGAAATACTTGTGCTTGAAGAAGAAATCGAAGCTGTTAAAAAAGAAAAAGCTCGTGTTGTTAAAATGCAGGATTATGAAGAAGCAGCCAGACTTCGCGATAAAGAAAGAAATCTGCTTTCGGATCTTGAAACGGCTAAACGCGAGTGGGATCAGAAAACAAAAGATATTGTGCATGACGTAACTGAAGATGACATTGCAACTGTTGTCGCCATGATGACCGGAATCCCTGTAAACAGAATAGCTCAAACTGAATCCGAAAAACTTTTAAAGATGGAAGATGCTTTAAAGCAATCCATTGTTGGACAGGATGAAGCAGTTCAGAAACTTACAAAAGCTATTCGCAGAACCAGAGCCGGACTTAAAAATCCAAACAGACCGATTGGAAGTTTTATATTTTTAGGACCAACCGGCGTTGGAAAAACAGAGCTTTGTAAAGTGCTCGCAAGATATTTATTTGATAATGAAGATGCACTAGTAAGAATTGATATGAGTGAGTATATGGAAAAGTTCTCCGTATCCCGATTAGTTGGAGCGCCTCCGGGATATGTTGGATATGAAGAAGGTGGGCAGTTAACAGAGAAGGTTCGTCGTAAACCTTACTCGGTTGTTTTATTTGATGAAATTGAAAAAGCTCATCCGGACATTTTTAGTGTGCTGCTTCAGGTTCTTGATGATGGTGTTTTGACTGATAGCCTTGGTAGAAAGGTCGATTTTAAGAATACTATCATTATTATGACTTCAAACGTTGGAACGAAGGATGTTAAAAATATCAGCTCCTTTGGTTTTGGTGCAGATGAACAAAAAGACCGCTACAATAATTTAAAAAACACTGTTGAAGATGCTATGAAGCGGTTATTCAATCCGGAATTTCTTAACAGAATTGATGAGACGATTGTATTCAGAAATCTTGACAGAGAAGACATTCATAAGATTATCGAAATTGAAATAAAAGATTTGTTATCTAACATTAAAGAAAACAAACTTAGTTTAATTCTTGATGAATCCGCAAAAGAATTTCTGGTTGAAAAAGGATTTGATGAAAAATTTGGTGCACGTCCTTTACGCAGAGCAATTCAAAGATATGTAGAAGATCCGATTGCTGAAGAGATTCTTAGAGGTTCATTCAAAGAAGGAACAACTATTCTTGCCAAACACGTTGAGGGCACTGAAGAGCTAGTGTTTATTGATGAATCTTTCGATCCACCAAAAGTGAATGAGCAACCGGAAAAATCTGATACAGGCGGAAATTAGGTTTATCATTTTATTCAACCAATCATAAGCCCATTCTTTAGGATGGGCTTTTTTTTATGTATTTTTGATTAGAAAAATTATTCTTCAATCAAATATGGATAAACTAAATTCCGATCAAATAAATGCCAGGCTCTCAAATCTGTCCGGATGGATTTATGAAAATCATACCATTCAAAAACAATTTCAGTTTAAAGATTTTATTGAAGCTTTATCGTTTGTAAATGCTGTTGCAATGGAATCAGAAAAAATGGATCATCATCCGGATATTTTAATGTTTGCCTGGAATAAAGTAAAAATTAACATTTCAACTCATTCTGCCGGAGGAGTAACTGAACTCGATTTTCAGTTGGCAGCCAAAATAGAGGAGAGATTAAAATGAATAATAAACTTGACGAGCTCTTCGAAAAATATGATGCAAATCCCTTCCATTCAGATGTAATTTTTAGTATTGTTAAAGAGTATATGAAAAATAATATGGATGATGAAGCTGAGGAATATCTGAAAGATCTGCTGAAGAAGGACCCAAAGTATGTTCAGGCTTACATTACTTACGGAAACCTTAAAGAAAATCTTGCTGAGGTGGAAGATGCAAGATATTATTATCAGCAAGGTTTAAAAGTTGCAAGAGAATTAAATGATCAAAAAGCTATAAGAGTTTTGGAGGATTATCTTGATGAACTTGAATAATATTGACGTTTTTAAAATCTTTAAAGAAACCGGCGCTCTTTTAGAGGGACACTTTTTGTTAACATCAGGCAGACACAGCAATCAGTATTTTCAGTGTGCAAAAGTTTTGCAGTATCCTGATTATACTTCGGAAATCTGTTCAATTATTGCTGATCACTTCAAAGACTACACTATTGATACCGTCATTGCTCCTGCAATGGGCGGGATGATTGTTGGTTATGAAGTAGCACGACAGCTAAACAAAAGATCAATCTTTACAGAAAGAGAAAATAAAGAGATGACATTACGCCGCGGATTTTCTCTTGCAAAAGGTGAAAAAGTTTTGGTCTGCGAAGATGTTATCACTACTGGCGGTTCAGTTAAAGAAGTAATTGAGATTGTAAAAAAATCCGGTGCAGAAGTGATTGGTGTTGCAAGCATTGTTGATAGAAGTAATGGCAAAGTGGATTTCGGCTATCCGCTTTTCAGCACACTTAAACTTGATGTTATTTCTTATGAAGCAGATAATTGTAATATCTGTAAAGAAGGTAAAATCGATTTAGTTAAACCCGGCTCCAGAAAAGTTTTTTAATTAACAATTATAATTAACACTTGATGTCACACAGAGCCTGTCGAAGTGTGACTAATATTTAATTATCAGTCTCTGGCAGGCTCAGACTGACAGTTGTTGGGTATGTATATATGAAACAAATTTTAATTGCAGTTCTTTTATTCTCTAATCTCATCTTTTCTCAAATAAAATTTGAAGATTATTTTTTTAACAAAACACTCAGAATTGATTATTTTCATACAGGAAATTCAAAAGAAGATTCCTATTCATTTGATGAGCTTATTGAAGAACCATTTTGGGGCGGATCAAAAGTAAATCTTTTGGATCAGTTTGATTATGGCAAGTACAAATTTGTTGTGAGAGATAAAGAATCATCCAAAGAAATTTATTCTCGGACTTATTCAACGTTATTTGGTGAATGGCAGACTACTGAAGAAGCAAAACTAACAGATAAAACTTTTAGCGAAACAGTTACTTTTCCTTATCCAAAAAATCCGGTTGTTGTTGAGTTTTATTCACGAGACAGAAAAAACATCCTGCACAAAAAATTTGAATACATTGTTGATCGGGAAAATTATTTTATTAAAAAAGAAAGAATAGCTGAGTTCCCAAATTTCAGGGTTCATTATAGCGGTGATGCATCAGCCAAAGTAGATATTGTGATAATTCCAGATGGATATACAAAAGAAGAAATGCAAAAGTTTAAAGAGGATTGTGAAAAATTTTCGAACTACTTATTTGATACAAGTCCATACAAACAGAACATCGACAGATTTAATATCTGGGGTGTTGAAGCACCATCAAAAGAATCCGGGACAGATATTCCTGCAGATCATATCTGGAAAAACACAATTGCAAATTCCACTTTCTACACTTTTGATTTGGAAAGATATCTAATGGTAATCGATAACAAAAATTTGCGTAACCTTGCCTCCAATGCGCCTTACGATCAGATATTTGTTTTGGTTAATACAAAAAAATATGGTGGAGGAGCAATTTATAATCATTACTCAGTGTGCAGCAGCGATAATCAGCATAGCAATTATGTTTTTACTCATGAATTTGGTCACGGTTTTGCCGGATTAGCAGATGAGTACTATACATCTGACGTTGCTTATGAAGAATTTTATCCGCTTGATGTTGAACCTCTTGAACCAAACGTTACAACACTGGTGAACTTCGACCAAAAATGGAAAGATCTGATCGAAGAAAACATACCAATTCCAACTCCTGCAACAGGAGTTTATAAAGACAAAGTTGGAGTTTATGAAGGCGGAGGCTATGTAGCAAAAGGTGTTTACAGACCAATGCAGGATTGTTCAATGAAATCAGTTTCATTTGATAATTTTTGTCCTGTATGCAAAAGAGCCATTCAAAGTATGATAGATTTTTATTCAAAATAATTTTTAAGGTAAGAATTGGATCAAAGAAAATTACACAAAACAGTTGAAACGATAGCGTCTCAAAAGTTTGCTTCCGAAAAGGAAATGCTTGTAACCGTTTTGAATGAAATGGTGGGCGATAAAACAATGGATATAACCGGAGGCAGATTATGGAAACTAGACCCTGAAATTTCCGGTTACAGAATTTTTTATCAGACAGGTAAGATTGATAAGATATCAAAAGACTTTGTTATAAAACTTGAAGAATACCCGGTATTTGAAAAATTAGCTGCAGCAAGAACTATACTTGGACACGAAACAAATGAAGAGCTAAGAAAAAAAGGTATCTTTAAATACTCTGCTTCTGGTGTTGGATATAAAATTAAAATTGGCAACAAACCTTATTATGAGTATGTGCTGGCTTTGAATAGCAGTCATATTGATGAAGAATTGAGACTTAAATTAAATATTATTGCTACAGCTTTAACATCTCAAATAAGGCAAAGAAGACTTTCACAAAGTGCCAATCACTTAAAAGCTGATATTGATAAAGCACGGGAACTTCAAAAAAGTATATTGCCGGAACACGAGTATAAATTTCATCATTTTGATATTTATGGTATTACGGTGCCCGCAGAAATAGTCGGAGGTGATTATTTTGATTACCTTGAAATTGGTGATGACAGAGAAAGGATGGGAGTTGCACTTGGTGATGCTGCAAGTAAAGGTGTATCAGCCGCTGCTGAGGCAATGTATATTTCAGGTGCATTAAGAATGGCAAGTAATTTTGAAATCAAAATTTCTCCATTGATGAAAAGAATGAATCAGCTTGTTAATAAAATTTTTGAGGATGATAAATTTTCATCTATGTTTTATGGAGAACTCTCAACAGACAAAAAGGGACTTTTCCTTTATGCTAATGCTGGTCATAATCCACCAATATTTTACAGCTCAGCTAAAAATAAAATTGAATATCTGCATCCTACAGGGCCGGTGTTAGGTCCATCTCCGGAATCAACTTATTACATTGAAAGCATAAATATCCAGCTTAATGATATACTTGTCATCTATTCCGATGGAGTTGTTGAAGCATCAAATAACAAAGAAGTTTTTTATGGAGAAAATCGCTTGATACATGTGATTAAGAAACTAAAAGACAGAATGCCCAGAGAAATTGTTTATGGAATACTGGATGATGTAATAAAATTTGCTAAAAAAGGTATTTATCAGGATGATAAAACTTTAGTAGTAATTAAAAGAACCTCCTAAAAATTTTTAGGGGAAAAATTAAAGGTAAAACTATGCTTACTTCAGTTAATCCTGCCACCAACGAAGTTGTAAATACTTATCCTGAAATGTCTGCCGCTCAGATTAAATCTATCATAGGAGAGGTAAATGATGAATTTAACCGATGGAAAGAAACATCGTTTGAGACAAGATCTCAATTGATGTATAATGCCGCAAAAACTCTGAGAAAAAATGTCAAGCAATATTCTGAGTTAATGACAATTGAAATGGGTAAGCCAATTGCACAGGCAAGAGCAGAAGTTGAAAAGTGTGCCTGGGTTTGTGAGTATTATGCAGAGAATGCAAAAAAATTTTTATCAGATGAAATAATTAAAACCGAGGCAACAAAAAGTTTTGTCACTTATCAGCCAATCGGAATTGTGCTGGCTGTTATGCCATGGAATTTCCCATTCTGGCAGGTATTCCGTTTTGCAGCACCAAATTTAATGGCTGGCAATACAGGGATTCTTAAACACGCATCAAATGTTTCAGGCTGTGCATTGGCAATTGAAAATGTATTTAAAGAGGCTGGATTTCCGGATAATGCTTTCAGGAGTATTTTGGTTTCTTCAAAAAATGTTAATGAAGTTATATCAAATGCCCATATAAAAGCTGTTACATTGACAGGCAGTGTTCCTGCAGGAAAAGCAGTAGCAGCATTAGCTGGCAGCTTAATTAAAAAAACTGTTTTGGAACTTGGCGGAAGTGATCCTTATGTGATTTGTGAGGATGCAGATCTCGAACTTGCTGCAAAGTCCTGCGTTAATTCCCGATTGATAAATGCGGGACAAAGCTGCATTGCAGCAAAAAGATTTATTGTTGTGGAAAAAGTTTGTGATCAGTTTGAAAAACTTTTTGTTGAATTTATGTCCTCAAAAAAAATGGGAGACCCTTTTGTTGAGACAAATGATTTGGGTCCGCAGGCAAGCAAAATTTTAAGAGATGAATTACATCAACAAGTTGTTAGAAGTGTAGAAGCTGGTGCAAAAATTTTATTGGGTGGATACATTCCGGAACAGAAAGGAGCTTATTATCCACCGACTATATTAGGTAATGTTAAACCAGGTATGCCCGCATTTGATGAGGAAATGTTTGGACCAGTAGCGGCTATCATAAAAGCAAAAGATGAAGATGATGCAATAGAGCTTGCAAACAAAAGTATTTTTGGATTAGGCGCTGCGGTATTTACAAGAGACTTTGCCAAAGGAGAATTAATTGCAAAATCAAAACTTAATGCCGGCTGCTGTTTTGTTAATGATTTTGTTAAATCTGACCCACGATTACCCTTTGGAGGAATTAAAGAATCAGGTTATGGAAGGGAACTATCGCCCTTTGGAATAAAGGAGTTTGTAAATATTAAAACCGTTTACGTTAAATGATTATAAAATACTTTTGACAATTCTTGTTATACCATCCAGTCTTTCTGAGTCATCATAACTTGCAATTACTGTTAATTGTACGCTTATTTTTTCGCCGTTGATTTTATAAAACTGTGACCATCTGGACTGAATCACTTTCTTTTCGTTTAGCTCCTCTAATAGAATTTTTGTTTCATTTTCGTGTAAGTTCATTGGCGTTATTGATCTGATGGTCATTCTTCTTAAATCAAATAAAGTGTAACCCAGCAAATTGATGAATTGTTTGTTTACATCAATAATCTTTCCATCAACATCAGTTAATATCATTGGTTCTGATATTTGGGGAGAAATACTTTTTAGCTGATTTATTATTTTTTTAAGTCGGATTTTCTCCTGTTCAAGCTCGTAAACTTTTTCCTTCATATTTGCGAGCTCAGATATTAATTCCCGGTCAGTAAGAGAGATGTTATTTAAATACATTTTGCTCCATTCCCAATTTATTTAAAGTAATTTTTGTTAATCTCCTCCTTAAAAAAAAGAAATGCATGGGATAAAGTAAATAGTCAAAATTGACTATTTAAATACTAAACGCGAATCGGAAAAATTTGCATCTAATTAAGCAGTTTAACTAATAAATCTGTGATATCTTTTTTGTTAAACGGTTTTGATATATAATTAGTACAGCCGGATCTTAAAAATTCGTCTTTTTCTCCTGCCATTGCAAAAGCTGTAACGGCAATAATCGGAGTTTTTTCATAACCATTTATTTGTTTAATTAATTTGGCTGTTTCAATACCATTTAATCCCAGTCCAAGATTTATGTCCATCAAAATAACTTTGAAGTTTTTTTGTTTTGCCAACTCGATAGCTTTTTCACCGGTTTCAGCAAAAGTTACTTTGCAAATGTTCTTTAAAAATCTGGAAGTAATATCTCTGCTTACTTCATCATTTTCAACCATCAAAATTTCCGGTAAAAATGTTAGCTCAAATTTTTGTTCGGCTACTTTATGTGATTTTTCACTGATGCCAGAGGATAATCCGGGATTTGGGATTTGCTCAAATTCAATTTTAAATACAGAACCGACATTTAATTGGCTTGAGACTGAAATTTTTCCTGACATCATTTCAACAAATCTTTTTGTAATTGTTAAACCAAGTCCGGTGCCTTCAAAATGTCTGTTAAGTCCTTCACTAACCTGCCGGAACTCCTCAAAAATTTGAGTTAAAAATTCCGGCTTAATTCCTATACCCGTATCTATTACCTTAATAACAGCTTTATTTTTGTTATTATCTTTTTCACTGCTCACCTCAATAGTAACAGATCCTTTTAGAGTATATTTAATTGCATTGCCAATCAGATTGTTTAATATCTGCGATAGGATTTGATCATCCAGATTAGCCCAAATATTCTGCTCTTTTGTATCAAAGCTGATTGACAAACCTTTATCTGCAGCAAGTTTTTCAAAAAGTTTTATGTGATCTTTAACGAAAACTGAAAGATTAACCGGAGCAAACTTTAACTGCATTTTGTTTGCTTCAATTCTTGATAAATCCAGAACTGAATTCAGCGTTTCCATTAATCTCTTACCGCTTGTTAGAATTAATTCAGCCATATCAGAAATTTCAGGTTGCTGAACTTCATCACGAATTATTTCAGCGAAGCCCAATATGCCAACCAAAGGAGTTCTTAGTTCGTGACTGATATTTGTAAAAAAGTTAGACTTAAGTCTTGATGCTTCTTCAGCTTTCTCTTTTGCTGATTTTAATTCTTCTTCATACTTAAGTCTTTCGGTTATATCAGTATTTACGCCAGCCATCGCAATAGGTCTGCCGCTATCATCAGTGATTAAAGAAGTTGAAAGATGAGTTGGAAATTCTTCTCCATCTTTTTTTGTGTTAATTAATTCTCCCGACCATCCGCCTGCTAAAGTTTCGGGTAAAATTCTTCTAACAATTTCAGGATCATTTTTGGGGGATCGAACAATTGAAATATGTTTACCAATTAATTCTTCCGGTGAATATCCATAAACTCTGCAGAAAGATTTATTAACAAATGTAATTCTATCCCGCAAATCAGTGATACAAACACATTCAGATACACTTTTTAGTGCGTGTGCCAGAATTTTAATTTTTTCTTCAGCCATTTTGCTTTCGGTAATATCCGTTACAAAACCTTCCAGACGTAATAATTTTCCGTCATTATCCCAAACGCCTCTTCCTTTTTCCCAAACCCACTTTTCGGTTCCATCAGCCGTAACGATACGATAATGCAGAGTGAAAGCTTCCTTTTTGTTAAGTGCTGTTTGCACATCTTCATAAACTTTCAGTCTGTCGTCTTTATGAATTACTTCAGAATAGCTAATTACTTTATCGTTTGTTAATTCTTCAGCTTTATATCCTGTAAGATCAAAGCATCCTTCGCTCACAAATTCCATCGTCCAGTTGATATTATTATCACATCTGTATGCCATTCCGGGCAGATTACTCATCAGTGTTGATAGTTCTCTTCTCTGTTCAGTAATTATGGACAAAGCTCTTTTTCTTTCAGTAATATCCCGTACAATCGCCTGCAAATAAATTTCATTATGGAATTCAATTTTTTTCAGGTTGACTTCCACATCAAATAATTGACCGTTAAGTTTTTTATGCTGCCATTCAAAAAATTGGGTCTTCCCTTGCAAACAAGCTTTTATTTTCTCAATTGCGCTTTGGTTTGATTTAGATCCATCCGGCTGATACTCTGGAGAAAAATCAACGGGAGTTTTTCCAATTATCTGAACTTTGGAACATCCAAATAATTCAAGTGTCTTTTGATTGCAATCAATAAAAATGTCATCTTTCATTAAAAATATTGCATCGTTGGCAGATTCAAAAAGTGTTTTATACTTAAGTTCACTTTCAGTTAATGCACTTAGTGCTTTATATTTTTCTGTGATATTAGTAAAGAAAACTGCGACTGTATTTTCAGTCAGTTTCATTGCTGAAAATTCGTAGTATCCTGTAAAATGTTCATCTTCATATTTCATAGTTTGATTTAGAAGAGGATGACCACTTTTGATTACTGCTTTGAATTTATTTGGTAAGTCCTGAAGTACTAATCCGGGAAATATTTCATCAATTTTTTTTGAGATGAGCGAGTACAAATCAATTTGCAGAATTTTTACTGCCGATTGATTTGTACTTATCAGAATAAGTTCCTCGTTCTCATCAAGTCGGTAAACCAAAACTCCAAGTGGAGAAGCGTCAAGCATATTTTGCAGACTTTGAGCAAGCTTTTTAGCCTCAGCCTCTGCATTTTTCTGATAGGTAATATTATCACAAACAAAAAATATCTGAGTTGTATAAGCCGGTAAAGTTGAAGTATAAATTGTTTCTCGCACCCAAAACTCACTCCCATCTTTCCGCAGCATTTTCATTTCGTGGGAAGACTGTATTCCGGGGTTATCAAGTACATATTTAATTTGTTTTTCCAGTCTTTCCGATTCTGAAGCCTTGAACAGATTTGATATGTCAGAACTTATTAACTCACTTATTTCGTAACCCAGTTCCTTTGCACCCTTGGAATTCATTGAAATTATTTTTTTGTGTAAGTCTATCGTAATTAATATCAGAGGATGATTATCATATAAAACCCGATATTTATTTTCGCTTTCAGCCAAAGCCTGCTCTGATAATTTTCTTTTTGTGATATCCTTACATAACTGAAGAATAACATCTTCCGATTTATAAGTTATTATCGAGTTATTAACATCCATAAAAATTTCTTTGCCATCGGAAGTTAAACGCACACATTCATAATTATTCTTTTCTTTTGTTAAAAGGGATTTGTTTATGTGAGGTCTTTCCAGATCAATAAATTTAGAAATCTTCTTTAGTGGTATACCGATAAAATCTTTTTTCTCATATCCAAACAACTCCATTGCACTATTGTTTGCTTCCAGAATTATTTCATCCAATGGATCAATAATCAGAATTGCATCGTGAGCAGAGTCAAATAAATCTTTGTAATTAACTTTTGAAGAAAAGTATTTTATCTTATTGAAGCCGCTAAGTTTTATTTTATTATTGTTTTGTTTTTTCATTTATTTCAATCTGGTAAATAATGTCAGCAAAAAAATAACGATTAAAAGCTAAATAAAGTAGAATTTAATCAGAATATTTATTACTAATTCAATACTAATTAAAAATTTTTTTAGCCATACGTTAAAACTGTTAAAAGATGGAAACCAAAATAGATTCACTGCTCATCATTGACAGATATTTCCCAAAACCTGAACCACTGCTGGAATCCGGAGATTTGCTTATTGTTCTTCAAGGATTAGCTGCAGTTATCTTTATTGGATTATTAATCGGATTGGAAAGAGAATATTCCCGTGCTAAAGACGCTAAAATATTTGCTGGCATCAGAACATTTCCATTAATCGGAATACTCGGTTTTACATCAGCATTAATCGCTTCAATTACGGGTACCTGGATCTACATAGCAATATTCATTGGATTCAGCGGTTTATCTATTGCTGCATATCTAACGGCTGCTAAAGAAGGCAGATTGGGGGGCACATCAGAAATTTCTGGTATGCTTGTTTTTATTTTAGGCTCGTTAGTCTATTGGGGATATTTTTTACTGCCTGCAGTTATTGCAATAATTATTGCTTCTTTTTTATCACTTAAACTTCAGCTGCATTCATTTGTTGGAAAGATTAGCGCTGCAGATATCTACGCCACATTAAAATTTGCTATAATCACACTGATAATTCTACCTCTGCTTCCAGATAAAACTTTTGGTCCTCTCAATGTAGTAAATCCCAGATTGGTATGGTACATAGTAATACTTGTAAGTGGATTAAGTTTTATTGGTTACGTTTTGATGAAACTTTTTGGAAAAGACAGGGGAATAGTTCTTACCGGATTACTGGGTGGAATGGTTTCAAGCACGGCGGTTGCATATTCTATGGCAAAAAAAAGCAGACAGGAATTAACATTATCTTCAAACTATGCCACAGGAGTAATCTTAGCCTCATCAGTAATGTTTGTTCGTGTTTTAATAATTGTTGCAATTGTAAATCAAAATTTACTAGGCAGTATTTGGCTACCTCTGATAATTTTTGCTTTGGCAGGATTTATTATCACAACGTTTTTCTTTAGAAAAATGCAGAGTGAAATCTTTACTGAAGAAATTCTGAAAAACCCATTTGAACTTAAATCGGCATTTTTATTCGGAGCTGTTTTTGCGCTGATAATTTTCATTACCAAAGCCGCTCAGGTTTATTTGGGTGATAGCGGAATTTACGCTGCAAGTGCTTTAGCAGGATTAACAAGTGTGGATGCAATTGTTGTTTCAATTTCTAATTTAGTCTCAGAAGTAATTCCTGTTTCTGTTGCAGTTAAAGCAATTATAATCTCACTTATTACAAACACTTTTGTAAAAATGATTATTACCGTTATCTGGGGCTCCGATGAAATAAAAAGGATTGTAACTAAAGCGTTAGGTCTTTTACTTATTATTCCGGTGCTGTTTTTAATATATCTTTATCTCTGAATTATATTTATACAGACTTGAAAAATTACAAACTCACAATTCAATACGACGGAACGAATTATTCTGGCTGGCAGATTCAGCAGAATGCTGTTACAATTCAGCAAAAGATAACCGATGCAATAAAAATTTTACTAAAACAGGATGTTAATCTGATCGGCTCAGGCAGAACAGATTCCGGCGTACACGCAATAGGGCAGGTGGCTAACTTCAGATGCGATGCAGAAATTGATATTTACAAATTTCATTATTCATTGAATTCAATTCTTCCTACGGATATCTCAATTTCAAAAATTGTTGAGGTCAATGCTGAATTTCACGCGAGGTTTGATGCAAAAAAAAGAACTTACATTTATTTAATAAGTCAGAATAAGTCTCCATTCTACAGGAATTATTCTTATTTTTATCCTGTTAAAATCGATTTGGATAAGTTAAATCAAATGAGCAAGTTCTTTATTGGTGAAAAAGATTTTACTTCGTTTTCTAAAAAGAATTTTGAGATTGATAATAAACAGTGCACTATATATGACTTGCGATGGCGAAAGCAAAACGATTTAATTGTTTTTAGGATTTCAGCAAACAGATTTTTACACGGCATGGTGCGTTCTATTACCGGAACTTTAATTAAATCTTTGGATCAGGAAAATCCCCTGGAGTTTATAGAAAATATATTTAAATCAAAAAACCGCGAAGAGGCTTCAGAATCAGTCCCTTCTAAAGGTTTGTTTCTTTTTAATGTGGAGTATTAAAATGCTTAATCTAAAATCTAAAGTTGTGTTGATTACAGGCGGTTCCAGAGGAATTGGAGCTGCTTGTGTAAAATATTTTTGTATGGCTGGTGCAAAAGTAGCGTTTACTTACAATACTAATTCTGCTATTGCCGCAAGATTAGTTAAACGTTATCAGAATATTTCCAAATGCAAAGCCTATAAAGTTGATGTTACCAATAAGGAGGAGATAAAAAGTACTGTAAAATCTGTACTTAATGATTTTGGAAGAATTGATGTACTTGTAAACAATGCAGGTATCTGGAAGGAAGGTAAAATCCATAAATTAAGTTTGGAACATTGGGAAGAAACAATCAAAACTAATCTTACTTCTACTTATCTTTTTACTCATTATGTTGTTCCATCTATGAAAATTAAAAGAAGTGGAAGAATAATTAATATTTCTTCAACTGCAGGGCAGAGAGGAGAGGCACATTATTCTCACTATGCAGCTTCAAAAGGCGGAATGATTTCTTTCACAAAGTCGTTAGCATCTGAACTTGGACCTTATAATATAACAGTCAACAGTGTTGCGCCCGGCTGGGTTTTAACCGATATGTCTGAAAAAGTTTTGGGCAATAAAAAATTACTGGAAGAAGAGTTGAAAAAAATTCCTCTGGGCAGAATTGCAACTGCAGATGATATCGCAGGTCCGGTATTATTTCTTGCATCAGACCTTGCAAGGCATATAAATGGGGAGATATTAAATGTAAATGGCGGCTCTGTTTTGGTAGGATAAATTTGATATGGAATTTTTAGCAAACTTACATCACAAAGTAATTCATTTTCCCATTGCGTTCTTAATGGTTTATCCACTGATAGAAATTCTGGCTTTGACAACAGGGAAGGATTTCTTTGTAAAATCTGCCGGTGTTTTTTTACAGATTGGGACATTAGGATCTTTGGCAGCAGTCTTTACAGGCAATCAGGCTTTTACATTTATTAAAGAATGGCAAAATGAGAGCTTACAAGTGTTTGATTCGCATCAGACTTTTGCCTCCATATCTGTTTGGTACTTTACAGGATTGCTTATTTTAAGAACATATTTGTCAATCAAAAAAAAACTTAATAAGAAAATATTAATTGTTTTTGTAATACTATCTTTAATAGGTGCATATTTAATTTTTCAAACGGCAAACTATGGCGGTGAACTGGCTAAAGAACGATTCAGAATTTCAGCTATTAACTAAAGAGATAATTTCTAAATTCAGTCAATCTTAATTTTATAATTAAATAAGTAATGAAAACCAGATTATTAACTTTATCAATTATTTTTCTTTTCACTGCTTTAACTGTTTATGCAGAAAAACCACCATCCAGCAAAGCCACGGGTTTTTTCCTTGGATTTGGAGTTGGCCCACGTGTTCCGGTTGGTGATTTTGCTAAATCAACAGATATAGGATATGGAGTTAAAGTAGAGTTCGCCTATACCGATAACGAAGTTTTGCCTGTTTTTCTTTTTGGCTCACTAGGGTATGAGCAATATCCGGGTTCACAAAATTTTTTCCAGGAAACGGATTACTCAAATTATCACACCAATTCTTTACCAATTAATTTGGGTGTAAGATATTACTTTCCGCCAATGCTTGAAAATATAGTTCTGCTAATGCCGATCGTTCAAGCATCATTTAATTATACCTATTACCAAAAACTACACGAGTTTGATCAGAATGCAGGAAGGAATAATTTTTTACAAGAAGAATCAGGTGTTGGATTTAGTGCAGGAGTTGGTGTTTCCATGTTTATGATGGAGCTTCTTGCGGCATACAATTATACTAATGTAGATCAATTCATTTCATTTGATTTAAAAGTTCGGATACCTTTATTCATAAGTATGTGAGGTTAAAATGGAATTCAAGAATCTTTTACTGGATATCAAAGAAAAAATTGCTGTTGTTACAATAAATAGACCTGATAAACTTAATGCTCTTAATAACGAGACTTTATCAGAGCTTCAATCTCTTTTTAATATTCTTAAATACGATGAAAATGTTTATGTGATAATTTTAACCGGCAGCGGAGAAAAAGCTTTTGTTGCTGGTGCTGATATTTCAGAATTAAATAAACTTAATATGCTTGAAGCAAAAAAGTTTGCTGAGTTTGGGCAAGGTGTTTTTACTTGTATCGAAGAGTTTGAAAAACCTGTAATTGCAGCCGTTAATGGATTTGCTTTAGGTGGCGGATGTGAACTTGCTTTGGCTTGTCATATCAGGCTTGCAAGTGATAATGCAAAATTTGGTCAGCCGGAAGTTAATCTTGGTATCATTCCCGGATATGGAGGAACGCAACGGCTTGCAAGAATTGTAAATACCGGTAGAGCAATGGAGATGATTTTAACAGGCGATTTAGTGGATGCAAATACAGCATATGAAATTGGTTTGGTAAATAAGGTTTATCAGCAATCCGATCTTTTAAGTAAAGCCTGGGAAATTGCAGCTAAAATTGCAAGCAAAGGACAGATTGCAATTAAGTTTGCCATAAAAGCTGTTAATTCATCAAAGCAGCTTTCGTTAAGAGAAGGACAGAATATCGAAGCAAGTCTTTTTGCTTTATGCTGCGGTACAGATGATTTTAAAGAAGGCACCTCGGCATTTTTAGAAAAGAGAAAACCAGTTTTTAAGAATAGTTAAGATTTATTTCATAATGTTTAATTCTGAGTTACTGAAAAAAACCGCGACTGTACTTTTTGTGCTTGTTATAATTTTGTTAGTTATTAATGTACTTGTTTCAAAATTTATTGCACCTGCAGAAATTCCAAAGACAAGAGAAGTACTTAGCGGAATTGAAATAGATAAAATTTTTAATATAGCATTAAATAATTATGGGCTTTATGATGAATGGATTGTGCCAAAGAAATTAAAAAACTTTTCCGGTGATTCTCTTTACAAAACATATTCTATATCTATCCCTAAAAATTTACCAGTTCACTTAATCTTATTAGAATTACAGGAGCTTTTCTGGAATGACGATGTTGTGATACAATCTGAAGAAATTAAAAAGGCTAACAAAGCTATTCTGAAAATTTACTCTGAAGATAAACTTAAACTTGCTGCTGAAATTCTTTATGATGATAAAATAAAAAGAGAATATGGTACTATCGCTTTTCTTGTGGCAGGAAGATTTACAGAAAATGACACCAAACTTTTAGAACTGTTAAAAATTCCTGAGCTTTATTATCTGGTATTAATCCCATCATCTGATTCTAAAAAGATTCTGCCTGTAATTTCTCGTGCAGGTAAAAGATATGCACTGTTACTAAACGATGATATTACAGAACTTGATTATAAACTGGCAGAAAATTATTCTGAAGACAGACTAAAAAGATCGATAAGAGAAATTGTCGGAACATTTCACAGCGCATTATTTTTTATTGTGGATGATAAATCGGATTTAAGTGAGTCATCAAAATTCAAGTTTATTGAAAGTGAGTTACTAAAACGAAAAATATTTTTAGCAAAGAAAAGTGCATTTTATGAATTAAATTCAAATGACATTAATGTTGAAGGTAAATTTAACGAGTTCGTAAAAACATTAAGCAGAAAAGATGAGAAAATATTATTTGTCAGTTCCGATGAATATTTAACACTTGCACAAATTATTCCGGCTTACAGAAAAATAGGTTACAAGTTTATTTATCCCGGAGATATTGTTATTAAAAGATAGTTATAAAACATTTCCTTCGATATCTGTTTCACAATACTCAACATTCAAATCATCCAATTGCTGTTTAATCACATTTTTATCACCAACAAGAACTATAGTATAATTTTCATCTAAAAATTTTGATGCTGCATCGTCTACCTGAGTCTTATCAACAGAATTTATTTTGTATATGTACTTATCAAAGTAATCATCTGGCAGATTGAAAAACACCTGTGTTGAAATACTCCCAACAATCTGCCGGTATGTTTCAAAATGCATTGGGAATTTTTTTGTAATAGAAGACTTTGCAAAATTAACTTCTTTTTGAGTAATTCCGTTTTTTATTTCATTAAGTTCATATTCAATTTCATTAAGAGCTTTAACTGTATTCTCCTTTCCAACGGAAGTTGATATCTGAAAATATGCAGCATCTTTTAAATACCTGAAACTCGAATTTGCTCCGTATGTAAATCCATTTTTTTCACGTAGGTTTAAATTAATACGACTTGTAAATTGTCCGCCGAGTATCGTGTTTAATAATAGTCTTTGAAAATAATCGTTCATTGATCTTGGCGGAGTAATGTGACCAACTCTTATTTCGGTTTGCACAGAATCTGCTTTATGATTTATGAAAATTTTCTTCGTAGATTTTGGGAAAGATTGGTTCTCAGTACTATCATTATTTAGATTTTTCCAACCAATAAGATATTTTTCCAGAAGTTTGAATAATTCCTGTGTTTCAATGTTTCCGGCAATTATCAGAAAAGAATTTTTTGGTAAAAAATAATTTTTATAATGACTCAGGCAATTTTTTAATTCAATATTTGGTACTGAATTTTCTAATCCCATTACAGGGAATGCATATCCGTTATTTCCTCCAAAAATCACTCTCTCAAATATCTGATCAGCAATAATTTCAGGTTCATCTTTACTTTGAATTATTCGGGTAAAAAGTTTTTTCTTTTCTCTTTCAAAATCCTCCGGCTCAAATTTGGGATGCAAGAGAACCTTAGAAAACAATTCAAAAGATTTTTCAAAATTTTCAGTTAGTGATTGAAGCGTCAGATTTATTGAATCCGAATCAGTAGATATGTTGAAACCTGTGCCCATCAAATCGAATTCATCGCTAAGCTGCAAAGCAGAATATTCTCCGGCACCTTCATCAATTACCATTGATGTTAAGTATGCCAACCCTTTTTTATTCTCGGGGTCAAATCTGCTTCCGGCATTAACCACAAGACTTAATCTTACAAGCGGCAATTTATCTTTTTTAATAAAATAAACCCGCAGCCCATTCTGCAGCAATAATTTTTCAATTTCCGGAGGATTAAACTTCAAAGTCTGGGGCATTTCAGGTTTGATTTTTCTATCTAATATCATTTTATTTTTCTTTCGGGATGATTCTAAGTTCAACGTATGGTTTTGTTAAATATTTCTTAACTGATTCTCTGATCATATTTTCATCAACAAGATTATAACGGTTTAAATCAAATTGAAATGAACTGGGCTTATTGAGATAGAAATTATAGTGGTTAAGATAATCAGCAACTGTATCCAGGTTTTGCATGGAATAAACAAAATTAGCCTTTATTCCATTTTTTGATTTTTCCAATTCTTTTGTTTGTATGCCCTTAACGATAATGTCATTAATCTCATCAAAAATTACCTGTTTGATTTGATCGAGCGACACACCTTCTCTTGCAGTTGATATAATCATAAAATGACCACCGAATTTTCCTGAATGCTGATATGCCATCACATCCTGCGAAATTTGCAAATCAAAAACTAGTTTTTTGTATAGGCGTGAATTTTTGGATCCTGACAGAATATCTGCTGCCACCTCTAATGCGGCATCATCATTTCCAAAAATGAAATCAGTTGGCCACGCGAGATGAATTCTGTCCAATTGCACATTATCTCTGTGTTCGATATCAATATTTTTTTCGAGTGATACAAAATTGGTTGAAACTGTTTCAATCGAATTAAAAGAAGGTATAGGTTCAAAATATTTTTTAAGCAGGTTTATTGCATTATCATCTTCAAAATCACCCGCAATTACTATTGTGGCATTATCAGGGGAATAATATTTTCTGAAAAAATTACTCACATCGTCCAAAGAGTAACTCTCAATATCTTTAAGGAATCCAATGGTTGACCAACTGTAAGGATGATTTTCCGGATAAAGATTTGTGATAAGCAGTTCCCACGCTAATCCGTAAGGTTGATTCTCATACCTTTCAAGTCGTTCATTTTTTACAACCTCTTTTTGATTATCAAGCTTCTCCTGAGTCAGAGCAGGGAGCAGAAAGCCCATTCTGTCAGATTCAAGCCACAATGCTAGTTCAAGACTGTTTGCCGGAAGCTTCTCATAGTAATTTGTTCGGTCTGTTGTGGTTGATCCATTCAAAGTGCCACCGGCTTCCTGTATTAATCTGAAGTGCATTTCCTTAGGAACATTTTCCGAACCCTGAAACATAATATGTTCAAAAAAATGTGCAAGACCGGTTTTACCTTTTCTTTCAAACGCTGATCCTACTTTATACCAGATGTTTACAGCAACCAGCGGGATGGATTTATCCTGATAAAGTATGTACTCAAGACCGTTTTTTAATTTTCCTTTTGTGCAGTTTAAGTCGAGATGATTCAATTACGCCCTTAATATTTTTTTAATACAAATTTTATGTTTTCTAAATTACCATCAATTTTTTGGTTGGGAAATATACCTAATAAATCTGCGAGAAGCGGATATATATCAATATTATTTAATGTGCCGGTTTTATAACCTTTCTTAAAGTCAGGACCAATTGCAAAGAAAATTCCGTGCATGTCTAAATAATTATTATCATAACCGTGATTTCCACCGGAGTAATTTGAAGAATATTTTTTTAAGTCCTTGTCTGTTACTAAACTCCAGCCAGGATCTGCGACTAAAATTAAATCCGGAATGATATAGCTTTCAGAAAAATGAAAGTAATCAGGCATTTCAGTTTTTTTATAAATCTTAAAGTTTCTTTCTGATTTCTTTAAAGTGTTGTAAACTTTATCTGTTAGTTCTTTAGCAGGCAACAGGTACATTACCGGACCCATATCCCAGTAAGTGCAGTCAATTCCATTTAACAGTTCTTGCACGTTAATAATTTTGTTACTGCTTATATCTGTCATACCGTGATCAGAAACTATAATGATGTTTGTGCTGTCAATTAAATTAATATTTTTAAGCCCCTCAAAAAGTTTCCCGATCAGGCTATCAAGTTTCATTATGCTAAAATTTATTTCCAAAGAATTTGTTCCGAAATTATGACCGTAAGTATCAGTCGCATCAAAATACATTGTTATCAACCGTGGTCTATCTGTATAAGGAAGTTTAAGCCAGTTTATCACACCGTCAATTCTTAATTTGTAGTCTTTCATATGCTCATATTTTTCATAATAATCCGGACGACGGGAAATTTGATTTACTTCTGAGCCGGGCCAAAAATAGCTGGCAGTTTTTACCCCTTGTCTTCTTGCGGTTTCCCAAATGGCTTCGCCTTTATACCATTCAGGATTTCTGACCGCTGCTGTATCACCAACTTTAAAAATTTTACCATTTATCGGATTAATAAAATTATTTGCAATAATTCCATGATTTTGTGGATATAATCCTGTTACTATAGTATAGTGATTAGGAAAGGTCTTTGATGGGAAAGAAGGCTTTAATGATAAAGCAGAAACTCCATTGTTCTTTATATAATCCAGATTCGTTGATATTCCCCGATTAGCATAATCCCATCTGAATCCATCAAAAGAAATCAAGATAGCGTAACTACTATTTTGTCCGACAGCTATTTTGGCGAATAAAAAGAGAAATGCAGATATAACTAAAAATTTTGATAGAGCCTTCATAATTCTATCCCCGTGTGAAAAATGTAAAATTTAGCCACTTAAATATCTTCAAAAGTCAAATAAATTTAAAAATCAAGTTTTATTGAAATATTAAATAAATATTATTTTTAAAAATTTACGATCTAATGCTTGCATTAAAAAAGGTTTACTTAGATATTTCCAATGCTAATTATGGATTCTTTTTCTATAAAGCTTTGCTATGCAAGTATATCTACATAATAAACTATTCTTAAATATCTTATCCCTTAATAATTTCAAGGAGAAATCATGATAAAAAGATACTCTTTCCTATCATTCTTCTTGCTGATTTTAGTAACAATCTTTTTGGCGCAGGGCAGTTCTTTTGCGCAAGGTGTTACTACCTCAGCTATGAATGGAACAGTAGTAGATGCAAAAGGTGATCCATTACCTGGTGCAAATATTATTGCGGTTCATACTCCATCAGGAACCCAGTATGGTACAACCTCTCGTGTTGATGGAAAGTATAACTTAAACGGATTAAGGACCGGTGGTCCTTACCTGGTAACAGTTTCTTTTGTGGGCTATAAACCACAGGAGTCAGAGATTCCCGCTCTTCAATTAGGTCAAAACCTTAGAGTTGATTTTACCCTTTTTGAAGAAGCAGTTGAATTGGGTGATATCACTGTTGTAGGCGAGAAAAACACAATTCTTTCCAGCAACAGAACAGGTGCTTCACAGAACGTTACTGCAAGAGATATTCAATTAGTTCCTTCTATCGGAAAGAATTTTGGAGACCTTGCAAAACTTTCTCCACAAGCAAGTGGTAATAGCAGCTCTGTGGCAGGAAGAAACAATCGTTACAACAACATTCAGATTGATGGTACTCAGTACAACGATTTGTTTGGTCTTGGTGCAACCGGAGCTCCCGGTGGTCAGACAGGAACCAATCCAATAAGTATCGACGCTATTCAGGAGTTTCAGGTTATCGTTGCTCCTTACGACGTGAAATACGGTAGTTTTACTGGCGGCGGACTTAATGCTATAACAAGAAGCGGTACCAACAAATGGACAGGATCTATTTTCGGTTATGGAAGAAACCAGGATTTAGTTGGTAAAGGTGCATTTATAACAGATAATCCAAATACACCAAACAATGAGCAAGATTATCCTGAGTTCAAAGAATATGCTGCCGGTTTCAGACTCGGTGGTCCGATAATCAAGGACAAATTGTTCTTATTCGCAAATGGTGAAATAACCAGAAAAGAACAGCCGCTTTCTAATATTTCATTAGTTACAGGTCCATCTACAGCGGCTAGTCTTGGTGATCAATTCAAGAATATACTTAGTTCAAAAGGTATGGATGCCGGAACTTATGGTGCTACAACTCTTGAACAGCCAAGTGACAAATTTTTCTTCAGATTGGATTTTAACCAATCAGAAAATCATAAATTTACATTAAGACATAATGTTGTTCACTCTTATAATGATATACTTGCAAGCAGAAATGCTAATACCCAATTATCTTTTAGTACACTTGCTTACAGAATCAGAAATATAACCAACTCTACTGTTCTTCAGGTAAACAGTACCTTTGGTAATAATTTTTCTAACGAATTAATTCTTGGTTTTACTTCTATAAGAGATAGAAGAGCTGGTATAACGGATAAACGTCCTGAAGTAAGAATTATGAGAGAGGACGTTCTTTTAATTGCCGGACCGGACAGATTCTCTTCAGCAAACGAACTCGATCAGGATGTTTTCGAATTCACTAATAACTTTTCAGCTTATCTTGGAAACCACGTTATAACCGTTGGAACACATAACGAATTCTTTAATTTCAGAAATTTATTTATCAGATCATTCTATGGGTATTATGAATTCAATACATTGGCTGATTTGCAAAACAACAACCCTAGTTACTATCAAAGAGTATTTTCTCAGATTCCTGGCGTAGAAAAACCTGCAGCAAGATTTAGTGTTAATCAGCTTGGTTTTTACGTACAGGATGAATGGACAGTTGTTCCAACTCTAAAACTTACAGCCGGTGTAAGGATGGATGTTCCGTTTTTACCAATCAAACCTGATTTCAATCCTCTGGTTTCAGAAAACTTCCCCGGCATCAGCACTGCTGATGTACCAAGTGGAAACATAATGTTTTCACCAAGATTTGGTTTTAACTGGGATGTGTTTGGTAACAGAACTACTCAGTTACGCGGCGGTGTTGGTATGTTCACAGGTCGTATCCCTTATGTCTGGATGTCGAACAATTATGGAAATACAGGAACTTTGATTGCTGAGGTTAACGGAAGCGGCACTGCTTTAGGTTTTTCAGTTGATCCATTTAATCAACCCGGAGTTGGCGATCCTGGAACAGGAGCTCCAAGAGTAAGATCAGAAATCGATCTTGTCGATCCTGAATTCAAATGGCCTCAAATCTTAAGAGCAAATCTTGGTATAGATCAGGAATTACCATGGAACATAATCGGTACTGTTGAATTTATGTATTCTAAATCAATTAATGATTTGGTTTATGAAAAATTAAATCTCAATCCTGCTACAGGTACTATACCTGGTGAGTCCGGAAGACCTTTATATGGTGGTACAAATAGTTATGGCAGCAGATACTTTGATGTTTTATTGTTAAAGAACACTGATGAGGGCTATCAATACAATCTTTCTGTTCAGCTTCAAAGAAGCGTTGCTTTAGGTTTATCCTTTAATTTAGGATACACTTATGGTGTTGCAAAAGATATAAACAGCGTTCTCTCATCTCAGGCACAGTCACAAATAAGATTCAATCCTATTTCAGGCGATCCTAACAAACCGCCTTTAACATATTCAAGCTTTGACCTTGGACATAGAGGATTTGCATCTGTTTCTTACTCATACGAATTCTTTGCCAATTCACCAACAACAATTTCATTCTTCTACAATATCCAGTCAGGTAAAAGATTCTCCTTTACTGTTAATGGAGATCTGAATAATGACGGGTTGAATGGAAACGATTTGTTCTACATTCCTGCTAATGAGAGTGACATATTAGTTGGTGCAGTTACTGGTGGAGTTTATGTTGAGAATGCAACTCAAAAGGCAGAACTCTTTGACTTTATTAACAATAACGAATACTTATCTGGTAATAAAGGTAAGATGTCGGAGAGAAATGCAACAAGAGCTCCTTGGAACGACTTACTTGACGTAAGAGTATCACAGGCTGTTGGAATTCCTGGTATTGGTCAATTTGAAGTATCTTTGGATATCCAAAACGTCCTTAACCTTATAAATTCAGAATGGGGTTGGTTCCAAACTACTTCACAAGATACTTATACTGTCGTAACCTTAAATGGAACTGATCCTGCAACAGGAAGACCTGTTTACAGATTCAGTAAACCTGCGACAAACACCGCCTGGACACCATCTGATTTACTTTCAAGATGGCAAATGCAGTTAGGATTGAGATACTCATTCTAAGCAGGCAAGTTGTAAAATTAAAAAGGCGATCTTCGGATCGCCTTTTTTTATGACTATTTTTAATGAGTGATTAACTACTGCAGGAGTAAATATTAATTAAGCAATTTTAATATTCTGTCAGGTCTAATTGAAGCAAGTAATTTAAACAGTTGAGAGAAAGGAATATCTCTGTCCCAGGAAAAGAGAGTTATAAATGCTTCGCCGACTACTGCATCTCTTGCAACCAGACCCCAGAATCTGCTGTCCAAACTATCGTCTCTGTTATCGCCCATCATAAAGTAATAATCTTTTTTGAATGTATAAGATGAAACAGGAATACCTTCTATCGTTACAGTATTATTTATTATCTCAACAACTCTCTTTCCATATTCTCTGTCAATTGTTGTTCTCCACTGCTCAACGCTGTAAATGTTAAGTGGAATTTTCATTCCTTTTTTCGGGATTACCAAGGGACCGTAATTATCTTCATTCCATGGCATTCCTTTCGGGAATATTCTCGGTTCGGCAAATCCTTTTGGTATTGGTCTAAGATAACTTGCGTACTGCCCACGATAATATTTTATGTGTGGCGGTCTCCAGAATTCTTTGCCATTCACAAATACAACTTTATCTTTAATCTCAACTGTATCTCCGGGTGTACCAATGCATCGCTTAACATAATTAACACCTTTTTCAGTTGGTTCAAGTTGGTCTCTGTCACCCGGATACTCAAAGACTACAATATCTTTTGGTTTAGGATCTTTGAAAGCCGGTAATGTGAAATAGGGAAGAGCTATTTCTGTAAATGGAATATAACGTGGTGAACTTGAACCGTAAATAAATTTATTAACAAGAACAAAATCTCCAACAAGAATTGTATCTTCCATTGAGCCGGTTGGTATGCGGGTATTCTGAATGATAAATGTTATTATAAAAAGAGCAGCAATTCCTGCAAATAAAAGTTGTTTAAAAAATTCCTTAACTTTTCCAACGAATGTAGTTGGTTTAGGTTTTTCTTTTTTCTTAAAAAAGTTTTTTAGTTTATCACTGAGTGACACGTTATTTCTCCGAAAGTTTTTTTCTTAAAATTTCATTAACAATTTTTGGATTTGCTTTCCCTTTGGTTTCTTTCATCACCTGACCGACAAAAAATCCAAATACTTTTTCTTTGCCGGATTTAAATTCTTCTACCTGGGTCAGATTTTCAGAAATTACTTTATCAATTATGTTTTCAATTTCAGAAGTATCAGAGATCTGAACAAGATTTTTTGATTTTACTATTTCTTCCGGATCCAGATCATTCTCAAGCATCTCTGCAAAAACTTCTTTTGCAATTTTTCCGCTTATTGTAGCGTTGTTTATCAAATTTATTAGCTTGCCCAAATTTACAGGGCTGATAGGGAAATCAGAAATATCAATTTTTTTATCATTGATTACAGCCATCACTTCACCTGTAATCCAATTGCTTGTCATCTTAGATTCATTACTTACAGATACCGCTTCTTCAAAATAATTAGCTAACTGCTTTGTTTGGGTTAGTATCTGAGCATCGTATTGGGATAAAGAATAATTCGTAATAAATCTTTGCAACTTACTATCCGGCAGCTCGGGTAGATTTTTTTCAATTTCCAGTTTCCATTTATTATCAACAATAACCGGAAGCAAATCGGGATCAGGAAAATATCTGTAATCGTGAGCTTCTTCTTTACTGCGCATTGGAAATGCTTCGTTCAAATCTGCATCCCACAGTAATGTTTGTTGTATAATTTTTTCTCCTTCTTCAATTAATTCAATCTGCCTTTTAATTTCGTATTCAATTGCCCGCTCAACATTTCTGAAAGAGTTCATATTTTTAATTTCGGTTTTGACACCAAAATTTTTCTCACCTTTCAGACGAACTGATACATTTGCATCACAACGCAGTGAGCCTTCTTCCATATTAGCATCACAAATTTCCAGATATTGAACTATCTGCTTTATTTTGGATAGATAAAGATATGCTTCTTCTGGTGTTCTGATATCGGGTTCGCTAACAATTTCAATTAACGGTACACCACAGCGGTTTACATCAACAAGTGAATAATTTGTCGAGGTGTGAATAGATTTACCGGCATCTTCTTCCATATGGATTCGTGTAATCCCAATCTTATTGAGATAACCATCTTTAGTTTTGATTTCTATGAATCCATTTTCACAAATTGGTTCTTCATATTGAGATATCTGATATCCTTTAGGAAGATCGGGATAAAAATAATTTTTTCTTGCGAAGATAGATTGTTGATTAATCTTACAGTTGGTTGCTAATCCCATAAGCACAGTAAACTCAACAACTTTTTTATTTAGAACGGGCAAAACTCCCGGATGACCAAGGCAAACAGGGCAAACATTGCTGTTTGGGTCAACACCAAATTTTGTAGAACAACCGCAAAATGCTTTTGATTCAGTTGAAAGCTGAGCGTGAACTTCTAAACCAATTACTGCTTCGTATTTTGTATTCATATTATTAAGTTATTTCGCGGGCAAATATATGTATGATGCACTTTATATAGAAAGATTAAAATATCACTATTTTGTTGTCAGGATATTTTTAATTATCAACGGTTTCAATAATATATAATTGTAAAATTATTTATTTCTTCATCACATTAAATAAATATGCAAAGAGTTCAGAAGATAGGATTTATACTTGGTGCTCTTTCATTCATTTTAATTTATATTTTTTTTAATCCGGACCCTGCCAATCCTCAAATCGGTAAAGTTGCAGCCATTGCTGTTTTGATGGCGGTTTGGTGGATGACAGAAGCTCTGCCGTTAGCGGCAACTTCATTAGCTCCGCTTATTTTCTTTCCGCTGTTTGGAGTTATTTCGGGCTCAGATATCGCGGCTTCATACATAAATTCAGTTATATTTTTATTCATTGGTGGATTTATGATTGCCATAGCGATGGAAAACTGGGGATTGCATAAGAGAATCGCACTTAAAATCATATCTGTTTTTGGAGGTACACCAAATTCAATTTTATTTGGTTTTATGCTCTCATCATTTTTTCTGTCAATGTGGATATCAAACACGGCCACTGCTGTTATGATGCTTCCGATAGCTCTTGCTGTAATAAGTAAAATTGAAAATGATTTTGGAAAAGAAAAATCATCTGGTTTTTCAAAATCAGTTTTACTGGGCATAGCATATTCCTGCTCGATTGGTGGAATTTCAACACTGATTGGAACCCCTCCAAACCTGGCTTTGGTCAGAATTCATAAAATAATTTTTCCTGATGCACCGCAGATTTCCTTTGGTGAATGGATGATGCTTGCACTGCCAATTTCTATAATGCTGATTTTTATCACTGCTTTTGTGCTGTCAAAAATTTTTTTTAAAACAGATTCGCATATCAGAGTTACAAAAGATTTTGTTAAAAATGAGTATAACTCACTAGGTAAAACTTCTTTTGCAGAAAAAGTAATAGCTATAGTGTTTGCATTAACTTCTCTTCTTTGGATTTTCAGGACTGACCTCGACTTAGGATTTCTAAAAATTACAGGTTGGGCATCTTACTTTGCTGTTCCTGATTTTATTGATGACGGCACGATTGCAATAACAATGGCTTTTATATTATTCTTAATTCCATCAAAAGATGAAAAGCAAAAGCAAATTCTTGGTGCAAATGTTTTTGAACAAATACCCTGGGGAATAATTTTATTATTTGGGGGCGGCTTTGCTCTGGCAACTGCTTTCAGTAAAAGTGGTTTATCCGATTTTATTGGTCAGCAATTTAAAGGCGTAGCTCACATTAATATTTTATTCTTGCTGCTGATAATAAATTTTTCAATAAATTTTTTAACGGAGCTAACTTCAAACACTGCTACAACACAGATGATATTGCCCATATTGGCTTCTGTAGCAGTTGCAATGGGTGTTAATCCATTACTTCTTATGATAGCGGCAACACTTTCTGCTTCTATGGCCTTTATGATGCCGGTAGGAACACCACCAAATACGATAGTCTTTGCCGGAAGAAGATTAAAAGTCTCTGACATGGCAAAAACCGGTTTTGCACTCAACATAATCAGTGTGATAATAATAACAGTAATGGTTTTTTATATCGGTACAATAATTTTTAAGCTGGACGTTTTTCCTGATTGGGCACTGTCAAGGTTGGTCTTTATCAAATAAGTTCAAATATGAAGTAAAAGTTATTCACTTTATTTATATTTATAACGCTAATTATGAATGTTTTAATTTTAATCTAGAATCACATCAACTTTTAATCAATCGATGCTAAAATTTTATCTTGTGGGTTAATAATGTTTGTTTTTAAATCAGTTCAAAAAATATATTCATTTGAAACGCAGTCTGCAGCAATCCCATTAAGGAGTGAAGTTGAGGAAAAATATAAATGGAATCTGACTGATATCTACGGAAGCGATGAAGAATGGGAGGCAGAGTTAAAGTGGGTTGAAAATAATTTGAATCAGTATAAAAAATTTGAGGGAAAATTATCGGACTCCCCTGAAAAACTTTTAGCCTGCTTTAAGTTTGATGAAAAAATCGGCAGCAAACTGGAAAGATTGTATTTATATGCGATGCTATCAAAGGATAGCGATATGAGTAACACTAAGTATCAGGCATTTGATGACAGAATTAAAGCGGTATATTCAAAGGCTATGACTGCCAGCGCTTTCATCAAACCGGAGCTTTTGCAACTTGATGAGAAAAAATTATTAGGAATGATTAATTCACTTCCTGAACTTAAAATTTACAAACATTCGATTGATGATCTGCTTCGATTTAAAGCTCATACCCTTACAAAACGAGAAGAAGAGCTTTTGGCAATGGCTGGAGAAATTTCACAGGTGCCTTACAACACTTATTCTATTTTTACAAATGCTGATTTGAAATTTCCAACAGTTAAGGACAGCAGCGGGAATGATTTTGAAATATCACATGCCAGATATTATTCTGCTCTTTACTCAAAAGACAGAACTTATCGTGAGAATACATTCAAGGCTTATCTGGGTTCTTACAAAAATTATTCAAACTCATTAGCCGCATTATTTAATGGTAACCTTAAGACTAATATCTTTTTTGCAAAAGCCAGAGGATACAAATCAGCAAAAGAAGCTGCACTTCATAAGAACAATATTCCGGTTTCTGTATATGATAATCTTATTGATGCTGTTAATGGAAATTTTGAGCCAATGTACCGGTGGGCTTCATTAAAGAAAAAATTATTAAATGTTACTGAGCTGCATCCTTATGATGTTTATGTAACATTATTTGATCCTAAACTGGAAAAAAAATATTCATACGAAGAAGCAAAAGAGATAGTATTAAATTCACTGAATGTGATGGGTAAGGAATATCAGGATTCTGTCTTAAAAGCTTTCAACAACAGATGGATTGATGTTTATGAAACCAAAGCAAAACGCAGCGGAGCTTATTCATCAGGTACAACCTATGGTGTTCATCCTTATGTATTGTTGAACTGGACTGATTTACTAAATGATGTCTTTACTCTCGCTCACGAGATGGGACACAATATGCATTCTTATTTTACCGGATTAAATCAGCCTTTTGTTTATGCTAATTATTCTATCTTCCTCGCTGAAGTTGCATCAACATTTAATGAAAATTTGCTGCTGGATTATCTGATTGAAAATTCAAAATCCAGAGATGAAAAACTTTTTTTGATTGAAAAATATTTAAACAACATTACAACAACTGTTTTCAGACAAGTTATGTTTGCTGAGTTTGAATCAGTTACTTATCAAAAAGTTGAAAATGGTGGAGCGTTAACAACTGATGATTTGTGCAAACTCTATGGTGATTTATTTCAGAAATATTGGGGACCCGAAATGGTTATTGATGATGAGGAAAGATTTACCTGGTCCCGCGTCCCACATTTTTACTACAATTTTTATGTTTATCAGTACGCAACGGGATTTGCCGCATCAGAGGCGCTTGCGGCAAAAGTAAAATCAGAGGGTGAATCTGCAGTTAAACAGTATCTGGAGTTTCTAAAAGCCGGCAGTTCGGATTATCCTATAAACATATTAAAAAATGCTGGTGTAAATATGAACTCTGTTGAGCCTATCCTTGCAGTTACAAGAAAAATGAATCAACTATTAGATGAAATAGAAAAAATTTTATGATTAAATAAGGACTAAAATGAAAGTTTACACAAAAAAAGAATTAACACAGTATAATCAATCTTTAACTTATGATGATATTAGTCTAATCCCCACACAGATTTCCAGAATAAAATCCAGAGCTCAGGTTTCAACATCCTGTAGTTTTTTAGGCCTGAAATTAAATTTACCGGTTATCTCAAGTCCGATGGATTCTGTTACCGGAATAGAAATGGCAAAAGAACTTACAAAATTAGGATGCATCGGTATAGTTAATCGTTTCGATTCTTCTCTTGACACAGTTTTAAATGCAAGAAATGGACGGGGAATTAAAGCTGTATCGATTGCCCTAAATACGGATATGGCAACAATTGAAAAGATTGTAGAAAAAAAATATCTTATTTGCATTGATACAGCTAATGCAAACAATAAAGAAGTTTTAAAGAAAACAGAAACAATAAAGAAAAAATTCGACGTAAAAATTATTGTTGGAAACATCGCTCACGGTGCAAGCCTTCATCATCTTGTGGATGCAGGTGCAGACGCAGTAAGAGTTGGTATTGGTAGCGGGAGCGTTTGTACAACTTCCATTCAGACTGGCATTGGTATTGGGCAGGTATCATCCATCTTAAATATTTATCACACAAGAGAGGAAAAGAAACTTAAGATTAAAATTATTGCTGATGGAGGAATTAAAAGTCCCGGTGATGTAGCCAAAGCAATTGCCCTGGGTGCAGATATGGTTATGCTTGGTAGAATGCTTTCAGGCACAAGAGAAACTCCCGGTGAAGTCATTAAATATAATGGTCAGCTTTGGAAGAAATATCGCGGCTCCGCTTCATTTGGAGTTAAGATGCGTAATGAATTTATCGAAGGTGAAGAAACAATGGTAGCTTACAAAGGTGCAGTTAAAAATGTGATTGATGGAATTTCAGACGGACTCAGAAGCTCAATGAGCTATATGAATTGTTTCTCACTCGATGAATTAAGAAAAACTGAAACCTTTGCAATATTGAGCAACAGTTCATATCTGGAGCGATTACCAAGAATTTAGTAAGATGAATTTTATAAAAATATTTAAACCGGACTTAGTCCGGTTTTATTTTTTTGCTCGTAATCGTAAGGAGTTACTTACCACAGAAACAGAACTGAATGACATTGCGAGTGCAGCAAACATTGGATTAAGCAAACCAAATGCTGCAAGAGGAATTCCGATAACATTATAAAAAAATGCCCAGAACAAATTTTGTTTTACTGTTCTGATTGTCTGTTTTGAGAGTAAGATAGCATTCACAACTCCATTTAAATCTCCATTCATAAGAACCACTCCTGCACTTTCAATTGCTACATCTGTTCCGGTACCAATAGCAATACCAACATCACTCTTGGCCAGTGCTGGTGCATCATTTATGCCATCTCCAACCATAATTACTTTTTTGCCCATTCCCTGATACTTAGTTACAACATCTGATTTATTCCAGGGAAGAACCCCGGCTTCAAAATTATCTATACCTATCTTTTCGGCTACTGATTTTGTCGATTGAAAATTATCTCCGGAAAGGAGTACAGTGTTAATTCTCATCTTTTTGATTGCAGAAATAATTTCGGATGCATTTTCCTTAACAGTATCCGAAATAGTTATGTAACCAAGTAAAATATTATCATAAGATAAATAGATTATTGAACCATCAACCTTATCTACATTTTTAATTTGATTAATCGTTTCTGGAGAAATTCCATTATCCTTTAACAATGCATCATTACCTGCAACTATTTTTTTGTTGTCAATAAATCCAATAATTCCTTTACCGGGAATTGCCTGAAAATCAGAGACCGCCTGCATTTGAATGTTTTGTGCATTTGCATAACTCACAATTGCTTTAGCAATCGGATGCTCAGATTTTGATTCTATAGATGCCAGGATTGAAATAAATCTTTCTTTGGTAGTTTGAATTGTTTCTACTTTGTTTACAGAAAGAATACCTTCTGTTATAGTTCCGGTTTTATCAAAAATAATTGTATCGGCTTCCTGAACTTTTTCAAGACTTTCACCATTCTTGAATAATATGCCGTTCTGAGCCGCCTTCCCCATCCCAACAATCAACGCAGTTGGTGTAGCTAATCCAAGCGCGCAGGGACAAGCGATTATCAGCACAGCAATAAAGTTTGTAAGAGCCTGGCTAAAATTATCCGGTAAAATCAATAGCCAAATAATAAAAGTTATGATGCTAATTATTACAACAACAGGTACGAAGACAGAGGCAATTTTATCAGCTAAATTTTGAACTGGTGCTTTTGAACTTTGTGCATCTTCAACAAGTTTTATAATCTGCCCGAGTACAGTATTCTCACCAATTGTCTTAACTTCAAATTCAATATATCCATTAAGATTAACCGTACCAGCAATTACTTTTGAACCAATCATTTTTTCAACAGGAATACTTTCTCCTGTTATCATTGCTTCGTTAATACTTGATGTACCATAAACTACAATTCCATCAGCAGGGATTTTATTGCCCGGTTTTATTATTACCACATCTCCGATTTCTAATTCGTCAAGTTTTTTTTCTACCTCTTTACCATCAATTTTAACAATAGCAGATTTTGGTTGTAATTCAATTAACTTTTTAATAGCGCTGCCTGTTTTTGCTTTTGCACGATTCTCAAGCCATCTTCCCAATAGAATCAGAGTAATAATAACTGCAGTCGTATCAAAATAGACATGATGATTTTTATGATTAAACCATTCCGGAAATAAAGCAATTATCAGGCTATATAAATAAGCTGAGCCTGTTCCTATTGCAACCAGTGAATTCATATCTGCTGTAAAATGCTTCAGATTATTCCAGAAAATTCTGAAAAATCTTTTACCTGAAATGAAAACAATTGGAGTGGTTAGGATAAGAAGTAACTTATTTATTTGATCAACTGAAAAATAATTTTTTAAGAAGAAACCATCCCACATAATCCCCATATTCACTATCAGGATTGGCACTGTAAGAATTAGTGCAAGCAGGAAATCTTTTTTTAACTCTGTTAAAAAAACATTTTGTTTATCTTCCTGTGGTAGCTGGACTGCTTTTTTTGAGTTTGTAATTGATAGATCCAGTTTATATCCAGCATCATCTACCTTTTGTGCAACAAGATTTAGATCAATATTTTCAGGATCATATTCAAAAGTTACCTTTTCAGTGGCAAGGTTAACATTTACATTTTTAATACCTTCGATTTTTGAAATAGTTTTTTCAACGCGACTAACGCAGCTTGCGCAAGTCATTCCCTCAACCGGTAAAGTAATCTTTTCGGATTTTATTTCTTTCATAAGAATTATTTTATTCTACTACGTAATAACCTGCCTCAGTTATTGAGTTTTTAATTTCATCAAGAGTTACTAAAGTCTCATCAAACTCAACTGAAACTTCACCAATTTTTACATCAAGATTTTGCACCGGCAGCTTCGTGATTTCTTTTTTTACTGCCATTACACAATGATTACAGGTCATACCTTCTACTTTTAATTCTGCTTTCACTTAAATCCTTTCAGAGTTTATTCTTGTAAATAATAAATAAAAATAATAATACAATCTTTAATAACTAAAATAATTCAGCAGGATAAAAAAATTATCACTTCTTAATGAATAGCTTATGGGGATTATGCTTCTTGATTTCTCTTGAATTGTCTTTAGAAATTTTTGTCAGTCCCGGATTAAAGACAACAAATTTTTTCTGTGGTTTACTTTGATTGGAGGAGGAAATTGAGCTATCAAATAAATTTAGATCAGATGTTCCATCATTATAATTGGGATTAATTTCTGATTGTTGTTTGGATTTCTTCTCAAGTTTTTTTCTTGTTTTATATCCAAAATAGGAAAGAAATAAAGCAGCCAAAATAATGATGGCAATACTGGTAAGAACTATTAAAATGATTTCTATCAACTGCAAGAATTTATCTCCAATAATAAAAACAAATATCAATCATCATACCACCAAAATTAAAGCAAATTTTAGAATAAATTACTTTAAAGATCTTGCATCGTTTGAGAATATTTTTCAAAATGAGAATTTGAGGGAGTTATCGAAGGTGCAATACTAAATTGATTATCTAATTTATTATAAAATAATAAGTTAAGTTTGATTTTACTGTAAATGTTTGATATTTTTGACGTCCCAATTCAGATATCTTAAAAAATATAGGTGTTTAAATGACAAAAGCTGATATTGTAGATAAAGTTGCCGCCGGCACCGGATTGACTAAGTTAGAAACAGAAGCAATTATTGAAGGCTTTTTTTCAACGGTAATTGATGCCTTAAAAAATGGTAAAGGTATAGAGATAAGAGGTTTTGGTAGTTATAAAGTCAGGAAAAAAAATCCAAGAAATGCCCGTAACCCCAAAACAGGAGAAAAAGTTTTTGTTGAAGAACATTATGTACCAACTTTCAAATTTTCGAGAGAGTTTAAAGATATTGTAAATCAGGGAATGAAAGAAAAAAGGAGAGGGTAGTGGTAAAACAAAAGTATTGTTCAGAGTGCGGTTTTAAGTTTGATAGAGATTTTAAGTTTTGTCCTGAATGTGGCACAGCAACAGGACAAAAGCAGTCTAAAGTAAAAAACAACTCGTCTGTTACATCTAAACTAAACGAAACCAAAAATCTTAATCCTAAAGTTATATACGGAATTATAATTGGTGCCATTGCAATTATTGTTATAATCATATTCTCATCCGGCATTTTGGATACCGCTACAACAGCACCCATAAATCAGGTGCAAGGTCAAAGTAATTTTTCTTCCGGAGTGAATATGAATAATATGCAGGCAATAAATGATCTGGAAGAAAAAGTTAAACAAAACCCCGATGACCACCAGAGCTTACTGGAGCTTGCACATTTAAAGAATGATTCAGGTTTGTTTGAAGCAGCGATCCTTAACTATAAAACTTATCTTGAAAAACATCCTGATGATGCTGACGCAAGAGTTGATATGGGAGTATGCTATTATAATCTGAAAGATTTTAACAATGCAATTAAAGAAATGGAAACTGCACTTAAATATGCACCTAACCATCAAATTGCATTTTTAAATTTAGGTGTTGTTAATCTTTCAGCAGGTAATCTTCAGGTATCCAAAGATTGGCTCCAAAAAGCTTATGATATTAATCCAACCAATGAAGTTGGACAAAAAGCAGAACAGTTATTAAAAAATCACTAGTATTAATTGTAAAGGAGAAAAACTAAATGCCATGTGGTAAAAAAAGAAAACGCCATAAAATGTCTACTCACAAAAGGAAAAAAAGATTAAGAAAGAACAGACATAAAAAGAAATTGAGATAAATCTTTTCGATTTATTTATGGATGAGGATTAATCTTATCCATAATCTTAAAAATAATATGTTGCCAACTTAGCTCAGCTGGTAGAGCAAATCATTCGTAATGATTAGGTCGCCGGTTCGAATCCGGCAGTTGGCTCCATAACTTAATTTATTACTACTTTGATATAATTTAATAATCATTAAAGTCCTGTTTAATTTTCATCCGAGCTATCCTTACATTTTTCTTTGAATTCTATCTAACCTGCTACTTAATAAAAAAAAATTGGAAATTTTTACAGATTTTTCTTGACTTTTCGAAAAATTTTGCATTATTTTGGGGAGTAGTGGGGAAAAGTGGTGAAAAATATTCAATAAAAGGAAAATGTTCAGAGGTCAATTTACATATTCAATAGATTCAAAAGGCAGAATTGCCATCCCGGCAAAGCTTAGAAAACACGTTGCTGCTGAAGCAAACGATACTTTCGTTATGACTCGTGGCTTATCAAACTGCATTGATCTTTATCCTCTTGATGAATGGCAGAAGCTTGAAGAAAAATTATTACATCTAAATTCATTTCAGCCTGATGAGGCTCGATTTATCAGAATGTTTGTTCAGTATGCTACAGAAGATACGATGGATGGACAATCAAGAATACTTATCCCAACTGCGCTTATAGATTATGCAAAGATTGAAAAGGAAGTCTTAATTCTTGGTGCTCTGAAAAAAATAGAAGTTTGGAATCCCAAAGTTTACGATGATTATTTACGTCAGTCTTCTCAGACTTACGAAGAAATAGCTGCAAAAGTTATGGCAGAAAGATGAGCGAGCATCATACACCAGTGATGCTTAAAGAGAGCTTGGATCTTTTAATTGTTGATCGATCAGGAAAATACTTTGATGCAACTTTAGGTTTTGGCGGACACACTGCTGAAATTCTAAAAAGGTTAAATACTGATGGGCTTCTTGTGGCCTCAGATGTTGATTCGGATGCATTTGAGTATTGCCAAAAAAAATTCTTTAAGGAACCCAGGTTAAACTTATACAACTTTAATTATTCTTTTATTGATGTGATTGCAAAAATAGAATCAATAGATTTTTTTGATGGGATACTTGCAGATCTGGGAGTTTCATCCTATCAGCTTGATGAACCTTCATCAGGATTTACTTTCAGAACAGATGCCCCTCTTGATTTACGAATGGATAAAACAAAAAAAATAACTGCTGCAGATATTATTAATAGTTTAGAGGAAAATGATTTGGCAAATATTTTTTATCAGTACGGTGAAGAAAAAAACTCAAGAAAAATTTCAAGAAAAATAGTTCATAGCCGTAACTCAAAAAAGATTTTAACTACCAGTGATTTGAGCGCAATTATAAGTGATCTTGTTCCACCTCCATATCTGAAGAAAACACTTGCGCGAGTATTTCAGGCTCTTAGAATCTATGTTAACGATGAATTAGAAAATCTTAACACTTTTCTTAAAAACTCTCTGAAAGTATTAAAAAGCGGAGGAAGAATAGTTGTAATTACCTACCACTCTTTGGAAGACAGAATAGTAAAGGAATTTTTTAAAGAACAGTCTCAGGTTAATGTTAGCCCGAAAGAAGATCCAATTGGAATTGTTAAAAAAGAAGCCAGCTTAAAGTTGATTAATAAAAAACCGATTATTCCTGCTAATGAGGAAATTCAGCTTAATTACCGAGCCAGAAGTGCTAAACTAAGAGCGGCTGAAAAACTATGAATAAAAGTTCCAAACCAAAATTGTTTTTAATGATCTTGATCTTACTGCTGATAACAGCTTTTGCTCTTAGTGGTGTGGGAATAAAACTTAAATACGAGCAAGCATTACTTATTAAGGATGATATCGAAAAGAAATTGAAAACTGAATCTCAAAAGAAAATTAAACTAACTGCAGAACATCAAACATTCAGCGCTGAAGAGAGAATAGTGAAGATTGCAAACACAGAACTTGGGATGATTAGAGATCTTGAGGCACCTGTTATTATTAAGTATGATCAATCCAGGGCAGAAGAAATAGAAAAGGAGTTAAAAGAGAAGTATGATTAACTCTAGAGCATTAGTTGTAATACTGATTATGATACTATTCTTTGCAGCACTAATTGTGAATTTGATTGATATTCAAATTTTGAGAAGTGAGGAATTAAAATATTATGCCCAGCGTCAGCAGACAGGTGTGGAAGTTATCCCTGCAGAACGAGGATTGATATATGATCGCAACAATGTTCTTTTAGTTTATAACCGACCCGACGTTTCATTTTTTGTTGATCTGAGAATGATCTCCACAAAAGCTAAACAGGATGTCGCAAAGTTGTTTGCAAAAACTCTTGGTAAGAGTACAAATTATTATCTGAAGTTGATGAGTGGCAAGAAAAAAACTATTTGTCTGGAAAACAAAGTACCTGTTGAAAAATCACGCGAGCTTAAAGAATTAAAAAGAGTTGGATATTTCTTTAAAGATGATCCCACAAGAGTATATCATTATAATAATCTGGCATCTCATCTTTTAGGATACATGAATAACGAATCTAAAGGTGTAATGGGTGTCTCTGAATACTTTGAGGAATCACTCAAAGGAAAGGACGGATCCAGATTAGTAGATAAAAATGCAATTGGTGAAATTGTAACAGTAGCAGACGATAATTCAAATCCTGCAATTCCTGGCAATAATATCTATCTGACTATTGATAAAAATTATCAGCTGATTCTTGAAGAAGAATTGCGGAACGGAATTTCTCTTTATGGCGGAAGCTCGGCAACCGGAATAATTATGAATCCGAACACCGGCGAAATATTAGCTGTTGCAAACGTAGATGATTTCAACCCAAATGAGTATTGGAAGTATAATGACTTTCAGAGAAGAAACCGTGCTATAACAGATACCTATGAACCGGGTTCTACTTTTAAATCATTCACTCTCGCTTCTTTAATTGATCAGAAACTATGCAGACTTGATGAAAATATTTTTGTAGAAAATGGTAATTATAAGTTTAAAAACGTTAATATCAGAGATACTCATCCATTCAGCACATTAAATGTAACCAGTGTATTTGAACAATCGAGCAATATTGGTTTCGCAAAACTTGTTCAGAGAATTGATGATGAAAAGTTCTTTAAATATCTGAGAGGATTTGGATTTGGAAATTACACTTCTGTTACTCTTCCCGGTGAAACTCCAGGAAGATTAAGAAAACCAAATGAATGGTCAAAAGTATCAAAAGCTTATCTGTCATTTGGTTACGAAATTTCCGTTACTCCAATTCAGATGATAACTGCATACTCTGCATTAATTAACGGCGGTGTTTTATACGAACCACAATTAGTACACAGAGAAATTACTAGTGATGGAAAGCTGGTTAATGAATTTAAACCCAAAGAAGTAAGAAGAGTTATTTCTGAAGAGACTTCTAAAGTTATGCGGAATCTCTTAGCTGGCGTTGTAAAAAACGGTACAGGTAAAAAAGCTTTCTCTGAACTGATTCAGGTTGGAGGAAAAACTGGAACATCCCAAAAACTGGTAAATGGAAAATATTCCAAAAGTGAATATAATTCATCATTTATTGGATTTTTTCCCGTTGAAGATCCTCAAGTTGTTTGTTTGATTTTTATTAACTCTCCTGATCAGGGTAAATACGGAGGATTAGTTGCTGCTCCAATATTTAAAAATGTTGCAGAAAGATTGGTAACAACAGATACAGATAAATTTCAGCAATATCTTAATCCGGAATTGCTAAGAAATCTCAAGTTTGTTGAAGAACAAAATTTCAACGAAAAAAATAGCAAATCCGAAACCACAAGTGTTGAGTTGAAAAAAATAAGTTTGTCCGATAATAACATTATGCCCGATCTAAAAAATTGTTCTGTTAAGGATGCAATTTTTATTCTGACCAAACTTGGAATTAAATACAAAATTAATGGAAGCGGAATAATAGTTTCTCAAAGCATTCCGGCAGGAACCAGATTATCACGGTCAGAAAATTGTGTTCTTGAATGTTCAGAGATTCTTATTAGGGGAGCCTCGCTTTACTAATGGAATTAACTGAATTACTAAACAGTATAAGTGCTATTCAGGTCATTGGTGAAGTACAGCGTCGTGATGTCGGTGATATACAATATGACTCAAGAAAAGTAAAATCAAATGATGTGTTTGTAGCGATAAAAGGATTTAAAACTGATGGACACAAATTTTTAATGGATGCAATTAATAAAGGTGCAGTTGCTGTTGTAGTTGAACAAGATAATGTGATACCTGATGAAATAATCAGGCATGCACAAATAGCCAGGATACTCGTTAAAGACAGCAGAGCTGCGCTGGCAGAATTATCAAAAGGTTTTTATCGTGATCCGTCATCAAAATTAAAGTTGATTGGAATAACCGGTACCAATGGGAAAACAACAACAACATTTATTTTGAAAAACATTCTGCAGCAGGCTGGATACAAAACAGGTTTGATTGGAACTATAGCAAATTATATTGGAGAAACTAAAATTGATTCAAAGTTAACAACTCCGGAATCAAACGATTTGAATAAATTTTTCTACCAGATGTTGCTGGAAGATTGTTCTCATGCAGTGATGGAAGTTTCTTCTCATTCGCTTGTTTTAAACAGAGTATATGGATTAAGCTTTGCAGGAGCAGTTTTTACTAACATCACTTCTGATCATCTTGATTTTCACCTGACATTTGAGAATTATCTGAACGCAAAGAAAATTTTGTTTGATGTTCTCTCTACAGATTCTTTTGCGATTATTAATGCAGATGATGAAAATTCAAAAAAAATTGTAAGTGATTCAAAAGCAAAAGTTTTATCGTACGGAAAAATTGAGACTTCCGATTATGTAATATCATCAATCAGCTACGATTTAAACGGAACAAATTTTACACTTACTACAGGTGGAAAATCTTATTCAATAAGTACAAAGTTAATTGGAGAATTTAACGCTTATAATTGTGCTGCTGCATTCGCCTTGGCTGATAATTTTGGAATATCCAAAGAACAAATAATTGATGGAATAAAATCAACACCTTTTGTTCCCGGAAGGTTTGAGGTTGTTGGCAGCGGTAAAAAGAAAGCTATAATTGACTACTCCCATACCGCTGATAGTCTTGAGAAAGCAATAATAGCACTAAGGCAAATCATTGGAAGTAACAGGCAACTGGTTACGGTTTTTGGTTGTGGAGGAGACAGAGATAAATCCAAAAGACCGGTTATGGGAAAAATTGCCACAGAGTTGAGTGATTTCGTTTTGATTACATCCGATAATCCAAGAACAGAAAATCCGTCTCAGATTATCAATGAGATAAAGCAAGGTATAGTAAAAAATAACTTTAAAGTTATTGAAAACAGATTTGAAGCAATAAAATATGCAATCGAAAAATCAGAAGAGGACGCTGCCATTCTGATTGCTGGTAAAGGGCATGAAACATATCAGGAAATAAATGGTGTTAGAAATCATTTTTCTGATTTAGAAACAGCAAAAGAATTTTTGAACTGATGAATAAAATAAAATTAACATTAAAAGATTTTTTTAATCTGCCTGGCGCTGAAATTTTTAATCCGGACAATTTTAATGACATAACATCAGTTTCAATTGACTCAAGAAACATTGGAAAAAACTGTCTGTTCATTGCGATAAAAGGTGAAAAATTTGACGGGCATGATTTTGTTAATCAGGTTGTAAAGAAAAATGCTGCAGCAGTTATGATTAATAAAAATCAGCAAAAAAGATTTAATAATCTTGAAATACCTTTTATTACTGTTGCAGATACTACAAAATCACTTGGTGATGTTGCCGCTGCCTGGAGAAGTAAATTAAATGCAAAAGTAATTGGTATAACAGGAAGTGCAGGTAAAACCACAACCAAAGAAATGCTGTCACAGATATTGTCAGTAAAATATAAAGTGCATAAGACAACATTAAATAATAATAATCATATTGGTGTGCCTCTGACCATATTATCAACAAAGTCAGAGCATCAGATAGCAGTTATAGAGCAGGGGACTAATCATTTTGGTGAGATAAAATACACAGCAAATATTTCAAGACCAGATTTTGCACTGATTACAATGATCGGACATTCGCATTTAGAATTTTTAAATAATCGCAATGGAGTTCTAAAAGAAAAATCAGCACTACTGGATATTACCTATCAAAATGGTGGTCTTGTTTTTATAAATAATGATGATGATCTGCTGAATAAATATAGCAGAAAATTCAAACAAAAAATTACATTCGGTTTTGAAAATAAAAGTGATTATCAGGGAACGATTGAAGAAATTGATAATCTTGGGAAAGCCACTGTTTCAATTAAATATCACAATAAAATATTCAGTGTAAAGCTGCCGTTTTCAGGTGAACAAAATGCGAAAAATTTTCTTCCTGTTTATGCAATCGCAAAAGAACTGAAATTGTCTGATAGGCAGATTCTTAAAGGAATCAAAAAAATAAAATCTGTTGGTAAGCGATTAGAAATAAAAAAGATGAATGACGTTTTTGTAATTAATGATTCATACAATGCAAATCCTGATTCTATGCGTGCATCCTTAAAGCTGCTTAGTGAAATGAAACCAACTTATAAAAAGATTGCAATTCTTGGTGATATGTATGAATTAGGTAAGCTGTCAAATTCTTTTCACAAAAAAATTGGACAATTTATAAATCAACTTAACATTGATGAAGTTTACACGGTTGGAAAATTTTCTGAACTGATATATAAAGCAATTGATGGGAAGATTACAGTTAAAAATCATTACAAGGAAAAAAGAAATTTAATTAAGAGATTAAATGACACCTCGTTCAATAAATCTGTTGTACTTATAAAAGGTTCCCGCGGAATGAAAATGGAAGATGTATATTCATTTTTAGAGGAGAAGTTAAAGTAAATGCTTTACTACTTATTTGAGTATATAAATAAAATTTATTCTCCTCCGGGATTTGATATCTTCAGGTTTTTAACTTTTAGGTCTGCACTTGCTGCTATGACCGGTTTGTTTCTTGCTTTTTATCTTGGTCCAAAGATTATAAAGAAGTTGCAGCAGTATCAGATTGGTGAAGCAAAAAAAGCTGATGGACCAAAATTCCATTGGTCAAAAGCAGGTACACCAACTATGGGTGGAATCATAATAGTTTTATCTGTAACAATTCCTGTTTTGCTTTGGGGCGATTTGAAAAGCATTTATGTGCAGTTAATTCTTGTAGGCACTCTTTGGTTAAGTGGTGTTGGCTTTTTGGATGATTATTTAAAAGTTATAAAAAAATATCCCAACGGCTTGATTGCACGCTACAAATTATTCGGACAAATAATTATTGGTCTTGTCGTCGGATCAGCAGTTTACTTTTCATCAGATTTTAATGGTTACAGTGCGTTAACAACTTTTCCGTTTCTAAAAAATATTAATCTTGATTTTTCATACTTATACATTCCTGCTGTAGTATTTATAATAACTGCAACATCTAATGCAGTTAATTTAACTGATGGTCTGGATGGTTTGGCAATCGGAGTAATTGCAATAGTTATGATAGCGCTTGCCTTGCTTTCATACTTCAGTGGTAATGCAATTTTTGCAAACTATCTTGATATAATGTATTTGCCAGGCGCAGGTGAATTAACAGTTTTCATTGCAGCTTTGGTTGGTGCAAGCTTAGGATTTCTTTGGTTTAATTCTTATCCGGCTCAGGTTTTTATGGGTGATACAGGTTCATTAGCTCTTGGCGGCGCTTTTGGAATAATAGCTGTTCTTATTAAAAAAGAATTATTTATCCCAATTCTTGGCGGGATATTTTTTATGGAAACCTTATCAGTTATTATCCAACGATTGTACTTTAAATACACAAAGAAAAAATATGGAGAAGGTAAAAGAGTATTTAAAATGGCTCCGCTTCATCATCATTTTGAAATGGTTGGATGGCCTGAACCAAAGATCGTTGTAAGAGCTTACATCATTGCAATCATATTAGCTATTGTTACTTTAGTTTCATTCAAGATCAGATAATATGGATTTAAAGAATAAAAAAATATCAATTATCGGTGCTGCCAGAAGTGGATTAGGCGCTGCAAAATTAGCACGAAAAATTGGAGCTATTCCATTTGTTAGTGATTCAGGATCAGGACAGAAATTACAGAATGCCGTAGAAGTTTTATCAAAAGAAAAAATAAATTTTGAGACTGGAGCGCACAGCGAAAAAGTTTATGATTGTGCCCTGATGATTGTAAGCCCGGGTGTGCCATCTAATGCGGATGTGATTAAGAATGCTTTAAATAAAGGTATAAAGATCATCAGCGAGATTGAGTTTGCATCATACTTTAACAAATCAAGCGTTATCGGCATTACGGGCACTAACGGTAAAACAACAGCCACAACTTTGTGTGGATATTTATTTAATCATTGCGGAGTTAATACTTTTACGGCTGGCAACATAGGATTAGCTTTTTCTGAAATCGTATCCGAAACCAAATCAACCGATTTTGTCTCTTTGGAGATTTCAAGTTTTCAACTGGATTTGATCGATCAGTTTAAACCCAACATTGCAGTGATATTGAATATTACTCCTGATCATCTGAATCGTTACGATAACAGTATTGAAAAATATGCGCAATCTAAATTAAGAATTTTTGAGAATCAGGATTCTTCAGATTATCTGATACTGAATAAAGACAGTGAAATCCTAAATAAATATTTCAACGGAACAAAAAGTAATCTGTTTTATTTCTCAATTTCTGAAACTGTGACCAATGGATGTTATGTGTTTGATAGTCAAATAAAATTTGCCAGAAATTCTAAAGAAGAGTTTTCTTTCCCGATAAGTGAATTAGGGATAAAAGGCGAGCACAATGTGCAAAACGCAATGGCTGTAATCATTGCAGCAAAAATCTTTAATCTGAATGAAAGTAAGATCAAAGAAGCTCTTAATTTATTTATGGGAGTTGAACATAGATTAGAATTCGTCAGAGAGATTGAAGGCATTAAATTTATCAACGATTCAAAAGCTACTAATGTTGATTCAGTTGTAGTTGCACTAAAAAGTTTTGATGAACCAATTTTTCTGATATTGGGTGGGCGCGATAAAGGAAATGATTATTCTCTTATAGAAAATCTGGTGATAGAAAAAGTTAAGAAAATTTATGCTGTGGGAGAATCAGCAGAAAAAGTATTTAATTATTTTCATCAAAAAGTTAAAACCGAAATAAAGAAAGATTTTGAAGACGTAATCAATGCAGCATTAAGCGAGGCAAGAAGCGGTGATGTTGTTCTGCTTTCACCTGCTTGTGCCAGCTTTGATATGTTTGATAATTATGAACATCGCGGTCAGGTGTTTAAGGATATAATAAATAATATATGAAAAAACTATCTATCGTTGTTTTCTTTGCAGCATTCAGCTTAATACTTATAGGGCTGATAACTGTTATGAGTGCAAGCAGCACTTACAGCTCAATTAAGTTTGAAAGCGCATTCCATTTATTCCAGGCTCATTTGTTTAAGGTAGCAGCAGGAATAATTGTAATGGGAATATTCTGCATCATTCCTTATGAAGTTTATAAAAATATCAGCAAGATTGCACTAATTGCAATAATATTTGTTCTTATTTATACATTATTCTTTGCACCACAAGTTAAAGGTGCAGGCAGATGGTTGAGTTTAGGTTTTACAACTATACAGCCTGCCGATATCGCAAAGATTATTTTGATAATACATCTTTCCAATCTGATTGCAACAAAGCAGGATGTTATTAAAGATTTAAAAAACGGTTACATATATTTTCTCGTTTGGGTTTTAGTCGTTGCCGGTTTGGTTTTCATTCAACCGAATGTAAGTAATGCAGCATTAATCATCATCATCTCTTTGACCATGCTTTATGTTGGTGGAGCAAGACTGAAACATATTTTAGTTTCTTATGGTGCACTTTTACTTGCAGGTGGTTCTGTAGCAATGATTTTTTCACACTCACGAGCAAGAATTTTAGGATACATAAATTCCTTTGGAAACGGCGGAGATATTAACTTACAGGTTAAGCAGGCTATTTACAGCTTGGGCAGTGGTGGTCTAACCGGAGTTGGAATTGGCAACAGCAAACAAAGTAATTTATTCTTACCGGAAGCTTATGGCGATTTTATCTTTGCCATACTTGGAGAAGAGACAGGATTTATTGGAGTGATTATTGTGCTGTTTCTTTACCTGGTTCTTTTCACAGCAGGAATTTTAATCGCAAAAAAAACAAAAGATAAATTCGGACAAATGTTAGCATTTGGAATTTCATTCTCGATTATAATATACGCTTTTGTAAATGCAGCAGTGGCAAGCGGATTGTTTCCAACAACAGGTTTACCATTACCATTTATAAGTTATGGTGGAACGTCAATAATTTTTCTTAGTGCTTCAATCGGCATATTGATGAATGTTGCGATATTAAATCATCAAACAAATAAAAATGATGAAAAGAATTTATCTAAAGACCATATTTCACCTTTTGCGCAGGTAAAAGTATGAAACAAACTGCTACGCAATACAGATTTTTATTTGCAGGTGGAGGCACAGGCGGCCATCTGTATCCGGCTATTGCTGTAGCGGATGAGATAAAAAGAATTAAGCCTGAATCAGAGATACTTTTTGTGGGAACAAAATCAAAAATTGAAGGAAGAGTAATTCCTAAACTTGGTTATGGTTTTAAGTCAATTTGGATAAAAGGATTTTCAAGGAAATTTAATCTTGCAAATCTTTTATTCCCGATAAAACTGATTGTGGCACTTTTACAATCGTTGATGATATCATTTAAGTTTAAACCAAAAGTTGCAATCGGATCAGGAGGATATGTTGCAGGACCCGCAATTTGGGGTGCATCTGTTATGGGCGCTAAAATTATTTTAATGGAATCCAACAGTTATCCGGGTGTTACAACCCGCCTGTTAGAAAAATATGCTGATGAAGTGCATATAAGTTTTGAAGATTCAAAAAAATATTTACGATTTCCTGCAAAAATAAAAGTTACAGGCAACCCTGTAAGAAAAGAATTAGGTACATCCGATAAACAGGAAGCAAAAAAATATTTTGGTCTGGATGAAAATAAATTTACAGTTCTGATACTTGGCGGCAGTCTGGGAGCAGATTCAATAAATAATGCTTCAGCAAATATTATTGATGATCTGCAAAAAAATAATTTGCAAATTATCTGGCAGACCGGAAAAAATTATTATGATAAGTATAAAAACTTTAACTTTACATCCGTAAAAATTTTTGATTTTATTGATGACATGAACAAAGCTTACTCAGCTTGCGATCTTCTTGTTGCGAGGGCTGGTGCAACAACAATAGCTGAGTTATCTGTTCTTGGAATTCCATCAATATTAATTCCTTCGCCGCACGTAGCAGAAAATCATCAGTTCTATAATGCAAAATCTCTTGCAGATATTGGCGCTGCTGTATTATTACCTGATGATGAACTGATGAGTAATTTAAAAAATAAAATTTTGCAGCTCGTGTCGGATGAAAATCTATTAAAAAGTCTTGGAGAAAATTCAAAGAAAAATTCAAAACCCAATGCAGCAACAGAAATTGCGGAAAGCGCAATAAAATTTGTAACAGCAATATGACAGACGAACAATTAAAAAATAAAAGCAAGTTCAAGTATAATGTATCGTTCTATTATCAATCGACAATAATATACTTTGTTGCTTTTGCTGTTTATCTTATTGTACGCGGGCAGTTTGTTGATAACTCATATACATTGATTACTAAAGATCCGATAATTTATTTGTTGGCATTAATTGTAATCATTTCAGTTGCAGCACTTGTGTATAATCTCTATCGAAACAGATATATTGAATTTAGTAATGAAGGCATTGCATTTTCGGATAGATTTAAATCGAGATTGATACATAAAAATGAAATTGATAAGATTAAACTAAGCAAAGTAAAAAGATATCCTAAATCAAATGTGCTTAGATTCATCAGATTAAAATTAAAAACCAGAAGACGACCCATAATTATTCGTCCTTCTGATTATGAAAATGAACACGAGTTAATTAAGAGATTCCATCAACTAAAAACAGATTTAGAAACCAGATAAATGTTCAAGAATATTAAAAAAGTTCACTTTGTTGGTATCGGCGGAATCGGAATGAGTGCAATAGCTGAGATACTTGTTAATCAGGGCTTTGAAGTTACTGGCTCGGATAAATCACTTAGTGAAGTTACTGACAGGCTTGAACAAATTGGAATCAAAGTTTATGAAGGTCATTCTTCAGATAATTTAAGTGATGCAGATGTTTTAGTTTACTCTTCTGCAGTTAGTTTGGATAATCCTGAAATTAAAGCAGCCATTGAAAGAAAAATCCCAATCATTAAAAGATCCGAAATGCTTGCAGAAACTATGAGGATGAAATACGGAATCGGAATTGCAGGAACTCATGGTAAAACTACAACAACATCAATGGTTGGTTTAACTTTAACCGAAGGCGGAATTGATCCGACAATTATTGTTGGCGGTAAATTAAGTGGATTAGGTGGAACAAATGCACGACTCGGAAATGGAGAGTTTATTGTTGTTGAAGCTGATGAATTTGACAGAACATTTTTAAAACTTACTCCAACTATAGCTGCAATAACTACTTTGGAAAGTGAGCACCTGGATACTTATAAAGATCTGGATGATATAAAATCAGCTTTTATTGAATTTGCAAATAAAGTTCCTTTTTATGGATTTGTTACTCTTTGCTTAGATGAACCGGCTTTGCAGGATATTATCCCTTACATAAATAAAAAAATTATTACTTATGGATTGACAGCACAAGCAGATATAAGGGCTGTGGATATTATAACAGAAGGATTTAAAACAAATTACAAAATAAAATATTTTGGTCAGGAATTAGGTGAGATTACACTTAAAATTCCGGGCAAGCATAATGTATTAAATTCTCTTGTGGCAGTAATAATAGGTAAAGAGCTTGGAGTAGAATTCTCAGTTATTAAAAAAGCTTTAGAATCTTTTACCGGTGTTTACAGAAGATTTGAAGTTAAATATGATAAAGAAATTATGGTTGTAGATGACTATGCTCATCATCCAACAGAAACAAGTGCTACATTAAAGGGAATTCGTGATGCTTGGAAGAGAAGATTAGTTGCAGTTTTTCAACCTCATCTTTATTCAAGAACAAGAGATTTTTATCAGGAGTTTGGAAGATCATTTTTAAATACAGATGTTTTTGTCTGTACAGATGTTTATCCCGCACGAGAGCTACCGATAGAAGGTATTACAGGCGAACTTATTGCGGAAACAACTAAAAAGTTCGGACATAGAAATGTTTACTATGTAAAGGATAAAAAAAATATTCCATCTCTTCTTAACGAAATAAAAAAAGATGGAGATATAATTATTACAATGGGTGCTGGTGATATCTGGAAATATGGTGAAGAATTTATTTCTATGATTAGTAATAAAAACTGATGGCAAGAGATTACGGGAAAATAATTAGTGGTGCTCTTTTAACTTTTATAATTGTAGTGATTCTTTATATGTCTCTTTTTACATATAGTCAAAAAGGAAAAGAGGAAATAAAAATGATAAATATTCATGGAAACAATTTGCTGAGCAAAGAAATTTACCAGCGCTTTGCCGATCTGGATGATTCCTCGGTGTACGATGATATTTCATTGAATACAATTAAAAAGAGACTCGAAGAACATCCTTATATAGCAAAGGCAGAAGTAAGATCTGATGGAAGAGGTAATGTTGATGTGAAGATAAATGAAAAAGAAATTTATGCAGTATTGCTTAATCAGGGCGAGCCGTTTTTTCTTACAAACAATTTTGAGCTTCTGAAAATTTATGAATACACAACTTATTCGGATATACCGGTAATAAGTAATGTAAGGATTTATGATAAACTTACTGCTGCAAAAGTGCTTCGTAATCAGGATATAATTGACGCATTTAAGATAATTGATGCAGCCAGAATAACCGATATTGAGATCTCAAAAAAATTATCTGAAATAAATCTTAAATATGGTGGTGATGTTATCCTGACTTTTTCAGGAATAAGTTACCCTGTGGTTTTTGGCAGGGGCAATGAATCAAAAAAAATGATTTATCTAAGCCTTGTATGGGACAGGATTAACAGACTTAATGGAGAGATGAAAAACACAGAATACATCGACTTAAGATTTGCTAATGAAGCTTACATAGGTAAAAAAGAAAATACGGATTTGATGTAATGAAAAAGGAAATTATAGCAGGATTGGATTTAGGAACAACAAAAGTATGTGCCGTAATTGCAGAAAAAGTTCCTGATCAAAACCGGATAGATGTTCTCGGTTTTGGAGTAGCTCCATCCGAAGGATTGCATAAAGGTCTGGTTACTAACATTGGTAAAACTGCCGAGGCTATTAAAGCAGCTATGTCAATTGCAGCTAATCGTGCCGGACTTGAAGTTAATGTTGTTAATGTTGGTGTTGCAGGCGAACATATCACGAGTATAAGACACAGAAATTATGTAACGATTAACCGGGAAGAAAAAGAAATCACAAAGGAAGATTTAGATAGACTTGAAGCTGATGTAAGAACAATAAGGATTCCGAGTGACAGACAAATCCTTCATATAATTCCTGAAGAATTTTCAATTGATCATCAACCAAATATTGAAAATCCGATTGGAATGTCCGGAACAAGATTAGAAGCAAGCAATCATGTTGTGTTGGCATCTATACCAGCAATGGAAAATATAAGAAAATCTGTTGAACGTGCTGGTTATAAAGTACAGGATTATGTATTACAACCTATTGCATCAAGTGCATCAACACTTGAAGAGAGCGAAAAGGACCTGGGAGTTGCGCTGATTGATATTGGAGGTGGTACTACTGATATTGCCATTTATCATAAGAAAGCAATTAAGCATACACGAGTAATCGGAGTAGCCGGAAATCAGGTTACAAATGATATACGCGAATCCCTCGGAGTGATGACTGAAGAAGCAGAACGGCTTAAAAAAGAATTTGGTTATGCATCAGAAAATGCAATCATCAAAGATGAAGATATTTTGATAAGAGGTGTGGGAGCAAGAGGCAACACAAAAATTCCCATTAGCTTGTTAACCCAGATTATCAGCCTTAGAATGAAAGAATTGTTTACACTGGTTGACAACGAATTACGCACAGCAGGATTTAAATCTAAAATAAAAGCAGGAATTGTGCTTACAGGAGGCGGCTCACTTTTAAGAGGAGTTACTGAATTAGCTGAAGAAGTTTTTGGGCTGCCTACAAGAATTGGCGTACCGCAGGAGCTGGGTTCAGGTTTGTCAAATGAAATTGAAAGTCCTGAATTTGCTACTGTTGCCGGATTGATTAGAGGAATCCCCGGTGGTAAATCGAGTGAATATCAAGTTCTGATAAAAAAGAATAAATCAAAAACTGAGAATCAGTTCAAAAAATTAGTTAAAAAAGTACAAGATTTTTTCAACGAACTTTAAACTTATACAGAAGGAGGGCCTTATGGCGCGATTCGCAACTATCGATAGAGAAAAACCTATGACTGCAGTTCTAAAGGTTGTGGGTATTGGTGGCGGAGGTTGTAATGCTATTGAAAGCATGATCGCACGTGGATTAACCGGTGTTGAGTATGTTGCAGTTAATACTGATGCTCAGGTTTTAAGAAGCAGCAGTGCTACGCATAAGCTTCAATGCGGTGCATCAATTACAAGAGGATTGGGTGCCGGCGCTGATCCTAACATTGGAAGAAAATCTGCTGAAGAAGACAGAGAGCAAATCGCAGAAGTCTTATCCGGAAGCGATATGGTATTTATTACTGCAGGTATGGGCGGCGGAACAGGAACAGGTGGTGCACCTGTGATTGCTTCAATTGCAAAAAGTATAGGCGCTTTGGTAGTTGGAATCGTAACAAAGCCTTTCAGATGGGAAGGTAAAACCAGAATGATGAATGCAGAACGAGGAATTCAGGAATTGCGTCAGCATGTAGATAGCTTGATTGTGATACCAAACGAGAGGTTGCTTAGCATTCTTGACAAATCAACAAATGCATTTGCAGCATTTGATAAACCAAATGAAGTTCTGTATGAGGCTACAAGAGGAATCGCCGATATAATAACTGTTGAAGGATTAATTAACGTCGATTTTGCAGATGTTCGTGCAGTAATGAATCAAAGTGGTGAAGCATTAATGGGATGTGGAATTGCAAGTGGTGAGAACCGAGCCATTGAAGCTGCTCAGAAAGCTATCTCAAGTCCTTTGCTTGAAGGTGTGAACATTAAAGGTGCAAAAAGTGTTCTTCTCAATGTAACTGGCTCAAGCAGTATGACAATGCAGGAAATTAACGAAGGTAACAATGTTATTTTTGAAGCTGCAGGTGAGGAAGCAAATGTAATTTTTGGTGTGGTCAGAAAAGAAGAAATGAATGATTACATCTCTTACACCGTTATTGCCACAGGATTTGAAACTGGCAGAAGTAATTATGGCTCAAAACCAGCTGCAACCCGTAAATCGAGCACAACTAAATTGCCTGATAAAACAACAGCCGGCGGATGGACAATTTTTAATCAAACAGATGATGTTGATAAAACAAATCTTGATGTCCCTACAATCTTAAGAGTAAATGGTACTAAAACTCCTCTTGAAGATGATGAAGATAAACAAACTCCAAGTGGATTTAGTATTGAATCATCAAGATACTCCTGGGCAAAAGAAAGAGCAGAAAAGAAAGATGATTCGGACGATGAAGATAGTTCGTCCTTTTTAAGAATGATTATGGATTAGCTTAGTTCAGTCGTAACAAAATATTTTTTAACAAAAACAGGCTGACTATGAGTGACTATAACTTTGAGTCCAGCTATTCTGTTTCATCATCGGATACTCAAGCGGAATATAATTCTCGAACAACAGATGATTTTGATGCGCAGCTTGAGAAAATAATTTTAGGCAAAGGAAAGTTGATTACCTACTTAGCAATAACATATTTTTTTTTAACTATTGCAGGTAGTATTTACTTTTTCTTTTTTTAATATTCGGTTTTGTGGATCAATCATTCATCAATAGGTCGTGATTCGATCATCACATTTTCATCATAATCTCTTACCACTATTATTCGGTTGGGTCTGCAGCAAATTCTGCAATCCTCAATAAAATCCTGCTTGCCTTCAATTGTTAAATCAACCCAAACCGAATTTTCTACTCCGCAATACTGGCAAGTCCAGTTTAAGCTGTCATCCGTTTGCATTTTGTCCTCGAAAGAAAATTTACACTTGAAATAAGCCAATTAAATTGCAAAAAATCAATTGGCAGCTTTTTCTGATATTGATTTTTAGCCATAAATATTTTATATAGTGAACAAATGTTCACGTATTTATGAAATTATCAGTAGAAAATTTTACAGAAGAATTAAACTATAGTCCGCCCAAAGAATGGCGCAGCGGAATAAGACTCCACACTCTTTATCCACCAATACCCCGCAATACAGGAGGTGCTGATTTTGACATCTATGATTTTAATATGTTGTTTAATGATAAAGCTACAAATGATATTATCCGCACAGGGCAAACCATTGGCTGTTTTTATATTGAGTCTCCGGGCATGCGTTCACTTCTTCGCAAGCTGGATGTACACAATTTTGAAATGCTTACAGCTGCAAGTTCGATAATCCGCCCGGGTGTTGCAGAAAGCGGGATGATGCAGGAGTTTATTGCGCGGCATAGAGATCCATCAAAGAGAAAATATTTTATTCCGGAGATGGAAAAAGTGCTTGCAGAAACTTATGGCGTTATGATTTATCAGGAGGATGTAATTAAAGTTGCTTATCACATTGCCGGGCTTTCATTGGAAGAAGCAGATCTTTTACGGCGGGCAATGAGCGGAAAGATGCGCTCTCATACTGCAATGCAAAAAATTGTTGATAACTTTTTCTATTCCTGTTCTGCAAAAGGATTAACTGAAGAGCAATCAAAAGAGTTGTGGCGGCAAATTGAATCCTTTGCCGGATATTCTTTTTGTAAAGCCCACAGCGCATCGTTTGCTTTATTGTCTTATCAGGTTGCTTACTTAAAAGCTCATTATCCGGCAGAGTTTATGGCAAGTGTTTTAAGCAATGGCGGAGGATTTTACTCTGCTGCGGTTTACATCTGGGAAGCTAAAAGATTAGGACTAAAAATTTTGCTGCCTTGTATCAATAAAAGTGAAAACGAATACACCGGCAAAAATCACAATCTGCAAATCGGGTTGATGGCAATAAAAAATCTCTCTCACAACTCAATAGAAAAAATTTTATCTGAAAGAAAACAAAATGGATATTATCACTCGCTTGCAGATTTTCTTATACGCACAAAGCTTGGATTTGAAGAAACATCAATTCTTATTAAATGCGGAGCGATGGGATGCTTTAAAAAAACAAGACCTGAACTTTTGCGTTTACTGGATATTTACATCCACAAAAGAAAAATTCTGGATGAAAGCTATAATGATCTTTTTCTGAATGAAACTTTTGCGCTGGAAGAAGAGATTAAAACAAGCAAAAACTTTTCGGTTGAAGAAATTTGCAAAACAGAATATGAAACCTTTGATTACATGGTTACACGCCATCCCTTATTTTTTTACAGAAGTGAAACTGAAAAACCGGATGTGGTTAAAGCAAAAGATTTGCATAAACATCGCGGCAAAAATGTAAAGTTGATTGGATGGTATATGACATCTAAAAGAATTAAAACACGTAAAGGTGATATAATGAAATTCCTTTCGCTTGAAGATATAACGGGCACTTTTGAAGCCGTAATCTTTCCACGCGAGTATGAGAAATATGCAGAGCAAACAATGTCAATGGGTCCTTATGTTATTGAAGGGAAAGTTGATGAATCTGATGCAACCAATGTTGTTGTAAGTAAGATAAAAGTGCTTTCACTATCCGCCGTAAAGGTTGTGGATCAGAAAGATAGTGTTGACAATAAATATTTTGGCGATGTGGAAAAAATCAGTGAAGAAGATTTTGCACTTCTGGAAGGAATAGATAAAGAGAAACTAAGATTAGCTTATGCAAGCTGATTTATTTCATGTTAACAAATTGAGTTGGGAAATCTAATTCGGCTTCTTTAACTAATTTTATTACAGATTGAAGATCATCTATTTTGGGTGCAGTTACTCTTATTTGTTCATCCTGTATCTGGGCATTAACCTTTAACTTTGAATCTTTTATCATCTTGGTAATAAGCTTTGCATTTTCTTTTGAAATTCCACTTTGAAGATTAATAATTTGTTTAAGCCTTCCGCCAGCAGCTGCCTCAGGTTCCTTAAACTTAAGAGCTTTAATAGAAATACCTCTTCTTATAAATTTAGATTCCAGAATATCGATAGAAGCCTTACGTGAATAATCATCTTTGGTATTTATGGTAAGCAGTTTATCTTTTTTGTTAAGTTCAATTTGAGTGTTAGAATCCTTTAAATCATAACGCTGGTGAATTTCCTTTAGTGCCTGATTAACTGCATTATCCACTTCCTGGAAATCAATTTCTGATACGATATCAAATGAATGATTTTGTGCCATAATAAACTTTCAATTAATTGTTTTAGCGAGAGGATTCTGCAAAGCATCCTTAGGAGAACCTCCGACCTTCCCGACAAGTCGGGACGCTCTAACCGGGCTGAGCAAAAAAATAATAAAGAACTTATATAAAAACATTGTCGGGGCGAGAGGATTTGAACCTCCGACCTCCTGGTCCCGAACCAGGCGCTCTAACCGGGCTGAGCCACGCCCCGAATTTTAATCAATCAAAAAAAACTCTGAGTAATCTTTTCGAATAAAATTTTTATTTCTAAGTTTTTTTAACTTTAATTCAAATTTGTTTGCGTCCAAGTTACTATTAAATTCTCTTAGGAAAATAATTTTCCAAGGTCCTTTCGCTTTGTTTGATTTATTTTCACCTGAATTATGTTCTTCCGATCTTCTTTGCAAATTATTTGTATGCCCAATATACCATCTTCCGTTTATTTTAGATTCAATGATATATGTGTAATACTTATCCACGACCTTCCCTACCTGTCGGGAAACTCTAACCGGGGTGAGCCACGCCCCGAATTTTTCATAATTACATCGTAAATATAAAAATAATTTTTATTCTAATTAGATTTTTACTTTACTTTAAAGCTATGAACACTTAAGTTTGGCACAAATAAAAATTACCTTTAAATCTATCCGGTGAGATGGAAAAGGATGAAAATCAAAATAATTAAAGAAATAGGAAGTACCTCTGAGGATGGAAATCCGAAGAGGCTTTTTTGTATATGGATGTAAAATCAAAAATTATTGATGCTGAAGGATTGGATAGAATCCTTACAAGAATGGCGCACGAAATCCTTGAAAAAAATAAAGGTTCGCATAACCTTGTTTTAATGGGTATGCGTACTCGTGGCGAATTTCTGGCAAAAAGAATTGCAGATAAAATAAAACAAATTGACAACGTTGAACTACCCTTCGGTGTGCTGGATGTTACGCTGTATCGGGATGATTTTAGAACAAGACTTAAGCAACCAGAAGTATCAGTATCAAATATCACTTTCGATATAAACGAAAAAGATATCATCCTTGTTGATGACGTTTTATACACAGGAAGAACAGTGCGTTCCGCATTGAATGCAATAATGGATTTAGGAAGACCAAGCTCTATCCAGCTTTGTATTTTGATTGACAGGGGACATCGTGAACTACCCATCCGGGCTGATTACGTTGGAAAGAATATCCCAACTTCTCACAACGAAGAAATTAAAGTTAAAATGAAAGAATACGATGGTGAAGATGCCATCTATTTAATTGAAACAGAAAAAAAATAATCAAGAGTAAAATGCCATTATCATCAAGACATCTACTTGGGCTTCACGGAGTTCCGAAAGAAGACATTCAGTTAATTCTGGATACAGCTACAACTTTCCGGGAAATTCTGGAGAGACCAATTAAAAAGGTTCCTACTTTACAAGGAAAAACAATCGTAAATCTTTTCTATGAAAGCTCAACACGTACAAGAATTTCTTTTGAGCTTGCTGAGAAGAGGCTTTCAGCAGATTCAATAAATTTTTCAGTTTCAGGAAGCAGTGTTGGAAAAGGGGAGACGTTAAAGGATACCGTAAAAAACATCGAGGCAATGAAGGTTGATATGATCGTTGTTAGACATGCTGCAGCGGGAGTGCCGTTAATGCTGACAAAAATCTCTGACGCAAACGTGATAAATGCCGGTGATGGAATTCACGAGCATCCAACACAGGCTTTGCTGGATATGTATTCAATACGGGAAAAGTTTGGTAAAATTGAAGGACTAAAAGTTTGCATAGTTGGCGATATTGCCCATAGCCGTGTTGCACTTTCAAATATTTACGGATTAAAAGCTATGGGTGCTTCTGTTTCTGTGTGTGGACCTTCGACTATGATTCCAAAATTCCTCGATCAGATTGGGGTAAATGTTATTCATAATATTGATGAAGCCATTCAGGAAAATGATATTCTTAATGTTCTCAGAATACAATTGGAAAGAAAAGCCAGAGAATATTTCCCCTCTATTCGCGAGTATGCAAAATATTTTGGAATTGATAGAGAACGATTAGAAAAAAATGGTAAAGATATTGTAATAATGCATCCGGGACCAATAAACCGCGGTGTAGAACTCGCATCGGATGTGGCAGATGGTCCGTATCAGATTATACTTCAGCAGGTTACAAATGGTGTTGCCGTAAGGATGGCAGTGCTTTATTTATTAGGTACATTAAACTAAGAGTGTGCAATGAAAATATTATTAAAAAATGTAAACGCTTTAAATCCCTATCAAAATTTAAATCAAACCAACACAAATATTTTAATTGAAGACGGGATAATTAAAAAAATTGGTGAGTTTACAACGAAAGAAACTGATGGTGTTAAGATTTTTGAATTGAATGGTAAATTAGTTGTTCCCGGCTTGTTTGATATGCACGTCCATTTGCGCGAACCCGGGAGAGAGGATGAAGAAACGGTTATAACGGGATGTAACAGTGCCGCAAGTGGCGGATTTACTGCTGTTGCTTGTATGCCGAATACTGAGCCGGCAATAGATTCTGCTGAGGTAGTAAATTTTATTAAAAGTCATGCTAAAAATCATTTGGTTGATGTTTATCCAGTTGGAGCAGCAACTGTTGGAAGAAAAGGCGAAGTACTTTCACCTATGGCTGAATTAAAAGATGCGGGAGTAGTTGGATTCTCGGATGATGGCACCGCGATAAAAACTTCATCAATCTTAAAGAGAGCACTTGAATACGCCAGAATGTTTGACTTACCAATAATCGAACATTGTGAAGATGAATCACTCGCAGGTGGTTCGATGAATGAAAGTTTAAATTCCACAGTGCTTGGTTTAACACCCATCCCTTCGATAGCTGAAGATCTTATAGTTATGAGAGATATAATCCTGGCTGAATATTCTGATGCCAAAGTTCATATTGCTCACATAAGCAGCAAAAAATCTGTAGAGATGATTAGAGAAGCCAAGAAGAAAGGAATTAAGGTGACTGCAGAAGTTACACCACATCATTTTACTTTAACTGATGATGCTCTTAAAACTTATGATACCAACACAAAGATGAATCCTCCCCTCAGAACTAAAGCTGATGTTGAGGCAATAATATCTGGATTAAAGGATGGTACAATTGATTGTATTGCATCAGATCACGCCCCACATTCACTTGAGGAAAAAGAATTAGAGTTTGAATATGCACCAAATGGAATCGTTGGATTAGAAACCGAAGTGGGATTAACGTTTACGGAATTATATCATAAAAAAGTACTATCCCTCGAGAATATCATAGAAAAACTTTCAATTAATCCCAGAAAAATTCTTAATCTGCCTATACCGTTAATTAAAGAAGGTGAAAAAGCAAATTTATCGATAATTGATAAAGACATTGTTTGGACAGTTGATAAGTCAAGGTTTTTAAGTAAATCAAGCAATACTCCATTCGATAAAAAGTTACTTACCGGTAAAGCATTGGGTGTTATAAACAATGGTAAGATGTATTTCGAGGGAAAGTTCCTGGATATTTAATGAATCTGTACCTGTTTTTTTAGATAGCTGTTCATTTATCTGTACATCAGTCTTTACGAAACAACTACTTTAGATAGAAATCAATTTATTTTTCTGGTATGCTATTTGGCTTCTTTCGGATGAAAATTTAATGAGGAATCCAAAATGAAAAAGTTATTTTTAACTGCCGTTTTATTATTTTCAACTTTGATAATAACATCCTGTGATGTAAATGATTCATATTATGATGATTTTACTCCTCCATCACCTCCATCAGGAGTTTCTGTTGTTAATGGTGACAGCCGTGTTGATATTTATTGGAATCCAAACAGGGAATCTGATGTTGCGGGTTACAATGTTTATTACAGCTACACTTACGATGGAAAATACACACTGATCGGAACCACAAGAAATACTTATTTTATTGATAATGGTGCTGTTAACGGAGAAACATACTATTATGGTGTTGCGGCTTTTGATTACAATGGAAATGAAAGCGATTTGAGTTATGATGTTGTTTACTCAACCCCAAGACCAGAGGGTTATAATCAGGCAATTTTTGATTACATAAGATTTCCTGAAATTAGTGGTTACTCATTCTTTGATTACAAAGTAGTCCCATTTGATGATCAGTACACAGACTTTTTCTTTGAAAATTATAATGGCACTTTCTATCTGGATGTTTGGGATGACACTGATATTCAGGATATGGGTCCGACCAACAGTTTATATGACATTGAATACGCACCAACTTCAGGATGGTCCCCAACAAAAGACGCTATTGCAAGAGTTGGACACACTTATGTAATCTGGACTTTTGATAATCACTTTGCAAAGATAAGAATCAAAAACATTACAGCAGAAAGAGTGGTCTTTGACTGGGCATTCCAGTTGGTTAAAGGTGAAACTCAATTGAAGCGTTCCATTAAGGATAGATCTGAAAGAACATTTAATAAAGAAAGATTAGCTAGATAATTCACTTTTTGTTAATTTTGTCGTGAATTGCTGGAATGTTCAAGTAGTTCACGACAATTTTTTTTGTATATGATGAAAGCAACTTTTTACATAATCATTTCACTGTTTTTCTGCCTGATAATATTTCCTCAGCAAAACGATTTGCTGCCTAAAAAAGATAAATCATTAAAAAATCAAAATGAGGCAGAAATATTCCACGATTTGGAGGACAAAATTAGAGAGGGAAACATTGTCGGCATATCAAAATATTTTGGACAGCAGACGTATTTTAGTTTATCAAATGGTATCAGCGGATATTACAGCGCAAACCAGGCTTACTATGTTCTGGAAGATTTCTTTAAACTCTATAAAGTAACTTCATTCAAATTCGATCATATAAAAACAGATAAAAACAACTCTTATGCAACTGGTAAATATGGATATGATAATAAAGGGAAAAGAAGCGTTGCGCAGGTGTATATCTCAGTTAAAAAAGTTGGTAACAATTGGAATATCACTCAGCTTACAATTAATTGATGTTAAAGAAAATAGCAAAAAAATTTAAAGGCGATAGAAAATTTTTCTCTATCGTCTTTTTTATTTTAATTCTTGTAGTTGTCTCTGGTATCATCTCAGAAAATCAGCTTAAGTTACTTAAGCAAAATTGGGATGAACAGCTGGTGAACGATATTTCTGAAATTGAATCATCAGTTAAAAAAGATTTAAAAGTTAAGCAGGATGATTTGTTGAATACATTATCTGATGTAAGAAACAAACTAAGCAGAACTCTGCAACCCGAAACTGAAAATTATAAAGAGCTGGTAAAAATCATCAATGAAGAAAAGTTTAATGATTACTCGATTGAAATTTTTGCACCAAATGGTAAACTAATTGCGTGGAATCAATCTCTTGCTATCAATCAAAACGAACTTTTCCCTTTAAGTTTCCCTTTGGGTGAAACTTACTTCTTATCAAATTATCTTACGACATTTTTAACAATTATTGATACCGCTCATATACAATCCGATATATTTTACTTAACCGTTTCCAGACCTATAGAAAAAAAATATACATCAAATAACAGATTTAGTGATAAAATAGATTTTACAAACGAAATTTCTCAAAAATATTCTGCTGATTTTGAAGTTATTTATTCACCATACAGCGAAAAATCTAAGGACGGAAGAAAGTATTCATTTGAGCTGACTAACAATTATGGTAACAAAATTGGATTAGTCACTTTTTCAAAACCTACATTAAATAGTGCAGTTAATAGTTTAAAGGAACTTTCATCAAAAATACAATCTATACTCGTCTTATTGATGATTTTATTTATTGGATTCGGATTAAAGACCGATTTCAGAGAACTTAAATCACGATTAACAAAATTTTTGCTTCTTTTCCTTTATCTTACTTCGTTTAGAGCAATAATATTTTTGGTTGGTTTTCCAACAAAGTTTTTTGAAGGTGAATTAACTAATCCATCCTATTTTTCATCCGCTTTTGCATGGGGAATTGTAAAATCTCCGTTGGAATTTTTAACCACTAATATTTTATTGACAGTCCTGTTTATTCAATTTTATCGTTATACAAGATCCTATCTTCTTGAAAAAGGTAAAAACCCGGGTAAGATACTCGGTATTATTCAGATCATTATTCTTTCAAGTTTTGTTTTTCTGTTAATCAGAGCACTAAGCGCAATAATCAGAAGTGTAATTTTTGATAGCACTATAAGATATTTTAAGGAGCCTAATATTCTTCCGGATTTTCCATCTCTGATTATGAATTTAAATATTCTTATTGCTGGATTCGGGTTCGTGCTTGCATTGTTGGGTATAACCAACCTAATAGTAAAGGGAGTGAGATTAAAATCAGATCAGACAGATATAAAAAAAATAATTACCGCTTACACAATTGTTATAATATTTACACTTGTTTCATTTTTTATTAGTAATGATCCTTTAATTCCACTCATCGCACTGATAATTTTTTTAGTTCTTCTTTTATTACTGCATTATCAGGTGGTTATAAAGACCAACGCAACGATTTACAATTATCTATTTATAATGCTCATAGGTTCAATCGCTTCTATATCATTGTTAAATTATTTTAATACAAAACTTGAACGAGAATCACTTAAAACCACTGCTATAGAAATAAACAGAATTGATGATAACTTTATAAACTTTATGGTGGAAGAGACTCTTCGAAGTCTTAGTTTTGATGAAGAAGTTACGCGTTCATTTAATAATCGTGCAACAAATTTTGATGCTTTAGCTTTTATTGCATGGTCAAAAAGTGCTATGCAGCGCGAGTCAATAAATTCGGGATTAAAGTTTTATGATAGATACCAGAATTATCTTGGTGGATTTCAGGTTGGACTTGAACCTGATAAAGAAATATTTAAAGAGCTTAAATCTGAAAATGATGGTCCCGTAATAGTTGAAAAAAAATTGGTGGATGAATCCAATTCAAAATATCAGCATGGAATTATCAGAATCAGAGAGAGGGGTATAATCAAAGGCTACATTTCTGTTTTTGCAGGATTTGATATCGAAAGTTTAGGTGCGAAAGATTTTCCTGATTTTATTCAATCAAATTTATCTGTACTGAACAGAGTTATTGATGTAAAACAGTTAAAGATATTCCAATTCCGAAATGAAAATCTTACAGAAGTTTTTGGAGATGTTTATCCTTCGCGTGAGCAGATCAAACAGATTATCCAAACAAAGATTGACTCAAATTACAATGATGCCTGGCTAAAATTAAAATTTGAAAATGAAACTTTCGAATCATACCTGATGAAAAACATAAAGGATGATGATGAAATTTTAACTTTAGTGGCAGTTGCTGAACGTCAATTTTCCTGGAATCTTTTTAACTTCTTCAAAATTTTTATTGTACACTCCTTTTTTATTGTTATTACTTTTTTTGTCTTTCTTTTAAGCCGGATTAATAAGCTGAATTTTACATTTAAAGGGAAATTGTTATTTGCCTTTCTTTTTATATCTATAATTCCCGTAATAATACTTGCATTGTATAATGCGAACGTAGTATCTGAGAGAGCAAAAGAAGGAATATTCAACGAGTTAAGTCAAAGGGCAGGTTATGTAGAAAAACATATTTTGTCTCAACTTCAAAAAAATAAAAACCGAGATTTGATTACTGCTGCACAAAATGTTTATAAAGAATTGGGAATTGCATTCGCTTTATACAGCGGAACTGATCAATTATATAATTCGCAGGCACTATATAATAAAATTGGTTTCTTTGACAGCAAATTAAATTCAAAAACATATTATCAATTGCACTATCTCAGATATAAAGAACACCTTATAACTGAAAAATTAAATAACTACTTGTTTGATAATTATTATAAGTATATAACAATAAATGGCTCTGATTATATACTCTCAGTTAATGATGCATTCAACAAAATAAAAATTACTTTCACTACAACAGAAATTAATGTTGTCATTTTTGGCATCTATTCATTTGCGGTGATAATAATTATAATAATCAGCACACTGTTTGCAAACCAGATTTCACAGCCAATTAGAAGATTAACTAAAGCCACAGAAGCAGTTGGTAAAGGTGATCTTAATGTTAAAATTGAACATAGTGAGCGCGGTGAATTAAAAGAGTTGCTCGATGGGTTTAATATGATGACTTCTGAGCTTAAAAAAAATCAGATTGAAATTGCTGAGATGGAACGAGAAGCCGCATGGAAAGAAATGGCAAAACAGGTTGCTCACGAAATTAAAAATCCACTTACACCTATGAAATTAGCCTTGCAGCAGCTGATAATTGCTTATAAAGATAAGAGCAAGGATTTTGATAAACTTTTTGAAAAGGTATCTCAAACTGTTCTTAACCAGATTGAAAACCTTAGCCAGATTGCATCAGAATTTTCTCGATTTGCAAAAATGCCAAGCCTGAAAATTGAAATTATCGATCTGATTTCAGTGCTTAATGATACTGTTAATATGTTTCTGCATGAAAAAACCAGAATTAAAATTGTTACTCAATTGGCTAAAGCAGAAATTGAAGCAGATGAAAATCAGTTAAGAAGAATGTTTATCAATCTCATTCGTAATTCAATGCAGGCAGAAGCCACAGAAATAATAGTTTCTTTAAGTGAAGAGAATAAAAAATATAAATTATTATTTAGTGATAATGGACACGGTATCAGTTCCGAAATAAGAGATAAAATATTTGATGAAAATTTTACAACAAAAAAACAAGGTATGGGGCTTGGTTTAAGTATGGCTAAAAGATTTTTGGAAAGTATTAACGGTGAAATAAAACTTTTAGAAACCTCTTCTATTGGCAGTACATTTCAGATGACTATACTGGTTTATCAAAAAAACAACGATTGACAAAAATGAGCGTACTTACACCTCATCAGCAAAAAGTTTTAAGCACAAGCAGTAATCTTGCTCTTACAGCAAATGCCGGTTCCGGTAAAACATTTGTACTTGCCAGAAAATACTTGTCTGCATTAACTGAAAGTAAAATTGACATTTCCAATATCGCTGCAATTACATTCACTGATAAGGCTGCAAGTGAACTTTATTCTAAAATTTCTAAATTGATTGATGAGAAAATTAGTTCGGAGACTGATCATACCTTAAGAAAAAACTTAGAAATTATCAGAAGAAAATTAATATCTGCTAATATCTCAACTATTCATTCTTTCTGCATTGATATACTAAGAGCCTATCCTGTTGAATCACAGCTTGACGCAAGGTTCGTTCCTATTGATGAGCAATTATCAAAAGAACTTATAGAACTTGCCGTTGAGGAAACAATCCGGGCAGCTTTTGATGATACAAGGATGATTGAAGATGTAAAGTATTTGATTAGAATATTTGGTTCAAAAGGCAGATTTGAAAACGAATTAATAAAGTTGATAAAAAACAGAAAAAATGTTTTTGCAGTCGAAAAAAATATCTACAGTAAATCTGTTGAAGAAATCATAAATCATTTTGAACATTCTTTTACAGAAACTTTCAATCTGATTTGGAGAGATAAGAAAAAATCTTTCATAGATGAGTTGTCTAAAATTAATTCCACTGTGCTTGCAAATGAATCATCGAGCGAAATTGCAATTGAAATAGCAGATCTCTTAAACAAACTAAAAGTAGAAACTAATTCTTTTAATATAATTTCATTGTTGGGGAAGATTATCCCGCTAGCATTTACTAAAGATCACCACGTAAAGAAAGCTAAGTATCTGAGCTCAAAAATTTCAGGAGGTCTTGAAGAAAGTATTAACTATGTTGAAGATATAATTGGTGAGTTAAACGATTTTTGCACCGCAAATGATTATAAAAAATCAGAACATGAGTTAGCAAAAATTGGACAGATTGTTCTGAATTTTTTTGATGAGGCTTTATCCCGTTACGAAGCAAGAAAAAAAACTGAAGGGTACATTGATTATGAAGATATTCTGCTTCATACAAAGATGTTACTGGAGAATAAGGATGTTCGTGATTCAATAACTGAAAAATATAGATTCATTTTGGTTGATGAGTTCCAGGATACCAATGAAATTCAGTATCAAATATTTCTTCCAATTCTGGATTATCTGAAAAAAGGTAATTTGTTTATTGTAGGAGATGAGAAGCAAAGCATTTATAAATTCAGGGATGCAGAGATAGAAATATTTAATCTTACTCGTGATGATATAAAAACTAGTTCCGGTGAAAACAATCTGCTTGTGCTTCCCGATAGTTTCAGAATGACTCCGGTTATCTGTGCTTTTTGTAATCATATATTTAATAAACTATTTGCAGAGCCGAAAGAATTATTCGGTGAAGTGCCTGCAGCTGATTTGGTCTGTGCTCGATCAGATGATAAAGCAGGCAAAGTAGAATTTTTGATAAATCTTTTGGATGAAAAATCTGATGAAATTGATGAAGCAAAATTGATTGCAAAAAAAATACTGAATATTGTTAGTACAAAATCATATCTATTTAAAGATATCACCATCCTTGTAAGGAAAAGAAAACACTTCAAAAACCTGGAGAAAGCATTTCTCGATTATCAAATCCCTTACGTAATAGCCGGAGGCAGAGGATTTTATCAAAGACAAACAATTAGCGATATATTTAACTACCTGTCATTTCTTGCTGATGAAAATAACAATGCTGCGTTGGTGGGAGTACTTCGCTCACCTTTCTTTTCAATTTCTGATTCGATTTTGTTTGAAATTTCTTTAATGAAAGGTGATACTTTCTGGAGGAAGTTTGATAATTATGTAAATCAAAATAAGCCCTTACAATCAGTTAAAAATACTTTACTGGAAAATTTAGAACTTTGCGATTCAATTGAATTGCCTCAGCTTCTGAATAAAATTGTAACTGACAGAAATTATCTTGCAGTTTTGGCAAGCAGAAAAGACGGAGAACAGGAAGTAGCGAATATTGAGAAGCTTATTTCAATTGCACGTAATTTTAATTCAAAAGGATTTAGAAATCTTTATGATTTCATTTCGACATTGAAGGAATCAATCACCGGAATAGAAGACGAAGCTCAGGCTGCAGTTTCCGATCAAAGAAATACTGTGCAGATGATGACGATTCATCAGGCTAAAGGTTTGGAATTTCCGGTAGTATTTTTATACAGAACTTCTGAGCAAGGGCAATCTGTAAAAATCAAAACAGGACAGATTGAAGTGAACAAAAAATTTGGATTACTTGCTAAACTTCCCGCTAATCAGGACTTTACTGAAGAATATACTGCTGCGCCAATTGTATCCTTACATAATTTTATTGAAGAGAAAAAGGAGCTGGCGGAATTAAAAAGATTACTTTATGTGGCAATTACAAGAGCCAAGGATGAATTATATATTTCTTCTTCATTTGAGGAAGGAAAATCATTTGCAAAAGATTCTTTTATAAAACTATTGAGTGAGGGATTGAATGATGACTTTACCGGAAAACAAATTTCTTTTGGAAGCAAGTTAGAGTTTCTTAAAATCAATCAAGGCAAGTATTATAATTCTCTTGTGGATATGAAAGTTGATATTCCGATTACAACGGAAATTGAAGAGACAGATTTTGTCAGAGAAAAGACGGATGTCCAGATAGATAATTTTGAATTTAATGTTTCGAAACTTGGCTCAGATGAAAAGGGAGAAATTATTTCTGCCACCAAAGTTAGCATCTATCATCAGTGTCCGCTAAAGTATTTTTTAACCTACGAGTACGGATTTGGAAGATTTAATTCAGAAAGATTGGCACAAAGACAAATCTCAAAAAATTATCTTTCTTATAAAGATGAAGATGATGAAGCAGATGATAGAAGTATCGAATCCGGATTTTCTGCTTCTGAAGAATTTGATCCTGCACTTTTTGGCAGCACTGTCCATAAGATATTGGAGAATGAAACTGAAATTTCAGATCTCGATAAGACTATTGAGAGTGTGGGAATTTCAGACAATAAAACACTAATAAAATTAAAAAGTGATTTAACACGCTATTTCAATTCAAGAATATATAAAGAAATTAAGCCGTTAAAGAATTACAAAAACGAATATGAGATCTATCTTAAAGAAAATGATTACTACCTGCACGGAGTAATTGATAAAATTATTTTTGATGGAGATAAAATCAGAATTTTCGATTACAAGACTGATGAGCTAAAGCAAAAAGAAGTTAAAAAACAAGCGGAATATTATTTAATCCAATTGAAATTTTATTTATATATTGCAAGCAGGTTATTTAATGGATTTGAAAATTTTGAGGGAAGTCTTGTATTCATTCAAAATCCTGATAATCCTTATACAATTTCTTATTCAAAAAAGAATTTGAACGAACTCGGGATTGAAATAAATTCAATTATAACTGATTTAAGAAATAAAAAAACAAATAAAAATATTTCTCATTGTATGGAATGTCCTTATTCCGGATTTACAAAAAAATGTATAGTTAACTAAGGGGCAACTTTAAGCAGGAATTATATGTACAAAAAAATAACTTTAGTAAGGGATATAAATCAAATTGAAAAGCAAATTCAGGAAGCCACAACTGGTGTGCTTTGCATTCATCTTGATAATGAAAAATTAATGCAGTATGCCTGCAACTTTATTTATCTGGATAAAAATGTTTTTTTATATCTTGATAAAACTGATGAGGACTTTGAGCATATAAAATATGGTGCAGCAGCAAGTTTCTCGGTTTTTAAGAACGAAAAAATTCCTGCTAAAAGTAGTGATATCACCTATAGACTAACCTATATCACAGTAACTGGTGAGATAAAAGACATTGATGATGCCAAATTAGCTGATCAGGTTAAAGATCTTTACAGGAAAAAATATTCTCCTTCTATAAAAGCAGATGATTATAAAATTAGTGAAAACCTTAAATCGGTAATACTTGATACTAAAGAAATTAAAGCACTGATTGAAGAAGGGATTTAGTTTTATCCAATAAATTTTCCTTACATTAAAATAAGGAGCAAAGCTTGTTAAATTATGTTTGGCTCGCACTTCTGTTTTTAGGGATTGTTTCAGCAACCTATTTAGACATTTCTGATTTTTCTTCCAATAAATACAACAACAATAAACCCCTTGGCGCAGAAATATACTTTGATAAAGATGATATAAAAGATTCAGAAAAAGTATCTGCACAGCTTAAAATATCATCAGAAAAATTTGGTGGTTTTTACAAAACTAAACAAAGTGATGATATCCTGACTGATATTACTCTTTCGCCAACTGATAAAAATGGTGATAGACAATTTTTTATTCTTATTTCAGATAAAAGCCCAGCAGTATGGAAAGAAATTGCCCCATTAGCCGGAAAAGACAATGATCTATCAGGAAAAATTATTGTCAAGAAAGGGCCGGATAAAAACATTTACACTGCTCAACTCTATTTTGAAGAAATAAGTTTTGTATGGCTTAAAAAAGTTACGAATGATGCAATCAAAATAGCGCAAACAGCTGTTGAAATTGCTCTTGGTTTGATTGGAATTATGGCTCTATGGCTTGGAGTAATGAAAGTTGCTGAAGAAGCCGGACTAATAAAAATAATTGCCAGTGCATTAAAACCAATCACTAAAAGATTATTTCCGGAAGTACCGCACGATCATCCCGCAATTGGTTCTATGGTAATGAACATCTCTGCAAATATGCTTGGACTTGGTAACGCTGCAACTCCGTTTGGACTAAAAGCAATGGAAGAACTTGACAAGCTTAATCCAAACAAGGGAACTGCAACAAACTCAATGGTAACTTTTCTTGCAATTAATACAGCTGGAATGACGCTCATCCCAGCTACTGCAATTGCAGTAAGAGCAGCGCAGGGAAGTGCTAATCCAACAGTCATTATTGGTACTTCAATCTTTGGAGCTTTCTGTGCCGTTGTTGTGGGATTAACTGCCGCAAAATTATTTGAAAGATTTCCAATACCTAAAGGACAATTTACCAACTGGTTAAATCAGAATCGCAGATTTTTTTATTTCATCTTTTCTTTGATAGCCATTATTGCGGTTTTTGCTTTAACAGGATTAGGACAGTTATTAGGTTCAATCTTTGGTAATTCTTTTGCCGATGCATTTAAATCAATCATTCAAATAATATCGATACTTACAATTCCTCTTTTAATTTTTGTTTTTATAGGATACGGTGCACTCAAAAAAGTAAAAGTATATGAACAATTTGTTGAAGGGGCTAAAGAAGGATTTAATATTGCAGTAAGAATTATTCCTTACCTGGTTGCAATGTTAGTTGCGATTGGAATATTCAGAGCAGGTGGTGCGATGGATAACTGGTTAATTCCGCTGTTAAGATTTATTACCGATCCGATAGGTTTTCCTGCTGAAGCCTTACCAATGGCCTTGATGCGTCCTCTTTCAGGCAGCGGTTCACTGGGAATTATGGCAGAAACAATGGCTGTGCACGGACCTGATTCGTACATTGGAATTTTAGTCTCCACATTCTTTGGAAGTACAGAAACAACGTTTTACGTTTTGGCAGTTTACTTTGGTGCAGTAAATGTCAAAAATACTCGGCACGCTTTACCTGCAGGTTTGTTGGCAGATGTTGCAGGTATTTTGGGAGCGTTGTTTATTGTTAAGCTTTTGTTTGGGTGATATCATAAAAAGTTCATTTAAACTATTTATTTATCACAAAGGAGGGCTTATGTTACGTAATATTATTCTTGCAGCTGTATTACTGCTTCTTACATTGGCAGGGTGTAATTCGGATAACTTACATCCGGATGCTGAAAAAGAAATTCTTGCACTTGAACGTAGTGCATTGGACAAATGGGCACAGAGCAATACCATGGGATATGTGGATATAGGAGCGGATGATGTAACCTGGTTCGATTTCAATGAGGGCGAGCAGCAAAGGATAGAAGGTCTGGCTTCAGTACGACAATTCTTGAAACCTCTTAATAGTCAAATTCCGCCTCACACTTATGAAATTGTGAATCCCAAAATTAAATTGTTATAAACAAAATAGTCTATGGCCGATTTACTTCGTAGCATATATAATAAGATTGATTCACTTTTTGATAGAAAAGCAATCACTGATGAAGTCACTAAAAAAATCAGTATAGTAAATTATATTACACCGCAAACTGCATTAAAGGCTTATGAGAAAGTAATAAAGTATGTTTATGAATTTGACAAGCAATCAAAATTAAAGATGATTGTTTCTCCTGAGGGCATTGATCAAAAGGGGGCAAGCCCACAATGGGAATTTTTCTTTGATCTAGCAAAGTTGCGTGCAAAAATGGTTTGTGTTTGGAAATTAGAATGGGATGATCTAAAAGACGATTACACACGAGCAGTTATTCAATTAAGTATTAAACCTTTCCCTCCAATTGATAGTCCGGTAAGACAAATGGTAAAAGAAGGTAACCTTCTTCACAAACAGATGATTGGAATGTGGTATCAGGAACTCAAACGCACACCAGCTCTGAGCAATAAATTTATTGATACAGATATTGCGTTAGATGATTTCATTAAACAAGGATTAGATATTACACAGGATGAGTTTTCTTTAAGTACCGGAAAAAATCCAAATGGTAAAACTTGCTGGATAGCTCAAACAAGAAACAAAAATTATTATTCTAATTTTTAGGTAAGATATTATGAGAGTTTTTATCACCAGAGAAATACCTTCGCCGGGAATAGAACTTCTGAAAGAAAAAGGATTTGAAGTTTCCATTTATCCCAAAGATAATCCGATTCCCAGAAAAGAGTTTTTAAATCAAATTAAAGATTGCGATGGACTGATTTCATTACTAACAGAAAAGATTGATAAAGAAGCAATAGATAAGATGAAAAACTGCAAAGTAATTGCAAACTATGCTGTAGGATTTAACAACATCGATGTAGATTATGCAAAAAGTAGAGGTATTATTGTAACAAACACTCCTGATGTGCTTACTGATTCAACTGCTGATTTAACAATGGCATTAGTGCTTGCCTGTGCAAGAAGAGTTACAGAATCAGAAAATTTTGTACGTGCAAAAAAGTTTAAAGGCTGGAAGCCAAAACTATTTTTGGGGGTTGAACTTCGGGATAAATATTTTGGAATACTTGGAGCAGGAAGAATTGGTACTGCAGTTGCCAAACGCGCTGCAGCTTTCGGGTGCAGCATCATTTATTATTCAGATGTAAAGAATCTCTGGATAGAAAAAAATCTTGGAGCGAAGAAAGTTTCTTTAAATACAATTCTTAAAAAATCAGATATTATCTCGCTTCACTTACCACTTAATAAAAATACTTACAATCTTCTTAATGAAAATAATCTTCCATTATTAAAAAGTTCTGCAATTTTTATTAACACTGCACGTGGAGAAATTGTAAATGAAAAATTTCTTATAAGTATGCTAAAAGAAAATAAAATATTTGCAGCCGGATTTGATGTTTATGAAAATGAACCCCAAATTAATCCCGATTTGTATAAACTCAAAAATGTTATTCTTCTTCCTCATATCGGCAGTGCAACCGTTGAAGCCAGAAATAATATGTCCGTTCTTGCTGCAAAAAATGTGATTAACGTTCTAACAGGAAAATCAGCGATAACACCACTTTAAATAGTAACTAATTGATTGCTAATCAATCACTCTAATGGTAATTTTGAAATAAAAAAAGAGAAATTTAAATGAGATTCGGCATACCAAAAGAAACCCTTTATGAAGAAAAAAGAGTTGCTCTTGCTCCTGCAGGAGTAGATGCACTAGTTCGCGCCGGTCACACAGTTTATATACAAAGCGGCGCAGGTGAGGGAAGTCATTTCAGCGATGAAGAATACCGCAAAACCGGTGCTCAGATTGTTTATTCTGCAGAAGAAGCTTTTGCTCGTGGAGAGGTTATTGTAAAAGTAGCTCCGCTCTCAGAGGCAGAGTCAGATATGCTTCAGGATAACCAAACACTTTTTTCATTCCTTCATCTTGCTGTTGGCAAGAGAAAAATAATTGATAACCTCATCAGAAAAAAAATTACTGCAATTGGCTACGAGCTGATTGAAGAAGAGGACCGTCTTCCTGTGCTTCATTCAATGAGTGAAATTGCCGGACAGCTTGCAATTCAGGTTGCTGAAAGACAACTCGAAAGTTTTAGTAAAGGCGGCAGAGGAATTTTACTTGGTGGTATTACAGGTGTTGCACCTGCAGCGGTAGTAATAATTGGTGCGGGAGTGGTTGGAATATCTGCAGCAAGAGCTGCATTAGGAAGAGGGGCACAGGTAATTATGATCGATAAAGACTTAAATCGTCTTCGTCAGGTTGATATTAATTTTAAGAAAAGAGTTACTACCGTAATGGCAAATCCATATACGATAACGCGCGGTGTTAAATTTGCCGATGTTTTAATCGGTGCTGTTTTAATAAAAGGTGAGAAAGCTCCTCACATTGTTACGGAAGAAATGGTAAAGCAAATGAAAAAAGGAGCAGTGATAGTTGACGTTTCAATTGATCAAGGTGGATGTGTTGAAACCAGCCATATTACTACTCTTTCTGACCCTATTTATGTTAAACATGATGTTATTCATTATTGTGTGCCTAATATGCCGGCAATAGTATCGCGTACAGCAAGTTATGGATTGAATAATGCTTCACTTGGTTATATTCAGGAAATTGCAGAACACGGTCTCTCCAATGCACTGCTGGGTAATTCAGGTTTGGCAAAAGGCGTTTGTACTTACAATGGCTATTGCTGCAACGAATCGATTGCCAACAGTTTTAATTTGGAGTACAGAAGATTGCATATATTCTCAACCAATTAGCATTTAAATTGTAATAAGTTTTAAAGAAGAGAAATTCAAATGACAACTACTGAAGAAATAACTTTTAAGAATAATATCCCAACAAATCTTTTAAAGATTTACAATAATAAATTAACAACGGCTGATGAAGCTGTAAAGCACATTAAATCCGGTGATAACATTGTTGTTCAACCCGGGTGTGCTTGTCCCACCGAATTGGTAAGAGCACTTGTTGATAGAAAAGATGAACTAAAAGATGTTACACTTTATCATATACTAATTGTTGGTGGATTACCTTACGTAAATCCCGGAATGGAAAAACATTTTAAGCATAAAGCATTTTTTATTGGAGCAAATACTAGGCAGGCTGTTAATGATGGAAGAGCAGAATTTATACCGATTTTTTTATCTGAAGTACCGCTGCTATTTAAACTTGGAAGAATAAAATCGGATGTTGCGCTGCTTAATGTCTCTCCACCTGATGAACATGGATTTTGCAGCTACGGTGTTGATGTTGGTACAATCAAAACTCCTGCAGAAAAGTCTAAACTTATTATTGCTCAGGTTAATAAAAATATGCCTCGGGCATTAGGTGATAGTTTTATCCACATAAATAAAATTAATTACATTGTTGAATATGATGAGCCGATAAAAGAATTACCACAAGTTGATCCGGATACCTCTCCGGAAGTGTTAGCTGTATTTGATAAGATAGGTAGAAATGTTGCTGATTTGATTGAGGACGGTTCAACATTACAGATGGGTATAGGGGCAATCCCTGATTGTGTGATGAAATATCTTCATGATAAAAAAGATCTTGGCATCCACACAGAGATGTTTTCAGATGGCATAATAGAATTGGTTGAATCCGGAATTATTAACGGTGAAAAGAAAACTTTGCACCCGGGAAAAATTATTGCGGGATTCGTACTCGGTACGCAGCGTGTTTACGATTTTATTGATAATAATCCGATCATCGAATTTCATCCGCAGGAATATGTTAACGATCCGTTTGTAATTGCCAAAAACAATAAAATGGTAGCAATTAACTCTGCTATCGAAGTTGATTTAACAGGACAGGTTTGTTCTGACTCAATCGGAACAAAATTTTATTCCGGTATTGGCGGGCAGGTAGATTTTATTCGTGGTGCCTCCCGATCTGAAGGCGGAAAACCAATCATTGCAATTCCATCAACAACAAAAGATGATACAATCTCCAGAATAGTTCCAACACTAAAAACCGGAGCCGGCGTTGTAACTTCAAGAGGTGATGTTGATTATATTGTTACGGAATACGGCGCCGTAAATCTTTGGGGCAAAACTATTCAGGAACGTGCTAAAGCACTTATCAGCATTGCTCATCCCAAATTTAGAGATGAACTTACAGAATATGCCAAAAAAGTTTTTAAGATTTAGGTTTACATGATAGCAGTAATCGGAGATGTTCACGGATGTTTTTATACACTACAAAGTCTGGTTGAACGAATCAAACAAGAATATCCGGGCATACCGATTTATTGTGTTGGTGATTTGGTCGATAGGGGAAATCACAGTTACGAAGTTTTGGAATATGTAAAATCAGAAAAAATAACTTTTACCCTTGGCAACCACGATTATATGTTTTTTGCAAGCGTGCGGGAACCATCAACCTTAATGGCGAAGTCCTGGAAATATAACGGTGCTGAAACAACTTTAACATCTTATAGCGGGAATAGAATTGAAAAGTTGGATGAACATCTGGATTTAATTAATTCTGCGCCGCTCTTTATTGATATGGATGATTGTTTTATATCTCATGCCGGTATTTCAATTCATTTAAAAAATAAACTTCCAGAAAATTTTCTAGAGCACCCCACTGAATTGGAAGAAATTCTTCGTGAGGAATTATTTGAACAGGATAGCATAATCTGGACGCGAAGTGAACTATTAAATATTGGTAAGCTTCAGGTGGTGGGTCACACGCACAGAAAAACAGTTAACTTCGAAAAATCTTCTAATGCACTTTATATAGATACAACAGCTTTCGGAAATAACAATTTAACCGCAGTAATCATTGATCAAAATAAACATCTAAACACTCTCTCTGAAAAAACCTTTCCGGATGATGTTAATAAAAACTGGACTTACTATCTTTAATTAATCAATGCATCTGATTATTTCTTCTCCTCATTACTGATCATTGAAAGCTTTTCCATTTTACTTCTTAGTGTGGTTCTGGGAATTTTTAATAATCTTGCAGCACTTGTAACATTGCTTCCGGATTTTTGCAAAGCCCAACTAATAATTTCCTTTTCTTTAGAAAGCATGTAATTATCAAATCCATCATATTCTTCTATTGAGTTTTCAATTCCCGTTTCATCGTAATAATCGCTTATAAGTGATTCCAGTATAGATTTATTTATGCTTTTCTCGGATGATAATGCAATAATTCTCTCAGTTATATTTTCAAGCTCTCTAACATTCCCTGGCCAATGATATTTTTTTAAAGTAGAATAAATCTCCTCTGTTAAAAGTTGTATTTTGTTATCACCGCCGTGCTTTTTGAAAAAATGTAAAACAAGTTCAGGAATATCTTCTTTTCTTTCTCTTAATGGAGGAAGAATAATCGGGATGATGTTGAGCCTGTAAAATAAATCCTCTCTAAAAAGTTTTTTATCAACGCGTTCTTTCAGATTTACTTTTGTAGCACAGATTATTCGTATATCAACGGGAATGTTTTCTGTACTTCCTACTCTGGAAATAGTTTTTTCCTGAAGAACTCTTAAAAGTTTTACCTGCATATTCATAGGCAGATCATCAATATCATCTATGAACAACGTGCCGCCATTTGCTTTTTCAAAGTAACCTGTGTGTCTTCTGAATGCACCGGTAAATGATCCTTTCTCGTGTCCAAATAATTCACTCTCCAAAAGCGTTTCTGGAATCGCAGCACAGTTGATGGCAATAAATTCTTTTTCCCTTCGATTAGAATATTTGTGAATGGTCCTTGCGCAAAGTTCTTTACCTGTTCCGCTTTCTCCCTGAATTAGAATAGTGTAATCCAGAGGGGCAACAGTTTTTATCATATCCATAAAAGCTTTTACTTTTTGAGAAGAACCGATAATAGTTTTCTCTTCAAACAGTGCAAGTCGATTTTTTAATTTTTCATTTTCAGATAAGATAGAACGATATTGCTCGATATGCTTTAGAATGCTTAACAACTGCTCCGGAGAAAATGGTTTTAGAAGATAATCATAGGCTCCAAGCTTTAATGCTTCAATTGCGGTTTCAACAGTTGCATAAGCAGTGATGATTATGACGATGGTTTTTGCATTAATTTCTTTGGCTTTTTTTAAGATGTCAATTCCGTTTGTGCCGGGTAATCTTAAATCAGTAATTATAACATCGTAATTATTTGTATTTAAAGAATTAAAAGCTTCATTACCATCACTGAAACTTGATACTTCATAATTTTCTTTAGTTAAAATATCTGTTAAAGTTTTTCTTGTAATCTTTTCATCTTCAGATAACATTATTTTCATTTAGAAACCTCTGCCGGTAATGTTACAGTAAATGTTGTTTGATGATTTGGAATTGAATTAACAGTGATTTGCCCGCTATGATTTTCGATAATTGCAAGACTTACCCAAAGTCCCAAACCTGTTCCTTCGCCGGGCTCTTTAGTTGTATAAAAAGGATCAAATATTTTTTCTAAATCCTCTTCCTTTATTCCAACTCCATTATCACTTACAGAAAGGAAAACGTTTTTATCATCCTTTATTCCTGTAGATAAAATGATTTTCCCATTCTTTTCAATTGCATCGTAAGAATTTAAAAACAAATTCATAACTACTTCCTGAATTAATTGATAATCACCTTTAATTGGAGGAAGATTATCGAATAAATTCAGAGTTACTTCAACTTGCTTTTGCTTTAACTTATAGTCAAGTAAACGATACACATTCAATATCAAATCATTGAGTTCGAGCGAATCTGTAATCTGCGGCTGCTGTCTTACAAAACCTAAAAGTTTTTTAGTAACATTCTCGATATAAAAAACTCCCTCGTTTATCAAATCAAGATATTCTTTTGTCTGGGTTTTATTCTCTAGTTCCTTTTCTATTGCGTAAAGACAACTTTTTATGCCATTAAGAGGGTTATTTATTTCATGTGCCAGTCCGGATGCCAGTCTTCCTATCGAAGCAAGTTTTTCTGATTGATAAACCTGCTTTTGAGCAACAGCTAATTGTTCTTTTGATTTGTTTAGTCTTTTGAGCAAATCATTAAATCTTTCAATCAAAAATCCTATTTCATCTTTACTCTTTTTAAATTTTATTTCTTCATCAGAATTAAAATCAATTTTATCAATTTGTTCTACCAGATTGTGTAATGAAAACGTTATTCTGTTAATTAAAAAATAAAGAACTGATAAAATTGCAATCGAAATCAGAACAGTTAATCCTAAAAGAGCCAGAAAAATATTTTTAACTTCCTTTCTTATCGGCTCAGCATCAAAACCAATTTTAGCAATTCCCCAATTTTTCTTTGCAATTTCTAATGGAGCGTATGCATCTAAAATCCATCCGTATTCATCTGATTGATGAATAACAGTTTTAAACTCGTTTGTTTTTATGTTAGCATCATTTTGATTTAGAGAGATAAGATTCAGCCCCTGTTTATCTTTTCTGGCAATAGTTTCAAAATTATTATCATAAATTTCTATATACTTTATATTGTTAACTCTTTGCATAAAATTGTCAATGTAAGTTTCGAGCAGGTCATCCTTAAGCAATTCGCGCTGCTCTGCGTATATTATCGCATCAAGAGCGGGAACAATGAATGCATCAGTAACAGACTGTGCATTATTAACTTCTTTTTCAATTAATATTTTACGCCACTGAAACATTATTGCCAGAGAAATAATCATCATCACAATGAGAATAACAGATCCCGTAACAAATAAAATACGCGTCTTCAGACTGTTTTGTATTGGAATCATTTAATTACTATCTCCGGAATATTTTCTGATTAAGTCGTAATCAGAATCAGTAGCTTCTGTAAAGCCATAGGTAAATTCTTTATCCCAATTCTTAACAAGATTCTGATAATATGGATCTGTTAAATTTATTTTAAGCAGTTTTGATTTAATATAATTTATTGCTTCAGTATCATAATTTTTTGCTGCAACAATTGGTGAACCGGGTACAGGTTCTGAATATGCAATTACTTTTAATCCGCGGTTCTCATATTCTTTGATAACTCTATCTTTAACTACCCCAACATCAAACGCACCGGTTAAAACCTGAAAAATCACATTTTGATGATAGGCAAAGTTTTTCAACTCTTTAACACGGGATTTATCTATGTTATATTTTAGTAATTCATAACCTATCAGCCAGTTACCCGAAAAGGATTCTTTTGATGGTAATGCAATTTTTTTCCCAATTAAGTCCTTTACTGAATTGATATTGCTTTTATCATTTGTGAACAAAACTGATCGGAAGAAAGGTTTAAAATCTTCATTGAGTGGTTTTAAAATCGGTACAATACCATATTTTTCGTGTGTGTTTACGTAAAGCAGAGATCCAAAGAATGCAATAGTAACTTCACCATTTATTAATTGATTAACTGTTTCTGTATATGTTGTGCTTAGTTTAAGTTCAAAATGATATTTGTCATTCTGATTCAGATAATCAATTATTGGCTGGTAACCTTTAAAGATTATATTGGGTGGATATCTCGAAATAACTCCGACGTAAAGAAGTTTTTTATTTTTATCCGATGATTCGTTGAAATATTTAAAATCAGATTTTACAATTGTTGAAATATCAACAGCATATTGATAAAAAATAACCGAAGCAATAATTCCGATGAGAAGAATAAAAAGCAGTGCAATGAAATATTTTTTTCGCATTTCTGAAGAAATATTATGAAATATTTTTTCTTCTGAACTTTTCAAATACCAGTCCCAATCATTTTTTAATAAATTCAAATAATTAACTTAATAAACCTACGCATATTGACGAATAATCGCCACAGTGACGACGATAAGTCGTCTTTATTTAAACAAAAGTTATAAAATTCTTTTTAATACCCCAATTTTTTCAGATTTTTAAGGCAAATCAATTCACCTTTACGGATTTTCAAGGGCACTATCCTTGACTGAATAAATCAACTATTTCAAAACAAAAGGAGTAATAATGGAAAATATAATTCCACGCTGGGAATGGCGTACATTCACAAATGACCTTGGAGCAGCAGAAGCAAACATCAGAAAACATCCTGAAGGAAAAACCCGCGAGAGTGATGAAGTTTATATTTTATCCGAAGTAAGTATGGATAATACAAAAGTAAGGGATAATCTGATGGACATTAAAACACTTCAGCAGGTTAATGAAAATAGACTTGAACAGTGGCTTCCAATAATGAAGGGAACATTTCCTCTTCCTGTTCCGGAAATAGAAAAAGTTTTTAAATGCTTCAAAGTTGTCCCACCGAAATTTGAAAGAACAGAATATACATTTGAACAATATCTTGATGAAGTAATCGCTAAATCTAAATTGCTAAAAGCTGTGAACGTACATAAAAAGAGAACGGGATTTACAATTAATAATTGTATCGTTGAAATTGCTGAAGTAACTGTTGAAGGTAAAATGATTAAAACAGCTGCAGTTGAAATGGAAGATCCTGCACTTGTGATAAAAACTGTAAGAGAACTTGAGCTCGATAAATTTCCAAATATTAACTACCTGCGCGGTTTAAAGAATTTAGTTGGAATGAAATAAGGAGAAAAATATGGCAAATGAAATTGAACGTAAATTTCTAGTAAAAGGGGAATTCAAAAAGTTCGCAAATAAATCTACACGAATTGTTCAGGGTTATCTTTCCTCTGTTCCGGAGCGTACTGTTAGAGTAAGAATAAAAGGGGACAAAGGATTTTTAACAATCAAAGGTATTGGAAACGTTTCAGGTGCAAGCAGATACGAATGGGAACGGGAGATTCCGGTTACTGAAGCAGAAGAGTTATTAAAAATTTGTGAACCCGGTGTAATTGATAAAACACGATATCTCGTCAAATCAGGAGATCACACTTTTGAGGTTGATGAATTTTATGGTGAGAATGAAGGACTGGTGCTTGCTGAATTAGAATTAGCTTCTGAATCAGAAAAGTTTGACAAACCGGATTGGCTTGGTGAAGAGGTTACTGGCGATACAAAATATTATAACTCGATGTTAATGAAAAATCCTTTTACAAAATGGTAAAATCATCTAATAATAATTTTTGTAATCAAAGCAGTATGTTATGACAAAATTTGATCCACTCGATATGCATAATTATCGTATCGAGAAACTTCCAAAGCGTGATAAATCGAAGTTTGAAAAATGGCTTGCTATAATTGGACCGATACTGGCAATCACTTCATTTATTCTTCTAGCTTTTGTAATAAAACTGCCTTTTCTGGAATCAATAAATGCAAATGAACTTGTTTCTGAATCAGCTAAGAAGGCTTATGAAAAATTAGGTTCGGCTGCATTTATCAGAAACAATGAATTTATGCTGGCAATATTTGTGGCTTCAATTATTTTATGGATGACAGAAGCCATTCCAAATTATCTTACTTCACTTCTTCTGATAATCAGTCTTGTATTAACAGGAGTGTTAACCGAAAAAGTTGCATATGCACAGCTTGGTCATCCTGTTATGTGGTTAAATATAATGTCCTTTGTGCTTGCAAGTATGTTAGTTGTAACCGGGCTTGCAAAAAGATTTGCGCTTTTATTAATAATTAAATTTGGAAAAAATGCCAGTACAATATTTCTAAGTTTTCTGGTTATTAATCTCATTTTATCCGCTTTCATTTCTGCAACCACTGCAAAAGCCGCAATTCTACTTCCTATCTTCATGGTTATTGCAGCAATTTATGGTGCAAGGGGAGATAAAGAAAAAAATAACTTTGGACGCAGCATCGTGCTTCAGAATTTATTGTATATAAATCTTGGGGCAGGAGCATTTGTTACTGGTTCCGGGGCAAATCTGATTGCCGCTGCTCTAATTGGTGGTGCAATTGGTGGAAATATTTTCTTTTCAGATTGGATGATGGCAATGTTTCCGGTGATGGTCTGTTTGATGTTTATTGGTTACTTTGTAGCAATGAGAATTTTCTTTCCGCTATCGCCAGCAGAGCGATTGCCCCAAATTGAAGGAGGAATGGAAAGATTAAAACAGGAGTACGAGAAATTAGGTCCGATTACATTTTTAGAAATTAAGTCGGCAGTAATTTTTATTGCAATTCTTGCTATGTGGTCAACTGATAATATACACGGAATAAGTGCCACCGCAGTTGCCTTTGTTGGGGCAATTATAGCTTTGCTTCCAAAAATTGGAATAGTGAAATGGAATGAAGTTGATATTCCCTGGCATCTTATGTTATTCTCCGCCGGAGCTTATACTTTGGGAGCAGGGTTAGATCAAACAGATCTTCCGTCAATAAGTGTAAATGCTTTCTTTAATCATTTGGGAGTTGGCGAGCACACAAGTTTTTGGATATTATACTTAATGCTTACAGGTGTTATGCTTTTCAGCGCACTTATCTTTCAATCAAAAACAATGCGCGCAATGATTTTTATACCAATAGCAATTGGAGTTGCAAACAGATTTGGATTTAGTGTGATAAGTTTGGCGCTACCCGTAGCTTTTATGATTGAACACGTTTATGTGCTTCCGTTTAACAGTAAACCTGCAGCTCTGCTTTATGAAACAGATCATTATAGTTTAACAGATACATTCAAATTCGGTTTTACAATGATGCTGATATCCTGGTTATTAATGATTATTGCTGGTGAAACCTGGTTTAGATATTTAGGTATAACTCCAAATGGAGTTTTTGGAATATTTTGATTTTAAGAATGGAATAAAAGATTGATACCCATTTTTTTAATTAGAGGTAAATAAGAGGTTTATAAAAAATGTTCTTAAAGAAAACTAAAAAATTAGAAATCCAGATTGATGAATATTTGGATTTGGTTGTTAAAGGTGGGCTGATCTTCAAGCTTGGAATTAAGTACTATCTTGATAATCAAATGGAAGAGTTTGATAATCATCTTAAGGAATTACGTAAGATAGAAGATCGGGCTGATGATTTGAGAAGAAATATCGAGATAAAACTTTATACACGTACTCTTATTCCGGAAGCCCGCGGTGATGTACTTGGATTACTCGAGAGTTGCGACAAAGTACTGAATATTACTGCTTCCACTTTACTTGAATTCTCCGTGGAAATTCCAAATCTGCTGCCGGAATTGAAAAATGATTTTTTAGACATTGCAGAAAGCGCAATCTCCTGTCTTGAAAATACAGTTAGTGGAATAAGATCATATTTTAAAAACATTGATGCTGTTAGAGATTACGTAACAAAAGTTCAATTCTATAAAAAAGAAACAGAAAAAATTGCAGAAAGAATTAAACGATTAATTTTCAGAACAGATCACGAGTTAAGTTTTAAAATTCATATTCGCTACTTTGCATTTCATATCGAACGAATTGCAGAAGAGGCAGAGGATGTTTGTGACAGATTATCGATAGCAATTATTAAAAGGTTAGAGTAGTTTGGATATAGCAGTTTGGTTTTTTATATCGAGCGGCTTATTTCTCGGTTGGTCATTAGGCGCTAATCACGCAGTAAATGTGTTTGGAACCGCTGTTGTTTCTAAGATGGTTAAGTTCAGAACTGCAGCTATAATTGCCGGAATATTTGTTATACTTGGTTCTGTAATAAGCGGTGAAGGAACAACAAAAACATTAACAGATCTTGGTTCTATAAATGCAATTGCGGGCAGCTTTGCAGTGGCAACGGCTGTTGGAGTATCTGTTACTCTGATGACCCGTGCTAAACTACCGGTCTCTACCTCGCAGGCTGTTATAGGTGGAATAATCGGATGGAATATTTTTACCGGCTCACCAACTGATTACAATTCATTATCTAAAATTTTATTTAGCTGGATTGCTTCACCACTCATTGCCGCTTTTTTTGGATTTATCTTTTTTAAGATTATCAAAAAAACTGTCCTTAAATGGAAAATACATTTGCTGGAGCTCGATAACTATACGCGTATTGGACTTATTGTTGTTGGTGCGCTTGCATCTTATTCATTAGGAGCAAACAACATCGCTAACGTTATGGGTATGTTTGCTTCTGCACCTTTATTTAAAGATTTGAACATTGCTAACATCATATACATTTCTAGTGTTCAACAATTATTTCTGCTGGGTGGAATAGCCATCGCAATTGGAATTTTCACTTACGGCAATAATGTGATGGAAACTGTTGGCGCTGATTTATATAAGATATCTCCAATTACAGGTTTTGTTGTTGTACTTGCAGAATTTATTGTATTAACTTTATTCACATCACAAAGCCTGGAATCTTTTTTACTTAGAAATAATTTACCATCCTTTCCTCTGGTGCCGCTTTCAACAACGCAAGCTTTTATAGGTGCTGTAATTGGTGTAGGCTTGGCAAAAGATCCGCTTTCAATTAACTTTAAAGTACTTGGCAAGATAGGTATGGGATGGGTGATTGCACCAACCACAGCCGGATTGATTACTTTCATTTCATTGTTCTTTATACAAAATGTATTTGAACAAAAAATAATTCATCCGATACCTTATGAAATTACTCCTTCAGTAATGTCAAAATTAAATGAGGAAGGAATTAGTACAGATAAGATCGGAGATCTGCTTAATAAAAGATTCACTAATAATAAAACATTTACAAATGAACTTAAAAGCAGAGACAGTTTTACCAGTGAACAAATATATTCGATATTTAAATATGCGCTTATAGACAGTTTTTATATTGATTCAGTGCTTGTAAATAAACTGCCGGAAAAAACTGAATTAACACAAAATCAAAAAAATGAAATAAAAAAATTGCACGGCAAAGGTTTTACTCATAAAATTGATTTTGACAAAGCAATATTATCCAGTTTACCTGAATTAAATTTTAATGGTGATAAATTGCTGAATAAAGAAAATTCAGAAAAGAGAACTTTTATTGAAGAACTTTTTAGAATAAACTTAAACAATAAAACAAAACTCAATAGTTATTAATCAAAAATTATCAAGGAGATAAAATGATAACCAGAAAAAATCTTGCACTTATTTTGGCGATCTTTGTGCTCTCAATATTCAGATTAGAAGCACAGGATGCGAAAATTCCCGGTGGAGACCAAAAAGTTCCAATAAGTACTGACGTAAAAAACGGTAAACTAGTGTTTGAATCTGAAGACGGAAATTTTCGTTGGTGGATTGATTCACGAATTCAAATAGATGGTGCAATGTATTTTGAAAATAAAAATGCTATGAGTAATGGCATAACACTTAGAAGATTAACATTTGCACTAAAATCTGTTTTATGGAAAGATTGGGAAGCTGAGCTTGACGTTGATTTTGCTGAAGCAGTTTCAACCAAATCACAAATTGATTTGAGGGATATGTTTGTTAAATACAATCTACCCAATTTTAACCTTTCACTTCAGGCAGGCAACTTCAAAGAACCATTTGGAATGGAAAGACTGAATAGTTCAAGACTGCTTACTTTTCTTGAACGTTCAGCAATCTCTAATGCAATTCCTTTAGGACGAAGGATTGGTATAGCTGCCAGATACTGGACTGATTTTGCACAAATAACTGCAGCAATAATGGGTCATGAAGCTGGTACCAGAATTGACAAAGGACAGCGAGACGAAGGATTCTCAACTAATCTTCGTGCATCCGTTGCACCAATTAATAACTTTGGCGAAAATCTGCATATTGGGTTAGCCGGGTCTTATAAAACTCCTGATGCTGTTGCTGACCTTAAACCTAACACTATTGAAATAAATGCACGAACAGAAACATATGTTGCTAATCCCAAACTGCTTCATACAGGCGATATTAGTGATGTAAACTACTACAATCGCTTCGGCGCAGAACTAATGTATATAAATGGTCCTTTTTATTTACAATCCGAATTTATGGGGACCAGCATTTACAGATGGTATGGTAAACCAACAGTTAATTTAAAGGGTGGTTACGTTATGGCAATTTGGATGCTGACCGGTGAAACACGTTATTACTATGTTGACGAAGGCGAAGTCGGACCGATAGAAAAGCCAATTAATTCTTGGGGCGCACTGGAATTGGCAGCCAGATACAGTGTTACTAATCTGAATGATTTTTCAGCAGGAGTTAAAGGTGGTCAATCAAATCAGTTAATGCTGGGAGTAAACTACTATCCTAATACGAGTATAAAATTACAGTTTAATTATTCAATAGTTAATGTGGATGAATTTGCTACAAGAAAAGGTAATTTAATTGGTAATGATGATCATTCTTTTGTTCAAATGAGAATTCAGGCATCATTATAAAATTTAAGGAGTATAAAATGAAAAGAATATTTTTAGCAATATTATTTATTATTTCAGGAATTTTAATTTCTTGTTCAAGGGATGAACCATTTGTTGCCCCGCCTCCACCACCTTCGGTTGTAACGGTAAAAATAAATGAAATTTATTCCCGTGGCACAATTGGAAATGAAGATTGGATTGAAATTTACAACCCATCTACATCTGCGATAGACATTAGCGGTTATAAAATCTACGACACTGGTGGACAAAGCGGTAGCAAACCAAAAAAATCTTTTCCAAATGGAACAACCATCCCAGCCGGTGGATTTTTAGTTATTACTGTTGATGATACAACAGCAAGTGGTTTTGGGTTATCTTCCAATGGTGAAGAAGTCTGGCTTGAAGATGCAACAGGAAGTTTAATCGATAATGTTACATTTCCTGCATTGGGTGTTGATACCTCTTATGGCAGAAATTCAAATGGTTCTGCAAATTGGGTCAAACTATCCCCGCCTACCAAAGGACTATCAAATGGGTCAGGAGGTGGAGCAACTCTTCCATTAGTTATGAATGAGATATATTCCAGAGGCGTACCTGCAGATCCGGATTGGATCGAAATATATAATCCCAACCCTGTGCAAGTCGATTTAACCGGATATAAAATTTATGATATCGGCGGACAAAATGGTACCAAACCCAAAAAAGTTTTCCCTTCAGGTAGTTATATACCAGCCAATGGATATTATGTTATTGTAACAGATGATGCAGCTGCTGATGGCAGTAGTTTTGGTTTATCGAGCGCAGGTGAAGAGGTATGGTTGGAAAATCCAGATGGCACTGTTATCGATAACGTAACATTCTTAGCAATGGATGTTACACAATCATATTGCAGAGTGCCGGATGGGAGTGTAAATTGGGTTCTATCAAACACAATTACTAAAGGTGCTCCTAATCAGCCATAATTTTAATTTTTAAGAGCTCAATAATTTTATTGGGCTCCTAACTTTCTTATGAAAAGACTTATGAAATTTATTTATATAATTTTTGTCTTAGTAATTTTACTTAACGCTTGTAAACGAAATGAGCCGGGATCTGATGTCGTTGCACCCCCGGGAGTAACAACTTTACAGCCGTTAAAAGTTATAGATCTTAACTCCATCTTAACCGAACCATCGGGAATATTTTATAATTCAAAAAACAATTCGCTATTAGTAGTATCCGATGCAAGACCTGATATATTTGAACTGGATTTAAATGGAAATTTATTAAATAAAATTTCGGTATCAGGAGTTGATATGGAGGGAGTAACTATGACTAAAAATTGTGATACCATTTTAGTTGTAGAAGAAACCGCAAGATTGGTATCATCTTTTTTATATAATGGCAATAAAATTAGTTCTATGCTTGTTGATGTTGCTACCAATCCCAGTCATTGCCTTGAGGGAATTACTATTGATGATAATTATCATCTTTTTGTAATTAATGAGAGAGATCCGATGTTAATGCTTGAATTTGCTAACGGTACTGAAATTAATCGCAAACAACTTTCTTATTCAACTGATGTTTCAGATATCTGTTATGATAAAGAAACCAATTGTTTCTGGGTTATTAGTGATGAATCAAAAAAAATTTTTAAGATTAATAGAAATGGGAATTTGGTAGGGGAGTGGTTAATTACTTTTGACAAAGGGGAGGGAATAACCTTCGTGCAGGATAAAATGTATATAGTTCGGGATACTGACTCAAAAATGTATATTTATAATAAACCACAATAATTGGCTATTTAGTGTTCGATTAAAATTTAATTATATTTTAATGCATCTTAATGCAGTATGAATTATATTTAAGCAACTAATTAAAGTAAGTTCTCTTTACGTTAATATTTAAGACATCTGGAAAATTAAATTATCAGTGCTTTTCATTCTACGAAAGTGGGAATTCAGGAAGAAATCAATAGATTCCAGTTTACACGGGAATGACATTTTGAATTTTTCAGAAGTTTCATTTAATAATAAATATTCCAGTTTTAATTTCTTTCTAATTAAAAATAAAAAGTTTATGAGGTTATGATGAAAAAAAACTTACAGATTCTTTTAATGTTAACTTTTCTACTGATGATTACAAATAGTTTTGCTCAATCATCAGTTGTGATGAATGAGATCTATTCCAGAGGGGTACCCGGTAACCTTGATTGGATTGAAATCTACAATTCATCATCATCTCCTATTGATATAAGCGGATATAAGATTTATGACATCGGCGGACAAAGTGGAACAAAAAATAAAAAATTATTTCCATCTGGAACAATAATCCCTGCGCAGGGATTCTATGTGATCATTACAGATACTGCAGATTTTGCGGGTGACAACAGTGGTTTTGGATTATCTAGTAATGGTGAAACTGTTTGGCTGGAGGATGCCGCTGGAAACCTGATTGATAATGTTACGTTCCCTTCAATGGCACTTACACAAACTTATGGACGATATCCGGATGGATCTTCTAATTGGCAGCTTTTAGATTATATTACCCGTGGGGCACCCAACTCCATTACTTCAATTGAAGATAACACAAATTTGAATCTTGATTTTAAACTTGAACAGAATTATCCAAATCCGTTTAATCCAATTACAACTATTACTTATAAGATTGGTAAGCAAAGCTTAGTTACACTTAAAGTTTTTGATATCCTTGGGAAGGAAGTTACCACTCTTGTTAATGAAGTAAAAAGTCCTGGTAGTTATATCATTAAATTTGATGGAAATGAACTTAGCAGTGGAATTTATTTTTACGAATTAAAGACTGAGAATTTTACTTCAATTAAAAAATTGATGTTAATGAAATAAATAGTAAATAATTATTTTTGAATTAGCTATTAACTAAATATCTTCAATAAGCTAGAGAGATGTAAAATGAAAAAAATCTTTACTTTTTTAATGTTAATTGCGGCAATTGTTCTGTTGTCACAGATCAGTTATTCGCAAAACATCAAGATGAATGAAATCTATTCAAGAGGAGTGCCTGGCAATCTTGATTGGATAGAAATTTATAATTCATCTTCGACACCCGTTGATATAAGCGGGTACAAAATTTATGATAACGGCGGGCAAAGCGGTTCTAAACCTAAGAAACTTTTTCCAACAGGAACCATTATTCCTGCATATGGCTATACTGTAATAATAACAGATACAGCCGATTTTGTTGGAGATCTTAGTGGTTTTGGACTATCAAGCGGTGGCGAATGGGTTTGGTTAGCTGATACTTCAGGTGTTGTAATAGACAGCGTACAATTTGCTGCTATGGCAACAAATCAGTCGTATGGACGCGCACCAGATGGTGGACCTTGGAAATTACTTTCAACTATTACCAAAGGTAAATCAAATGTTGTGCTTACTGAATTATTACTACCACAATATATTCAAGGTTTAAACGGTACTAACAACAATCGAACTCCATACGTTTTCAGAGTAAAGATTGATAATCTTTTACCAAGTTCAACCTACAGATATATTAATCAAATCGTGTCATCGTCAGATGGTGCAACAACATCCGGGGCTGGTAATCCAATTTATGTTAATCCTGATAACACATTTACAAGATCAACCAGTACGAGTTTTACAACTGCTGGACAATATAGTGAGTTTACCACTGATGCAGATGGATCATATACAGGATGGTTTATTAGTGAACCAACCGGTAATGTACGCTTTACACCTGGTAGTGTTGTTTTTATGAGAATAAGAATGAATGATGGGGCAGGTGGTACCACTGCTGTTAACTGGGTTACAACAGATTCTGTTAAAGTAATAAATTATGGAAATGTAAATGATCCGGCTCAAGGGTCAGGCATTTTTGGTAATTCATATGCTGAACCGAAAGATTTTATTTTCCTTTATGATAATGTTGCCGGAACAGGAAGACCAATTGCAGGTGCTATCGTTGAAGCTGACGGTCTTTCATTAAAACCAGTGACAAGTTATGTCACTTTCTATCGGGATTTTGTTGATACTGTTAATGGTGCCTGGGGTACAATTATTCCTAACCAATTACCAAATGGAATTCAAAGAATTGAAAGGAGAGTATTTGGTACAGGAGAAATATTTGAAGTTGTTAACACCGATGAAGATGGAGTTTGGCCGAGTGGAGCAAACACTGTAAATCCAACCGTTGGATTAACTCCGATTGAAATAAAGGACACTGATGGTCCGGTACCAGTTGAACTTATATCATTTTCTGCAAAAGTAGTTGATGGAAAAATCCAACTTGAATGGTCGACTGCTACCGAAACTAATAATCTAGGTTTTGAAATACAGAGAAAAGACAACCAGTCATTTGAAAAGATTGGATTTGTTGCAGGTAAAATAAATTCTACAAACATAGAGAATTATTCTTTTGTTGATAATGATGTAGTGAATGGAAAGTATTACTACAGGATCAAACAAATAGATTTAAATGGTGCCTTCAGTTACTCAAGCGTTGTTGAATTAGATTTAATAACACCAATTACATTTAGTTTATCTCAAAACTTCCCAAATCCATTTAACCCGTCAACAACTATTTCTTATCAGATTGCAAAGCAGGGCTTAGTTAGTCTGGTGGTTTATAATGTTTTGGGTAAAGAAGTTGCTACTTTAGTTAATGAAGTTAAGAGTGCGGGCAAATATGAAATTAAATTTGATGCTTCCAATTTAAGCAGTGGAATTTATTTTTATAAACTGACCGCAGATGGATTTACATCAACAAAGAAATTTACTCTGATTAAGTAAATTCTTTTTGGAAGACAATTAGATAAAGTTATCTGATATATTTAAAGAGTTCCTGTTAATCAAATAATGGGAACTCTTTTTAATTTTAAATCAAATATCTTTCTGAAACGAATTAAGTCCGGCTCTGATCGATACGAAACTTATCAGAATTGAAATAATCAGTAAAATGCCGGTAGTATAAGATAAACTCCAGACAGATCTTTTTATCCCAAAAGAATATTCTCTGAAGAAATTAAAAACAGGTACAAAAAGAATTATTATCAATATTACAAGAAAGAATAATGTAAACAGGAATGTAATTGATGCACCCTGAGATGAAGCCAGCCTGATAGCATTCTTTTCTTTATAGTTTGCAAAAATTCCACCCATTCCAAAATTCATACTAACAAGCGTAAAAGAAATTATTGCAGTATTAATCTGTGCAATTATAGAAAGTTGGGCAGGGAATTGATAGTTGGAAAAATAACTTATCACCTGACCAATAAGAAAAATCACTGCGAAGTATAAGCTTAATCGTTTTATGAGCAAGTGTTTAAAATTGATTGGGGCGCTTCTTATCTTCCACAGAGATTCGCCTTCTAAACTTATCAACGGAAAAACAAAACGCAGAGAAAGTGATGCAATAAGAAATACGTTAAATAATGAAACTACCAGATAAATTACTGTTTTTAGGTACTCATTGTATGCCTTCAGAATTACAACATCTATCCCTGATATACTTGAAATAAAAATTGTAATTAAAAACATCATTACAACAAAATGAACCCACTGGCTGGGTTCTCGTATGAATAACCAGAACTCACGCTTAACAATTGATTCATCAAATGAGTTTAAGGATGATTTTTTATGAAAAGCAAAAAACCTGTTCTTTATGTTATTCCGTAATCTGAGATCGTTAGTGATATTAAGTGATGTAAGCCAGGTTTGATAATACCATTTCTTAGCAATAAAAAGCGATATGATAAAAACAAAAATGGATGTTACCAGGTTTGCATAAATAAATGGGAAAGCTCTGCTAATGTTATCATTCGATATCCAGTAAAGTGAATCAGCGACCCAGTAATTTGGAAGAAATTTTATCAGCGGGTTCTCTAAAAATCCAAAATATTGGTTGATGTTGGGATAAAAATCAAATACCCGCTGAATCAAATGCAAAGGATTACTGACAAAATAAAATCCCAAAACACTAATTAAGTAAACCAAAGTAATCGAAAGTAAAACTTTACGTATTCCAAACCGTGATGACAATTTCATAATTACAAGTAAAATTATTGCTCCAAGTGAGCCAGCTGTGAACATAAAAGGAATTATTAAGAAGAATAGTGCAATTGGATAGAACCAGAAATTAAGATCAAAATAAACTCCATAACCAATTAAAACCGAAATGATTATCAGTAAAAGCGTTGTGGAACTGTAGAAAAAATTATCTAAAAATTTTATTAAAAATAATTTTGTAAAGGAAAGAGGTTTTGTAATCAGAAAGAATACTTCCTTGGATTTATAAAGTGTAGAGAAAGATACTACTATGTTTCCAACATTGATTGTAATAAAGAAAATGAAAAGTACAACCAATATAAATCTGTGCAGCAGGAAAGATCCGATTTTAACTACTTCAAGCAGATATTCTATTGTGTTGAGTGTTAAAAGATAACAACCGTATGCAAATAAAAGGTAAACAAATCCGGAAACAACACTTTTAACCGCACTACTTGCTTTTAATGGCGTGTTTACTTTTAAGAATAAAACTATCTTGTAATAAAATATGTGAAGTAAATCTTTTATCATTTTGTAAGATGAAGAAATAAAGATTCAAGATTTTTATGATCTGATCCTTTGATTTGTTCAATCACTTCCTTTCTATCTTCAAAAATCATTTGTCCATCTTTTATTATTCCAATACGGGTGCAAATTTCTTCTGCAACGTTAAGACTGTGAGTTGACATAAAAATTGCAGTCCCGCTATTGGATAAATCCTTAAGAACATTTTTAACAATAAAAGCACTTTGAGGATCAAGTCCAACCATCGGTTCATCTACAACTAACAATTTAGGATTGTGTAATAATGCAGAGGCAATTGTTATTCTTTGTTTCATCCCCTGTGAATATTCTTCTGTGCGTTTATCAACCCAATCGCCAATTTGCAAAAGCTCAATTGTCTGTTCAATTTTCTTTTTCAATGCAGACTTTTCAATAGAATATAATCCACCACTAAAGTAGAGAAATTCTCTGCCAGTCAGTTTTTCATAAATAAAAGGTTGGTCCGGTATGTAACCAACTAAAAACTTTGCTTCAATCGGCTTCTTCTGAATATCAATATTATTTATAAGCACTTTACCGGCAGTAGGGCTGTATAATCCGGTAATCATTTTAATGGTGGTTGTTTTGCCAGCACCGTTCTGTCCCAGAAATCCGAAAAAATCTCCGGCTTCAACTCTTAAATTGACATTATTAACCGCAGTAAACGATCCGAACTTTTTTGTTAAGTTAATTAATTGGAGCATAGTAATAAAAGAATAAAGAGGATAAAACTTAAAATTTAATTACTTAAAGATAATATCAATCAATTCGATTTGATAATGCTTCAAAGTCCTGAAGAGTAAGAGTCATCAACTCGCTTTCATTAAACTCGTTAAGACCCAATATTCTCTTTTCCTGCAAATGAATTGCCTGATTGAGAATATCATTTATCGTTCTTGCATTAAAAAATACTTTTGATCTGTCACTTCTCATTTTGCAAATAATTTCATAAAGAGTTTGCCAGGCTCCTTCATCCAATATGTAATTTTTCTTTTTAGAAATTTTCCAACCGATTTCAAGCAATTGCCTGTTACTGTGCTCCTGAAATCTAAATATATTAGGAAACTGACTTTCAATTACCGGAACATTCTGGAAAAGCTCGTTAATTTCAACCTCTGATCCGCACAGAATTACAACAACTTTTTTTTGATTCAGGTACAACTTCTTGAGGAAATACTGCAATAGTGAATCGCTAAAATCGTTCTTTGTTTTTAAAGTGTTTACAGCATCATTAACCAGAATTATTTTACCATCATTCTCCTGAAACAGCTTATCAATCAACAGATAAGTATCAATGTTATTTAGTTGATCAAAAAACGAATTATCTATCTCAGTAACCTGACTGTGAGAAAGAAGGTTCAATTCCTTGAAAATCTTACTTAAGTAATTTGCGATCGTGCTTGTTCCTAATCCTCTTTCAGCAATAAAAACTGAGTTAAGATTTTTAGAGTATGATTCAATTCCCTGATATTTTTTTAATGTATCAATTTTTATTGAAGATAATAACTTGAGAATACCTGATTTAACTTCTTCCAAACCGACTAAACTATTTATTTCCGAGAGATACTTATCAACTTTATCATTAAAATTGTCATAAGTCATTTGATTATTCAAAGACTGAAAAGCTTTAAAGATATCTTCAGAAATAATGGTGGATAGAGATGAGTAATTACGTTCATCATACGGCAATAACTGATATCGTTTGCTTAACTGAATTTTTGTTTCATTAAAAATATTTCTAACAAATCTGGCATTACCAAAACTTTCATCTGCTCGTGAGACAAAATTATCTAAAAGGAGTACCAACTTATTGTAAGCATCATCAGTTAAATTATATTTTTCTTTCACCGCAAACTTTTTGAATATTTCTGCTAGTTCTTCACTGGAGTAATCTTCAAAATTAAAAGTATGTGTAAATCTTGATTTCAGTCCCGGATTTGAGTTAATAAATTGATTCATAAGCGAAGGATAACCTGCTGCAATTACAACAAACTTACCTTTGTAATCTTCCATCCTCTTCAAAATGATATCAATAGCCTCCTGTCCAAAATCCTTTGAGGTGTTTGATGGTTTTAAATTGTAAGCTTCATCAATAAATAATATTCCACCTAATGCCTGATTGATTACTTGCTCAGTTTTTTGTGCAGTAGAACCGATGTACTCACCAACCAGTGCTGATCGATCAACTTCAATTACGTGCCCGTTTTCAAGAAGTCCGATTGATTTATAAAATTTCCCAAGCACACGGGCAATACTTGTTTTGCCGATGCCGGGACTTCCCAGAAAAATGCAGTGAGGAATCAGATTTTCATTTGTATCTATCCCTTTATTTTTTCTTTCTTTTATAAAATTGAGATAAGTTACAAAATCAGTTAGAGTTTGTTTCAGTGATTTTAGTCCGATAAAATCATCAAGCTCTTTTGATAGCAAAAGGGGAAGCGGCTGCTCTGAAGTTTTTTTCTCTATTTTTTCTAAGATAGAATTTTGAACTGTAATTTTTTTGTCAGGAAGATTTTCATAACCGTTAGATGTGTTTTTTAAATCAATAACTTCACATTCCCCAATAAGAAAACTATGATTTACTAAAGAGTTTTTCCAGAATGAAATTTCAATTCGTCCTTCTCCAACTTTCCAAAAGCCGGTTACAGGTGTTCCCCAGCTTTGAAAGAATTCTACAATTTGCCACTCTTTTTTTATTTCCAGAGTGAAGTCGTTGCTGCCAACATTTTCATTATCCTGAAACCAAAATGTAGTTCCTGTTAAAAAGACGTCTTTTATCCCATAAAAAGGGTTATGAAATTTTACTTCTACTGCGATAAAAGTTGTTCTGTTAGCATCAAACTGTTTAAGATAATTTCTTTTATTGGATTGTAAACTATCCTGAAGTTCGAACATTTTTATTTCGAGAGATTCGGTATTCAATCCATCAATAAATTCTTTTTGAATAGACTTTTCTCCCGATTTAAGATTTGTTTGATTGTTAGAGGTAAATAATGAATTAGCTAAATATTTGTTTTGAGTTGAGTTGAGCAATTCAGCTTTCATATCAGTGTTTCTGAGTGAATAATTAAATCATTTTTGAGGAGTTTAGGCAAAATTCTTGCCATCGGAAAATGTTCGAAAAGAAACAAAAAAGGCGAGGAAAGTCCTCGCCTTGTAAAAATAACGGAAAAATTTCTATTAGTACATTCCGTCCATTCCACCCATACCAGCAGGAGGCATTGGCTGTGAATGCTCTTTTTCCTTCTTCTCGTAAACAACTGCTTCGGTTGTAATTAGTAATGAGGAAACTGAGGCAGCATTTTCGAGAGCGGTTCTTGTTACTTTTGTTGGATCGATAACACCAGATTTGATCAGGTTCTCATATTTTTCAGTGGCAGCGTTAAATCCAAAATCATCTTTACCTTCTTTAACTTTCTGTAATACAACAGAACCTTCAAGTCCGGCATTTTCAACAATCTGTTTCAATGGTTCTTCAAGTGCTTTTTGAACTATTTTAATACCGGTTGTTTGATCGATATTTTCACCGGTAAGTTTTTCTATAACACTTGAAGCTCTGACTAAAGCCACACCACCACCTGCAACAATACCTTCTTCAACTGCTGCACGTGTTGCATGCAAAGCGTCTTCCACTCTTGCTTTCTTTTCTTTCATTTCAACTTCGGTTGAAGCACCGATTTTAAGAACTGCAACTCCACCTGAAAGTTTTGCAAGTCTTTCCTGAAGTTTTTCTTTATCATAATCAGAAGTTGATTTATCAATCTGAGCTTTAATTTCATTTATTCTCTTCTTGATTTCTTCTGCTTTACCAGCACCTTCAACGATAGTTGTATTATCCTTATCGATTACAACTTTCTTTGCAGTACCAAGATAAGAAATAGTTGCATTTTCTAATTTAAATCCTCTTTCTTCAGAGATAACAGTTCCGTTGGTAAGAATTGCAATATCTTCCAACATTGCTTTTCTTCTGTCACCAAATCCAGGAGCTTTAACAGCGGCAACCTTTAAAGTGCCACGAATTTTATTTACAACTAAAGTTGCCAATGCTTCGCCTTCAAGATCTTCAGCAATTATCAATAATGCTCTGCCTTGCTGTGCAACTTTCTCGAGTACAGGTAATAAGTCTTTCATAGCAGAGATTTTTTTGTCGTGGATTAAGATCATTGGATCTTCGAGAATTGCTTCCATGGTTTCGGCATCTGTAACAAAGTAAGGAGAAATATATCCTCTATCGAATTGCATACCTTCCACAACATCAAGAACTGTTTCTGCAGATTTACTTTCTTCAACAGTAATAACACCATCTTTTCCAACCTTTTCCATTGCATCTGCAATTAGCTCACCAATTGATTTATCATTGTTTGCGGATATTGCACCTACCTGAGCTATTTCATTTCTTCCTTCAACTTCTTTGCTTATTGATTTCAGATGTTCAATAATTTTACTAACTGCAAGGTCGATTCCTCTTTTCAGGTCCATTGGATTTGCACCCGCAGTTACGTTTTTAAGTCCTTCTCTGTAAATTGCCTGAGCAAGAACTGTTGCGGTAGTAGTTCCATCGCCTGCAACATCACTTGTTTTTGAGGCAACTTCTTTAACCATTTGAGCTCCCATATTTTCAATTGGGTCATCGAGCTCAATTTCTTTTGCAACAGATACACCATCTTTTGTAACGGTTGGTGCACCAAATTTCTTTTCAAGAATTACATTTCGTCCTTTAGGACCTAATGTTACTTTAACTGCATTTGCCAGTTTATCAACTCCGGCTTTTAATCCGGCTCTGGCATCAGCATCAAATACAATTAATTTTGCCATAATTATTCCCTTTATTTTATTTTCAATTTTTAAATTACTTGCCTAAGATTCCAAAGATATCGCTCTCACGCATAATGAGATATTCTTCTCCATTTATAGTAACCTCAGTTCCGCTGTATTTACCATACAAAACTCTATCACCAACTTTAACTTCCGGTTTAATAACTTTTCCGTCATCAGCAACTTTACCCGGGCCAACTGCCACAACTGTTCCTTCAACAGGTTTTTCTTTTGCTGTATCAGGAAGAATAATTCCTCCGGCGGTCTTTTCTTCGGCTTCCGAGGGTTTTACAACTACTCTATCTGCCAATGGTTTTAACTTTAGATCGCTCATAGTTTTTCTCCTAAAATTTATTTTGATTTGTAATTTGATTAGCACTCTATAAAAGCGAGTGCTAAAATAATTTATAAACTTAAAATTGTCAAGTTTTCAATGCTTTTTGTAAGTTAAATCACTTAAATCTAATCAATTTTTAACTCTATAAAATTTCTTGAAAAATAGAATATTAACAGATTTCAAAAATCTGATTTCTTCCATAAAGCAGATGGACAGAAAAACTGTCATTATTTTAGTTTCTGTCGCAATTCTACAGACAACTTCATTTTATTTTACATCCAGAAGATTTTTTAGACAGTATCTTTTTGATGACTTTGTGCGATATGAGAATGTTGACTTGATAGAATATTTTTATTGGTTTTTGGGTGACTTTTTAACTTTATTCATACTAGGAATTTTGATCATAAAATTTCTACTTAAAGACAAAGTGGAAGATTACGGATTAAAAATCGGTGATTATAAATCTGGTCTACTTTACTCGGGTGTTTTTCTTTTTGTAATGATTATCATCATATGGTTTGTTTCGGCACAAAGTGGATTTGCTGAAAAATATCCTCATCTTACCAGTGCTAAAAGTGTTTGGAGTATTTTTTTGATATATGAGTTAGGTATGCTGATTTATATGTTTGCCTGGGAATTTATCTGGCGTGGATTTATGCTTTTCGGATTAGAACCAAAGTTCGGTTATTATTCAGTTCTAATTCAGATGATTCCTTTTGTAATTTTGCATAACGGTAAACCAGCTTTAGAAACATTTGGAGCTATTCTGGGTGGAATCGCTTTGGGAATTCTTGCTCTAAAAACAAGATCAATTTATTATTGTATAATTACACATATGGGTGTTATGTTTTCGATTGATTTAATTTCCAGTTTACGCTTTAGAGCAGATGATTATGGAATTGGAATTTCCTCTCTGCTTAATATCATCAGTAAATTATTTTGAGGTAAATAAATGAGATTCTCTTTAAATGTCGATCATATTGCAACTTTAAGAAATGCACGGGGCGAAACTCAACCAGATCCTGTTAGCATTGCTCTGCAAGCAGAAATTGCCGGAGTTGATGGAATAGTTGTTCACCTACGGGAGGATAGAAGGCATATAAACGAACGAGATGTCCGTTTACTCCGCGAGCTGATTACAACTAAACTTGATTTAGAAATGGCTGCAACTCCGGAGATACTAAAAATTGCCTGTGATGTTGGTCCCGAATTAGCTACTATCGTTCCGGAAAAAAGACAGGAGCTTACAACCGAAGGTGGAATAAATGTGATTGATAATATTTCTTTACTCAAAGAAACCATTTCTGAATTACATAAACACGATATAGAAGTTTCGCTTTTTACAGAACCCGATATTAATCAAATTGATGCTTCTGCTGAAATTAACAGTGACTTTATCGAGATTCATACGGGAATTTTCGCAAATGTACTTTCAGAAGAAGAACAATTTGATGAGCTTGAAAGAATAAGAGTTGCAGTTAAACATGCTAAAAAACTTGGGTTAGGAGTTAATGCAGGACACGGATTAAATTATCAAAACATCAAAATTTTTAGAGAAATCAAAGATATTGATGAGGTAAGCATTGGACATGCAGTTATCGCAAGGGCAACATTTGTGGGTATTACTGCAGCAGTTAAAGAAATGATTGAGTTAATAAAAAACTAAAAAAAATATTTATACAGTAATCATTTGCTACTTGCATTCACCAAAAACTTATTTTATTTTTGTGATGTCGCTAGTAGAAGGTTAACCCCCAGACCTTTTATTAGGACAAGCCCGGTAGCTTCGGTTACCGGGTTCTTTTTTTTAAACAGATCAAATTAACGATAACCAAAGTATTCCGATCACTAAAGTAAGTATTGTGATTGGTAACCCAGCTTTTAAATATTCATTAAATTCCAGTTTAACTCCTCTTCTTTTTGCTGATTCTGCTACGATCAAATTTGCTACTGAGCCAATAAGTGTCAGATTACCTGCGAATGTGGATGACATTGCAAGTGTAAGCCAAATATTTTCAGGATTTACTAATTGGCTAACAGCCGGACTCATTAACAAAACGGCAGGTACGTTTGATACTAAATTGCTCAAAACAGTGGTTACAATTGATATATCAAAAACTAAATTTCCTGAAAAGCTCATCTCGGCAAGTTGAAATTTATTTGCAATAAAATGTTCATTAAGAGTGTGAGTGATAATAAAAAGACTTGAAAAGAAAACCAGTAAAGACCAATCTAGCTCAATAAAAACTCTTTCTGGTTTTATCCTTCTTGTAATCAGCAGGAGTGATGCCCCGCTTAGTGCTGAAATTGCAATAGGAAAACCAAGGTTAAAAGCTATTAGCATCAGTACTAAAACAATTGTGCTTTTAATCATTAATGGTTTGAATATCCTATAATCTTCATCAATCACGGTATTGAGCTGTACATCTTGAAATTCATTTCTGTAAATGATTTTGATTATCAGGTAAATTAAAAATAATCCAATTATTGCAATCGGAGTTAATTTGATTGCAAAATCAATAAACTCAATCCCGGAAAAAATTCCCACAATCATGTTCTGTGGGTTGCCAACGATAGTGGAGACGGAACCAACATTTGCAGATGTTGCAAGTGCGATGAGATAAGGAATTGGATTTCTTTTAAGAGCAAATATCACTTCAAGAAGAAGTGGTGTAAACATTATTACTATCGTATCGTTCAAAAACAAGCCGGATAATAATCCGGAGGAAAAAATAATCAAAAATAAAAGTTGATTAGGAGTTTTTGCCAGAGAAATAATTTTTGAACTGATAACTTTAAAGAATCCTGCTAACCTGAGATTAATATTCAGAACCATCATTGAAAACAGCAGAATTATTGTATTGATGTCTATTGCTCTAATAGCTTCATCCAATGAAAGTGATCCTGCTGCAATCAATGCTGTGGCGCCAACTAATGCAATCGTAGCTCTGTTCATCCTTAACTTAGGAAAATTACCGATTGCTATTCCAATTAAAGATAAAATAATGATCAACAAAGTAATTGGTTCAAATAAATCCATAACGGCTTTAATATTTTTGTAAAAACTTTTTCAGATAAGATTAAATACTTTATTATCTTTACAAACAATAAGTAAAACTTATAACTGAAATATAGTCATTGTTTTATCCTAAAATATTCTGAGGTGCAATTGAGTGAACAATCATTTACCAAAAAAATCTTTAATAAATCTTTAGATTACATAGAAATTGTTGGTAACAAACTTCCTCATCCGGCAACATTATTTGCGCTTTTAGCTTTGATTGTAGCAGTAGTTTCAATGATCGGTGATTTTATGGAACTATCTGCCATTCACCCCGCTGATGGATCAACTATTAAAGTAAAAAATCTTTTGAATGGCGATGGAATACGTTGGATATATACAAATATTGTTCACAACTTTGTAAACTTTCCACCACTCGGTTATGTATTAGCTGTAATGATTGGAATTGGAGTAGCTGAAGGTTCTGGCTTATTTGATTCTATGATAAGAGCATTAGTTTTAAATGCACCTCAAAAACTAATCACTGGTTCTATTGTGCTTGCCGGAGTAGTATCACATCTTGCTTCAGAAGCAGGATATGTGATCCTAATCCCACTAGGCGCAGCAATATTTTATGCTTTAGGAAGGCATCCGATGGCAGGATTAGCAGCAGCTTTTTGCGGAGTTAGCGGAGGGTTTGGAGCAAATTTTCTGATTGGCTCAATTGATCCTGTACTTGCAGGATTATCACAATCAGCGGCACAAATAATCGATCCAAATATGAAAATAAACGCTGCGGTAAATTTTTATTTTATGTTTGTTTCGGCAATATTGGTTGTGGTTGTAGGAACCTTTGTAACAGAAAAAATTGTTGAACCTCGCCTCAAATCCTACTTGGGTAATGCAGATAAAATATCTGTAAACGAAATGTCATCATTAGAGAAAAAGGGACTAAAATGGGCAGGGATAAGTTTAATAATTTTAATAGTCGGACTTGCTTTAACAATCATTCCTGAGAATGGAATTTTTAGAAATCCTAAAACGGGCGAAGTATTACACTCTCCTTTTTTTGATGGAATAATAACAGGCATATTGATTTTCTTTCTAGTACCCGGATTGGTTTACGGATTAATAGTAAAATCTATTAAAAATGATAAAGATTTTATGAAGCACATAATTAAATCTATGGGCACACTTGCAACCTACATTGTACTTGTTTTCTTCGCAGCTCAATTCGTTTACTTCTTCAGATACAGCAATTTAGGATTAATTATTGCAATCGATGGTGCGCAATTTTTAAAGAATATCGGTTTAACAGGTATTCCGCTAATTGTTGCATTCGTTATTCTCTCTGCATTCATAAATATGTTTATGGGTAGTGCTTCTGCTAAATGGGCAATTATGGCTCCGGTATTTATTCCTATGTTTATGTTGTTAGATTATCATCCGGCTTTAACTCAGGCAGCTTTTAGAATTGGTGATTCGGTAACAAATCTTATTACTCCTATGATGAGTTATTTTGCACTGATTGTTGCTTTTGCTCAAAAGTATGATGAGAAATACGGAATTGGAACAATTATCTCAACAATGATTCCTTATACAGTTGTTTTGGTAATTTTCTGGACTATACTTCTGATTATTTGGATGCTTCTGGGTTTACCACTTGGACCTGATGGACCACTTTACTTGGTGAACTGATCATTTAAAGATAATTATTGGAGATTGCTTCATTTCTTCATTACTTTATTACCACACATTGATCCTACCCCCATATAGTAGATAAAAAGAAAAGCAACTATATTTAGCAAAA
>CAZCJF010000005.1:0-99802 GCA_964499095.1 uncultured Ignavibacteriaceae bacterium
TCGCATTCAATTTCTTTTTGATCCGGCAATAAATTGATCTTAAAATAATAGTGAATCATATCAACTTGTTTCTGAGCTTCAGTAACTTTCTCAATATTGTTGAGCGATCTGGCAGTATTTAATTGGCTGATAAGCAGAATAATTAAAGCCAGTAAAATCAATTTTACAGCATTTATAGAATTAGTCATAACATTCAATAATTAACTTTTATAAACGATTAATTTCATTTAAAGATAAATTAACGATTTGTTTAATTGCCAAACAAATCACTTTTCGATATATTTAAATCAAATTTTGGAGAGTATTATGGTATCACCTGGTTCATCAGTTCTTAGAGATACAATCACAGTAATACTGGCAGGCGGTCAAGGGGAACGACTCTCCCCATTAACAGCAGTCCGTAGCAAACCTGCTGTCCCATTCGGAGGTAAATACCGAATAATTGATTTTGCTTTATCAAACTGTCTTAACTCAGGATTTAGAAGAGTTTATGTTTTAACTCAATATAAATCCGATTCCCTGAACATGCACCTTTACGAAGCATGGAGCATTTTTAATCCGGAGCTTGGTGAATTTATTTACTCTGTTCCACCACAAAGAAAATTAAATAACGAGTGGTATCTTGGAACAGCTAATGCGATTCATCAGAATTTAAATTTGGTTTCTGATAAAAAAGCTAAATGGGTTTTGATTTTAGGTGGTGATCATATTTATAAAATGGATTACCTCAAATTTCTTAATAACCATATAAAACGTGAGGCTGATCTTTCAATTGCATCAATCGTAGTTCCCAAAGATGAAGCTTCCAGATTTGGTATCGTTGGAGTAGATGAAAATTATAATGTAACATCATTTATTGAAAAACCAGCCAAACCACCCGAAATTCCTGATAGCCCTGGTCACTCATTTGTAAATATGGGTATTTATGTTTTCAATGCTTCTGTGCTTAAAGAAGTGCTGTTGGAAATGGAAGCAAAGAAAATTAAAAATCACGATTTCGGTCAGCACGTTATTCCATATATGATTGAAGCGGGTTTAAAAGTTGTGGCTTACAAATTTTTAGATGAGAATAAAAAAAGTCAGCCATACTGGAAAGATATAGGTACAATTGATAGCTATTACGCTGCCAATATGGATTTAATAAGTGTAATACCCGAGTTTAATCTTTACGATCCGGAGTGGCCGCTAAGGACTTACCAATATCAATATCCTCCTGCAAAAACTGTATCTCACGAAGGTGAGCGAGTTGGTAGAACTTTAAACTCGCTGGTTTGTGACGGGACAATTGTTTCTGGAGGTTTGGTAGAAAGATCTTTACTTGGGCCCAATGTTAAAGTGAACAGCTACTCTTACATTACAGATTCTATTTTGATGAACAATGTTGTTGTTGGCAGACACGCAAGAATACGCAGAGCTATTATTGATAAGAACGTTCACATTCCTGAAGGATATGAAATTGGTTTTGATCCTGAAAGTGATAGAAAAAAATTTACAGTAACTGATACAGGTATTGTTGTAATACAAAAGAATATGTTATTGCCGGAGTAAATTTATTTGCAATCCTTCTAATTTTCTCTTTAATAAAACTTTGTGTCAGGTTTTATTAAGGAATAAATTTTGCTAATCCGATCATATGAATTCTAATTTAAACATCAATTTAAAAAATCTGCCTGCATCACCCGGTGTTTATCAGTTCCTAAATAAAAACGGGAAAGTGATTTATATCGGTAAGGCAAAAAATCTTAAAAACAGAGTAAGAAGTTATTTTCAAAGTAATATTACTTCACCAAAAACTCTCGCGCTTGTAAATAAGATAGAAGATTTTCAGATTTTTGTAACTGATAGTGAACTCGAAGCATTGATACTTGAAAACAACCTCATCAAGCAATTTAAGCCCAGATACAATGTAAACTTAAAAGACGATAAATCTTTTCCATTTATAAAAGTAACAAATGAGTTGTTTCCCAGAATTTATCCTACACGCAAAGTTGTAAACGATGGTGGAAAATATTTTGGACCTTATACAGATGTTAGAAGTATGCGCACTTCCCTCAGAACAATTAACCAGATATTCAAAATAAGAAGTTGCAAACTCGATCTTACAGAAAAAAATATTGAGGCTAAAAAGTTTAAAGTTTGTCTGGATTATCACATTAAAAAATGCGATGGACCGTGTGAGGGATTAATTTCTTCACGTGAATATCACGAAATGGTTGATGAAGTAATCAAGCTTCTGAAAGGCAAAACGGATGATCTGATAAAAGATCTAAAAAACAAAATGAATGAAGCAGTTGCAAATCTTCAATTTGAAAAAGCTGCGGAATTCAGAGATAAAATCAGTCAGCTTGATGCGCTATCATCAAAACAAAAAATTGTAAGTGATGATTTTGAAGACCGGGATATTTTTGCAATTGCTTATGAAGGTAAAGACTCATCCTGCGCTGTGTTTAATATAAGATCTGGCAAGATGATTGGGAAGAAGCAATTGCGGCTTTCAATTGAAGAAGGTGAAGAGTTAGCTGAAATTTATTCTGCAGCAATAAAATTTTATTATAATGATTTTGTAGAGATTCCCAAAGAAGTGGTGCTTGAAGTTGAACCCGATGACGTAGAAGCATTATCAGATTGGCTTAAGATGAAATCGGATAAGAAAGTAAAAATTATTGTTCCGCAGCGCGGTGATCTAAAATCTCTGGTAAAGATGTGCAAAGAAAATGCAACATTACAGTTAAAAGAAATCCAAATTCAGAAAATGAAAAATCTGGGTAATGTCCCCTACTCACTTGCCGCATTGCAGAGAGATTTAAGATTAAAATCGCTTCCAAGAAAAATTGAGTGCTTCGATATTTCAAATCTGCAAGGCACAGATACTGTAGCAAGTATGGTTGTTTTTGAAGAAGGTAAACCTAAAAAAAGTAAGTACAGAAAATTTATTATTAAATCAGTGGATGGTCCTGATGATTTTTCAAGTATGCGGGAAGTAATTGGAAGAAGATACTTAAGATTGCTTGAAGAAAATGAACCACTGCCTGACCTGATTATGGTTGATGGCGGCAAAGGTCAGCTTTCCAGCGCTGTTGAAGTTTTAGAAGAGCTGGGAATAAAGAATTACAACATAATTGGTCTTGCAAAAAGACTGGAAGAAGTTTTTTTACCTGAAAAATCTGATCCGGAACTGATTCCAAAAACTTCCTCTGGACTAAAATTACTGCAGCAGGTAAGAGATGAGGCGCACAGATTTGCAATCACTTTTCACAGAACAAGAAGAATCAAAAGAATTATCAACACGGAATTAACAAACATAAAAGGTATTGGCACTGAAACTGCTAATGTTCTGTTAAAAAATTTTGGCAGCCTGGAAAAAATCAAACATTCGTCAAAAGAAGAGTTGGCAGTTGTAATTGGAAATAAAAAAGCTTTATTGCTGATTGAACATTTTAATAATGAGAACAATAAATGAAAATTATTTTTGCTTTAATTATAATCTTAATATCAAATGATGCCTTTGCTGATGGAAAAAATAATTCATCAAATGTAAGGGATAATTCCATCTACTATAAAATTGATTACAACAACCTGAAAGATACTCTTTACACTTTAGGCGATTATTTTGTGGAAATTAATCTTACAACACAAATGGCTTATCTTCATTCAAGATATGACTCAGTTAAATCTTTTGGTGTATCAACCGGAACAAAAAGAATTAAAGATGGTGTTGAAACTAATGAAGGAATTTTTGCAATTCAGTTTAAAGTAGAACGATGGCATTCAATTCAATTTGATAGCACACTGATGCTTGATTTCATTACATTTAATTGGGGAATCGGATTCCACGCATTAGCCGGAAATAGTTACTATAAATATCTTGGTGTAAAAAAGTCCTCGCACGGTTGTGTCAGAGTTTCAAGAGAAGTTGGAAGAGAACTTTATAAAAAACTTAAGTATGGTACTCCTGTAATTGTGCATTCCGGAAACCCCGCTGTATTTATTGGTTTTGCAGAGAGAGATGATACTGATTTAGTCTATCCCGATTATAATGAATTAAAAAATAATTTAACTCATAGAATAAATAAGCTTTATAAAGGTCAATATTTTTTATCTCCTAACGAGAAATTTTTAATAGACAATAAAAATGTTACTCACGCTGGTTTACCAGTTGGCGATGGAAGGAAAATAAGTAAAAGACAATTTTTACGTCCGGATTATTTATTTATAGATGTGAAAATGCCTGCTGTTAAACCATTACACAATATTGAGAATAATCTTCTGAAATCGTTTACTGTAAGTTATTCATCAGGAATAGTACCCCATCCTTCTTCTTTTTTGGATGATGTATTTGACTAAATGCATTTAAAATATTTTTAGTCAAACAATCAGAAAAGAAAAACAAAATTTATTAAACTGCCTTCACTCTATAATAATTAATATTTTCTTTATTTTTGTTCAGAGAAGAATAAAGTAAAGTATGAATCAAATTAAATTACTTTTTACAGTTGTCATAATTTTTATTTTTATTTCCTGTCAGAAACAGGAACCACTAATAAAAACCAACATTGATGGCAATGAATTAAAAAGTCTTATTGAAAATTCTTTAAAAGCTGATCATTTAGAAAAGAATAAATTAAAAGGATTGTTCACTTTCATCGCTGATGATTTTGATAGTTATAATAAAATTGAAATTGACAGCATTCAGATAGACAGCATAAAGTTCTTTTCAATCATAATAGAAAACAGAATTCCGGTTTATAACTTATTTGCAATCGTTGATGAGAAGTTAAAACTTTATCTAAAAGACGAATCACTGAATGGTTTTCTTGAATCAAACTGGAGGAAATCAGGCTCAAATATTTATGCTGTGGTGAATGAAAATTTCAGATCAAATAATGTGGTTGAATTATCCCGAACATCGCTTTACTCATTTAATGATCACGCTTTTGATTTGGTTTACAGACAATTTGAAAAATTAAAAAGTCCGGAAAAAATTTATGAGCAAAACATTACTTTATTATCTGACACAACAATTTATACAGAAATAACAGACATCAAAGCAAGAGTAAAAAAAATCGGGAAGGATATTTTCAGATTTGATCCTGTAAAAAATAAATACAGCAGTACACAAAATGTTTTCACAAACCTGGTACAACGCGAGGTTGCCGGTTATCAATCTGATTCCACAATTAACCAAATAACGGATTACGAGTCCATCAAAAGTTTGCTTGGCTTAGAGCCAGATACTTCATCCACAAATAATTCTGATGTTTTAAGTGATGCTGATTTTGAAATAAAGTTAAATAATCAGTGGAAAAAGATTACCAACTATACAATAACAAATTACATCAATAAAGAAAAAAAAGGCATCAAATTTATTAACACCAGGATTGGTGCTTCACTTTCAATATTCAAAACTCCTCCACAGGATTCAGCAAAAAATTATTTTGATCAACCACTGGCAAATATTTCGAATGACAGGAAGTTTAAATTCTCAAATGAATATGAAATAGGTAAAAGTGTTTTTAAAGTATTTGAATTTAGCTGCTTGACAAAAAAAATATACGTACTGCTTGAAGCCCCAAAAGCTACTTACGAAAACAACATAGAAATATTTAATGCAATGATAAATTCAATAAAGGTTAACTGCTGATGTATAAACAATTATTCTTTCTGCACAAAACGGATAATGAAAAAGATTTAGCCCACTTTAAAGAATTTATTGTTCCCCCGCTCTCTGAAATAGCCGGTGAACAAATAAAAATTGCCAAAGTTGAAAGTAACTTGCTTCTTGAAACAAAGTACTCACACTTTTGCGAAATATCATTCGATTCTGAACAGAAAATGAATGAGACAATGAACTCAAAACCCGGCAGAAAATTGAATGAAGTTCTGCGTGATTTTCATAAACTTATTACTGTTATCTCAATAAATTATAATCTTGAATGAACTTATATCTGATACGACACAGCATTTCTGAAAATTCATCCTTCAACAAAAAAGATTTTGACAGAGAACTTACTGAAGAAGGAATTTTTGTAATTAAAAACTCAGCAAAGGAATGGAAAAAGTTTATTGGAAAGTTTGATGTTATTCTCACTTCACCTCTTTTGCGTGCAGTTCAAACAGCAGAACTGATCAGTCCTTTTTTACAATTTCAGAAAAATATTATTAAAGAGAATAATCTTGGTACAGGCAGTAAAACATCAGATTTAATAGAATCAGTTTCCATATTTGATAATCAGGATATAGCAGTAGTAGGTCATCAACCGGATTTATCTAATCACATCAATAATCTCTGTGGTAAAGGTTTTCTAAACCTTAATTTTCCTCCCGCCAGCCTGGCTAAAATTGAGTTTGGAGGTAAAGTAAGTTATGGTACAGGAAAACTTATATTCCTTCTACCGCCATTTACAATGGTATAAAAAAAGAGGCACCAGGCTACACAAACCAGATACTTACCGCTGCTTCCTTCCGGACCTGACGGGGTTGGGTATTGATTTGTTAACCGGTGCCCTAAAAGTTGGGCTGTAAAAATCCGGATTTATTATCTCTTAAACAAGCGACTTGTTATCGAACTTATTTTTTCTTTTGCAGTAGTAATGTGTTACGCTCCCAAAAAACTCCATCTTCATAACCCTGAATAGCTTTGTCATTTTTTGCGAGTAATAATCTTTTTAATGAATAAGAACAATAAACATTATCTATTTCAACAGCACAAAAATTTCTATTTAATTTTTTTGCAGTTACCGCTGTTGTTCCGGATCCAAGAAACGGATCAAAAACAAAATCGCCTTTATTTGAACTGGCTAAAATAATTTTTGCAAGAAGTTTTTCAGGCTTCTGCGTCGGATGATCTGTATTTTCTGGCATAGACCAGAAAGGGATTGTGATATCAGTCCATAAATTAGAAGGATAGGTTATGCGAAAGTTGGCACCATTTTCATGTTGCCAATCTTTTGGTTTTCCATCTCGTGTTTTATACGGTGCACGAACTAATCTTTTTATTTTTATTGCTTCTGTATTGAATGTGAATTTATCAGACACTGTGCAGTACCAAATATCCTCATAAGAATTTTTCCAGTTATCTTTAGCACCTCTGCCTTTCTCACGTTCCCAGGTAATTCTATTTCTGATGATAAAATGTTTCTTCAAAACATTATACACCGGAATTGATGTTTTCCAATCACAACAAAAATAAACAGAAGCATCAGGCTTAAGAATTTTTTTTAATCCTGTTAACCAACTTTCAATCCATTTTTCATACTCGCCATTTTTCATTACTTTAAAGTTAAGTGATGAAAATTTTTTATTAAGATTATATGGTGGATCGATAAAAAGTAAATCAACAAATTTATCCGGAAGAAAATTTATGACTTTAAGTAAATCCTGATTAATGATTTTATTTTTTATCTGACTTACTTTAACCTTCCTGAAAAGTTTAATAGCTTTTAAGTTTAACATCTTAATATCTTGGTCAGATAGGGACAGAGTTCTGTTGAGAGGAGCTCTTTTTTTTAGGTTTGCCTGCATCAATGGACTAGTTAATTCGGATATTGTTGTATTTATTTTTTAGTAGAACAATTTCTTCAAGAATCATATCAAACTGTTCTGCAACTTTCTTAAATTCTTTTAATGTCTCTTCATTTATCTGATTATCGAGTGCCATTTCCTCAAGTATCTTAAAACTTGGTATCACAGATTCAATCCCGAGAGTTAAGGATGAACCTTTTAGTTTGTGTACATAAAATCTTAAGTGATCTGAGTTATTCTGAAAAATTGCATTTCTGATAAACTCAACATTTTTAGGAATTTCTTTAAGATAGATTTCCAGCATCTCCTTAAAAAATTCAAGATCTGCTTCTGTTTTCAAATCCTGAAGAAAAGATATTTTTTTCTCATCAATTAATTTAAGTTCAATTTTTTCAGTTAAAGATTTTTCGATTGCTTCTTCTTTTATTGAAATGATTTGATCGCTCCACTTGTTTAACATTTTTTTTAATTCATCCAGATTTACGGGTTTACTGATATAATCATCCATTCCTGCTCGCAGATAATTTTCCTGATCACCAGTCATTGCGTTTGCAGTCATCGCAATAATTATCGGTTTATGCTCTAACATCGGATTTGATTTGATAATTTTACACGCCTGCAATCCATCCATTTCAGGCATTAGAATATCCATAAATATTATATCATAATTTATTGAATTAACAGCTTCAAGAGCTTCCAATCCGTTCGAAGCTATATCTGCACGGAAGCCTAATTGCTCAAGCATTCTCATAGCAACCATTTGATTGACATTATTATCCTCAACCAAAAGTATCTTAATTTTTTCCGCATACGGTTTTTTCTTTTCAATTTTTGCAGGCAAAGGTAGTGCTGCAGTATATCTTGATTTTACATCAGCAAAACTAACAAGTGCCTGATGAAGCTGTTTTCTTCTGACTGGTTTTGACAAAACTCTTATAAAAGGACTTTCATCCGAATCTTCTATCGGAATATTTCGTCCGTGTGGTTTCAGAATAATAAACCCAATATTCTTTTTTACAGCAGTTGCTTTAATAATTTCAATTATATCTTCAAGCTTATCATATAAACCTGAAGCGTTGATTAAAAAGATTTCGATTTCAGGATTAAAATTTATTTTGTGCTGCAATGCTGTTATATCATTAACCAAATCAGATTGCATTCTCCATCTGTTAAATAACTGATTAAGCATTGATCCGTTCGGAAGATTTAAATCAATAACAAGAACCTTTTTACCCAAAAGATACGGCGAAGCTTCAAACAGATAAACCTTTTTGTCAGAGGTTACTGATTCTGCTTTTATTGAAAAATGGAAAGTACTGCCTTTTCCTTCCTGACTTGTTAAACCTATCTCACCGCCCATTAATTCAACAATTTTTTTGCTTATAACCAGACCCAAACCAGTGCCCCCAAAACTTCTCGTGGTTGAAGAATCAACCTGACTGAAAGGTTTAAATAATCTATCTAACTTTTCTTCCGGAATTCCTATTCCTGTATCTCTAACAGAAAAATTTAAAATATAATCTTTAAATCCCAGATGTTCTGCATTTACAGAAATTTCTACTTCACCTTTATCGGTAAACTTAACAGCGTTACTTAAAAGATTTGTAAGTACCTGTCTTAATCTCGTTACATCACCATTTATAGCAAGAGGGGTGTTATCATCAATGTTATAGAATAGTTCGATATCTTTTTCTGCAACCTTTGAAGAGACAAGGTCCATTGAATCCTCAATGCACTCGCGTAAATCAAAAGGCTGATATTCAAGTTCAAGTTTTTCAGATTCAATTTTGGAGAAATCCAGTATATCATTAATTATTACAAGAAGCTGTTCACCACTAAGTCTTATGGTGTTTACATATTCTTTTTGGGCATCGGTAAGCATTGATTCCAGTAAAAGACCAGTCATTCCGATTACACCATTCATAGGTGTTCTTATTTCGTGGCTCATCAAAGCGAGGAACTCACTTCTGGCTTTTGCAGCTTTTTCTGCTTCTCTTACTGCTACATCAAGTTCGATATTTTTTCTTATAAGTTCATCGCGAAATCTGTTTTTCTTTATCACTTCACCTAAAGTTGCCGCCAATGCACTCAAAATGGATTCTTCGTCACTGCTCCAACGCCTGTCTGAATGGCATTCATCGAAACCAATAAATCCCCAGTAAGCTGAATCAATTAAAATCGGAACAAGTATGATAGATTTAATATTCTGATCAACGAAAACCTGTCTTGCCTGCGGAGGTAATTCTCTTACAACAAACTTTAAAGATTCACCATTTAAAAAAGATTGATAAAGTCTTAAAGGTTCAAATCTGGAGTATGAAACTTTTTGCATCAATGGATCATTTATTTGACTTACAACTCCTTCAGACGTCCACTCATACATTGGGGTAAAATATAATTCGCCGGTTTCAGGATCTTCCAAATGTTTATAGATATAAACTCTGTCAGTTCCAGCTGATTCACCCAAAATTCTCAGAGCTGTATTGAAACCATCCTCAAATTCAGAATCAGTAATCAGAGCATTAATTGCTTTTGTGATTCCCTGCAACAGTCGGCTTTTTTTCTGAAGCAATTCTTCGTTTACTTTTCTTTCGCTGATATCTCTGAAAATGCTAAGTAGATATCTTCTTCCATTAGTGTCTTCAATAAAGGAATTTGAGATTTCAAAAAAAGCTTTTATTCCATTCCAAAGAATTATAGTAGTTTCAAAAAATTCTCTGATGTTTCCCTGAATAAAATTTATTTTATAGTTTGTCAATACGTGCTCTGTCTCATCAGGATAATATAATATATCGATCGGCTGTCCAACTATTTCATCTATACTTTTTGAAAACATTAAAGCAAATGATTTATTACAAAGAACAACATTGCCATCCTGATCAGTTAATCTCATTCCATCTTTGGAATTATCCCATATTGCTTTAAAGATATTTTCTGAGCTTGCCAGCTTATTTTGGGTTTCTAATCTTGTTCTGATATCACGAATAGTCCCCTGCCCCATTTTTTTGCCATCAAGAGCAACAACTTTACCTGTTATTTCAACAGGAATAAGGTTTCCGGTTTTATCAACCAGATTTGCCTGAAATGTTATTGTGGATTGAAGTTTAAAGAGTGCAGCAATTTCAGAGAAATACTTCTTAATGTTTTCCCTACCAATTACTGTACTAATTGATTTACCGATGAGTTCTTCAGAACTATAACCTAAAAGATCTTTTACAGAACGGCTTATAAAATTGATTTTACCGCTTGGAGATATCCTGAAAATTACATCAATTGATGAATCTATCAGCGATTCAAGCTGACTTATCAGAGCATCTTTATCTATTTGATTTATATTTATCAACGTTGTGTTTGAATAATCAAATTATCTTTTAATCTAATTTAAATTATTTTTATTTCAGATTGAACATTTCTTCAATAAAACGGTTCTTATATGCTTGTTTACCTACAGCCAAATATCTAAGTTTCGATAACAATTTTTTCACTTTTTTCAGGATACATTTTTATGAAAAGAACAATCGTTTCAATGCCAGGGGACGGCATTGGCAAAACAGTATTATCCGAAGCAATAAGAGTTTTAGATGCAGTTGGATTTGATGCAGATTATGTACACGGAGATATTGGTTGGGATTTCTGGTGCAGTGAAGGCAATGCTCTTCCACAAAGAACAATTGATTTATTAAAACAGCATAAACTCGGACTCTTCGGTGCAATCACTTCAAAACCAAAAGATGCCGCAGATAAAGAACTTAATCCATCATTAAAAGGTAAAGGATACACATATTTTTCTCCTATCGTTTCAATGAGACAAATCTTTAATCTTGATATTTGTATTCGACCCTGTATTTCATTTAAAGGAAATCCATTAAACTTTATCCGTAAAGACGGTAAAGGTGGTTATGAGGAACCATTGGTTAACACTGTAATTTTCAGACAGAATACAGAAGGGCTTTATGCGGGTATTGAATGGACAAATCCACCAGCAAATGTTCGTGCAGCATTTGAATCCCATCCTAAATGGAAAGCATTCAAAGATGTTCCAAATGAAGAGCTTGCAATATCAACAAGAATAATTACAAAGAAAGCTGCTACTAGAATTATCCGTGCCGCATTTGAGTATGCAAAAAAATTTGGATATAAAAATGTAACAATCTGTGAAAAACCAAACGTGCTTCGGGAAACTTCCGGAATGATGTTGAAAATAGGAAAAGAAATTGCTAAAGAATATCCTGATATAGCTTTATGGGATACAAATATTGATGCACAGATGATGTGGCTTACTAAAAACCCGGAAGATTACGGAGTAGTTGTTGCTGAAAATATGTTCGGTGATATTATCTCTGATGGGTTTGCCGGTTTAGTTGGTGGACTTGGTTTTGCGTGCAGTGCAAATCTCGGCGATGAAGTTGCTGTATTCGAACCAACTCACGGTAGTGCGCCAAAATATCAAGAATTAAATCCGTCAATTGTAAATCCAATTGCAATGATTATGAGTGCCTGCATGATGCTTGATCATATTGGTGAAACAGAAAAAGCTGACAGGATAAGAAAGGCAATTGCAAAAGTTGTTGAAGAAGGAAAAGTTAAAACTTACGATATGATGAAACTCCGTGGTGGTCCTGATGTATTTAGCAAAGGTGCATGCACAACTCAACAGATGACTGATGAAATTATTAAAAATCTTTAAGTATCCTGTCATTGCGAGGAACGAAGGGACGAAGCAATCTATAATTAAATAAAGATTGCTTCCCTCGAAAACTCGTTCGCAATGACGATCGAAAAAATAACATGAACGGAATAGAATTAGTCCTAATCGCTTTAGTAATGTATGTTGTTGCCTACAAGCTCTACGGTGGATTTATAACCAGACGCCTTGAGGTAAACAACAGCAAAGAAACTCCTTCACATACAATGTACGATGGAGTTGATTACGTTCCCGCTAAGGCTCCTGTTTTGCTTGGACATCATTTTGCATCTATTGCAGGCGCCGGACCAATTGTTGGACCTGTAATTGCAGCGGGATTTGGTTGGCTACCGGTTTATTTATGGGTGATATTCGGTGCAATATTTATCGGCGGTGTTCACGATTATTCATCAATTGTTGCATCAATTCGTCATCAAAGTAAATCAATTGGATTTGTCATTCAATCCTATCTGGGATTAAATGGTAAAAAACTTTTTCTCATCTTTTCCTGGGCGACTTTGATTCTGGTAATTGCTGTATTTACAATAATTGTTGCCGATACATTTACTCATATTCCTAGCGCAGGGACATCTTCTATTCTGTTTATCATACTTGCTATACTTTTTGGATTAGCATTATATAGATTTAAAGTTCCTCTATGGATTGCGACTATTTTTGGTGTGCTTCTTTTATTTTTATCTATACCTGCGGGAAATGCTTTTCCGATTCAACTTGATAATCTTACATGGCAATTAATCCTTTTCGCATACATCTTTGCTGCTTCTGTAACTCCGGTTTGGATATTACTGCAACCGAGAGATTATCTGAATTCTTTTTTCTTATATGCATTAATGATTTTGGGATTTGTTGGAATTTTCTTTGCTGCACCATCAATTAACATTCCTGCATTCAGCACTTTTTCATTAGATAAAGTCGGATATCTATTCCCTGCTTTATTTGTAACGGTCGCTTGTGGTGCGATAAGCGGATTTCATTCACTGGTTGCAAGTGGAACGACAGCCAAACAGCTTAATAAAGAAACGGATGGAAGAATAGTTGGTTACGGCGGTATGCTGATTGAAGGATTGCTTGCTGTTTTGTCTCTTGTTGCCGTAGCTTCGATGATCAACAAAGAATTTTTAGATATACTGGTTAACAAAGGACCCGTTCCTGCTTTTTCACTTGGAGTAGCACGATTTATAAATGCAATTCCGGTATTAAACATTTCAATTCCAATGGCACAAACATTTACTGCGCTTGCTGTATCAGCATTTGCTTTAACTTCATTAGATACAGCCACGCGATTAGCAAGATTTATGTTCCAGGAATATTTTGAAACAACTAAATCAGAATACAAATCTTTATTGACAAACAGATTTGTAGCAACCGCAGTTAGCGTGGTATTCGGTGCTGCACTTACATTCAGCGGACAAACAATGTCTATCTGGCCTGTGTTTGGTAGTGCTAATCAACTGCTTGCTGCTCTTGCACTGCTTGCACTAACAGTATGGGTTGCTAATCTTAAAAAAGGCTATTTATTCGTATTGATACCAATGATTTTTATGTTCGCTGTTACGTTAACTGCACTTGGCACTTTGATTTATCAGAATTTTATAATTAATAATTACTCACTTGCAATAATATCTTTGCTTCTGTTTGCATTATCTGTTATGCTTGGAGTTAAAGCATATGGAGCTTTGATGAATGGAAAGCAATTATCTGAAATTAAAAATTGAAAAAAAGGAAATTTGAATGAAAGAAAAAGTTTTAAAGATATGGCCTGAAATTAACTGGATTGAAAATCCGGAATTAAGAGAAAAAGTTTTAAACTGCTGGGTCTATGCGATTGAAAATTCTGTTCTCTCTCCTGAAGATCTTGAAGTAATTCCTTTTTCACTTCTTATCAAAGATTGTAAAATTTCTTTTATGAATCATAAGCGCACTGCAGTTCAGCTTTCTGTTGATATCGCAAAGCGAATGAAAGCTAACTTTGGAGATGAGATAAAAATTGATATGGATATGCTAACTGCTGGGGCAATACTAATTGACATCGGAAAACTAATTGAATATGATAAAGTCGATGGAAAACTTGTTACAAGTAAAGCAGGACATTTGCTTCGCCATCCATTCAGTGGAGTTTCAATTGCGGACAGATTCGGTTTGCCTTATGAAGTTCAGCATATAATTGCTTATCACGCAAAAGAAGGTGACTTAGCAAAACGAAGTGTTGAAGCAATAATTGTTCATCATGCGGATTTTGTTAGCTTTGATCCTTTCAAGGCATAATATTACCGTCATTGCGAGCGAGTCTACGAGCGAAGCAATCTGTTAAATAAAATGAAAAGTTATTGTACATATATTCTAACCAATAAAAACAATACTGTTTTATATGTTGGGATGACGAACAATTTAACGAGAAGAGTATGGGAACATAAATCAAAGTTGATTGAAGGATTTACGAAAAAATATAATGTTGATAAATTAGTTTACTTTGAATCATTTGATAGTCCCGAAGATGCAATTAAAAGAGAGAAACTATTGAAGGCGGGTCAAGAAAGAAGAAGATTGATTTAATAAATAATAAAAATCCTGAATGGAAGGATTTATATAATTTTGATGAAGTGTATAAATAGTAATAAGTTTATTTCAAGCAAAGCCATCTAAAAACAGTTTTTGTAAATAAAGAAAACTAAGGAGTGCTGAAGATTGCTTCGTCTCCCGACTTGTCGGGATCCTCGCAATGACATTTTTATTGGAGAAAATATGAGTCAAACATTAATAGAAAAAATAGCACAAAAATTTGCAGTTGGATTATCACCTGATCACGAAGTTCATGCAGGTGATTATCTTTCAATCAAACCTGCTTATGTAATGACGCACGATAACACCGGTGCAGTTATTCCTAAATTTAAATCAATTGGTGCAACAAAACTTTTTAATCCCCGTCAGGTTGTTCATACACTTGATCATAATGTACAGGATAAATCAGAAAAGAATTTAGTGAAGTACAGAAAAATTGAGGAGTTTTCAAAATCAATGGGTGCAGATTTCTATCCTGCGGGTCGTGGAATCGGACACCAGATTATGTGTGAGGAAGGCTATGCCTGGCCCGGTACCATGGTCGTTGCATCAGATTCACACTCAAATATGTACGGTGGACTTGGTTGTCTCGGAACCCCAATTGTCCGTACCGATGCCGCAGCAATCTGGGCAACAGGGAGAACCTGGTGGCAGGTTCCTCCAATCGCAAAAGTTGAATTAAAAGGAAGTTTAAGACAAGGTGTAACTGGCAAAGATGTTATCATAGCTTTGTGCGGATATTTTAATAACGACGAAGTTTTAAATTATGCTATTGAGTTTGTTGGTGATGGAATCCGTTATCTAACAATTGATGAAAGATTGGCAATTGCAAATATGACAACAGAATGGGGCGCGTTAGCAGGTGTCTTCCCGATTGATCTGGCAACTATTCTCTGGCTGAAAAAACGTGAAAGATTTATTGAACATCGTGGACTCGAAGGCGTTCCCTCAGATGCGGATGGCAAAGGAATTCATCCTAGAATTAATAATAAAAGGATTGAAGAACTTGAACACAACATTCCACAGGCAGATGTCGATGCATTTTATGCAAAAGAATTGACTATCGATCTTTCCACTATTGAACCATTTGTGTCGGGACCAAACACAGTTAAAACTTTTGCTGCTGTTTCTGAACTAAAAGAAAAAAATATCACAATTAACAAAGCGTATCTTGTTTCCTGCGTTAACAGTAGAGTAGATGATATTGCAGAGGCAGCTGCTGTTGTTAAAGGTAAAAAAGTAGCCGATCACGTAAAGTTTTACATTGCTGCTGCATCAAGTGAAGTGCAGAAAGAAGCTGAACGTTATGGGTACTGGCAATCGTTAATTGAAGCCGGTGCAATTCCGCTTCCTCCGGGTTGCGGTCCTTGTATCGGACTTGGAACAGGATTGCTTGAAGATGGTGAAATCGGAATCTCTGCAACTAACAGAAACTTCAAAGGCAGAATGGGTTCACCTAATGCACAGGCTTATCTTGCTTCTCCTGCAGTTGTTGCTTCTTCAGCGATTTCAGGTAAGATTGATTACGATTGGAAAAATAAAGAGCATCGCCCCATTAGTGGTTCAATTAAAGTAAACGAGAAGAAAGCTGATAAGAAATCTGCGGTGAAAATTATTGATGGATTTAAACCTCTGGTTGAAGGTGAATTAATATTTTGCCATCAGGATAACTTAAACACTGATGGTATTTATCCGGGCAAGTACACTTACAATGATGACATGACTCCGCAGCAGCAGGCAGAGGTTGTAATGGAAAATTATGATCCTGAATTTGTTAAGATCACAAAAGCAGGAGATGTTCTCGCTGGCGGATTTAATTTCGGAACCGGCTCTTCCCGCGAGCAGGCTGCAACAGCCTTAAAATATAAAGGCATTCAGTTGGTGATTGCGGGAACATTTAATGAAACTTACAAGCGTAATGCGTTAAACAATGGTTATTTATTAATTGAGTGTCCGCAGCTTGTGAATGATCTAAAATCAAAGTATGGAAAAGATAAGCTTACCGTAAAAACAGGGTTGAATGTTAAAATAGATTTTGAAAATTCATCATTAACATTTGATAATAAAACTTATTCTATCGATCCGGTTGGTGAAGCAGCACAGGAGCTTATCGTTACCGGTGGATTAGAAGAATGGGTGAAAAAGAATTTATAATTTAAGGAGGGTATATGAAAATTAAAATTTTTATTCTTTTAATCATGATTCCCCTCATTGATAATTTTGCTCAACCGCAGTTATTATGGTTTAAAGAATACGATTTCTGTAATTCTTTTGACATACCAACCAATATGGCTAAGGACAAATATGGGAACTATATAGTAGTTGGTACCAGTGTTTATAGACTAACTGAAATTTCTGATTATGAAAACGTTTTTTTAAAATATGATATGAATGGAAATTTATTGTGGAAACGTGAATTGAATGATCCTAAAAGCATGAATGATGCGCCAGATGATATGATAATTGATGATTCTTCAAATGTCATTATATGTGGAACGTTAGGTTGGTATAAATATATAACTAAGTACGACTCAGATGGAAATCAGAAATGGATCAGGCCTTTCCCTGCTAAATTTGATGAATATTTAGAATTAGATGACCAAAATCTTCCATATGTTGCTCGAACAATCATCATCAATGAAAAAGCAGTGCCCTGTATTACAAAGTATGATTATAATGGGAATATAATTTGGCATAATTATTTTGATACATTAAGTGTTAATTGGATTATGCCAGTCGATCTTATATTTGATGGAATCGATAATCTTTATTTGCTTGGAAATATTTATTCAAACAGTTGGAAACCCAATGAGCTATTTGTAATGAAGTTTAATAAAAACGGAAATTTAATCTGGTATAAAAAATTAGGGAATGGAAGAGTTCTTCCTCATATCGGCTATAAAATTATAAAAGACCTGAACAATGATTTTGTAATTTTAGTAAATAAAAATTTTACTGTGGAATTATTAAAATTTAATGCTGACGGAGAGATTTTATGGGAAGAATCTTTTGGTTATTCTGATACTAATAATCGACCGATAGATTTAATAATAGACAACAATAATAATATCATTATTTCCGCGCTTATTGGTAGTGATACATTAAATAACATAATCACTCCTATTCAGGTTATTATAAAAACAGATTCAAAAGGCAATATCCTTTTTATAAAAAATTTAAATGATTTATGGCCTGGAGTAAATGTAAAAACACTTACTTCAGATTTGAGTGATAATATTTATTGTTATTGTAATCATAATTATGATCTGTTTATTGTGAAATTTAACTCAGATGGGGATTCAATATACACTATTTCCTCAAACATTTATGGAGGTATTAATGATCCAGTGGAATTTGTACTTAATTCAGAAGATGATTTCACTATAACTGCTACTTGCGGTGGTCTTGTAAAAGAAAGTAATATTGTAACATTTAGATATTCCCATAATATTCTTAACCTTAATGAAAGGTTTTATGAAAATAAATATTCGCTTTTTCAAAATTTCCCAAATCCTTTTAACCCGTCAACAACAATAAATTATACTATTCCTGAACAGGGCTTGGTTAAAATAAATGTTTATGATGTTTTAGGGAAAGAGCTCTTTGTACTTCTAAATGAATTTCAATTAGCTGGTAAACACTCAATAAATTTTGATGGATCAATACTTCCATCGGGAATTTATTTTTACTCACTTTCATGTAATAACTTTCATCAAACTAAAAAAATGATTCTAATTAAGTAATAAAGTATTTCAATTATGTAAAAATCACTATCAGGAAAAGTATCAGTCTGCCTTTGGAAGATTCCAGTTAATATTAAAGGAGTTTAAATATGAACAAATCAATTTCAAGAACAATATCAGAATTCGCAGTTAACCTGCAATACAAAGATTTACCGAAAGAAGTTATTCACGAAGTGAAAAGATATCTTTACGATTCTTTCGGATGTGCGTTCGGAGGATATCATACCAAAGATGTAAGAATTATCCGTAACATCTACAAAGATATGGGCGGGACAGAAGAAGCAACGGTAATTGGATTTGGAGACAAAATTCCTGCTGTTAATGCAACTCTTGTTAACTCTCTTATGATTAGAGCACTCGACTTCAATGATATTTACTGGAAAGAAGATCCTTCGCATCCATCCGATATAATTCCTGCTGCATTAGCAACGGCAGAATTAGTTGGCGCTTCTATGGAAGAAGTTATCACGGCAATTGTACTCGCTTATGAATTTGAGCAAAGGCTTTGTGAATTTGCTGTGCCGGGAATTCGTGAGCGCAAATGGCATCACGCAACTTTAACACAGTTTGTTTCTCCAATCGTTGCAGGTAAAATTCTTGGATTGACTGTTGACCAAATGGTTAATGCGATTGGAATTAATGGAAGTCACAATCATACAATCGGCTGCCCTACTGCTGGAAAACTTACGATGATGAAGAACACTGTTGATCCAATGGCTACACAGTCAGGCGTATTTGCTGCGTTGATGGCGCAGCGTGGTTATACAGGAACAGAAGCAGTATTTGAAGGCAAGGAAGGATTTATGGATTGTTTTCTGGGTTACAATGTAAAAGAACAGAAAGTAGAACCTGTCAGTATGAAAGGTCGAGACGGTGTATCTGATTGGAAATGGAATATTAACAAATTGATTGGCGGATTGGGCGAATCATATAAAATACTTGAATGCAGTATGAAAGCTTTTCCAACGGAAGCACTAACCCATACTCATCTTTCGGCGACATTAAAAGTTGTTACAAAGAATAATATCAGTTATGATCAAATTGAAAGCGTTATATTAACTACGCTTGCTCAGGCTTATGATATACTTTTTGATCCACACAAGTATCGACCTGAATCACGAGAAACCGCTGATCACTCACTTCCCTATTGTATTGCTGCTGCGTTGGTAGATCATAAAATAACAACTCAATCTTTCTCAGATGAAAAACTAAAAGATCCAAGAATCTGGGAAGTGATTGATAAAATAAAAGGAGAACCATCACAGGAATTTGAAAAAATGTTCCCTGCAAAACAGCCAAGCAAAGTTGTAGTTAGGACAAAAGACGGAAGAGAATTTTCTGAATATCTTGAGTACCCCAAAGGTGATCCACGTGAACCAATGACAATGGAAGATCTTGATAATAAATTTGAAGGATTATCTTCACAGTTATTTGTAGCAGGCAGAAGAAAAGAAATTAAAGAAGCAATCTTCAACGCAGAACTTATGACTGCAAGAGAGTTTATGAAAAAAATGATTGTATAAAGAAGTCATTCATAGTCAATAAGTCATCATTTGTCATTTAATGAAAATTAAATGGAGGTAAAATGAAGCTTGAAGAATTGCAAGTTTACAATCTATCAATAGATATTGCTGAGAGAATTTGGAATCTTGTAACTGAATGGGATTATTTTGCTAAAGATGTCGTTGGAAAGCAACTAATGAAAGCAGCTGACTCAGTTGCTGCAAATTTAAGTGAAGGATTTGGAAGATATTATTATAAAGAGAATAAACAGTTTTGTTATTATTCAAGAGGATCATTATTTGAAACAAAAACTTGGATTAGAAAAGCAAATAATCGAAAATTGATAGATGAAAAAACTTATCTTGAAATGATAAGTGATTTAGATACTATTGGAGTAAAATTAAATAATTATATCAAAACCATTGGAAAAACTCCAAACAACGAATGACTATTTATGACTACAAATGACTATCATTGACACGAAGCAAATGACTAGTAATGACTTTTTAACAGAAAATATTTTTACTATATAATTTTGAATACTAAAATGAAAACTAAGATTACGACAAGCTCCGCAGGAAAACGAGGCGAGTCTGTTCGCTCCGATTGCTATTTTGAAATTGAATTAAAAAATTCAGGTGGAATTAAAATAGATCTGAAAAGCAAAGTTGATACAATGTACGGAGAATCAATCCGACAATTGATTACGAATATGAGTAAATACTTTGCAATCAAGGATGCAAAAATACTTTGTGAAGATAGCGGTGCACTTCCATTTGTACTTGCAGCACGTTTTGAACTTGCCGTAAAAAGATTAATCCCTGAAAATAAAAAGGAATATTTACTACCTTTCAACGAAAAGAATTTGTATTCGACAAAAAAAGATCAGTTGAGAAGAAGCAGATTATACTTGCCTGGTAACGAACCAAAGTTTTTCATTAACGCAGGACTTCATTCACCTGATGGAATAATTTTAGATTTAGAAGATAGTGTTGCACCATCAGAAAAAGATGCGGCACAACTTCTCGTAAGAAATGCATTACGTTCAGTTGATTTTTATGGTGCCGAAAGAATGGTTCGTATTAATCAATTGCCAAAAGGTTTAGATGATTTAAAATATATTATCCCTCATAATGTTAATGTAATTCTTGTTCCGAAGTGTGAAGCAGCGGAACAGATCCATCAGCTTGAAAAAGAAGTGGAGAAATTAAAAAAGCAACATAAAGTTGAAAATCATATCTACTTTATGCCGATAATTGAAAGTGCATTAGGTGTTATCAAAGCTTATGAGATTGCATCTGCATCGAAAAATAATTGTGCACTTGCAATTGGACTTGAAGATTATACCGCAGATATCGGAACTCAAAGAACCAATGAAGGTCGTGAAAGTATTTTCGCACGACAGATGTTAGTTAATGCAGCAAAAGCTGCGGGTATTCAGGCAATTGATACTGTATTTTCTGATGTCTCGGATATGGAAGCTTTGAGACAAAGTGTAATCGAAGCGAAGTCACTTGGCTTTGAAGGTAAAGGCTGTATTCATCCACGACAAATTCCGGTTGTTCACGAAGCATTTGCTCCAACAGCAGAAGAAATTGAAAAAGCTAAAAAGATTGTTCTGGCATTTGAAGAAGCAGAGAAAAAAGGGTTGGGTGTCGTTTCTCTTGGCAGTAAAATGATTGATCCGCCTGTTGTGAAACGTTCGCTTAGAACAATAGATATTGCGATCTTAAATAATCTATTAGATAAAAATTGGAAAGCAAAATAGCACGCAGATAACGCTGATGAAACAGATCTGCGCTGATCAGTATAATCTGTGTCATCTGTGTGCCATTAAATTCAGAGGATTTAAAATGAAACTTATAAAAAACGCAGCAGGAAGATTTGTCCCAACAGAAGTAAACGGACAATTACAAATTCCGTTTAAGGGTGTTAACAAATACAAACCAACAGGCTTCAAGGCAAAGCCGCCAATCAGGACTTGCATCGATTATCCATCTGATGGAAAAAAAGTTGTTAAAGATTTGAAGACAGCGCTTAAGAAAGCTGGCTTGAAAGATGGAATGACAATTTCAACTCATCATCATTTACGTAATGGTGATGCTGTTACAAATTTACTTTTTGATACAATTAAAGAAATGGGAATAAAAAATATTCGCTGGTTCCCTTCTGCAAGTTTTCCTGTTCATTCACACTTAATAAAATATTTGGAAGATGGAACGATTCATCACATCGAAGGAAGTATGAACGGTCCGCTTGGTAAATTTACCACTGAAGGAAAAATGAAAGGTGTTGGAGTCCTTCGTTCTCACGGAGGCAGATATCAGGCTTTGCAAGATGGTGAAGTGCATGTAGATATCGCAGTAATTGCAGCACCAACTGCTGATCCATTCGGTAATGCAACCGGTGATCGCGGAAAGTCTGCATGCGGATTAATTGGTTTTGCACTTGGTGATTCTGAGTATGCCGATAAAGTTATAATCGTAACTGATAATCTTGTTCCGTTTCCATGTGTGCCCTGGCAAATACAGGGTAACAATGTTGATTATGTTGTTGAAGTTGAATCACTCGGCGATCCCAAAAAAATTGTATCTGGCACGACTGAAGTAACAAAATCTCCTGACAGATTATTGATTGCTGAATACGTTGCTGATTTTATTGAAGCTGCAGGAATTATGAAAGATGGATTTTCACTCCAGGCCGGTGCTGGTGGGACTAATCTTGCGTTTGTACTTTTCCTAAAAGAAAAGATGAAAGCAAAGGGAGTTAAAGCAAGATTTATGCGCGGCGGCAGCACAAAGTATTTAGTAGAAATGCTTGAAGAAGGATTAACCGATTACATTCTTGATGGACAGACTTTTGATCTTGAAGGTGTCAGAAGTATGCGCGAGAATGCAAATCACGTAAACACTTCTCCATTTACAAGTTACAACTTTCACGGCAAAGGAAATTTTGCATCAATAGTTGATACAGCTGTTTTAGGTGCAACAGAAGTTGATGTTAAGTTTAATGCGAATGTTGTTACCCATTCGGATGGTTATTTGCTTCACGGAATCGGCGGTTGGCAGAATTGTCTTTACTCAAAATGCACAATACTTGCTATTCCCTCTTTCAGAGATCGGATTCCTGTTATTGTTGATGAAGTGACAACTTTGTGCGGACCTGGAGAATTGATTGATGTTATCATTACTGAAAGAGGAATTGCTATAAATCCAAAACGTAAAGATTTAATTAAAGCAGTTAAGGGGTCCGGACTTCCGATTAAAGATATCAAACAAATCAAAAAAGAAGTTGATGAGATTTGCGGCGGCACTCCTGCTAAACCAAAAGTAAATAAAGATAAAGTTGTTGCAATCGTTAAGTGGGTTGATGGAACTGTGCTGGATTCAGTGTTTCAGGTTGAAAAATAAAGGCAATGGCACACGGATGACACAGATTAAACGGATTTGCACTGATCAGGATAAGGAATGATTGAAACAAGGGTGGACTCCAAATGAGAATTGGAATTGCATTTGGTGCAGGCGGTGCACGTGGTATTGCACACCTTTTAATGATTGAAGCTTTAGAAGAACTTGGATTAAAGCCCTCAATTATTTCCGGTTCAAGTATTGGTGCTGTTGCAGGAGCTTTTTATGCTGCAGGATTTAACTCAAAGGAAATGCGAGAAATTCTCGAGCATTTAGTTCATCCCAAAAGTGATTCTGTTTTTGATTTCCTTCTTAAATCTGACATCATAAAATTATTTACGATGTTTGATCCTCAATTTATTAAGTCTGGTTTTATAAAAGGTGAAAAGTTTCAAAAATTTCTGGAGACCAATCTTAAGGTTTCAAGATTTGAGGATTTGAAGATTCCTCTTAAAATTGTAGCTACCGATTACTGGAAAAAAGAAGAAGTTATTTTTAAATCAGGTGAACTGCTAAATCCAATTAAAGCGAGTTATTCATTACCTGGACTTTTTACTCCGGTGAAAATAAAAGATAAAATTCTGATTGATGGCGGTGCTGTTAATCCACTCCCTTACGATTTGATTATGAAAAAATGCGATATTACAATTGCTATAGATGTTACAGCTTTAAAATCCAAAGCAGATGATGAATTCCCTGCAACATTTGATTCTGTTTTTACAACTTATCAGACAATGCAAAACTCTATAATTAAAGAGAGATTGAAGTACATTAAACCGGATATTTACATCAAACCGGAAATTTATGATGTAAGAGTTTTTGATTTTATAAAAGCAGATTCAATCTTCAAACAAGCGCAACCTGCTAAAGAAAAATTGAAAAGACAGTTGGAAATTCTGATTAAAAAATAGTCAGACTTAAAATTGAAATGAGATTCCCACCTGCGCGGGAATGACTAGTGTAAAACTATCCTGCTCTTAACGCCTTAACAATATCTAATCTTGCCGCACGGACAGAGGGTAAAAATCCGCCTAATATTCCCATTATAACAGAAAAAATCAGCGATGATATTACAATTGAAGGTGAAATAGCAAATGAAAATTCAAGTTCAGAAAAAGAGCCGAAGTTAAGTGTTGATATCTTAAAGAAAGAGAGCATCGAGGCAAGCAATATTCCAATTACCCAGCCAATAAGAGAGATCATCATCGACTCTGCCATAAAAGCTGAGAGGATACTTCTGCGTTTAAATCCAAGTGCGCGTAAAGTTCCAATCTCAACAGTTCTGTTTGCAACCGCCGAATACATAGTAATCATCGCACCGATGATCGCACCAAAGCTGAAAATTATTGTAATAAAAATTCCGAGTATTCTGATGAATGTTGCCATCAATTCAGATTGCTCTTCAAAAAACTTTTGTTCAATCTTTGCCTCATATTGCTGCAATCTTCTATCAACTTCAAATGCTCTTTTGAAACTCTCAAAATTATTTACATTATCGAGCTTAAGAGTAACAGAAGAAACTGTATTACCACGATTAAATGAATTTAAAAGCTGAGTGGCATCGCCCCACATTTCTGAGTCAAAACCACTTCCCTCTGCATCATAAATTCCAACAACTGTCCATTTGTCTCCGGCAAAGTTTACAACATCGCCAATATTTGCACCGACAAATCTTTCATTAATTGATCTGCCTGCTACCAATTCTTTAAGACCAAAAGTAAACATTCTGCCTTCAACAATCTTAATCTGCGGTCTTAATAACTGAGCTTGCTGAGAAACACCACGAACTGTAACATTACTTACTCCGCCATTCTTTCTTGCAAGATTAATAATTACAACCGGTTCATTTGAAATAATCTGTTTACCATCAGAAGTTGTTTTTATGTGAGGCAAAGTTCTGATCACATTTTGCGCATCGCCTTCTACAAGACTTGAAATTTCTCCGTTAGCAGCTTTTCTAATTACCATAACATTATCCTGCGAACCTGTTGCCACGAGTGTTTTTTGGATGCCGTATGCCATCATTAGTACTGCAGCAAATACAAATACTACAAGCGAGATACCTGTTAATGTAATTGCAGTTGTAAGTTTTCTTGAGCTAAAATTCTTTAAGGTATATTTAAATGGTATTTTCATAAATTATCCTACAAACCTGAATCCTTCTACAATTGAAGTTTTTAATGCTCTTTGAATCGGGAATAATGATGCAGCAATCCCAATCATTAAAGCTGATAGTATAGCAAACGTTACCGTAATTGGTTCAATTTCAAATATCGGAAAGAATCCTTTTGGTATAAAATTCTGAAAACTCTCCACGATTGGAAACGTAAGGAACAACCCAACTGCTGAACCTAATACTGAAATCAAAAATGATTCGCCCATAATTAATCCTATTAAATGCCCTTGCGAAAATCCCAGTGTTTTGAATACAGCATACTCTCGGGTTCTTTCGCGGGCAGACATTATCATTGTATTACCAAGCACGAGCATAATTATCCCAATTATAACAAATGATAAAACATTCATTGATGTTATGATTGCACTGGTTGATTGCACAAATCCCTGCTGGAATGCACGTTCAGTTTCTGTTTTAGTTTCTGCACGTGAGTTCTTAAACAACGCATCAACCTGTTCAGAGATTGAAGCTGCTTGATTCGGGTCTTTAATTTTAATTATGTACCAGCCAACATCACCAGCACGAATTGGAGCATCTTGTCTCATTCTTTCATCCAGATATTGCCAATGAAACAACATCTGAGTTGCATCAGTTGTTTTATCCCGCGGTATATAAATTCCTCTTATAACAAAATCCCACCTGCCGGGATAGATATCACCATTAATAGTCATTACATCCCCGCGCTTAAGATTATACTGCTTGGCAATATCTTCACCTACGATGCAGCTATTCCTTTCGGCTTTGAAAGAAGCGAGCTCCTCTTGTGTAAGAAGAAATTCCGGATATACATCAAAAATCGTTTCTGCATCAACAGCCAATCTTGCAAAGAATTGATTTTTATCTATATATACTCCCTGAAACCAGTTAGCAAAAGATACGGTTTCTATTCCCTGAATAGATTTAATTTTATCCTTGTAAGCATAGGGCAAGGGAAAAATAAATGATACAGCCTGTCTGACAATTAATCTATCTGCTGCCGAAGCTTCAACTCCGGCATACCAGGCAGTAACAACTGTTCTTAAAAGCACAAACGCAATTACTGCTATCGCAATACCAAGAACAGTCAAAGTGCTTCTTAGTTTATGGCGTAATGCATTCTTGAAAATTAATTTTAGTAATTTCATTATTACCTCACCAGATCGCCTTTATCAAGATGCATTGAATGTGTTGCCCGTTCTGCGGCATGCGGATCGTGTGTAACCATTATAATTGTTTTCTGAAATTCCTTATTTAATCTTTCCATTAAAGTAAGTATTTCTTCTGCTGAGTGTCTGTCAAGATCGCCTGTAGGTTCATCAGCAACAAGTATTACCGGATCTGTAACAATAGCCCGTGCAATCGCTACTCTTTGTTCCTGCCCGCCGGAAAGCTGTTTTGGATAATGGTACATTCTATCACCAAGTCCTACTAAAGCAAGAGCAGTTTCTATTTGTTTTTTTCTTTGTGATTTGGAGAGCTTTGTTAGCAGCAATGGCAATTCAACATTTTCAAATGCGGTTAGTACAGGAATCAGATTATAAAACTGGAAAATAAATCCAACGTTATTCGCTCGCCACTTAGCAAGAGCAGACTCTCCAAGTTTTGTAATATCAACACTTGCTACATCAATGCTTCCACCGGATGGTTTATCAATCCCGGCTATAAGATTAAGTAAAGTAGTTTTACCTGACCCTGAAGGTCCCATTAAAGACAAGAACTCCCCATCTTTAACATCAAGCGTGATATTATTCAAAACAGGTATTTCAAGACTATCCCGCCAATAGGATTTAGAAACATTTCGCACACTTATGATATTTGACATTTATTCTCCGGTTATCTATTAAACTTTTTAATTACGATACAGAACTAATCAGCAACTTTAACTTCCGATCCATCTACAATTTTATCCGTTAATGAATCGATTATTCTTTCATTAGTCGTTAATCCATTTTTTACTTCCGTATAGCTTCCAGACTTCTTACCCAATTCGACTTCAACCATTTTTGCTTTATCATTAACAACTTTGAATACGAATGATTTGCTTCCTTCATTACGGATAGCTGTACTTGGAATTACTAAGACAGGTTCCTGAGACATTACAGATTCATCAATTTTTTCTGTAAAGAAAGATACTTTTGCACTCATTTCAGGAAGGACCCTGGAATCATAATTTTTGAATCCAACTTTTACTAGCACCGTAGCTTTGGAACGATCAGCAGTTGGAACTATCTTGAAAACATAGCCCTGATAACTTTTTTCCGGATATGCATCAAGTATAATTTCACAATCCTGCCCTTCAATAATTTTTTCGATGTTTGATTCGGATACATCAGCTTCAACTAAAAGCGAATTCATATCTGCGATTGTAACAACGGCAGTTTTTGATGTTGTGCTTCCACCAAACGGAGCTACGATTTCACCAACTTCTGCATTTTTTGTCAGAACAGTTCCATCAAAAGGTGCTCTGATTAAGGTATTTTCAAGAGCAACCTCTGCAGCCTGTACACCAGCCTTTGCAACTTCTATCGAAGCTAAAATTCTGCTGTAGTTTGCTTCAGCCTGATCTAGTTCCTGCTGTGATGAGAAACCCTTGTTAAAAAGATCTTTTGTTCTGTTAAAATTGTTTAATGCGTTGATTAAATCAGCTTCCTGTAATTTAAGATTTGCTCTGGCTTGCTCGAGCTGTGCCTTTATGTCGTTATCTTCTAATCGTGCAATCACTTGATTCTTTTTCACCTGGTCTCCTTCAACAACACCAAGAAAAACAAGTCTGCCTGTTCCCTTTGAAGCAATTGCAGCTTTTCTCTGGGCTACTACATATCCACTTGCATTTAATGAGGCAGTAGTTTGTCCGGGTTTTTGGAGTACAGCATTTGTTAATCTAACTTCAACCGAACTTTTAAGAAATGAAGTTAAAATAAAATATCCAATAATAAGGATTAAAATTATGGCGGCAGTAATAAAAATATTCTTTTTGCCGGAATTTATTTCTTCCTTATTGGATCTATCTATCCTCAAAGAGGTTAAGTCAGCTTTTTTATTGTCCATCAGACTAGTTCACTTTTTAATTGAGTAAAATATTAAAACCGATATATGAGCCAAAAAGTTCAGTGATGAGCGGCTTTTATAAAGGTTAAGTGAAATATAAAAAAAAGGGAATTTAAGAATTCCCTTTATAGTATTAAATATTCATTAAAAATCTATCTTTCGATCCGAATATCCAGCCATTCTTCCAAACGGGAGTAAATAAGTTCTTTATCCGCATTTGAGAATCCTCTGATTCTTGAAGCATGGGACCCGTTTGGCAAAACCATTTTAATTGAGTTTGTTTTACCAGTTAAGCAAACGCCTGTAGATGTCCAGGGATCATTACCGCCATAAATGTAAATAAAATTCTCACCTTTATTAGAAGCCCAATCATTAATTTTCTTAAGTAATCTTGGATCATATTTTGGATTAGATCCCGGCGGGATAAAAAACGGAGTTTGACCATCGGCATATTTTATATATTTTTTAAATGCAGTAATATCGTACGCATAATAACCGAACTCAGTATAACATTGATAAAAGAATGGATTTATATTTGTAATGCTTGCATCATCAAAATATGTTACACCACCATGTGCATCCAACTCATCCCATATTTCTTCAATTGAAGATTGGTCATCCGGGATTTTTGAACAATCACCGTCGCTCCATTGCCAGTAGGCAAAAGAGTATTCCAGAACTGAATATTCATAGGCTTTCTCATAACCAACGATATCATAAGTTAATTTTTTATCCGACGCATTTTTTAAGAACATCGGATAAAGCTCATCTCTTTTTTCAAAACATAATTTCTGAAAGTTAAAAACTTTTTCCCTGCATTCAGGTGTAGAAACTGATTTAATCCACTCATATACTCTTTGATCATCAATCGAATAATTTAATGGGCCAACATATGGTACAGAAACATCAACATCATCCGGAAAAAAGTAACGATGGAAAATTACGCAGGAGCCACCTTTACTAATGCCTGTGCTTATCCATTTGCCTGTATAATACTGTTTAAATAATTCTATAATTCTGTGATGATCATTAGCTGCCTGTTCAATGGTAAGATACTTCCAGTTTAATGGATCAGGGACAGATTCACCAAAGTATCTGTGTTCAACCATTATCTGATTGCAATTCAATATCCTGCTAAGTTCTGTGGGTCTGTTATTCACAGCATATCCATCCAGTTCTATTACAACCGGTTTTGATTTATCAATATGTGAAAGAAAAAGCTGTTCCTGGAATTGAGGTCCATCGGGATTATTATAATCTACAGGTTGATTAAATAATATTTCATAAGTCTCAGTAAATCCATTTAAAGGTTTTGCTTCTTTAATCTCAATACCGGGAATTGAAGCTAACCATTGATAAAGCTCTGAATTCGGTTTTTGTTCCTGCGAAAAAATTATTGAGGTGGAAATGAAAATAACTGTTAAGAATAGCCTGGTTTTTAGATTCATTGAATTATCCTGAAATTAAATAATAAATTAAAAAGCACAATGTTCTGTTCGATTTATAATTTCTTCCTGCAAATCCAAACCAAGATTTACAAAATAATCACTGTAACCGGCAACACGAACTATCAAATCGCGATAGTTCTCAGGTTCTTTCTGCGCCTTTCTCAGAGTATCAGCATCAACAACATTAAACTGGACGTGATGTCCATCCATTTTGAAGTACGAACGAATTAAGTGCAACACACTTTCTAATCCAGTATCATCATTTAAAATTTGAGGAGTAAATTTTTGATTTAAAAGAGTACCACCCGTTCTTAGATGATCTATTTTAGAAGCAGATTTGAGTACAGCAGTAGGACCTTTTCTATCGGCACCTTGCACGGGAGATATTCCTTCCGAAACCGGCTTATTTGCCAATCTTCCGTCCGGAGTTGCTCCGAGAACACTTCCAAAATAGACATGACAGGTTGTGGGTAAAAGATTGATCCTAAAACATCCTCCCTTTGTATTTGGTCTTCCATCTATCGCAGAAAAATAAAGTTCAAAAACTTCCTTCAAAATTTCATCAGCATATTCATCATCATTTCCATATTTCGGGGTTTCATCCCAAACAATTTTTCTTATATCGTCAAATCCCTGATAATTATTCATCAATACTTTTTTAAGATGATTCAATGTAAATTTCTTTTTATCGAAAACATTATACTTGATTGAGGTTAACGAATCAGTAATAGTTCCCATTCCAACACCTTGAATATAGGAAGTATTATATCGTGCTCCGCCACAGTTATAGTCAACTCCTTTTGAAATACAATCATCTACAAGAATTGAAAGAAACGGTGCCAGAAGATATCTTGCCCATAATTTTTCAATTATCAAATTGCCTTTGATTTTAATATCAATAAAATGATTTAATTGTTTTTTAAAAGAAACCATTAAGTCATTAAAATTATAAAAGTTATCAGGATTTTCTAAGATTAAACCAATCTGTTTACCCGTTCTTGGTTCAATTCCATTATTTAATGTAATTTCCAGAATTTTGGGAATATTAAAATATCCTGTAAGGATGTAACTTTCTTTGCCAAAAGCTCCTGTTTCCACGCATCCGCTTGCTCCGCCATTTCTGGCATCCTGTAATGATTTCCCCTGCCTCAACATTTCCTGTATAATTGCGTCAGTGTTGAATACAGATGGTTGTCCGAATCCTGTTCGTATTATCTTTAAAGCCCGTCGTATAAATTGATCAGGATTTTTCTTACTTACCTGAATCATTGAACTTGGTTGAAGTAATCTCATTTCTTCAATTACATCAAGTAACAGGTAAGTTAATTCATTAACGCCATCTTCCCCATCCTCCGTTAATCCTCCAAGATTTATTAAACAAAAATCTGTATAAGTGTTACTTTCCTGTGCTGTAACTCCCACTTTAGGTGGTGCCGGTTGATTATGAAATTTTATCCAGAAGGATTGCAAAAGCTCTTTTGCCTGCTCTTTTGATAATAATCCACTTTCAATATCTCTTTTATAAAATGGATATAAGTGCTGATCCAATCTTCCCGGATTGAATGAATCCCAAGTATTTAATTCAGTAATAACTCCTAAATGGACAAACCAGTAATATTGTAAAGCTTCCCAAAATGATTTTGGTGCATTCTCCGGCACTCTATCACAAATTCCCGAAAGCGTTTCAAGCTCATTTTTCCTTTGCAGATCTTTTTCATTTTCAGCAAGTTCAGTTAACAATTTTGAATATCGTTTGGCAAAATTTATCAGAGCCTGTGCAGCTATATCCATCGCTTTCAGCTCCTCACGCTTTTCGAATGCGTAAGGATCATTAAAGAAATCCAATGCTTCAATACTCTTTTGAATGTCTTTACGAAAATCTTTAAATCCTTTTTTATAAATCTTATTATCGAGAACGGTATGACCGGGTGCACGTTGTTCCATAAATTCTGTAAAGATACCAGCTTCATAAGCATTCTTCCAATCCTGATCTAACTCCTCAAATATCCTATCCCGAAGTGACCTTCCCTTCCAAAAAGGGATTATTTCTTTTTCCTGAATGAGCCGTGTTTCTTTATCGACAGAAAAATTGATTTTCTCACGTGAATTTAAAATCTCAAAATCTTTTATTGTATGTGTACAGATTTCCGGATAAGTTGGAGTCGCAGCGGGTGCAGGTCCCCGTTCGCCAACAATTAATTCACCATCGTTTACACAAAGTTTTTTGTTTTCCAAAATGTATTTTAATGCCAATGCTCTTGAGACAGGAATAGAGTTTCTATCAACTATTCCACTCCTGTAAAAATCTGTTAACAGCTTTGCTCTTTCCAGTGAGATGGATGGTTTAACTGACAATGTTTCTTCCCGCAATTTTTTTATTCTTTCATTCATTTTATCCTCTTAATGAAACTTCTGCATCAACTGAGTTAAATAATGATTTTATTTCTATTAATTTTTCTTTGGTTTGTGTTTGTAAATTACCAAGTAACGATGGTTTGTTAAATCTTTTGTACTTTGATTCTGCAATCTTGTTATAAGGTAACAAATCTATCTGACCGATATTCTTAAGCGTCTTGATGAAGTTTATAATGTCCGAAAGATTCTTTTCTGTATCTGTTATTCCGGGGATTAGTGGAATGCGGATATGAACTTTATTACCAAGACTTGTAATTCTTTTCAAGTTATTAAGAATTAATTCATTTGATACATCAGTAAATTTTCTGTGCAATTCGTCATCGATGATTTTGATATCATAGAGAAATAAATCAGTATCATCATAGATTGATTCGATTATGTTAAATGATGCATATCCGGATGTATCAACAGCGGTATTCAAGCCTACATTTTTGCACTCTGATAAAATCTCTCTTAAAAATTTATGCTGGATTAAAGGTTCACCTCCGGAAAACGTAACTCCCCCATTTGACTCCTCATAGAATATTCTATCTTTCAATAGCTCAACTAATAATTCAGCGGCAGAATATTCTGAACCGAAAGTAACATCCTCATCACAAAATTTATTATAAGATGAAGTGATGGATTTTATTTGCAACGTTTCAGAAAATTCTCTTATGCTTTCAGGATTCTGACACCACCAGCATCTTAACGGACATCCTTTAAGAAAAACAGTTGTTCGAATTCCCGGACCATCGTGCAAAGCAAAGCGTTTTATGTCGAAAATTAATCCTGTCATCATTTCGAATTTCAAATAGATTTATTGTGTTACAAAAATCAGAAATAATATTTGAAATTCATATTACAAAATCTTGCTGATTGCAAGTTGTTATTCCTCCAGCGTGCTCAAATTTCCGGGATCTTGCCCAAGTGCTCTGGCTTTTAAAACTCGTCTCATAATCTTACCACTGCGGGTTTTGGGTAAGGAATCAACGACCTCTATACTTTCAGGTTTTGCAATCGGACCCACTTCGTGCCCAACGTGTGCTCTTAATTCTTCAACAAGCTTATCAGATTTTTCGTAGCCTGTTCTGAGTAAAACATAACAATGAATCGCATTACCTTTAACCTCGTGGGGTAAACCAATAGCGGCTGCTTCAGCAACAGCGGGATGACTGACTAATGCACTTTCTATTTCTGCAGTGCCCAATCTATATCCGGAAACTTTAATTACGTCATCAACTCTGCCTATTATCCAATAATACCCATCTTCATCTCGCCTTGCGGAATCTCCAGTCATATACACGCCAGGAAATCTGCTCCAGTATTGATTTACATATCTATCAGGATCATTCCAGATTGTTCTCAACATCGAGGGCCAAGGAGTTTTTAATACAAGATACCCTTCTTCATTTGCTTTAACTGATTTCCCTTCCTCATCAACAATATCCATTTTCAATCCGGGGAAAGGTTTTGTCCCCGATCCAGGTTTGAGCGGAGTGCAAGGCACTGGTGTAATCATAAACATTCCCGTTTCAGTTTGCCACCAGGTATCCATTATAGGACATTTTTCTTTTCCAATTACTTTATAGTACCATCTCCAGGCTTCGGGATTGATTGGTTCTCCCACACTTCCAAGTAATCTTAATGATGATAAATTGTAGCGATTTGGCCAGGCATCACCAAATCTCATCAAACCTCTGATTGCAGTTGGAGCGGTGTATAAAATATTAATTCCATACTTTTCGATCATTTGCCACCAGCGATGAGGATAAGGATAAGTTGGGGCGCCTTCATACATAAAAGATGTGGCTCCATTTAATAATGGACCATAAACAATATAGCTGTGTCCGGTAATCCATCCCGGATCGGCAGCACACCAGTATCTGTCTTCTTCGTGAATATCAAAAACATATTTCAAGGTTGTGTATGTTCCAACCATATAGCCGCCATGGGTATGCAAAATTGCTTTCGGCTTTCCGGTTGTACCGGAAGTGTAAAGCATAAACAATGGATCTTCAGCATCAACAATTTCAAGGCAATCACTGCTGTTTGCGATTGGAAGATTAATAAGTTCGTGATACCACATATCTCTTCCGAATTCCATATTTATCTGATGACCTGTTCGTTTTACGACAAGAACACTTTCTACCGTTGCCGCTCGTTGAAGGGCTTCATCGGCAATTTTCTTTAACTCAACAATTTTACCTCGCTGAAATGCACCATCGGCAACAATTAAAACTTTTGATTGGCTGTCTTCTAATCTTTCGTGAAGTGCTTCAACCGAAAAACCACCATAAACTACGGAGTGAATTGCACCGATTCTTGCACAAGCAAGCATACCAATCATCAGCTCAGGGATTCTTCCCATATACAAAGTAACACGATCACCTTTTTTTACTCCAAGACTTTTTAGAACGTTTGCAAACCGGCATGTTTCTCTATGAAGTTTAAAGTAAGAGTAAGATCGAAATTCTCCATCCTCACCTTCCCAAATCAGAGCTAATTTATTTCTTCTTGGAGTCGAGCAGTGTACATCAAGACAATTATATGCGATGTTAGTTTTTCCATTTGTAAACCATTTATAAAATGGTTTATTGGAATCATCAAGCACCTTATCCCATTTGCTAAACCAGTGTAAATTTTTTGCTTCATTTTCCCAAAAGGCAATTGGATCCTCTTCGGCAGATTTGTAAAGACTTTCACATTTTGCATGAGCGTAATCCATTATTTCTTTGGTTGGATAGTAAACTTCACCTGAAAGTTTTTTCTCTGACATAAATATGCTCCTTGATTGGTATTGAGTTTAAATTGTGTGAGGAAATTAAAAGTAGTTTCGATTAGAATCAATAAAATCGGGGTGCTATTTTTTTATAATAAGCGAAATCATTGGAAATGGTTCTGCTCTTAAGTTTTAGTATTTGTAAGGATGTAAGAAACCATTTTCTGGAATATGGAATTAGTAAATAGTTTATAATCACCTAATGAAAAACCCAATTCCTCTAAGGAATTGGGTTTGCTATCAACATTAAAAGTTTAATAGTATCAAACTTTTTTCTAAAAGAATTTATTCGAATAAAATTATCAGAATTTATTTGGACCGGCTTTTCTTATTTCCTCTGAAGTACCTTCTGCATACTCTTTAAAGTTTTCAATAAACATATTTGCCAGTTTTTTTGCCTGAGTATCATATGCATTTTTATCTGCCCAGGTATTTTTTGGATTAAGAACTTCTGTTGGAACATCCGGACAGCTTTGCGGAACCATTAAATTAAAGTACGGATCTTTTACATATTCTACATTATCCAGTTTACCTTCAAGTGCAGCTGTTAACATTGCACGAGTATGTTTTATCTTCATCCTGCTTCCAACTCCGTAAGGACCACCAGTCCAGCCAGTATTTACTAACCAACATTTAACATTATGCTTAATAATTTTTTCACCGAGGAGCTTAGCATAAACACTCGGGTGTAAAACCATAAATGGCGCACCGAAGCAGGTACTGAATGTAGCTTTGGGTTCTGTTACTCCTTTTTCTGTTCCTGCAACCTTTGCAGTGTAACCAGAAATGAAATGATACATTGCCTGTTCCGTAGTCAATTTAGCAATTGGAGGTAACACACCAAAAGCATCTGCTGTAAGCATGATAATATTTTTAGGATGACCTGCTTTTCCTTCCTCAACGATGTTTGAAAGATGAGTTAGTGGATAGGCTGCACGTGTATTTTCTGTAAATGTATCATCGTCAAGATCCAGTCTGCGGGATTGAGAATCTATCTGAACATTTTCCAGAATTGTTCCAAACTTGCGGGTGCACTCATAAATCTCCGGTTCAGCTTCTTCAGATAATCTGATAACTTTTGCATAACATCCTCCTTCATAATTAAAAACGCCATCATCACTCCAGCCATGTTCATCATCGCCAATTAACTTTCTGTTCGGATCTGCCGAAAGAGTTGTTTTGCCCGTTCCACTCAAACCAAAAAATAGTGCAACGTCATTATCTTTACCCATATTAGCTGAACAGTGCATAGACATAACTCCACGCATTGGCATAAGATAATTCATTATTGTAAATACTGATTTTTTAATTTCGCCGGCATAACTTGTTCCGCCAATAAGTACAATTCGTTTAGCAAAATTCAAAAGAATAAAAACTTCTGAATTTGTGTTATCAACTTCTTTATCTGCATGAAAATTGGGCATATGAATGATTGTAAAATCTGTTTTATGGTTAGACAGTTCTTCCGGAGTCGTATATCTCCTGAACATATTTCTTGCAAAAAGTGTGTGCCATGCATTTTCAGATATAACACGAATTCCCACTTTATGTTTTGGATCTGCACTTGCATAACAATCTTCTATATACAAATCTTTTCCCTGAATATATGCCATCATTTTAAAATAAATTCTTTCAGCATTTTCTACTGAAATATCTTTATTCACTTTACCCCACCAGATATTTTTTTCTGTCTCCGGCTCACGAACAATGAATTTATCGTTTGGACTTCTTCCTGTGTGATAACCAGTTCTTACAACTAAAGGTCCCAGATGAGCTAAAAGCCCTTCTCTTCTTCTAATTACTTGTTCATAAAGAGCGGGCGTTCCATAATTATAAAAAACTTCACGTGTGTTTTTAATTCCAATTGAAGCAAGTTCTTCCATTAATTTGACTTTTTTAATCATAACTATTCTCTTATTTATTTTTTAACAAATTTAATTTTAAGATAGGAACAAAATTCAATTCAAAAAATGTATTTAGGTAATTAATTTTTTGAAAGGAAGCCTTTTATATCAAATTCAATTTTTTCTTCGCAGAAAAACGGTTCACCATAAGTTCTACCAATTGCAAATCCGTAATACTCTGCTCTTGATTTAATGTAATTAATAAATTCTGGACTGCTAATAAATGTTTCCGGCTCCAGACTTTTTGGATTATGAAACTGTGTTGAATAACATTGTACGGCTTTCATTTTCTGATCAAACGTTTCAGATATATCAATAATAAAAGATGGATCAAAAGTGTAGGTTTGCATATAGTAGAAAAGCTTTTCAGGTCTGAAATGATTTTGTGGAACTTCTTTATCAAAAGTTTTGATCTTGGCAAGTCCCGAAGAAAACATTGCTCTTTTTATAAGATTACTTGCATCAATATGATCAGGATGGCGGTCATTTTTATATGGCGCAAAGATGATTTTTGGTCTAAACTTTCTTATTGCCATAATAACTTTCATCAAATTTTCTCTGGAGTTCTGAATATTACCATCAGGCATTCCAAGATTTTCCCTTAAGGCTATTTTCAGAGCAATTGCCGCATTGAAGGCTTCTTTCTGTCTTGTTTCCGCAGTGCCGCGGGTTCCAAGCTCACCACGAGTAAGATCAATTATTCCAACCTTAAAATCATTTTTAGTAAGTTTTGCGATTGTTCCGCCCATTGCCAATTCTGCATCATCAGGGTGAGCGGCAAAAACGAGTACGTCTAAATTCATTTTAACCTTAATTTTTTATGCTGCAATATTAAAATTTTCTGGAATGTATGCCAATTTCTTGAGTTAATAGTTTTATTAAAGCCAGATTATTTTTTGATATTTATTTCATTTACAAACTAATCAGATTATTTTTGTTCAGTTGTGAAATTAATATTCATATTAAAAAGAGAGTAAATATGAAACTAATAAAATTACTCAGCATCATTTTATTTTTATTTTCAAGCATTGAAGGACAGCAAATGAAAACCGCTTTTATCAATGGTAAAATCTACACTGTAAATGATAACCAACCACTTGCAGAATCAGTAATTATCGAAAACAACAAAATTATTTTTGTTGGTTCTAATAAGGATGCAAATAAGATTATTGATGACCAAACAAGTGTTATAGATTTAAAAGGGAAATTAATGCTTCCGGGATTCATTGATAATCATGTGCATTTTATAACGGGTGGATTTTATCTGCTCGGCATAGATTTACGACTTGCAAATACTACTTCCGAATTCAAACAAATTTTAAAGGACTATGCAGAAAAACATCCCGGCAAATGGATCACCGGCGGATACTGGGATCATGAAAAATGGGAAATAAAAGATCTGCCTACTAAAGAAATGATAGATGAAGTTATTAAAGACCAGCCTGTTTTTGTTGATAGACTTGATGGACATATGGGAGTTGCTAATTCGTTTGCACTTAAACTTGCAGGAATAACAAAAGACACTGAAAGTCCCGATGGCGGACTGATAGTTAAAGATCCAAAAACCGGAGAACCAACTGGTGTTCTGAAGGATAATGCAATGTATTTGATTACCAAGCATATTCCTGAACCAACTGCAGAAGAAAACTATGAAGCTCTATTGGCTGCACTCGAAGAAGCTAAAAAACTTGGAATCACGAGTGTTCAAGATATTACATACAAAGATGCTCTTGATGCTTTTGAAAAAGCAAAGGCAGAAGGCAAATTAACTTGCAGAATTTTTACACGCTGGCCAATAGCTGATTATCAACATCTAGTAAAAAATAATATTAAGATTGGTTATGGGGATGATTTAATTAGAATGGGTTCGTTAAAGGCATTTGCAGATGGTTCGCTTGGATCGAGCACTGCCTGGTTTTTTGAAAGATATGATCAGGATACGATGACCACCGGATTACCAATGGATATAATTACTGATGGCAGTATGGAAAAATGGTGTAGTGATGCAGATAAAAATGGATTGCAGCTTTCTGTGCATGCAATTGGAGATAGAGCAAATTCTTATATGCTAGATTTATTTGAGAAGATTAAGAAAGAAAATCCTAACTGGGATAGGAGATTTAGATTAGAACATGCACAACACGTCAAATTTGAGGATATACCAAGATTTAAGGAAATTGGTGTAATTCCTTCTGTTCAACCTTATCACTGTATTGATGACGGAGTATGGGCTGAGAAAAGGATTGGTCCTGAAAGAATTAAATACACTTATCCTTTTAAATCTTTTTTAGATGCAGGAGTAAAAATGTGTTTTGGCACTGATTGGTATGTTGCTCCTTTAAATCCTTTACTTGGATTATATGCAGCCGTAACGCGCAGAACTTTGGATGAGAAAAATCCAAATGGTTGGGTGCCTGAACAAAAAATTTCTATTGAAGATGCAATAAAATGTTATACTATCAACTCGTCCTATGCTTCTTTTGAAGAAAATATAAAAGGCAGCATTGAAGTTGGAAAGTTGGCTGATCTGATTGTGCTGAGCGATGATATACTAACAATTGATCCGGTAAAAATTAAAGACGCACAGGTTGAAATGACAGTTTTTAACGGCAAGATTATTTATCAAAAATAATTTATCACTCTGATTTGTTTTTTATTAAATTCTTTTTAGTTTCACGCACACTAATCCGAAGGAATTTATATGAAAAAATACTCTGTGTTTTTTTTATCAATTGTTTTCATTGTACTGTTTAGTACGATAAATCAGTCATTTGCTCAATCAATTTATTTTTGTGAAGGAGTTGATGACGATGGACAACCCATCACTGAAAGTGATACCTTCACAATCCCATCTGGCGGCGGATATTTGTATGTACTGGTCCATTTACCTTATGAAGTTGATTGTGATTATGTAAATTTTGATGTTTACAGAAATGGAAATTATGAAACCACAATCGGAATGGACACAGAGTATAACTGGACATGGTTTTGGAAACAGATTACTTTTTACAAATCCGGTGATTATATTATTGAAGCATTTGATTGCGATGAAAATTTTTTAGTATCGGGAAGTCTTAGAATAAATTCCAGATAATATTAAAATAAATGCAGTTTGATAACTTTAGATTTTATTTAATGCTGAGTATCAAACTGCATTTAATCAATTAGTTAATTTAAATACTATCCCAATCCATTCATCAAGTTTTTGATAATCAACTTTTGTAAAACCCGCTGCCGAATATTTTTCTTCAATTGCTGATCTATCCATTTCCAACAAACCGGATAAAATCAAAATTCCATCTTTAATTATTCTCTCTTTAAATCCATCGGCAAGTTCCAGCAAAATATTTTTCTGAATGTTGGCAATAATCATATCAAAATTATTTTCGTTAATATCTTTTAACTCACATTTTCTTATCTCAACTTTATCTTCTACACAATTTAATTGAGCGTTTTCCAGGCCGTTATCAAAGCACCATTCATCAATATCAAATGCAATAACTTTTTTAGCACCTAGTTTAGCAGCGGCGATTCCAAGAATTGCTGTACCGGAACCTGCATCAAGCAATGTCATATCCGGTTTCAAATATTTTTCCAGAAATTGCAGACAAATTTGTGTTGTTTGATGATCTCCGGTTCCGAAAGACATTTTGGGATCAAGCGTTAAAACAATTTCGTTTTCTTTTGCTGCATACGATTTGAAAGTTGGCTTGATAACAATTCTATCAGAAATATGTATTACTTCCCTGCTTTTTTCCCATTCTTCATTCCAGTTTTTTTCAACAACAAAATTTTCCTGAACCGAAAATTCTCTGATTAATTTATTTTCTTTTAAAAGCAGTAATGTTTCTTCAATAGTTTGCTGAGTTACATTTTCATCCTGTGAAAACACCTTCAAGCAGTTAACCTCTTCGTTTATGCCATCGATATTGAGCTCCCATAAAATAGAAGACAACACTTCTGTGTTAAATGGTTCTGCAGTTATTATAAATTCTTTATATGATTTCATCATTATTTAGACCCGGCTAATATTTTACAAATCTCATCCTGTAAATCCCTTGCCCTCGCTGAAGAACCGACAAAGTTTTGCATAAGAATAGAAAAAGCAAGAATGTGATTTTTATCATTTGTTAAATATCCTGATAAAGAACTCACACCCGTTAATGTTCCGGTTTTGGCGTGCACATTATTTAACAAAGGAATTTTTCGCATTCTATATTCGAGAGTTCCATCCACACCGGCAATTGGAAAGGAATTATAAAGTAATTTGTAGAGCTCTGGTTTTTTGTCGTAAAAATATTTTAAAATATTCACGAGAAGTTCTGCACTAACAACATTGTAATGCGATACTCCGGAACCATCCACCAATCTGTAATCTTTGTTTACTAACCCGATTGAATCAATCATCATCTTTATTAACTGAATGCCGCTATCGGCAGATGCTGGTTTACCTGAATATCTTTCTGACAAAGCATACAATGTCATTTCAGCACTAAGGTTATCACTTGCCTTGTTAAGATTATTGATGATATCTGAATATTTTCTTCCAAATGAAAAAAGCGGCGTTACATCCGTCGGGATTTTTTTTATTCCGATTTGACCTGAGACCGTAATTTTGTTTGAATCCAGAACTTCTGAAAAAACCTTCAGAAAATATTTAGTCGGCTCTAATACATTTATTTTACTGCTATAATTTTTACGATCTTTTTTCCCTTTGATTATTATATCGTTTGTTCGGTGCAGCCAATTTCTGTCAATAATTAAATTAGTCGTATCATAGATTCTGTGAACTTTAACAAAGTTGGTTTTTGGTGAAGTGCTTATTGAATCGTTTGCACCATAATAATTAACAATCACACAATTATCATTAAGATTTAATGCACTCAGATACGGAGCATCGGAAGAAGGATCATCATCCCACATCCAGCCCTTACCCCAGTAAAGTGAATCTTTAAATGATACATCGCCGTATAAGTTTCCGTTTATCACAGAAATATTTAATGATTTGATTGCATTAACGAATGGATAAAAATCCTGTGTAACAAAATCCGGATCACAACCTCCGATAAAAAATATATTCCCATGAAGCGTATCGTTAGATACATAACCGTTGTAAAATAAATCTGTTTTAAATTCATAATCAGCACCAAGATATAACAAACCGGCAGCGGAGGTAATAATCTTCATATTGGATGCAGGACGCAACAAAAGTTTTTCATTCTTTTTATAGAGAGTTTTGTTTGCGGTAAGATCTTCAACCTGAATGGAAATTAAACATCTTTCAAAAAATTTATCATTAAACAGATTTTCTAATTTGGTTTTTAATGTTTGGGGATAAGCCGTTACCAAGCAAGTTATAAAAATGATTAGAGCTTTTTTCATCTTAAATTTTCTTAATTAAAGAGGTAGTATGTTTGTTCGATAAAATACGATTAAAAATATTCTCTCACTCTGAATTCAACACCAATTTCTTCTTCAACAACTTTTCTGGATTTTTCAATTTCAACTTCATCAAGTGAAACGACGCTCATAATAACTTTATTCACATATGGCTTTGCAAGTTTCGCAAAGTTTATCATTTCGCTAAAGTGATCTTCGCTGACACGCATAAGTTTTGCATATTGTTTGGGATCAAATGAGTTAAAGCTGATAGAAACTACATCTATCAAACCCTGCATTTCAGGAGTGATATATCTTTTGTTGATAATATTTCCGTGTCCGTTAGTATTGATTCTTGTTCTGCCGCCATTTGATTTAACATATTTTGCGACTTCTTTTACAACATCCCAACGGATGGTTGGCTCGCCATAACCACAAAATACAATTTCAGAATATTTTTTTGGATCGCCAATTTCTTTAATGTAAAGTGCAGCAGGCGGTTCTTCTGATTTTTTCATACCTAAGTTATATCCTCGCAGGAAAGGATCTTCTTTTCTTCTGCAAAATGTACAATCGGCATTACAACGATTTGTAACATTTATATATAAAGCTTTGCCTAATAAATATGTAAAGCTGGTTTTGGGTGGTGTACCAATTCCAAAAAATCTGAATGCATTAAGTGAAGTTATTCTGCCAATATCTTCCAATGAGATTTTATGAACATCTGCAATTTGCTGAGCAACATATTTAACATAAGCAGGCTCATTTCTTTTTCCACGATAAGGAACGGGAGTCATAAAAGGTGAATCTGTTTCAAGCAGAATATGATTTAAATCTATCTGCTTTAAAATATCACGCAGCGAATCACTTTTATTATATGTGATATTTCCTGTGAAAGAAATAAAATGACTCATCTTCATATATTCTATTGCATCATCCAAAGGCGCATTGAAGCAGTGGAATTGAGCCTTCAATCCTGTGCCGCAGTAACTCAGTATTATATCCATCATATCTTCATCTGAATCACGATTATGAATTACCACAGGCAGCTGAAGTTTTATTGCAAGATCAAGCTGGGATTTAAAAGCTTTAATTTGTTGATCTCTCGGAGAAAAATCATAGTAGTAATCCAATCCAATTTCTCCGATTCCAACAACTTTAGGATGATTAGCTAGCTGCTCGATTTCAGTTATAAGAGAATCATCCCAATCTTTTGTATCGTGAGGATGAATACCAACTGTCAGATAAATCTGGTCGTACTTTTCACTTAGTTTAATCGCTTCTTTTGCGGTTTTGATATCTGTTGACGGAACAATTATATAATCAACACCATCCTGATTTGCTCTATTTATTACTTCATCGATATCATCTTTGAAGTTTTCAAAAAACAGATGTGCGTGAGTATCTACAAACATTAAACAACTTCGCCGATTAAAAGTGGATGTTCAAGAATATCGTGTACAACCTGAAAGGCATTTAACTTATCTTCCGGTGAAATAACTGCTATCAATCCGATGCCGCAATTAAATACTTTGTGCATTTCTTCGTTTGAAATATTTCCTGTATTCTGAATGAGTTTAAAAATTGCCGGCATTTCCCACGCACCCCAATGAATATCAAGACTAAGTCCGGCAGGTAAAATGCGTGATGTATTTCCGATAATTCCGCCTCCTGTTATGTGAGAAAGTCCTTTAACTTCCAGAGAGTTTTTTAATTTTTTTATAAGAGGAAGATATGATTTGTGAATTTTCAGAAGTTCATTGCCAAGTGTGTTATTTATTTCAGGAATAAAATCATTTACAGAAAATTTATCCAATAAAACTTTTCTTGCAAGAGAGTATCCATTAGTGTGCAAACCAGTGGATGGAAATCCGATCAGCAGATCGCCTTTCTTAATTTTTTTCCCATCAATAATCTTTGATTTATCAACAACCCCCACAATTGTTCCAGATACATCGTAATCATTTTCATCATACATCCCAGGCATTTCTGCAGTCTCACCGCCAATCAATGCACAGTTATTTTCTTTGCAGGCAATTGCAAAACCTTTTATCACATCGGCAGCTTTGTCAGGGCTTAATTTACCGGTTGCATAGTAATCAAGAAAGAAAAGTGGTTCTGCACCGCAGACTGCAATATCATTAACACAATGATTCACCAAATCCTGCCCGATTGAATCGTGCTTATCCATTTCGATAGCAATTTTTAGTTTGGTTCCAACTCCATCAACACTGGAAACGAGCACAGGATTTTTATATTCCGAAAAATCGGGTTCATAAAACGCTCCGAACATTCCTATATCAGTTAAAACGCTTTTGTTAAATGTTGATTTAGCATACCCTTTTATTTTATCAACAGTCTTTTCACCGGCTTCAATATCAACACCAGCGGCTTTATATGTTTGATCCAAATAAACTTCCTTTAAGTTAAAGTTGATTAATATTCCCTGAAAAAAATTAATACTTATCTGTAACTAATACAAAAGAAACTGATATGAAGAGAGAAAATTGAGGAATAATTTAGTTAAATGATAACAATTGCTTTAAATCTAAACCAGCTTCTTTTTCTCACATCGGTCACATTCAAACTGCAATGTGGTATGATTGATATCATATCGTTCAAACAATTCGTGTTCTATTAACTTTTGAATATCTGCAGTTTTGCTGACAGCCATATCCTCAACTTCTATATGCGCTTCGAAGTGGGTCTCATTATCATTTAATTTCCAGATATGAATGTGGTGAATATTAATTACACCAGGAATATTTTCTGTTATCAATTTAATTTCGTTTAGGTCAATTTCTTCTGAATTAGACATCATAAGAATATCAATTGACTCTTTTAAAATTTTATAAGCCTGATACAGAATATAGATTGCAATTAAAATTGTAAGTATCGGATCGATCCAGTAAACTTTATAAAGTATAATTAAAATTGCACCGATAATGATCGCAATACTTGAAACTGCATCACTTAATAAATGAAAATATGCAGCTCTAATATTAATGTTTTTCTCTGAGCCTTTTTTAAGCAACAAAGCACCAATTACATTTGGGATCAATCCAAAAACTGCAACAACAAGCATAAGTCCGCCGGCAATTTCATTTGGTGCAGATAGCCTTTCAATTGCTTCTTTAATCAGGAAAAAACTAATGATTATTAAAGTGCTTGCGTTTAATACAGCAGCAATTATTTCCGCACGCTTTAATCCGAATGTGTATTTGGGAGTCTTTGGTCTCTTACTAAGTTTAAGTGCGATATAAGTAACGATGATTGCAATTGCATCACTAAAATTGTGCATCGCATCAGAAATGAGCGAAAGACTTCCGGAAATGATTCCACCTGCAATCTGAACAATTGTAATGAAAAAGTTCAGAAACATCGTTAGGAGTAAATTTTTCTCTGAAGTTTCTGAACTTTTACTATGTGAATGATTGTGTGACATCTTAACAGTAAAATTACAAAAGAAAAAATTAATGTAGTCTTTCTGTGTGGTTTACAATTGTATTATTCAAAACAGCTTCTACAGCTTCATCAATGTTTTTTAAGTTAGTTAAGATAGGTTTGATATTTAAATTCTGCAGGCTCTGATAAGCACCATTACCCATTCCTCTTGAAAGTAAAATACTGCAATCGCTTATCACTTCAGCCATTCTTAAATGCTTCTGGTGTGAATGTCCATCCATTCCGTGATGCTCACCGTGATGATGATGTTCTTCATGCGCAAAGTTATGATGACCAGGTTTTTCTCGTCTTTCTCTTTTTACGATCTTACCATTTTCTGTCATTATAACTTCATAATATTTTGCTCTGCCAAAATGCTGACTGATCGTCAAACCATCATCTGTAACAGCTGCAATATTCATCTTTGCGTTTTCCATTTTATCTCCTATTTAATTTCAAAATAATTATTTATCAAAAGCTTATCCGGAAAAAATTATGCTCAATTACATGTTTTCCGGCATTTGTACTGCTATAACCTTCCCCTTTGCAGTAATTATTCCGTTTGCTGAAACGGTTATCTCTGATACAACTTTTCTTCCTTTTAATTCTAAAACTTTACCACGGATTTCAAGTTCAGGACCCAGTGGAGTAGGTTTTAAATAATCAACTTGCAGAGAAGCCGTTACAAACCTAAATGCTGGCATTGTACTTGGTTCTCTGTTTTCAGCTTTATAAGCTGCAAGTGCTGCGGTACCTGTTCCGTGACAATCAATTAATGAAGCAATTAATCCTCCATAAACATAACCCGGAATTGCAGTGTGATATTCTTTTGGAGTAAATCTTGCAATAGTTTCATTTCCATCCCAATAGCTTTTTACCTGATGACCTTTGTCGTTCAACCTGCCGCAGCCATAACAGTGGGCTACATCTTCAGGGTAATAATCCTGAATTGCTTTATCTACCATAAAAATAATTCCTTTAGCTTTTAATAATCTAAAGTTAATATTCTACCCTTTGTAAATGAAAAAAATTTATCTTTATCAGCCGGAAGAATTCCTTCCATCAAATCTTTCACTTCAAAGCCTGCAACTTTAAGGCAAGTTGGGCAAGCATAAATTCCGACGCCCATACTACTTAACTTCTTTATATAATTATGAGCCGATTCAAATTCCGGATGTGTTACATCAAGCGATCCTTTAACAAGTACTTTTACTGCTTCAATATCCATATAAACAAGTACATCTTTATCAGCAGCCATTATTGTTGCCATTTTCAAGGGCATTAACAGACGATGCGGATCATCATACCCTGCTGTAATATGAATAAATACTCCATCCTTTATTGGCTGGACTGTTTGTTCTTGTGAAAAAATGTTGGGAAGGTAAATTACAACCAAAAGAAGTAATAACAGTTTTGAAGTAATTTGATTCATCTTATAACTCCTTATAAAATTTTTAGGATGAAAATATTTATTTAGTATCGAAAACTATAAATCTTTTGCAACAAAATATCCGCTTTGAACTGCTGAGACAGCATCCCCGATTTTATCTACATCACCAATAACATAATAAGGTATCTTGTTTCGAATTTCTTCGATCAATTCTATGTTTGGACGCATTCCTGCTGTAACAACAAATACATCAATACTCTCTAAACTTAATTCTTTATCCGTTCCATTAGTTTGAATAAAATAAATTTTATCATCGTCTATCTTTGTAACTTTTGTGTTAGTATAAATATCAACTTTTGCTTTTTGCAATTTAATGAGATTAAGTTTTCTTGTAATCATTTCCATATCGCGGGCAATGTCTTCAAGCATTTCAATAATTGTAACTTTATTTCCATAATCAACCAGAGTGTTAGCTATTTCAACACCAATCAGACCACCGCCGATGATTACAACATTTTTGTTCCTCGGCAGATTAAATTCATAAAGTATTTCAGCCCAATGATATTCCTTCAATCCATCAATTGGTGGAATAAACGGTTTTGAGCCTGTTGCTATAATTACTCCATCAAATTTACTTATAAGATCTTTGGAACTAACCTCTTTAGTAATTACTTCAATTTGATGATCTTTTATTTCTTCAACAAAATAATCAATTTGCTTCTGCAATGAATGCTTCTGTGATGGAAGAGGAGCCAGATTGAATTGTCCGCCAAGTTTTTCTTTTTCAAAGAGAGTTACTTTATGTCCGCGTTGTTCAAGTGCGAGAGCCGATTGCATTCCGGCTAAGCCTCCTCCAACTACTGCAAAGCTCCTTAAATCTTCAGCAGGGGTAATTTCCTCAAGTTCTCTTCCTACAAGGGGATTAATCTCACATTGTAATCCTTTACCAATTTTTATTCTGCCTAAACAACCAGTTAAACAAGCACTGCAGGGGCGAATTCTTCCATCGACCTGTTTTAAGTATTTACCTACAAAATCTGGATCGGCAATCAAAGCCCTTCCGATTGCTATAAAATCTGCAGCATTCTTTGAAAAAATTTCTTCAATGTCCTCATTCTCATTTACTTGTCCAACTGTTATAACCGGTATTGAAACATTGTCTTTTATTTTTGTTGAAAGTTCCCAGGTTTTTCCTTTAGGAATAAAATGATGCTGATAGTACCAGGGTGGACTCATACAAACATCGCCGCTTGTTATATGTAATGCGGCAACTTTTTCCTGTTCAAGAATTTTTGCAATTTCTATTGTTTCGTTAATAGTTAATCCACCTTCATATTTTTCATCACCACTTAATCTTACGATAATTGGAATGTTTAAAGATGATTTCATTTCTCTAAGAATTTCTAAACCGAATCTTAGTCTGTTTTCTAAACTACCGCCGTATTCATCATTTCTATAGTTTGTATTTAGTGAGATGAATTGTGCAATTAAATATCCAAGCCCAAATTGAAGTTCTATAAAATCATATCCTGCTTTTTCGGATCTGATTGCGGCATCAACAAATTGTCTTTGTACATTTTTAATTTCATCCACAGTTAGAGGGTGCGGTTTTTGTCCACCATTTGGACAAGCAATATCAGAAGAAGACAGATAAACATTTCCGGGAAGTTTTGGATTAGCCATCCTGCCGGGATGATTTATGTGTGCAATCGCTTTAGCACCGTTTTGATGAACGACATCTACTAATTTTTTGTGTCCAATAATTTTAGCATCTGAATCAATCCCAATTTGAGTAGGCAGTTCACGAACTTTTTTATCAATAAAAAAAGGTTCAAAAATTACAGCAGCAACGTGCCTTGATCTTCTTTCCCAAAATGCAAGATGTCTTTCGGAAATATTTCCTTCTGCATCACCATATCCGGTTTTAACTGCCGACATTATAAATCTATTTCTTAAATCAACATTCCCTAAAAGCATATATTACTCTCTTTAATTTTTCTTTTTGTGGATTTGTTAATTAACTTAAAATCCAATTGCATATATTATTAAACCAAGTAGTAATCCAAATCCAAGATTAAACAATTTTAGTTTTATTGAATCCTTAACTGAATATGACAACATCGGCAGCATACCGTGTCCATCCTGCACAACGGAGCTTGTAAATAAAACAGAAAAAGGAATAAGTCCTTTTGCAAAAAGCATCACAAAAATCATATGAGGGCCGGATTCAGGAATTAATCCTATTAAAGCTCCAAGTATTAAAAGTAAAAAAGTATATTCTGAAGTTATGCTCTGAAGGTCAACAAAAGTCATTGCATACTCTACAACAAGCAGAGCACCAAATGTCCATAAGAAAACTTTAGAAAGATGACCTTTGATAATGTGATTCCAGATATGATCTTTTAAATAGTGTTTGTAGCCTTCGTGACAGGGGTGATATTGTTTGAACTCACAATCAGTACAGGTTTTAAATTTAAATTTTTTGATAATGAGGTCAGTTAAAAACCCGGCAAATATTCCTATGATAAAAAGAATTCCAAAAAGAATTAGAGCTGTATCCGGAATCATAGCAAGCATAATAAATTGCTCGTCTCCTGCAGTTGCAAGCATCAAACCAGTTAGTGCACCAAAACTAATCATTCCGTGGATGTAAAGAGAAACTCCCGCAAATGAACCAAGACAGCCGGGAGTAGTGCCAAGCAGTGAAGCTACTATGTATTGCTTCAATTTAGTCCCGGTCTGAAGAATTGATTCCAGCTTCCCTTTTGTTCTAACATTAATAAAATCAACGGCAATCATCATTACTAAAACAAAAGCCGTTACTTTAACTGATTCTTTTATTACTGTAACAAGTATATCCATAAATTAATCTTTCTATTAGCTACAATTAGATGTTGTTAGTGTCAAAAAGAATCAAAAGTAATATTTATGGAAGTAAGATGGCAGCAGCAATAACTGTTGTCCACAAACCTGTTTTATCTCCTTCAGCGGACTGAGTGATATTAAAAGTTTTTACGATCTTTCCGGACATTTTAAAAACCTGTTCTCGCTCGTTCCAATCTGATTCGGGATCGAAATCTACTCCCAAGGTTGTAGCAAGCATCTGAGCGGCCAGATCTTCTGCATAATCACCTGCATTTTTTTCAGTAACACCGAATGGATGATATTCAGAAAGGTAACCATATTGAGTGTTATCCGCCGGAATTGCCCCACCTATTGAAGCTGCGATTAGTCGGTTTGGTTCATTGGTTGAGTTTCTTGCCATTACCGCAAAAGTAATTTGTCCGGCATGAATTTCCTTCAAACCTTCTTCTCTTGATACTCGCTTACAAGCTGGAGGGAAAATGCTGCTTACAGAAACCAGATTGCATCTTTCAATTCCTGCACTTCTCAAAGCAAGTTCAAAAGAGCTGAGATAATCTTTGTGTCTGCCAACGCCTTTTGTCAAAAAAATTTTTGATGGAACGTACAATTCTTATTTCCTTGATTTATTAAATAAGTTTATGATAAAAATATAAACGCCTTATTATTTATTTTTTAATGGTGATGACCGTGTTTACAAGTTTCATAACCTTTCAATTCACCTTTAATATAACGATTAAATGCATCATCAAAAGCAAGACCTGGTGCAGTGATAACATTTATTCCAAAGGTTAGAAAATTATTTACTGCTTTTTGTCCCATTCCTCCGGCGATAATGGTTTGAACATTAAATTGTTTTACGTACCCTGGCAGCTGGCAGGCACCATTGTGTTCACCAACTAATGGATTAAAATAAATTTCTGTTTTAACCAATGAATTTTCTTCATCAATTTCACAAACTTTAAATATGGAACATCTTCCAAAATGCTCCGCAACAGTTTGTTTACCATTATTATGTTCTTCAATTGCTATTGCAATTCTGCTATTCATATTCAGTCCTGTTTTAATTTTGATTTTTAATTATGAATTGTTGATTTTTTTTCTGAATCTTTTTCTTTTTCCTTGCTGATATTTCTCAATTCTATGCTCGTTAAATTCTAAAAGATTGCCTTGCAAAAAAAGTTTGATTGATTTTTCTGCAGTGCAATTTTCACACTTGTAAATTTTAATATTAAGTGAATTGAAAAATCTCAAAATGTTAAATCCAATAAAAGTTGTGATAACAGTTTCAACCTTTTGTTTAATCAGAAAGCGGGAAGATTGAATACCTGCTCCGCCCAATTCTAATGAAAAGGGATTTTGAATAAACCTGTAAGAATCCTTTTCAGAATCGAATAGAAGGAAGTATTCACTTTTTCCAAACGAATCTGAAAGAACTGCAGATAAATTGGGTTCTTTAACCGAAACTGCAATCAGCATTTTATTTCCCAAAATTCTGGTTTCTGCCAAAACCTCTTCTTCTCTGTCTTTTCCCAGATCCACCTCCGCCCCTAGGTTCTCCAAAGCGTCCTAGTCCATAAATTATTTCACGGGTTTCTTCATTTTTAGAGAGTGCTTCAGATTTTTCAGAATCATTGCATCGACCTCTTCTCCTTCCGGTTAAGGGTCCTTGACCCTGTTGTTCGGATCTATCAAAGTTTGGCATAATTAGCTCCTTGAATCTTTTATTGTATAATTATAAGCGCGGAGCGAAGTTGTCATTTTATTTACTTACGGGTATTATTTTTGTGTTCAATTTATACTTCGCTCCAACGTTTTTTAATTCATAAAATTATTAGTGAATTTTTTGCATCACCAAAATGAGTAGGCATTTCTCCATCTGCTTCCGGTTCATTTAACCAAATCTCACCATCGCATAAATATCTGAATTGATATTCTTTACCTGCGTCAAGAACCAGCTCTACTAACGATGATCCGTCTGGATTTTTGGTGGAGAACTTATTTTGATGAACATCCCAATTATTGAAATCACCAACGATGCTTACTTCATCAAAATTCTCACAGATCTCTTTCGGCAAAGTGAAAGTTATCTGACAAACTTTTGAATCCTGTGAATATTTTTTTCTAACTGCCATAGTACGCCTCTCTAATTCTTTTTATAAAATAAGTTACCATCATACTTAAGCTCAGTTATCTTTTCTTCTTCTATTAATTTTCTGATGACATTCCAATCTGAATTTATTTTTTCTAAATAATTCTCTACCGCATCTTTTCTCATCGGGTGAACTGCCATAATATTTATAAGATCCTGTTCCGGCTCCATTCCTGTTGAGAATTCATTTCCTTCATAATTATCCAACAACACTGTATCAGCATAAATAGATTTGAATATTCTGTAAACAGATTCCAGCTTTTCTTTATAAGGACTGTGAATATGTTTTAATGGCGTTGGTCTTGTTGGAACTGTTAAATAAGCAATTTGAGGAAAAACCTTCATAACAAAATGTGCAGTTTTTATTAAATCATCTTCATTATCATTCATACCATCAATCAGTATGGTTTCGGTTACAAGTTTGCCCGGGTAATTCTGCTTAAACTCTAAAATACCATCTAAGATTTTTTGAAGACTTAAAGATTTATGAGGTCGATTAATTTTAAGCCATGTTTTTTCATGAGTCGAATCAACTTTTAAGGAGACATAATCTGCAAAGTTCAATGCTGCCTGTACATCTTTTTTCCATACAAGAGATGAATTGGTGAAAACTGCAATTTTAATTCCAAAATTCTGAAGCAACTGAATCGTTTCTGCAAGTTTAATGTCAAGTGTTGGTTCGCCATCCGGTACAAAAGATAAATAATCAACTATGTCATTTGATATTTTTAACTCATTCAACCTATCTTTTACTGATGTGTAAATCATCATAGGTGAATAAAATTCTTTTCGGTCAATTGATAGTTTTGTTGTTAAGCCTACCTGACAGTAAACGCATGAGTAACTGCAAGTCTTCTGAAGTATATTATTTATACCAAGGCTTCTGCCTAATCTGCGGGATGGGATTGGACCAAAAACTATCATAGTGTGTTAAATGATTTAATTGTATGCTAATCTTGTTTTTTCATCTGACATAGTCGGCTTAATCAATTTCTGCCATTCGGCGGTATTCCATGTATTCAATAATTTATGGGTTATCAAATATTTTTCGGGGATCGGATGGGTTCCAACAACAACCTTTAAATCAAACTTTGATTCAATAAATTTTTTAAAATAACTGATATTTGGACAAGGCGGATAGCCGACAACCATTCCTGTTGCAAAATGAATAACTTCTACTCCGTTTTTTTTCATTTCTTCGGGTGCATATTCAATATTTCCTCCGGGACAACCACCACAATTTGTGTAACCAACGACTTCAATATCTTTATCTTTGTAAATGTCAAAGGCTCCTGCTCTTTCTTTAATTGCTCTGAAACATTTACCACCCGCACAACTTTTGTATCGGTCGCAGATAATTATTCCGATTTTTACTTTATCACTCATAAAAATTTCCTATTTAGTTTCAGCAAGTTTTAAGTACTTTTTATTTTTGAAAACAAATTCATCAATTAAATTATGTGAGATCATTTCGTCGAGTTTATTCATTTTACCATTTGAGTAAGCAAAAGTTTTTACAGCCTCTTCTGTAACAGGATGTAGTTCTAGTAAACCAATAAGTTCATTTTCAAAATCATCTGTCGGGGCAAACTCTTCAATTTGCGGGCAGCAAAGAAGTTTCGAATCAGGAATTATATCTTTAATCAGTTCTGATAATTGTAAGAGCTTATCAGTATCCGGAGCCACAGCAAAGGACTCTGCAGTTGGATAAATTGGAGTCATAAAATAAGAAGTGCTTCTTTTTATTTTATTTAAAAAAGTTGCAAGCTGTCTAATCTCATTCTCATTATCGTTAATATCCGCGATAAGCATTGTTTCGGTAGTTAAAATGCCATTAAATTTTTTAGAAAACTGTTCAATTGCATTTAAGATCAGATTATATCTCAATCTTTGATGAGGACGATTGATCCTTAACCAGGTTTCTTCATCGGTCGTATCAATCTTGAGTGATACAAAATCTGCAAACATCAAACTTTCCTGAATATTTTCATTCCAGAGCATTGCAGAGTTTGTAAAGACAGCAATCGGATAATTAAATTCTCTTAGGATTGAAATTTCCTGTGATAGATTTAAATCAAGTGCGGGATCACCTGTGCCCGAGAATAAAATGTAATCAATATTTTTTCCGCTGGATTTTATTTCTTCAATCTTATTCTTTACTGATACATAAAGTTCAAATGGAGAGAGGCAATTGTTTCTGCATAAAGAACAACAAGATGTTTTTCCAATCGGGCAGTAGATACAATTATAAGAGCAAACTTTTGATTTAACATTGTTTACCCCCAGCACTAATCCCAATCTTCGTGATCTGACAGGACCATAAACAATCTTACACTTTAAGGTCTTGTTGGATAAAATGTTATTTTCCAGTTTTTTACAAAGAGTCTCGATTTTACTTTTTACCCATGCAGATAATTTATTTGGCATGTTTACCTCAATGATAATGTTAAGTGATAAACCAATTACATTCCAATCATAAAACCTCAAAAATTGATGATAAATCACGTTTTGTTAAAATTTATTATTGCAGTTTTGCAAAATTTCTTGCAATATCTTGCATTGCTGCATTATAACAATTAGTTTTGCAATAAACAAATGAGAAATAAAAATGGCAGATGTCAGACAGATAATTGACAAGAATAAAGAAACACTAATCACGCCCGACGGCATTGTAGTAATCACGAAGGACAAAACTATTATTGTTTTTAACGAAGCCGCTTTACGCATAACAGGATTTTCTGAAGATGATGTTATTGGAGAGAAATTTGAAATTTTATTTTCAAAAAAGCCGGGAGAGGGAAAATATATTATTGAGGCACTTGAAGAAAATTTACCGTTCAGTAATTTATCGGTTAATATAACAGACAAAAAAGGACAAAGTAAAAACGTATTAGCATCAATAACACCAATTAAAAGAAACGGTGAAGTATTAAGTGTTGTATTTGTTTTCAGAGATACAAAAGAAATGCTCTCACTTGCTGAGGAGATTCAGGAAAAAACTTCTGAGTTGATTGATCAAAAAAATAAGTTGGATGCAATTTTTAACAGCAACATTGAAGGCACATTTACGATTGACAATGATTGGAATGTAACTTCTTTTAACAAATCAGCAGAAAAAATAACAGGATATAAAAAATCTGAGGCGCTCGGAAAGAAATGCTGGGATATTTTTAATTCATCAATTTGCCGTAATGGTTGTCATATGGAACAGACATTGCAAAAAGGGAAAGCAATGATAGGCAATGAATTGGAGATTGTGCATAAGAGTGGGAAAAAAATTCCTATACGTGTAAACTCAAATATCCTCATCAATAATAAAAATGAAAAAATAGGTGCGGTAGAAACATTCATCGATATATCCGAAATAAAAAATTTATCTGAGCATCTTAGCGAATTCTTTAAGTACGAAAACATAGTTGGGCACAATAAAGAGATCAAACAAATAATTTCTGTACTGGAAAGTGTTTCGCAAACAGATAGCTCTGTTTTAATTACTGGGGAAAGTGGAACAGGTAAAGAACTTGCCGCAAGAGCAATCCATCTTAACAGTTCAAGAAAAACGGGACCTTTTATTGCCGTAAACTGCAGTGCATTTGTTGAATCACTCATTGAAAGCGAATTATTTGGGCACGAAAAAGGTGCATTTACCGGAGCAATTAAAACTAAAATCGGGAAGTTTGAATTAGCACAGGGCGGAACTTTGTTTCTTGATGAAATTGGTGATCTCTCTATTGCTGTTCAAACAAAACTATTGCGCGTATTGGAAACCCGCGAGTTTGAAAGAGTTGGCGGAAATAAAATAATTAAACTGGATGCAAGAATAATTGCAGCTACAAACAAAAATATATCTGATGAAATTTCCATCGGAAAATTCAGAGAAGATTTATTTTACAGAATTAATGTTATTAACATTCATCTTCCCCCTTTAAGAGAAAGAATGGATGACTTTCCGTTGCTAGTTAATCATTTTATCGATTCATTCAATAAAAAGTTTAATAAACATATAAAACAATTTTCTTCAGAAGCTTATGATATTCTTTTAGAATATAATTGGCCGGGCAATATCCGTGAACTAGAAAACGTGATTGAGCATTGTTTTGTGTTGTGTAATGGAAATATAATTCAGGTAGATTGTCTGCCAAAAAGATTAAGAGAACGTAATTTTAAAAAAATTACTCCCTCATCTGATAAGAAAAGTTTTGAAGACGCAGAAAAAGAATTGATAATTTCTGTTCTTGAAAGGAATAATCGTAATCGGACAAAAGCAGCAAAGGAATTGAACATTAATGTTTCAACACTTTGGAGAAAAATGAAAAAACTTGGAATAGAAATTTAGAAGTAAAAAAAAGCCGGCTTTATGACCGGCTTTTAACTTTAACAACCACCTACTACACGTTTTTGTTCTTTCTTAACAGGTCCCGTAGCTTTATTATTTTTAATCAAAACCGGAATAATTTCTTTAGCTTTTGTTCTAAATCGATTTAAATAAACTTCATCAATATTTTTTGGATTTTCAATTGGTTTGAAGTTTAATATTTGTTCGCTGAAAGCATTTAATCCACCTTGCAAAACTTTAATTCTCTTATAACCAAGTTCATTTGCTATGATAGCCATTTTTCTTTCTGTCAGCTCATCATCAGCCACAAAAACATTTATTTTATGCTTTAACCTGAGTAACTGATTAGGTTCTTTTTCAAACAGATTATCAATTGTGAATAAAGTGGATTTGGGCATACTTTCTTTTGTGTATTCTTTTTCAGGTCTGAAATCTATTATCTGAAATTTATTATCCTGTTCATCCATTAAACGATATGCAAATTCATCTACACTCATTATTTCAAGATTATAATTTTTAACAAAATTTGTATCTTCAACTAATTGTGTTAACGATGCTTTACGATCAGGAAAAATAAAAGCAGATAACGCCATTAAAATTCCAATAGCCGCAATGCCAATGTAATAAGGAGTAAATCGAATAGGCGGTTTGCTAACTTTATTAACCTTGTTTTCTACAATCGAAGCAATCCAAAAAGAAAATAATCCAGCAATAATTAAAATAAAAGCAAAGACATTTTGTGACATTCCAAGTGTTTCAAAAAATCTTGGACTTCCTAAGTTTGCAGCTTTATAAAGAGGTTCAAAAATTGGATAACCTTCGGCAAAAACAATAACACCTAAAAAGGCACCAACAATAAAAATCATAGCATCAATTTTTCCAATTGCCGCTGCGCATACACTAGTGCCGGGGCAAAATCCACCAATTACAAAACCCATTCCCATAATTAATCCACCAATTATTGCAGACCAAAGGAAAGTTGGATTAATATAAACAAGACTCATATCAAGCAATCCGAAGTGGTCTAAACCCATAACGCCAATCATTGCTACAAGTCCGGCAGTAAAAAAAACACGAAGCACAGTAAAATCGTAGCCGTAAAATAATCCTACTAATTTTTTTGAGGTAGAAAATCCAGCTTGCTCTAAAATTGCACCGAATAAAATTCCAATTACAAGTGCAACAATAAAATTTAAGTTATTACTTATAATATCAGGAACTAATGGTCCCATTTCAAAATCTCCTTATTAAATCCAAAATTTTCTAAAAAAGTAAGCGAATGCGTAAGCACCTGCAAAGATTGCAAACATTGTAATTATTCCACCTGTGGACATCACAGCCATTCCACTTAATGCAGCTCCGCTTGTGCATCCGCGTCCGAGTTGTGAACCGACTCCCCAGAGCAAACCACCGATTAAAGCTCCAGCAATTCTTATTTTAGTTGTTGTATGTGGTCCTTTTTCTAATTTAAAATCCAGGCGATTGGAAATTAATCCTGATAAAAAAGCACCAATTAAAACACCGGTTACTTCGAATACAAGCCAGTTCATTAAAGGACTGCCACCAGCATGTTCTTTTGAATATTCTTTATAAAATTTTGTATTCTCTGAATGCGTTGGAGCTACTTTTTCAACCACTGTTACCGCATAACTTTTTATTGCACCGCTTGCACCCAAACCTCGACCAGTAATATAAATTGTTGCAATCAATAATAAGCCAAGTAAAACGCCGGCTAAGTATGGATTCATATATTTTGTCTCTTCCATAAAATCCTCTAATCTAAATTTTGTGTTGATAATTTTTTTTCACTATCATTTTTTTTGTTTTGTCTTCATCTTCTAACTCCTCATAACCTGTTAACATTGCTTTAAGATTTGATGTTACAGTTTCACCTGTTGTTATAAGATAAAGATGGGTTACTATAAATACTACTAACAATATTGCTGCAACAGTGTGAAATATTGCAATGAACTCAAGAGATTGAATATTTATAGCTTCTACGCCCTGTTTACTTGGGTAACGGTAAAACATATAAAGCAATCCTGAAGTAACACTTAATGGAATAACTAATATCTTTAAACCGAAATAAGTTATTTTTTGCAACGGATTAAGTTTACTTAAAACAGTTTTTTTAGTTGGGTGTGGTGCATTACGGAAAATTCCAAAAATGTAATAATCCAACTGTGCTTTAATATTTTTTAGAGTTGGCAGATATTGTTTGTACTCCCCGGTTGTTAAATGCCAGAATATTGTAAAAACAATCAGACCGATAAACATATAAGCTGCAACATTGTGATATCGAACTGCATCCCGATATCCAAAAAAAGAATATGTCCCGTGAATTTCAAACCCTGTAAATGCAAGAAAGAAAATTAATATTGCCTGCATCCAATGCCAGAATCTTTCAAAACCTTTATAGATATAAACTTGTTTCTTATTCATCTTGAAACCTCTTTTTTATTTTTTCTGTAAGAATAAAATCTTATTGTACCGTGAATTAATACACCAATGATTGTAAGAATCAATATCCACTTTCCACCGGTATCAACGATTGCGGAGAAATCTCTGCCTGGCATGTAAAAATCATTTAAACCGACGAGACGCGAATTATCTCTTGTATGACATTCATTACATTGAACGCTGTTTTCTTTACTTGCAACCATATGATTTATTGGCCAATACATTTCTGTCTTGATGAAAGAAACTTTCCCACTGAATGGTAATCCGGCATCTTTCATTCCTACTTCAGATGCTGTAATCCAATTAAAATCTTTCCAGAAAGCTCCCTCGCCAACTTTATCTGCATAAAGCTTTGGTTGGATTAATATTCTGTTAACCGGATCATAAGGTTGTTTAGCCGTATGAATTTTAACAGGATAAATCTTTGATTCATCATCAGCATAAGAACCATGAAGTTGATTTAACACAAGTGGTTTGGTTGTATCCTGAATTTTATCCCCTTCAAGATAGTGTGATGCTGTACCGTTAAACCAAATGTAATCCGGCTTAACATTTTTCTCCCAAACAAAACTTCCTTTAATTGACATATAAGCATGATTTCCCATGCTGTCTTCTTCAACATAAGGTTCGCCGTTTTTCAACTTGCCGGCAGTTGACCAGTCCCAATACATTTTAGTTGCATTTGCTTTTGCATAAGTTGGGATATGACAAGTTTGACAAGCAACTTTTAATGTATGCTCATTTAGAATATCATCCTTGTGAGGAGTTGCAGTATGACACTGTTCACAAGTGTTACGGTTATGATTCATTGATGAAAGGGAATAAACTTTCCCTGCAATGTTGTGCTGTTTAGTTGTATGGCAATCCACGCATTGTAAATTCATTCCATCGGACGCCATATGAATATCAATATCCTTGGATGGCTCAAACTGCGACATTTCGAGGTCGCCGTGTTTAACATTATTTCCGCCGCCGCCGTAAAAATGACAAACACCACAATTACTTCTTTTTGGTTCTCCAACACTTTCAGCAATTTTAGTAAAATCAAGTGTAGTTAATGGAGCACCACCTTTTTCAGGTGCTTTGGCATAAGTTTCTGTATTATCGTGACAAATCAGGCAATCAATATTTTTAGGATCTGTAAAGATTGTTCTTTTTTCATCCATACCAAGACCAATATGGCATTTAGCACAACTTTCTTCGTTCCCTTTTGTACCGATGCAAAAATTATTAATAGCATTTGCTTTTCCGAGATAAATTACGCCACGTCCTTGAACGAATTCTTCACGTTCCCAATTCCAGTGATTTGAATTCATTACCTGTTGTGCGGTAAGATTATGGCAGGATTCACAGGCTTCGGTAACTTCTTGAGGAGAATTAAATTTTTTTTGAAGGACTGTAAACTTACTGTGATCAACATTTGGTTTCTCTTTTTTCGAATACTTTTCCTTCAGCTTCATAAGAACTGTCGGTTCCGTATCTTTTGGGGAAAGAGTTCCGACTGCAATAACAGCCAGTAAACCCAAAAATGCAATTATCAGAATTATCTTCTTCATTTTAGCTTATTTAAATTGTTTTAATATTATTTTAGACTATAAAACTATTTTTGATTGACCCATTTTCGAAAAACGTCAACCAGAATTTCAAGAGAAGAAAGAATATTTTTCATCTCGTTTTCTTTTACATTCTGAAGGATTCTTGAATGAAGCTCTTTGTAATTTTGATGAAGATTTGCAATTAAAGGTGCTGCTTTAGGCTGAAGTGTAACTAGAATTACTCTTTTATCGTTAGTCAATAATGTCCTGGAAATAAGCTTTTTCTTTTCTAAACTTGTTAATATATGAGTTATTCTTCCAGGTGTTAGTTTAAGAATATCCCTAAGTTCCTTTATGGTATATTCTGATTTGATAGAAAATAATTTTAGAAACCTTACCTCTGTGGGAGATAAATTAAAACTTGCTGCAAAATATTCTTCTTTAATGTTGCAATTTCTCGTTAATTCGCAAATTAACTCTGCTACCGGTTCAAGATGTTCAGACATTATCACAAAATTTAAATTATTTTATGACCTAAAATAATGCTGATTATGTAATTATCAAAATTACTTTTAGTGTAATTATTAATTTTTTTTGATGATGCGTTAAATAATTTATTTTGAAATAAAAGATCATTTAAAAATTGGTCAATTAACTTATGCTTAATTTTATACCTTAAAGAATTCAGATTATTTTTTTAATATTTGATATATTTGTGCGCCAAAAATCAGAATATTTAGTAATCCGTTAAAAATGATTCACGAAAGCTTAAACGATAGAGAAAAAACGATATTAAGATCAATTGTGCAGCAGTTTATTCTTACTGCCTCACCCGTTGGATCGCGAAATATCACAAAGAGGTTTAATATTGGGGTTTCTCCGGCAACCGTAAGAAATATTATGTCCGATTTGGAAGATTCAGGTTTTATTAATCATCCACATACTTCCGCAGGCAGAGTTCCAACTGATAAAGGCTATAGATATTACGTTGATTCACTGATGGAGGTTCAAAAATTAAGTGGCTCTGAAAAAGGTATTATTGAAAAAAGTCTTGATAATACAGAATCAGAGACTGATGAAATTTTAAAAATAGCACTGCGCTTACTAAGTGGAATTACCAAGCAAATTGCCTGTGTAACTTATCCAAAATTAGATAAAGGAATACTAACAAAACTCCAGCTGGTTTCTCTTTCTTCTACAAGATTATTGGTAGTAATAAGTATAAAATCCGGATTAGTTAAAACAATAACGTTGGAATTTAAAACAGAAATTGAACCCTCCAAACTAAAGAATGTTGAACGACTCCTTAATGAACGTTTGAGCGGATTGACATTCGATGAGATAAGAAAAACATTTAAGGAAAGATTTACTGATGTTAGCACTGAAGAGAAACCAATAATAAGACTTTTCATCGAATCTGTGGATAAAATTTTTAAGGATAATAAGATCGAGGAAAAATTATTAATAACGGGGGCAACTAATGTTATTCATCAGCCAGAATTTGAGGATCCTGAAAAATTCCAGAGCATTATCGAGCTAATTGAAGATAAAGACATTATTATCCACATAATGGATAAGAAAAAATCAGAGACAAAAAATGATATAATGATTTCAATAGGCAGTGAAAACGAAAGTGAAAAGTTTAAAGAATACAGCATCATTACTAAAGAGTATTCTTTTGGAGAAACTTCCGGCACTGTTGGAATAATAGGACCGAAGAGAATGGAATATTCTAAAGTTGTAGCAATTGTTTCATATCTTGGGGATACATTAACAGAAATTTTAACGGGTAAATAAAAAAGGAGATAAATTGTAATGTCCAAAGAAAAAGTGAATGATGAGATAAAGAGTGAACCAAATGAAAAAAATGATGAGATCGAAGAATCTGTTGATCAAGAAAATCAAACAAATAAAGAAGCTGAAGAGGCAGAAAATTCTGAAGAAAAAATTGCATCTTTAGAGAAGCAATTAAATGAATTTAAGGAATTAGCATTAAGAAAAGCTGCTGAGTTTGAAAATTATAAACGCCGTACAGAAAATGATCAGCTTAACTTAATTAAATATGCGGCAGAATCTCTAATAATCAAATTGCTTCCCACTATCGATGATCTTGAACGTTCTCTTTCTCATATGACTGAAGAAACTGATGTTCAAAAAATTAAGGAAGGCATACAACTCATCTACAATAAATTCCTCAAAACACTTGAAGACCAAGGTGTAAAAAAAATTGAGGCCATAGGAAAACCTTTTGATGTTGCTTTTCACGAAGCACTTATGCAAAAACCCGATGATTCAGTTCCACCGCATACGGTTCTAGACGAACTTGAAACCGGATATATGTATAAAGATCGTGTAATACGTCATTCAAAAGTTATAGTAAGCAGCGACCAATAAAAATTTATCATCACAAAGAAAACTAAATGACAAAAAGAGATTATTACGAAATTCTTGGTGTATCCAGAAGTGCATCTAAAGATGATTTAAAAAAAGCATATCGTAAACTTGCAATGCAATATCATCCGGATAGGAATCCCGGCAATAAAGAAGCTGAAGAAAAATTTAAAGAAGCTGCTGAAGCTTATGAAATTTTAAATAATGATGAGAAACGCGCAAGATATGATAGATATGGTCACGAAGGAGTCCGAGGCAGTGGATTCGGTTCACAAGGATTCTCTGATATAAACGATATTTTCTCTCATTTTTCAGACATCTTTGGAGGCGGCTCATCTATTTTTGATGACTTTTTTGGAACATCATCTGGCAGAGGAAGACAAAGAAGAGGTTCTGGTGTCCCAGGTTCTGATTTGAGAGTTAATTTAAAACTTACTCTTGAAGAAATTGCTGAGGGTGTTTCTAAAAAAATTAAAATAAAGAAACAGGTTACTTGCGATAAATGTAAAGGCACAGGAGCGGAATCAGGTACTTCAAAAAAAACCTGTCCAATCTGCCACGGCAGCGGAGAAATTAAAACCGTTTCCAGATCTGTTTTTGGTCAGTTTGTAAATATTCAACCTTGTAATAATTGTAATGGAGAGGGTGAAGTAGTAGATACACCCTGCAAAAAATGCTTAGGAGATGGAAGATACTCAGATGAAGTAACAGTTAATATTGATGTTCCTGCAGGAGTACACGAAGGAAGTTATATGACTTTGCGAGGGGAAGGTAATGCAGGAAAAAGAGGAGGATCCGCAGGTGATATAATCGTTGTATTTAAAGAACAGGAACACGAATACTTTGTTCGTGAAGAGGATGATATAATTTATGATTTAACCATTTCTTTTCCTGAAGCTGTGCTCGGTACTGAAGTGGACGTTCCAACTTTGAATGGTAAAGCAAGATTGAAAATTGATCCGGGAACTCCACCGGGGAAATTATTAAAAATGCGTGATAAAGGTATAAAGCATTTAAATCACTCAGGGCATGGAGATCAAATTGTTAGAATTACAATTGATGTTCCTAAAAAACTCAATACAAAAGAAAAAGATTTATTAAAAGAACTGGCTGAGCTGCCTAACTTTAAAGCAGTTGACAAAGGAGAAGGTAAGGGATTTTTTAAAAGATTTGGTCTTTAATAATTCAGGAACTAATTTTAGTAATAAATCTCATTGATTTAACAAAATAATTTTAATCTGTTAATGAATGATAGATCGTTTGTCAAAAATAATTGGATTAACAAAAACCGAGATAAAGACAGTAATTTTTGTGATATCAATTTTTCTTTTGGGGTTTGGTTATAAGCATTTTTTCCAGAACTCAGAGACAGCTAACTATAAAATTTTTGATTATTCTCTTCAGGATAGTCTATTTTATCAATCTGAACAGGAGACTTCCTCAAACTTTTCATTAAAAAGTGATGAGAAAAAGGTTGATTATAAGCAGGAAGTTTTAGATTTTAACACACGTACTTTTAATAATGTTCAGAAAAAAATTATTCCTGCTGAAAAAAGTATAAACTTAAACTCAGCAGATGTTAAAGATTTAATGCAGTTGCCTGGTATTGGGGAAAAGACAGCTCAGAATATTATTGATTACAGAAATAGCATAAAAAAATTTACAAGCGTCAATCAGCTTATTGATGTTAAGGGAATTGGCGAAAGTAAATTTCAAAAAATTAAAAAGTATTTTTTCATTGATTAAAGTCTAACACTTATTTTTTCCGGAGGAAAAATGTTTTCCAATAAATCAAAGAATGAAGATCCCTGGTATGTTCATGCAGGTTTATATATTGTAATTGCAATCTTAACAGTACTTCTTGTAAAAGTTGCTATCATTGATCCTAAAGCAGAGGTTGATGCTGAAAGATACTTTAAAAGAGAAGCCCGATTAAGAATGTCCAACCTTAAAGAAGCCCAAATACTTTATCAGAGAAAATTCGGTCAGTTCACAAATAATGTTGATAAACTTATCAATTTCATTAAAACCGATAAATTCGTTGATAGTGTGGTTAATGCATTTGACTCCCTTACGATGAAACCTGCAAATCCATTTTTACCACTTTCAGATGGTGTATTCAGTCCGGATAGTTTATTCAGAACTCCAAAATCACAAAGACCATTTATCGTACAGATTGATACATCTGTTGTGAGTGATACAGTTGTTAATCCAAGAGGAAAAGTATTAAGGGTTGAAACTAAGAAAGTTATCGGAAGCAGATATTATATCGAAGATCCAGATGGTTATGGCACAGTTGGCAGCCTGGATAATGATGCATTAAAGAATACCGCATCCTGGGAATAGGTTAAATACTAATGGCAGGATATGAAAATCATGCCGGATTCAATTTCACAGATTCAAAACTACAGGTTGTAGAGGTTAATTATATTGATGATCAGTTTAGATTAGTAAATGTTGATGAGATAAATTTTGAAGAACAATTTGATTTTGAACACGATCAGGATATAAAATTAAGCACCCTGCTTCAGGGTGCTTTCCAAAAACTTAATCTTCGCAAAAAATTAAATAGTAATTCAGTTTCCTTTACGCTCCCGCTCGAAGTTTTCTATACAGCACAGCTTCCATATGATACTTCCCTGTTATATCAGGATCTGATTGAAGAATTTAAATGGGAGTTATCGGTACTATATCCATTTTTGCAGGAAAAAGATTTGGTGCTTCAATATTATGAAGTACCCAAAAATCAGTTTAATGAAAACGATTCTGCAATTGTATTTGGATTGCAAAGAAAATATCTTCAAATACTTGATAACTTTTGTAAAAAGAATTCCCTTAAACTAAAATTTGTAGATCATCCTCATATTGCAGCAGAAAAAGCACTTACTGTGGTTAATATTAATTCATTAAGAGCATTGAACCTGAGTATTTATCTCGTTAAAGATTTTATTTCACTTTTATTTTCTTTTAATAGTAAACCCATTTCGTTAAAAACAATTCCATTAAATGACCAAAGTGAAATTACAGATATTCTAATGAAAGAAATTTCTGGTGCCTCAGGTCTTAAAATTTCTGCTTCACAAATCAGTAGTGTTTTTATTTCAGGAATAAATGTCTCCAACAACTCAGTTCAAACTCTTAAAAAAGCTCTTGGAATTGATTTTATTGTATTTAATCCTTTTGATAAAATAAGACCTGTACCGGATTTATATGAAAGCAAACAATATCTGGAAAATTATAATTCATACTCTTCTGCTGCAGGTATTGTTTTCAGGCTTAGTTAATTCAGATAATTAAATGAAATTGAGAATCATATCAGGAATATTTAAAGGCCGACTTATCAATGTTCCTGTTTCAGATCAAATAAGACCTACCACTGACAGAGTCAGAGAAACACTTTTCAATCTTCTTAACAATAAAATTGATTTTGAAGGAATTAAAGTATTAGACCTCTATTCGGGTTCTGGTTCACTTGGTTTGGAGTGTATCAGTCGTGGTGCAGAAACCGTAACCTTTGTTGAAAAAAATTTTAAGATTTATAAAAACCTTCTTGCTAACATTAATTCGTTGGATGCCGAAAATCATTCAATTGTAATCAGAGCTGATGCACGAGATTTTACCAAGAAAAAATCTGAAGTAAAATACGATTTAATAATTGCCGATCCCCCATTTTTCAAATATGATATTTATGAAGTAGTTGAAAACGTTAAGAATAATAATCTATTGAATAAAAATGCATTCATGATAATTGAACGATCGATTCAGACGAGAGAAAAGGATATTGTTAGCTTCGGCATAAATCCATTTAAAATTATTGGGGATGCTTGTATTTATCAAATAAGCTGAAAGTTTTTTTTTAGAATTATTATTTCTACTTTACCATAAGACAAAAGAGTTTTTAGTATGAAAAAAGTTATTTATCCCGGAACATTTGACCCTGTTACTTACGGACACATAGATATTGTTAAACGTGCCGTCGATCTTTTTGATGAAGTAGTTGTAACCGTTGCAATTAATCCTTCCAAAAAACCGCTTTTCACTACTCAGGAAAGAGTAGATATGCTCAAAGAATCTTTGAAGGAATTCAGCAATCAGGTAGTTATTGATTCTTTTGATGGATTGCTGGTTGAACACGCAAAACAGGTTGGCGCTCAGGCAATTATCAGAGGATTGAGACAGATAAGTGACTTTGAATTTGAATTTCAGATGGCACTTATGAACAGAAAACTTTCTGGTGATATAACTACTATCTTTCTGATGCCGCACGAACGATATACGTATTTGAATTCAACAGTTATCAGAAACCTTGCATCGCTTCATGCAGATGTAAGCAATTTTGTTCCTCCGATTGTTGTTGAAGCTTTAATAAAAAAGTTTGGTTAAGAATTGAAATACTTTCTGATATCTTTTCATGCACTGCTACTAATACTGATAACAATATCTTTTTTCTTCAATATTCAGCAGATGTTTGTTGTTTTTGTACTGCCTTTTTTACTGATCATTTTAATAATACTTTTTTATGCATATGAGTCGAAGTTGGTATTAATTCCATCAATATTCTTAATCATAATTTTCACTTTTGGTTTTGCACTAATGACAGTTGGAAATATTTCCTGGTCAAGATCAACAATTAATTTAATTATTCTTTTATATCTGCTATTTTTGGTAGTAGAAATTATAACAATTTTTTACGCATTAAAATTTTTCAAAAAACAGATATAGAACTTGTCTAAATTTTCAGTTGATGGATTCAACTTTAAAGAAATAATTTATTAAAAATATTCATTCATTTATTCAGGGGTTCTTATGAGTCTAAGTTTAATTGCAAAATCTATAAAAGCTTCCCCTACTTTAAAGCTTAATGAGAAATTTGCAATATTAAAAGAAAAAGGTGATCCTGTAATCCATCTTGGCGGTGGTGAGCCAAAAAGTAAAATGCCTATGGATGCAATTCTTGCCACAGTTGCACACGTAAACACCGGAGAAGTAAGATATGCACCTGCAGATGGCATTCCCGCTCTCAAGCAAGCAATTATCAGATACACAGAAGAATTTTATGAAAGAAAAGTTAATCCGGAAAATGTTATTGCCTCAGGAGGAGCTAAGCAGGCAATAATGGTTGCTCTTCAGGCGATACTAAATCCTCAGGAAGAAGTTATCTACCCCGCTCCATATTGGGTAAGTTATCCTGATATGGCAAAATTAGTTGGAGCTATTGGAGTTCCGGCTTTGCCTGAAGATGGAACTTTTTATCCACGTCTGAAAGATATTACCGATCGTGTAGGTTCTTATACTAAAGCTGTGATAATCAACAGCCCGAATAATCCTACCGGTGCAATGTACTCTGAAGAATTTATTGCCGATGTTGTAGAATTTTGTGAGAAAAAAGATTTATGGTTGATTATGGATGATATTTATCATCGATTAATTTTTGATGGAAGAAAACCGATCAATTGTTATAAGTATGCAAAAAAGTTGGATGAAAATTCTAAAATCATTTTAATTAATGGTGTTTCTAAACAGTATGCGATGACGGGATTCAGAATTGGTTGGGCTGTTGGAAATAAAAAAGTAATCGAGGCAATGAGCAATATTCAGGGACACCAGACTTCAGGTCCCTCTGTGCTGTTACAAAAAGCAGCGGTTGCCGCACTAAATGGAATTCAATCCGGAGTTGAAAGTTTACGGACGACTCTTGAAAATAACAGAAATGTTATGATTGATCTCCTCAATTCATTCGAAGGAGTAAAAGTATCCAAACCTGACGGTACATTTTATTGCTTTGCGGATTTTTCTGCATATGAAAAAGATTCAAATAAGCTTTCAGAGTTTTTAATTGATAAAGTTCAGGTACTAACTGTTCCTGGTAAAGAGTTTGGATTAGATGGCTATTTAAGATTAAGCTATTGCGGAACAATAAAAGATATTCAGGAAGGAATAGAAAGAATGAAATGGGCGCTTGATCCGAATTCACCTAACGAACTTTACATTGGCGACAGAAAATTAGTGAGGGATTGGTCATGAGTAAATATTTAGAATTTAACACACCAGCAACAAAACAAGCACTAGAACTCGCTTCAGATTTCAGATTAAAGAATCAGGGCTTTACAGATTTGGATCGTGTTTTCTGGAACTTACCTGATGAAGCTTTATATGAAGAAATAATTTTCAGAAATGAAGGAAAAATTTCTAAGCAAGGTCCTATTATTGTAAATACAGGAAAACACACTGCACGCGCGGCAGCTGATAAATTTATTGTAAAAGAGAGCACAACTAAAGATAAAATCTGGTGGGGAGTTTATAACCGTCCTTTTAGCTCAGAAAAGTTTAATGAAATGATGGGAAGAGTTTATGCTTATTGTCAGGGAGAAGAATTATTCGTGCAGGATTGTTATGCAGGTGCAGATCCCGATTACAAAATGCCAATCAGAGTTATAACCGAAAAAGCCTGGCATAGTTTATTTGCCAGAAATATGTTCATCACTACTGATAACAGAGATGAATTAAAGAAATTTGTTCCGGAATTTACTGTAATTGCACTTCCAGGATTTAAAACAAATCCGGCAATTGATGGCACAAGAACTGAAACCGCAATTATTTTAAATTTTGAACAACGAACCGCTGTTATCGCAAATTCGCTTTATGGTGGTGAGATAAAAAAATCAGTATTCACCCTCCTTAATTTTCTATTAACTTTTGATGATGTACTACCAATGCACTGCTCTGCAAATGTTGGGAAAGATGGAGATGTTGCACTATTTTTTGGATTAAGCGGAACCGGTAAAACAACTTTATCTGCCGATCCCAAAAGAAAGTTAATAGGTGATGATGAACATGGCTGGAGCAATAATGGTGTATTTAATTTTGAAGGCGGATGTTATGCAAAAGTCATCAGGCTTTCTGCAGAGCACGAACCGGAAATTTATGCGACTACAAGAAGATTCGGCACTATTCTGGAAAATGTTGTTTACGATCCTGTAAGCAGAAACACAGACCTGGATGATGATCATATTACTGAGAATACAAGATGCTCTTATCCTTTAGAGTTTATTCCTAATGTTGTACCCGAAGGATATACTAAAACACATCCCAAAAATATAATATTCTTAACCTGTGATGCGTCAGGAGTAATGCCGCCAATTGCAAAACTAAATCCAGAGCAAGCCCAATATCATTTTATCAGCGGATATACATCCAAAATTGCAGGAACAGAAATTGGATTGGGTATTGAGCCACAAATTACTTTTTCAGCATGTTTCGGTGCACCATTTATGGTTCGTCATCCGTTTGAATATGCTGCAATGTTAAAAGAAAGAATGCTTAAACATAAAGCAAATGTTTGGCTGGTAAATACAGGTTGGGTTGGTGGAAGATTCGGCGTCGGAAAACGTATTAGTATCCGTCACACAAGAAATTTATTAAACGCAGCATTAGAGGGAAAGCTTGATAAAGTTAAATTTAGAAAAGACAAGTTGTTTGGATTTGAAGTTCCGGTTACTTGTCCGGAAGTTCCGGAAGATGTACTTGAACCATCAAACTCCTGGGGTAATAAAGATGAGTATTGGAAGAAATATGATGCTCTTGCTGCACGATTCATAGAAAACTTCAAACTGTTTTCTGAAGGATGTTCTGATGAAGTTAAAGCAGCCGGTCCAAAAAGACTTAAATAAAGTTGATGATAAAATCAACTTAAATTATTAACTAATAACTAAAAATAGGAGAGCGTTATGAGCATGATTAAAGAGTTCAAAGAATTTGCAATGAGAGGAAACGTAGTCGATATGGCTGTCGGTATTATTATCGGCGGGGCATTTGGCAAGATAGTATCCTCATTTGTTGCAGATGTTATTATGCCGCCAATTGGTGTGCTGCTTGGTGGAGTAGATTTCTCAAATCTTTCTTTAACCATTAAAGAAGGTGCAGAGGGTGTTGCACCAGTTGTTATAAAGTACGGCGCTTTCATTAATACAGTTATTGATTTCATCATTATTGCCTTTGCAATTTTTATGGCAATTAAGGCTATTAATTCTTTGAAGAAGAAACAGGAAGAAGCTCCGGCTGCACCACCAGCTCCTCCTGCAGATGTTCAATTGTTAACAGAGATAAGAGACTTATTGAAGAAATAATCTATCTGATAGCTTTTTATATTTAGAGGCTGTCTCAAAAGAGTCATTCTGAACAGGTTTCGGATTCTTATACTTCTTTTTTGAAGTATAAAGAGAACCTGAAATAAGTTCAGATTGATAAAAATAAACTTATGAGACATCTTTCTGTTTTTATTTCAACAAGTTATCTTTGAAAAATTTAATCGTTAAATCTTTTGCTTCTTTTGTTGCTTTCTCATCAAATTTTGAGTTACTTGGATTTGCAAATGCGTGGTCAGCATCAAAGCTTTTAATTGTAATCTGTTTTCCGGCTGCTTTAATATTCTTTTCAAGATTTCCATAAACTTCAGGATTTACCCATCCATCTCTTTCTGCAAATATTCCAAGAACCGGAGCATTTAAATCTTTAAAGGTTTCCGGCGTGTTCTCAATTATACCATAGTACATCACACAGGCACTTCCCTGTTTACCAAGGATTAAACTTGCATGCAAAGACCATCCACCGCCAAAACACCATCCAAGAGTTCCAATTTTTGCATCACTTCCTGCAAAATTTATCGCACCTTTAATTATGTTCACTGCTCTATCCTGATTTACAGATTGCATATACTTTGCAGCATCTTCTCTGTTATCAGCAACTTTACCATCGTATAAATCAATTGCCAGAATATTTACATCGCCAAGCTTAGTTTTTAGTTCATCAGATTCTTTATTGATGTAATCGTTTAATCCCCACCACTCGTGAAAAACAAAGATAAATTTGTTACTTGGTTTATCCGATTTAATAAAATAACCATTACCATCTTTACCATCGCTTACTTTAAATGTTATCATTTTTCCTTTGGTATTTTCAAGTATAAAAGACTCAGGAATCTGGTGAGCATCCCTGAATTCATTCTGATCAGCAAAGGATGTGAAAGAAACCTGCTTTTCCATCGAACAACAGGATTTTTCCTGTGCTATGATTCCTACGTTCAAAATGAAAAATAACAATGCTGCAATTTGTGAAATCTTCATACTTTCTCCTTTTTTATGTTTTAATTCCTGAACTAAAAAAGATAACATTAAGTTCAATTTGAGTTGATATTATCTGGTTCTCGGATTAGTTAGTTAAAGATATAGTTTTAATAAATTCTGTGCAAAGGATTTCATTATCACTTATAATTGATTTTTTATTTCTTAGTATGAATGTATATTTGCCGCAATTAAAAATTCAAAAGTATTAATTAAATAATTTCAGGAAGATGAATTGTTAGCAAACCGTGTTAATGAAATTGCGATATCTCCCACTATGATGGTTGCTGCAGAAGCAAAAAAACTAAAAGCTGAAGGTGTTGATATTATTGATCTCAGCGTTGGTGAACCGGATTTTCATACACCATTGAACATTAAAGAGTCCGGCAAAGAAGCAATAGATGAGAATAAAACAAGATATACTCTTAACCAGGGTACTGTTGAATTAAGAACAGCTATCGCAGCAAAACTAAAAAGAGAAAACAATCTTGATTACAAATTAAATGAGATAATCGTTTCAAGTGGAGCAAAGCAAAGTGTGTTTAACAGCATCTTTGCTTTAGTCAATCCCGGTGACGAGGTTATTATTGCGGCTCCTTACTGGGTATCTTATCCGGCAATGATTTCTCTTGCAGGAGGAAAATCAGTTGTAATCCAAACCGATGAAACAACTGGATTTAAAATCACTCCAGATATGTTATCAAAAGCAATAACTGAAAAAACAAAATTGCTGATACTATGTAACCCATCAAATCCAACCGGAGCTGTTTACACTCATAAAGAGTTAGATGATTTAGCAGAAATTGTAATTAAAAATAAATGTTATGTACTGGCAGATGAGATTTATGAAAAATTAGTTTATGATGAATCTGAGTTTATAAGCTTTGCATCTTTAACTCCTGAAATAAAAAAGCAAACGATCGTTGTTAATGGAATTTCAAAATCTTATGCAATGACTGGTTGGAGAATTGGATATACAGCCGCCAATGAAGAAATAATTTCAGCGATAAATAAAATACAAAGCCACACTACTTCACACGCATCTTCAATCTCGCAGCATGCTGCAATCGAGGCTATTGCCGGACCTCAGTATGTTATTACTGAAATGTTAAAAGAATTCAAGGAAAGACGGGATTTTTTATTTCACGCACTCACATCTATAAAAGGAATTTTATGTATCAAACCGGATGGTGCATTTTATTTATTCCCAAACGTGAAGTATTATATTAAAAATAAATCTGTAAGCAATAATCTTGAAAACTCATTTGATTTCGCAATGTATTTACTTAATGAAGCTCATATTGCCACTGTTCCCGGCAGTGCCTTCGGAAGTGAGGGCTATTTGAGAATGTCTTATTCTACCTCAATGGAAAATTTGAAAGAAGCATTTTATAGGATGAAAAAATTGTTAGAAAAAAATCAATGATGCTATTTGTTTAAATAGAGCAGCAACGATTTATGCACTTTCTCTGATGGAAATTCAACGTTAGTCCAAAGAGTAAAAGATTTTCCAGCCTGTTCAACCAACATTTTTAATCCACTTATAATTTTTGCGCCATTAGTTTCAGCCAACTGTAAAAATTTTGTTTTAACCGGATTATAAACTAAATCAAATACTATCTGATCTTTAACAAAAGCTTTTGATAATGTGATTATACTGTCATCAACATTTGGATACATACCAACAGGTGTAGCATTAACGATTAAAGCCGAGCCTGATATGATATCAACAGCATTTGGTTGATTTAATTCTCTTATGCTGATAGCATCAAATTTCATTTTACTTTTAAAGTGGCTTTTTAAGTTTTCAGCATGTTCTGTGGTTCTGTTAATCAGGTGAATCTTTTTGGGTTTAAAGTTCCGGATCAAAGTATAAATTACCGCCCTTGCAGAGCCGCCACTTCCAAAGATTGAAATTTCATTTCCGTTGATTTCAGATTTGTAATCGGAAATAGATTCCATAATTCCATAAACGTCTGTGTTATAACCTGTTAATTTACCCATATCATTTACGATGGTATTAACAGCACCTATAACTGCGGCTTCTTCAGAAAGTTTATTCAAATACTCAAGCACTTTTACTTTATGTGGAACCGTAACATTAAACCCTCTGATGCCCAGTGCCACCATACCTTTAATTGCATCTTTAAGATTACTTGAATGAACTTCAAAAGGTAAGTAAATAATTTTCGTCCCCGTTAACTCAGCTGCAACATTATGAATAAACGGAGAATAGCTTTGCTTTAACGGAAAGCCAAGTAATCCTAACAATTCTGTGTTTGAGTAAAAAGAATTTTTCATTTTGCTTATTTAAGATAATATCAATTATCTAAAGATTCTCCTAAAAATCTTTTAAATAGTTTTGAAGATTTTACTTCCGGAAACTCCTTTTCAAACTCAATTTTTATAGATGGATCAAGGTTAAATGCAATCTTTAAATTCTCTATTGCTTCCTGTGTACGGCTAAGAACAAAATTAATCTTAGCTTTTGTATAGTAAGATGATGCATCGTGTGGCTGAATTCTTATGCATTCATCATAAGCTACTAAAGCTTCTAACCATTCTCCCATTTCAAAATATGTTTCTGCAAGATTATACCATACATCATAATTATTTGGTTCAATTCTTACAGCTTCCTTATAACTTTTAATACTATCCTGCATCTGACCAAGAGAATATTCTAAATCTGCTTTGGCAGTCCAGGCTTCAGCGCTATCCTGCGAAAGTGAAATAGCTTTATTAAAATCTTTAAGAGCCAGCTGATATTTCCCAATTGAATCGTAACAAAATCCGCGTGAAAGATATGCCTCATAATATTCATCATTAATTTTTATAGCTTCAGAATAATATTTTATTGCATTGCCCAGTTCCTCAAGCTCTTCAAAGATATTTGCTAAATTATAGCAGGCAGAATCATCATACGGATCAATCTCAATAACCTTTTTAAAGCAAGCGATAGCTTCAGAAAACCTGCCTATATCTGCAAGAGCATTGCCTTTATTAAAAAGAGCACTTGTAAAGTTCTCGCGGATCGACAGTGCAAGATCATAACAGTTTATTGCCTCTTCAGGTTTGTTTAAGCGGGCAAGAATAATTCCCTTATTATACCAGCCATTAGGATTATAAGGATCAATCTCTAATAATTTTTCATAAACTTCTAAAGCTTTATCAATCTGACCGATATTTTCGTAGCAAAAGCCTGATTCAAAATACGCTTCTAAAAATTCGGGGTCGCTTATAATCACTTTGTTAAAATATTCTATGGCTTTCTTAAAGTTGGCTCTTCTTTGATGAAGAAGCCCAATGCTAAATATTGCATCCTCATTATTCGGATCGAGTTCCAGTACTTTTTCCAAGGTATGCTGTGCCTGATCATACAAACCAAGGTTTTCTTCTGTTGCGGATTTATCAATAAGTGTTTCAATATCATTTGGGTTTAATGATAGTGATTGTTCGTAAGCTAAAAGCGATTCACTAAACTTGAAGAGAGAATTAAGTAAAATTCCTTTTTTAAACCAGTATTCTGAGTTGTAAGGAAAAACCTCAAGTAATCGATCAACTAATTTCAGTCCATCCTGATATCTGTTATGCTCGAGGCAGGTCTGGATTACATCTTCAATTCTTTCAACTGAATCATAAATGTAACCGCTATCAAGAATTTGCAAACAGGCATTAACTTCTTCATCAATTTTTTCGGCTGGTATATCAAAATCTTCTTCATCAGAATATTCATTATCATAAAAGGACATTAAGTTCTCCTAACTGAAAAATATTTCAGGAAAAATCTATAATTAAACAAATAGAAAATCAAGGAATGGAATATTTGTATGTTATTTAAAATTTATTAATAAAAATATTTATTGATTTATATGCTCACCAATTTAAAGATGGAGTGAATATTAAATTCCTTATAAATATTCACTCCCTAACAAAAAATATGATAAAGTTAAATGGCTCTTACAGTTTAGTTTGACTTTAATACTGATGTAACTTTTTCAGCAGCTTCCTGTAAACTTTTTGCAACTTCAAAATGTAAATCAGATTGATCAAGAAGTTCGGCAGCTTCTGCAGCGTTGGTTCCCTCAAGTCTAACTACAATGGGGACTTTTACTTCCATCTCTTTCGCAGCATCAATTACACCTTGAGCAACTCTGTCACATCTCACAATTCCACCAAAGATATTTATTAAAATTGCCTTAACATTCGGATCAGATAAAATTATTTTGAATCCATTTGCAACAGTTTCTTTATTAGCTCCGCCGCCAACATCAAGAAAGTTTGCCGGTTCACCACCAGCAAGTTTAATGATATCCATCGTTGCCATTGCGAGTCCTGCACCATTCACCATACAGCCTACATTTCCGTCAAGCTTAATGTAGTTAAGATTATATTTTGAAGCTTCAATTTCCAATGGATCTTCTTCATCCAGATCTCTGTATTCCATTATTTCAGGATGACGATAAAGTGCATTGTCATCAAAATTCATTTTTGCATCAAGTGCAACAACGCGATCATCATTTGTAATCACTAATGGATTTATTTCAAGCAGTGATGCATCAGTTGCTTCGTAAGCTTTGTAAAGAGTTTTAATAAAAGGAATAAAACTCTTAAATGCCTGCCCTTCCAATCCTAAAGCAAAAGCCAATTTACGAGCCTGATAAGCTTGTAAACCAACAGCCGGATCAATCCATTCTTTGATTATTTTTTCGGGGGTTTCCTCGGCAACTTTTTCTATTTCAACGCCACCCTCAGTTGATACCATTATAACATTTTTAGAAACAGAGCGATCGAGAAGAATGCCGAGATAAAGTTCTTTTTTATAATCCAGTCCTTCTGCAATGAATAATGTTTTAACAATTTTCCCTTCAGGTCCTGATTGATGAGTGACTAAAACATTACCAAGAATTTTTTCTGCATACTCTGCAGCTTTTTCAGGAGAAGTAGTAAATTTAACACCGCCTTCCAAAACCAAAGTATCTCTGTCTTTAACATCATAAACTTTACCTTTGCCCCTGCCGCCGGCGTGTATTTGTGATTTTACAACAAACTGATTGATTCCTCGGTGCTGAAGTTTTGCAATTGCATCATCAAATTCCAGCATAGTTTTAATTGCAATTCCATCCTGTACGGGAACACCAAATTTTTTAAGTGTCTCCTTTGCCTGATATTCGTGAATTTTCATTAACAGTCCTTTAATTATATTTTAATAAACTCTTTGTCACACTAAGCGAAGTCGAAGTGTGACCTCTTATCTAAAATGTAAGTATCATCCTTCGTCTCCGCTCAGGATGACACAAATTGCCCTTTATTTGTCTTCACTCATAAACGGATAACGCCAGTCTTTTGGCGGATCAAAAGTTTCTTTGATTGTTCTTGCTGTCATCCATCTCATCAAATTCATAGCACTGCCTGCTTTATCATTGGTTCCGGATGCTCTTCCGCCACCAAAAGGCTGCTGACCAACAACTGCTCCGGTTGGTTTATCATTGATATAAAAATTACCTGCTGCATTTCTTAATCTATTGGACATCTTAACAATTGCTTTTCTATCCTTAGCAAAAATTGCACCCGTTAATGCATACGGAGAAGTCTCATCGCACAAAGTTAATGTTTCATCCAGTTTATTATCATCGTAAACGTACATAGTCATAACAGGTCCAAATATTTCTTCTTCCATAGTTTTGAATTTAGGATTCGTAGTTAGGATAGTTGTCGGTTCAATAAAATATCCTTTTGAATCATCAAAATTTCCGCCTGTAATTATCTCTGCTTCACTAGAATCTTTTGCATACTTTATGTAATCTGTAATTGATTTAAATGCACCTTTATCAATAACTGCTCCCATAAAGTTTGTAAAGTCTTCGATATCACCCATTTTGATTTTTCCAACTTCAGAAACGTACTTTTCTTTAAATTCTTTCCACAAAGATTTTGGAACATACATTCTTGATGCGGCAGAACATTTTTGTCCCTGATACTCGAATGCTCCACGTAAAGCTGCAACTACAAGTGCATCAACGTCTGCGGAAGGATGAGCAAAGATAAAATCTTTACCACCGGTTTCTCCAACAATGCGCGGATAGTATTTCATATTTTTCAGATTGTCTGAGATTGTTTTCCACATATTTTGGAATACTTCTGTTGAGCCTGTAAAATGCACACCGGCAAGATTCGGATTTGTCATTGCAGGTGTTCCAACCTGTCCGCCCGAACCCGGAACAAAATTTATTACTCCTTTTGGTAAACCTGCTTCTTCAAATAATTTCATTAACCAATAAGCTGAATAAACTGCACTTGAGGCAGGTTTCCATAAGCTTACATTACCAACTATTGCAGGAGCAGTTGGAAGATTACCAGCAATTGATGTAAAATTAAAAGGAGTGATGGCAAAAATGTATCCTTCCAATGGACGATATTCTGAGCGATTCCACATACCGCTGCCTGAGTATGGTTGATCCTGCATCAACTGAGCCATGTAATAACTGTTAAATCGATAAAAATCTACCAGCTCCGCGGCTGAATCAATTTCTGCCTGAAAAACCGTTTTGGACTGACCCAGCATCGTTGCAGCGTTTAAAGTAGAACGCCAGGGACCAGCGAGTAAATCTGCAATCTTAAGAAAAACAGAAACACGATGTTCCCACGGCATTTCTGCCCACTCTTTTCTGGCTTCCAGCGCGGCTTCAACAGCCATATCAACTTCTTTTTTACTTGCTTTATGATAAACACCCAAAACGTGACTATGGTTATGCGGCATAACCATTTTCTCTGTGTTACCGGTTCTTACCTCTTCTCCACCGATAATTAAAGGAACTTCAATCTGTTTTGATTTTAATTCAGCTAATTTTTTCTTTAATTCTTCTCTTTCGGGGCTGCCCGGTTTGTAGGATTTAACCGGTTCATTAATTGGTTGTGGCACTTTAAAATATGCGTTTGACATGATTATCCTCAAAATTTAAAAATGTAGTTGAAAAATTACTGCTTTTGGCCGGGATTAGCAATTTAGAGCATTTAACAATTGACATTATTTCCCATTGTTAGTAGCAAATATTTTTTCTTTTTGCACTTTAAATTTTTGATATTATCTTATCATTAAATTATTAAAACAATAAGCTATATTAAACTAAACAACTGATTTAATGGGGAATTATCCAATCAAATGAGAGGTAAAATTATGGCTAATTTAGATTTTTTAACCACAATACCCCGGCTCTATTATCATCTTACTGAGGAATACAGTAAAGAAACCAATAACTACGTTATTAAACATAAAGTTGATGGAAAGTATGTTGGAATAACCTACGATCAGTTTAAAGAGGAAACGGATTTATTTGCATTCGGATTAGCTTCGCTTGGTGTGAAACGGGACGATAAGGTCTCTATTATTTCTGAAAACAGACCTGAATGGGTTTATGGTGATATGGCGATACTTGGTTTAGGAGCTGTTGATGTGCCTCTTTATCCATCACTTACTGCTGAATCAGTTGAATTTATTCTTAATAATTCTGAATCAGTTGGAATAATAGTTTCAACAAAATTTCAACTAAATAAAATTTTGAAAGTAAGGGATAAATGCCGCACGTTAAAGTTTATTATAATCTTAAATGAAAAAGATTTTGATCCCTCAATAAAAGGTTTATACAAATTCACAGATGTTCAGAATCTTGGAAAAGATTATAAGAAATCTCATCCAACATTACTTAAAGATAATCTTGCAGCAATTAAACCGGATGATGTTTGTACAATCATTTACACTTCAGGAACCACAGGTGAACCTAAAGGCGTTGTGCTGACACATCATAATATTTTATCAAATGTTAAAGCAGCATTAGAATCTTTTCCGATTAGTAACCAGGATGTGTTTTTATCATTCCTTCCTCTCTGTCATATCTTTGAAAGAATGGCAGGATATTACACCGCCTTTGCTGCAAAATGCGTTGTTTGTTACGCAGAAAGTATTGAAACAGTTGCACAAAATCTGATTGAGATTAAGCCTACAATTATGACTACCGTGCCGAGATTATTTGAAAGAATACATTCAAAAATTATTAAGAATGTTGAATCACAGCCCGTGAAAAAGCAGAAGATTTTTTATTGGGCAATGGAGATAGGAAGTCAATATCAAAAGGCAAAAAAAGAAGGCAAAGTTCCTTTCACACTCGCTATCAAACATAAAGCAGCTGATAAACTTGTATTCAAAAAACTGCAGGAAAGAACCGGTGGAAATTTAAGATTTTTTATTTCCGGTGGAGCCGCACTGCCACGCGCACTGGGAGAATTTTTTGAAGCAATCGGAATACGAATTCTGGAAGGATATGGATTGACCGAATCCTCTCCTGTTATAGCAGCTAACAGATATGATGATTACAAATTTGGTACTGTTGGAAAGCCATTCCCCGGAGTTGAGGTTAAAATCGCTTCCGATGGTGAAATTCTTGCAAAGGGACCAAACATTATGCAGGGGTATTACAAAAACAAAAAGGAAACCGAAGCAACAATCAAGGATGGCTGGTTGTACACAGGCGATATAGGTGTTTTTGATGCAGATGGATTTTTGATGATAACAGATAGAAAGAAACATCTTTTCAAAACGTCTGCCGGTAAATATATCGCTCCAACACCGATTGAAAGTATGTTCCTTGCAAGTAAATACATTGATCAGTTTGTATTGATTGGTGACAGAAGAATGTTTTTAACAGCTTTAATTGTACCGGATTTTGAGGCAGTTAAAGAATACGCTGATGCACATAATATTCCTTACGATAAAGTAGAAGACCTTGTACGCGATGAACAAATTTACAAGATGCTTGATAAAGAGATGGATCAATTTCAGAAAAAACTTGCAAACTATGAGCGCGTAAGGAAATTTGTTTTGCTTGATAGACCATTTACCATTGAATCAGGTGAGATAACGCCAAGTCTGAAAATAAAACGCAAGTATGTAGAAGAGAGATATCAGGACCTTATCGAGCAGATGTACCAGAGTTTAGAAAAATCTGTCCCGATAAATTAGTGCTATTCCGAACCTATCTGTCTGCCCACAGGCAGGTTCAGGTTGACGATTTATACTTTCAATCCATCAATCATTTGTTGATGGATTTTTTTATTTGTTGCAAGAATCTGTTTTGTAAAGATATCAATCTCTCTGCCAGAAAAATCAGTTACTAATCCGCCGGCTTCTTCCACAATTAATTTTCCTGCACACAAATCCCAGGGATGCAGTGAAACTTCCCAAAAACCATCGAACACTCCGCTTGCGACATAACAAAAATCAATAGCAGCAGAACCTAATCTCCTTACTGCACGGGCTTTTTTTGTCAAGTTAGTAAAACGTTCAAATGCTTTGTCCGGATTTTCAGCAACATTATATGGAAATCCGGTTACTAAAACGCCCAATCCAAGTTTATCATTATTGCTTACCTGTATTTGGGATTCATTTGCATAAGCGCCACTTCCCTTTTCTGCTGAATAAAAAATATTTCGCATAACATCGTAAACAACTCCAGCTATAATTTCATCTTTTTTCATCACACCAATTGATACTGCAAAGATTGGTAAACCGTGAGCAAAATTTGTTGTTCCGTCGAGTGGATCAATTACCCAGTGGTAATCTGAATCTTTTTTGTGTTCACCTGATTCTTCAGTTAAAATATTATGAGTAGGATATTTTTTTGAAATAAAATCAATTACCGCTTGTTCAGATTTTTTATCAATCTCTGTTACAAGATTTTTTTCATTCGTTTTATATTCGATCTGAAAATTTTTTCCAAATCCTTCCCGAATAATCTCGCCAGCAAGCGATGCAATTTCCCAAATGTCTTTTATCATATTTTTCTTTTTTTACTGCAAATATAACTAAGATTGGGATACATTAGTGATAAATGCTTTCCTTGATAGCACATTGCTATTTGGGTATATTTGTTTTTGTTTAGAGTGAAATTTAGGAGATAAATTGGATAACGTAAACGATTTTAAGCCAAACAGTTCAAAAGAGAATTTACTGATGGATGACATTCCGGAAATTCTTCCAATACTACCATTGAGAGATATTGTGATATTTCCTTACATGATATTTCCTGTTTTAGTAGGAAGAGAACAGTCCATTAACTCAGCTAATTATGCATTAGATAAAACCAAATACATTTTCTTATCTGCGCAAAAGAAATCTAATATAGAAGATCCTTCAACAGATGATATTTATCGGGAAGGTACTATCGCAAAAATTGTTCAGATACTTAAACTGCCAAACGGTTTATTAAAAATTTTGGTTGATGGCTTAGTTCAAGGCAGAATAATTGAGTTTACAGATCGTAAAGAATTTTTTGAAGGGAAAATTGAGGCGATTATTCCGACTGTTGAACACGATCATGAGATGAACGCACTGATTAGACAGATGTCTCAATTGTTTAAAGACTATGTGAAAATAAGCAGAAATGTTCCAAATGAAACAATATCTGCATTTGATAACATTGAAGAACCTGACAGAAAAATCTTTTATGCTGCTGCAAACATAAATCAGTCGATTGAAGGCAAACAGATAATCCTGCAGAAGTACACTCTTAAAGAGCAGTACTACGAAGTAATAAAAGTGCTGAACTCTGAAATAGATATTCTGAAAATTGAAAAAGAAATTGATACAAAGGTTCAGGAAAATATTTCAAAGACTCAGAGAAAATTTATTATTCAGGAACAGATAAAAATTTTGCAGGATGAACTTGGTGAGGATGAAGATACATCCCCTGAGTTTGCAAAAATCAGAGAGCAGATTAAAAAGGCAAAGATGCCAAAAGATGTTGAAACTAAAGCTCTCGAAGAACTTACAAAGTTGAAAAAAACTCCACCCATGTCTCCTGAATCAACCGTTATAAGAAATTATCTTGACTGGCTGGTTGAAATCCCCTGGTCTAAAAGAACAAAAGATAATCTGGATATAAATCACGTTCAAAAAATTTTGGATGAAGATCATTTTGGATTAGAGAAACCGAAAGAGAGAATTGTTGAACACATTGCTGTCCTTAACCTTGTTAAGAGTATGAAAGGACAGATATTGTGTTTTGTCGGACCTCCCGGAGTAGGTAAAACTTCTCTCGGAAAATCAATTGCACGAGCTTTAGGAAGAAATTTTGTAAGGATAAGTTTAGGGGGAGTTCGTGATGAAGCAGAAATCCGTGGTCACAGACGAACTTATATTGGATCAATGCCGGGGAAAATTATTCAGTCCATGAAAAGAGCGGGAACAATTAATCCTGTTATCCTTCTTGATGAAATAGATAAGATGAGTATGGATTTCAGAGGCGATCCTTCTTCTGCAATGCTTGAAGTCCTGGATCCCGAGCAAAATAATTCCTTCAATGATCACTATATTGAAGTTGATTACGATTTAAGCCAGGTAATGTTTATCACAACAGCTAATGTTAGATATAATATTCCACTTCCTTTGCAGGATAGAATGGAAATAATCGAATTGCCGGGATACCTTGAACATGACAAACTGGAAATTGCTAAACGTCATATACTTCCAAAGCAACTTAAAGCTCACGGTATTCAGGATAGAAATATCCAAATAACAGATTCTGCAATTAGAAAAATTATCGAAGAGTACACGCGCGAAGCAGGAGTAAGAAACCTTGAAAGAGAACTTGCAACTGTTTGCAGAAAGATTGCAAGAGATATTGTCTTAAAGGAATCATCCAACGGAAGAAGTAAAAAATATAAATATGTTGTTGATGAAGAACGAATTGAGGAATTCTTAAAAACTCCCCGATTCAGAGCACACAGACACAGCAAACAAAACAAAGTTGGCAGCGTAACAGGATTAGCGTGGACAAGCGTTGGCGGCGAGATTCTTACAGTTGATGCCACTGTTATGAACGGCGGAGGAAAGCTAACTCTAACCGGTCAGCTTGGAAATATAATGAAAGAATCTGCTCACGCCGGATTAAGTTATCTAAGATCGAAAGCAAAAAGTTTAGGACTTAATCCCGAATTCTTTAAAGGTAAAGAGATTCACATCCATTTACCCGAAGGATCAATACCTAAAGATGGTCCTTCTGCAGGAATTACCATGGCTATGGCAATGTTTTCTGCAATCAGCGGAATACCTGCATCAAACAATGTTGCGATGACTGGAGAGATAACTTTAACGGGATCAATTCTTCCAATCGGCGGATTAAATGAAAAATTGCTTGCCGCAAAAAGAAATGATATCAAAACAGTTTTAATACCAAAGGAAAATGAAATAGATCTTAAAGAAATGCCTGTTAAGGTAAAAGAAGGTTTGGAGATAATTACTATCGAAAAACTGGAAGATGCAATTCCTTATGTATTTCCTGATCTGAAAAAAATAAAATCAGCAGACAAATCAAAAGAAAATAAAAAGAAGAAAAAGAATTGATGGCAGAAAATCTGGTAACAGATAAAAAAGCTTCGCTTGATGAACAATATGTTTTATTAGTCAAGCAGATAAAAAGTTTGTTGAACAAAAATGAAAATATATTATCCAATCTATCTAACTTTACTGCAGCACTTAAACAGACTTTTGAAAAAATAAGCTGGGTTGGATTCTACATTTTTGATGGGACAAAACTTTACCTTGGTCCATTTCAGGGGAAAATAGCTTGCACAGAAATAAAAATTGGCAGCGGAGTCTGTGGTACTGCCGCAGAAAAAAGGACCACTATCATTGTGCCGGATGTGGATAAATTTCCCGGACACATTGCATGTGATGTCGATTCAAAATCCGAAATTGTTGTACCAATCATTAAAGAAGATAAATTATGGGGAGTACTGGATTTAGACAGCTCAAGTTATAATTCATTTAACAATACTGATCAAAAATATCTTGAAGAATTAGTAAAATTTTTAAGCACAGAAATTATTTAATACTATGGCATATCAGGTAACAGCAAGAAAATGGCGTCCTCAAAGGTTTGATGATGTTGTTGGACAGGAACACATTACAGCAACTTTAAAGAACGCAATAAAGAACAACAGAATTGCTCATGCTTTTCTTTTTACCGGTCCACGAGGTGTTGGTAAAACTACAACAGCAAGAATTCTTGCCAAGGCACTTAACTGTGAAAACTTAATTGACTTTGAGCCTTGTAATAATTGTTCGATGTGCAATTCAATTAATAATTCTCAGTCAATGGACATAATTGAAATTGATGGCGCTTCGAACAGAGGGATTGATGAAATAAGAACGCTTCGCGAGTCCGTAAAATATGCACCAACTCACGGCAAATATAAAGTTTATATTATTGATGAAGTGCATATGTTAACAAAAGAATCTTTTAATGCATTTTTAAAAACTTTGGAAGAGCCGCCTGCACATACAATTTTCATTTTTGCAACAACAGATGTTCATAAAGTTCCGCTCACAATTATTTCAAGATGTCAGCGATTTGATTTTAGAAGAATTCAGCTTGATGTAATCAAGAAGCAATTAGAAAAAATAGCAAAAGAAGAAAAAATTAAGATAGATGATAAAACATTAACTATTATCTCTAAAAAAGCTGATGGAGCTTTAAGAGACGCTCAAAGTTTGTTTGACCAGGTAGTTTCTTTCTGCGGAAATAAAATTGATTCTGATACGGTTGCCAAGATGCTAAATCTTATTGATGATGAAATATTTTTTGATATCTCTGATGCGGTTCTAACAAAAAATTTTCAAATCGTTTTTGATGTTACTGATAAGATTTACAAGAATGGATGGGATTTTATAGATTTTTCTGATGGATTACTCGAGCATTTCAGAAATATTTTAACCGTAACATTAAGTAAAAACTCAGATTTAATTGAAACAGCTGAAATTTATAAAACCAGATACAGCAATTACAAAGATTCTTTTACAAAAGGTGATTTACTAAGAATATTAAATTTTCTAAATAAACTTCAGCAGGAATTACGTTTCTCTAATAATCAAAAGCTGAAAATTGAAATCGCTTTAACAAATCTTGTTGGTCTGGAAAGATCTGCAACGATCTCAGAATTAATTTCAAAGATTGATGAGATTGATACTGTTGAAATGAATGATAACAGAATTTCTGCTGTTAAAGAAAATGTAAAAATTGAATATCCCTCAAAAATCCCAGAGTCTTCTAAAAGAAAAACAGAAATTAATGATACTAAAAAAGAAAGTTCTCTAAATCTTAATTTAGCTTCTTCTGTTTCTTCAGTTACAGGTGAATTAAATCTCGATTTAGTTAAACAAAAGTGGGAAAGTTACATTTCAAGTGTATGTAACGATAAATCATTCCTGCTAAAACCTTTATTTTTAAACACTAATCCTGTCGAATTTGATGGAACGAATCTGACAATAAAAACACCCGACGAAAATACCAAGTCATCACTAAGCCTTCATAAAGATTATATTGATAAAAAATCAAGTGAATTTTTTGGCAAAAAATTAAACATAACTTTCGAAACCGAGGCTGAGAAACGTACAGCTAAAACAAAGAGTAAAAGTAAACAGGAAGAATCCGGCGATGAAATTGCTTCAAATTCTGATGAATTTGAAAGAATTATCAAAGAAAAACTAAAAGGAAAAGAAATTTCAAATAGCTGAATTCATAATATCCCCCCTATCTCTAAACCTTTGAAAATTAAATAGTTATCTATATTTTTATTACCTATGTCAAAAAAATTAATAATTGCCATAGACGGACCTGCCGGTTCGGGTAAAAGTACATCTGCAAAATTAGTGGCAAAAAAACTCAATTATCTATACATAGACACTGGTGCGATGTACAGAGCAGTTACTTTATTTGCTCTTAGAAATAAAATTATCGGTCAAACAGAAAAAATTATTGAACTGGCAAAAAGTCTGGATATTGTTCTTAAGTTTATTGAGGGTGAAACTCAGATTATTGTTAACGGAGAAGATGTTTCAAAAGAAATACGCTCTTTTGAAGTTAACAGCAATGTTAGTGATATAAGTGCAATTGAAGGGGTTAGAAAAATTCTTGTAAAAAAGCAGCAGGAAATGGGTAAAAATGGCGGTGTTGTGATGGAGGGAAGAGATATTGCAACGGTTGTTTTTCCGAACGCAGATTTAAAGATTTTTCTTACCGCAGGAATTGATGAAAGAGCAAAACGACGTGCTTTGGAGTTTTCTGAGAAAGGAACTGACATTCCTTTAGATAAAGTAAAGGAAAATTTAAAGAGCAGGGATTTCATTGATTCCAACAGGTCTGCAAGTCCATTAACTAAATCACCCGACTCAATTGAAGTTGATACATCAGATATAACGATTGAACAACAGGTTGATTTAATACTTAAAGAAGTAGAAAGAGTTATAAACTCAAAAAAATAAAATTTTTTAGCCGGATAATTATTATGTTAAACTAATTTTACTGTTTTAATCATCTTACCGGCAAAGTTGATCAAAACAGAAATTTATTTCAGGAGGATTAATGTCCCAAACAAAAGAAACGACTCTAAAAACTGTGACCCCCGATGAGTTTGAAAAAGCAAAAGCTAAATTTAACGATGAGGAATACACGCAGGAAGAGTTTTTAGCACTTGCCAAACTCTATTCTGATTCTTTCAGAGATGTTAAAGAAGGCGAACTTATTAAAGGTAAGGTTGTAAGAATTCAAGGCGATAATGTTATTGTTGATGTTGGATTCAAATCAGAAGGTACAATTCCAAAAAGTGAATTTGGTGATGGTTCCGATTTAAAAGTTGGACAGGAAATTGAAGTTGTACTTGAAAGTGTTGAAGATCAGGAAGGTAATCTTGTTCTTAGCAAACAGAGAGCTGATTTCCTTCGCATCTGGGAAAAAGTTATCAGAGCTCACGATACTGGTGAAATTCTGCAAGGTAAAATTGTTAAGAGAATTAAAGGTGGAATGGTTGTAGATCTGCTTGGTATGGAAGCATTCTTACCGGGTTCCCAGATTGATATCAGACCTATCAGAGATTTTGATGCATTTGTCGGTCAGACAATGGACTTTAAAGTTGTTAAAGTGAATATTCCTACCGAAAACGTTGTTGTATCACACAAAGTTCTTGTTGAAGAAGAAATATCTGACCAGCGAAACGCAATATTGAACAGCCTGGAAAAAGGACAAATATTGGAAGGTACTGTAAAAGCTATAACAGATTTTGGTGTGTTTGTCGATTTAGGTGGAGTTGATGGTTTAATTCATATCACCGATTTAAGCTGGGGCAGAATAAATCATCCTAATGAAGTTGTAAAGCTTGATGAAACAATTAAAGTTGTTGTTACAGATTTTGATGAAGAGAAGAAAAGAATTTCTTTATCACTCAAAAAACTTTTACCTCATCCTTGGGAAAAGATAGAAGAAAAATTAAATATCGGTGATAAAGTTTCTGGCCGTGTGGTTTCACTGACTGATTACGGCGCATTCATCGAGATTGAAAAAGGGATTGAAGGATTAATTCACAATTCTGAAATGAGCTGGACTCAACATATTAAACATCCTTCACAGGTTGTTGCTATGGGTCAGGTTGTTGAAGCAGTTGTTTTAAGTCTTGATAAAGAAGAAAAGAAAATCTCTCTTGGAATTAAGCAGTTGGAACCGGATCCCTGGGAAACATTGATGGCAAAATACCCGGTTGGATCCAAACACATGGGTATTGCAAGGAATCTTACCAACTTTGGTGTATTTGTAGAATTAGAACCAGGAGTTGATGGTCTTGTTCACATTTCTGATTTATCATGGACAAAGAAAATCCGTCATCCCGGTGAAGTTGTTAAGAAAAACGAAAAGATTGAAGTTGTTGTATTAAGTGTTGATGTTGAACAAAGAAAAATTTCTCTCGGACATAAACAGATAATGGATAATCCTTGGGAGAACTTTGAAAAGATTTATTCTGTTGGAAAACTTACTGATGGTAAAATTGTAAGAATCATTGAAAAGGGAGTAATTGCAGAATTAACTGAACACGTTGATGGCTTTGTACCAACTACTCAACTTTCTACATCAAAGATTAAGAACTTAGCAAATCACTTCCCTATCGATGCAACAGTTCCATTAAAAGTGATTGAATTCGATAAGGAAAGTAAAAAAATTGTATTAAGTGCTATTGCTGCTTTGAAAGAAAAATCAGATGCAGAAATAGAACAGTATATCAGCACTTTCAAATTGGAAAAAGTATCAGTTCAAAGCATCAGAAATGCAGAAATGGGGACAATTGATTCTTCTGAATTTCCAATTTTTGAAGTACCTGAACCTGATGCTGAACCAAAGAAAGAAGATGCAAATTAAACTGTAATTGTTTTTTCTTTGTTATTTTAAGAGCGGGAATTTTACCCGCTCTTTGTTTATTATATAGTTTAGATAAATCCTGATGTCACAAAAAGTCGCTTTACATACTCTCGGTTGCAAATTAAATTTTTCAGAGACTTCCACTATCGGCAATGAATTTCTGAAAAATGGATTTTCTATTGTGGACTTTGAAGACTCTGCTGATGTTTATGTTTTCAATACGTGTACAGTAACTGAATCCGCTGAAAGAGAATGCCGTCAATTGGTTCGCAGAGCCTTGAAAAAAAATCCTGACGCATTTGTAATTGTAACAGGTTGTTATGCTCAGCTAAGACCAACCGAAATAGCAGCCATTGAAGGTGTTGACGCAGTATTAGGCAATAATGAGAAGTTTGAGATATTTTCCTTATTAAATGATTTTCAGAAAAAAGAGCTTTCTTGCATTTACGTTTCCCCTACTGAAGAATTAAATACTTTTGGTAAGGCAAGTTCCACAGAAGCAGATAGCAGAACAAGAGCTTTCTTTAAAGTGCAGGATGGATGTGATTACAAATGTTCATTTTGTACAATTCCATTAGCTCGTGGTAAAAGCAGAAGCATGAATCCTGACCTTGCTGTCAGTGAATTCAAAAAATTATTATATCAGGGCTATAAAGAAATTATTTTAACCGGAGTAAATGTTGGCGATTACGGTAAATCATTCGATCAGGATTTATATCAACTTTTACTAAAGCTTATTGATATTGAAGGAGAATTCAGAATCAGAATCAGCTCTATAGAACCAAATCTATTAACTGATCAAATTATTGAACTAACTCTTAATTCAGATAAATTGTCTAAGCACTTTCATATCCCTTTACAAAGCGGTAGTGATAAAATTTTGCGCTTAATGCAAAGACGCTATAATACAAGTGATTATAGAAAAGTTATCAACAGTGTAAAATCTAAAATTCCGGATGCAGGAATTGGTGTAGATGTTATAGTTGGTTTTCCAGGCGAAACTGAAGATGATTTTTTACAAACATATAATTTTCTTTTAGAGCTTCCTGTTTCATATTTGCATGTGTTTACTTATTCCGAAAGACCCGATACAAAAGCAATAAACATGATTGATAAAGTTCCGATGACTGATAGAAAAAGAAGAAATCATATGTTAAGAATATTAAGCGAGAAGAAAAGACTGGCATTTTACAACGAGATGAAAGGTAAAGAATTGGAAGTGCTTTTTGAATCAGCTAATGAAAATGGAATTATGAAGGGATTTTCTTCAAGCTATATACGAATTTCTCACGCATACAATGAAAGTTATGTTAACAAGTTATGCAAAGTTGAAGTTACTGACATTGAGAGAGAGATAGCGTATTGCAAAATAAAAGAGATGAAAAATTCTATTGTTTTAGAAACAACTCAATTCTAATATTAAAATTAAAAAATGAAAAAGATTCTCATCATCACACTGCTTACCATCGTTAATGTTTTTTCGCAAAGTGAAAACAATAATTCATTTTATGAACTGAAAGCGGCATCACTTCAAAATTTAAAAGAAGATAACTCACCTATCAGTAGTATTGTATTAAATGATGAAATAAAAACCAAGAAAAGTCCGGGACAAGCTATTATATATTCACTTCTCCTTCCGGGAATGGGAGAATTGTATGCTGAAGGTTATGACAGCGGAATTTATTTTACCGTTGCAGATGGTGTCCTTTGGGGCGTTTTCATCGGAATGAATGTTTATGGCAACTGGCAGCAAGACCGGTATATTTCTTATGCTCAATCAAAAGCCGGCATCACAACAAATAACAAAGATGAAGATTATTATGCAACTATTGGTGAATATCTTGATATAGACAGATATAATGATGAGATGGCATTTGAAAGAAATTACGTAGCAATGTATGATAGAGATAAGTATTTCTGGAAATGGGGCTCTACTGAAGAGCGCAGAACTTACCGGGATATGTGGATTTCCAGTGAGCAGACATTTAATGATATAAGATTTGTTGTGGGTGCCTTAATTCTTAACCGAGTTATTAGCGCAATTAACGCCGTAAGATTAGTATCAAGATATAATAATAACTTAAAGGATGATGTCAGCTGGAATCTTTCAATGGGAATTCAGTCAAATCCAAATTTACCTTCTTCATTAAATATAAATTTTCAAAAGAGTTTTTAATCTGCACTATCAGATTCATTATCAACTCCAAAGAGTTTTAGAAACTCAGCCTTACTCATTTTATTAATTTTGCTTTCCTCATCGTCCTGATCATTCATTGACCGGAGATGCGTAAAAAACTCTTCACAGGAAATGACTTTACTTCCACAAACTTTTCCATACTCGGCTAAATTTAAATCTGATGTGACCAAAGTTATATTCTTTCGTGAAGTTGAATTTGCTATTTGCATTTTTATCTTTTCATCAGCAGTCTGTTTTTCGGAATAAACGATTTTCATTTTTGATGAGTTTAAAGCTTCACCTGGAAAACCATCAAGATGTAAGTAAACAGTAAATTTCTTTTGAGAAAAATACCTATCGAGCATATATACAAGTTTTTCTCTGGCAGATTGTTTATCCTTTTTCTGGATTTTTGAAAGTGAAGATGACTTCCCTATCAGATTGTTGCCATCTAAAATGTAAACATTCAAATTATCGCCCCTCAAAAAATTGATCTCTCTTAGTAATCTTTAAATCCTGAAGCTGCGGAGCTTTAACTCTGATTTCAAAAGTGTAACCTCTGTAAGTTCCAATCGGATTCCAGGTAAAATTCATAATCCAGCAATGGAGGTCACGCGATATTCTTACCTGCGGTGCAGAGAACTCATTTCTTGTTAAATCATAGCTGCCTGTTACAGAAAATTTCCAGTTTGGTGTCAGATTAAAATTAAAACTTCCGCTCACATTAGAATTTTTGGTTATCTTAAACGGAGATGGTCTTGATTCATTGTAATTATAGTTCAATGAAACATCCCACGGTATTTCAAAATCTGGATCCTGATTATTGTACAATCCCTGATAAATACTTCTTTCGGAGTTTAATAGATTTTGATCATCAATCATACCTGATCGGTTAGATTGTTTTGATTTATCTGATGATAATCTATCCCCTGAAATTGATAATGAAAGTGAAATAAAAAAGTTAGTTACGCGCAGCAATCCTTTGCCATCATCAATAAGAAACTTATTTATTTTGTTCCCGTTGCTTGCATACGAGTAAGGAGTTAAAGTCGTTCCTCCTGAAAAATTAAAAAAGTTACTAACCTGAGTTCTATAACTTAAATTGAAATCAGATAATTTAAGAGAATCTGCTGCAAAGTTATATCCAAACCCTGCGGTTAGATTTAACAACTGTATTTTATTTTCCTTAGAAGTAGTATCTGTAGGATCCGCCGTGGTTTTTAACTCAAATAAATTTCCGATAGAAAAGTTTATACTTTGCTGTTCCTGGCTTCCTGGTCTGCTAAAAATCTCTCTTTCAAATTTATTATACTTTACATCATTGCCTGCAGTATCCTTGTAGGAATCATAATATCCCCAGAATGGTGTTGAAAAATCCGGAGTAAAATTGTAACTGATTGAAGGCGTTACTGTGTGTCGTATTGCACTAACACCAAGAGAGTTAACGTTGAACATTCCATAAAATTTTGTGGATGCAGAAACACCAAACGAAAAAGTTCTCACTAAATTTATTTCATTCTTATCATCCGTTCTTATAAAAACTTTTCCTGAGTCATCAACATCCTGATATTTTACAATTCTTTTATTATACCAGCTTTCATTATAGTTAAAACTTGGTGAGATGCTGAAGTATCCGATTTTTGGTGAAAGCCCTGCACGAATATTATGTTGTATTCCACCACGAATTCTTAAATCTCCGCCTGTTTTATTTCTGTTATTTTGTAACTGACCTGAATAATTATAACCAAAAGTTTCGTACCAGGCTTGATCACTGCTGCTTGATTTGAATGGATAAGATTGAGCTAAAGAAAAAGTTAGACTGGGCAGTATTTCTGAAATATTATTATTCTCAAAATTCTGATTTCGTGAATAGCTAAGTGACAAACTGTTTCCTGATTCTTCCCATTGTTTGAAGATAGTAGCATTTGATATGGCTTCGTTTCTTAAAATCTCATTGAAGTTAGAAATATTTCTCTGGATATTTGTTCCAGATAATAACTCAAGCTTGGCATCAAATCGTAAAGTTGGAGTAAGTGATTGATTGTGATTCCATCTGATTCTCCACTCTGTATTTTCTCTTCTGTCCGGATCTGTTTCCTCTCCTCTTATAAAGTTTCCATAACTTCCTTCAACATTTCCCGAATAATTATATCGCTTGGTATATCTGAACCTGCTGTCTAACTTATAACTGCCGCGTGTGTAATAATCAGCGGTAAGATTAAGATCCATGTAATCACTTAATGCCCAAAAATATCCGAATCTCGAAAAGTATGTTCCGTAAGTTCCATCGCTTCCAAAAGTGGGGGGAATTATTCCTGATCTTCTTCCTGATTCAATTGGAAAGACTGCAAACGGAAGTGGGACAGGAAAAGGCACACCGCCGAAATGTAAAAAGATCCAATCGGCTACTAATTGTTCTTTGTGAATTACTTTCATCTTGTTTGCAGTAAAATAAAAATGAGGGCAATCAGCATCGCAGGTTGTAAAAATTCCATCCTCCACAAAATATGTTTGCTGATCTACCTTTTTTATTTTACTTCCAATGTACTTCGATCCTTCTTGTTTAGTTTGAGCTGCACTTATCAAACCGCTGCCGTTTTTAAAGTTATACTTCATACTCTGTCCGTCATAAACTTCAGAGCCTTCCTTCAAAACAGGCAGACCAACATATTTGCCTTCAACAGAGTCAACTTTTAATCCCGTTGCTTCAATAACACTTTTATCAAAATTAATAAGAATAATTGCACTTTTAATTTCTGTTTGTTTATAACTAATCTGTCCATCACCAAAAATTTTCATCTTTTTGTCTTTAACAAAGTAGATTAGTGAATCTTTGGACGAGGCGAATACCGTTGTATCAACATCGTAGGATCCTTTGGATGGTTTTTTTGTGCTGATTGTATCCTGCATAACTGATGAGGTATCAACAGAAATAAAAAGCGAGTCATTATTCTGAGCAAATGAGGATTGTTCAAAAAGTAATATCAGAAATAAAATCAGAAAACTATATGTCAATTTTTTTATCATCTGAAATACTTGAACAAAATTATTCATTAATTATTATAGAAAACCAAAGAAGATGCACCTTTAATACCTGCTTCATTTTTAAGTTTTGCCGGAATCACTAAAACTCTTGATCTGAGTGGTGATAATACTCTGCTTGATATTGTAACTCTTGTTGAATCAAATAATGGTTTACCAAATCCGGCAACTCCTCCACCAATTATAAATGTACTGATATCCAACAAATTACTAAGTGAAGCGAGCGCAGCACCAAGCTGCTTACCCATTCGCTCAATTACCAAAGTTGCATATTCATCTCCCTGTTCTGAAGCGTGTTGAACTAATCGAGGGGAAACTTTTTTTAAATCACCATTAATCAAATCCCATATTTTTGATTTTGGATTTTCCGGAAGTTCTTTTCTTACAGTTTCCTTTAAATATTGATTGCCGGCATAAGCTTCTATGCATCCTGTTGAACCACAATTACATTTTGGTCCGTTTACATCTATAGAAATGTGACCAATTTCTCCTGCAGCTCCAAACTCGCCGCGAAATATTTTATTATTAAACACAATTCCGCCGCCAACACCAGTGCCTAAAGTTACCATAATAAAAGAAGTAAATTTTTTTCCTGCTCCAAAAATCAGTTCGCCAATAGCTGCTGCATTAGCATCATTCTCAACGTGAACATCATATCCGAATTCTTTCTTTACTATTGAACCAAGTTTAATATTTTTCCAGCCCGGTAAATTGGGTGCATTCTCAACAATTCCTTTTTTAATCGATACCACACCCGGGCATCCGATTCCAATACCCTGAATTTTTAATTTGTTTTTGCTGAGTACTTGTTTTATTCCTGATAAAATATTTGAAACAACTTTTTTAGGACCTAATTCTGCTTCGGTTTTTATAGAAAGAGATTTTACAAGCTTGCCGCTCTCCGAAACAATTCCAATTTTTATATTTGTCCCGCCAAGGTCAACTCCGATAGCATATTTAATGGATTTACCCATTTTAATACCTTCAAATTATTTTATTGGCTAAAAGTATAATCTACAATTTTTAGTTCGCCCGGATAAGTGATATTTCCAAAAGGCGAACTGACAGTAGGCGTAGCAAACAAAGTTATTTTTGATGATGAAGAATTACTTCCGCCTAAAGCTAATGCAAGATTTATTACGCTGTCGTATCCTTTGTCTTTAAAAAATTTCATCAGATCGATATTAATCCTGAGCGGGACGACTGTTATTTCACCGGTACCTGGCACAGTTATGGGCTGATCAATATCTCCTGAAATAGTTTCTTTGTCATCAAGAAAAAGTCTCCATTTAAAATTTTGCAAAGTGGCATCGGTTCTTTTATATCCACCGGTTCCATTGTTAGGATTTTTTGCTTCAACATTAAGAACAAAAGATGCTGGTAAAGAACCTCCGGCAAATGCAGAAGTAAGCTTTAATAAATCAACAGCATTAAAATCACTTAACTTAGATTTGTTTGAAAATGAAATTCCATTTAATTCAAATCCGTTTACAGTGCCAACTTTAAATTGAAGTCTGGAAATGTTTGTTAGTGTTTGATATACACTGCATTGGATTGTGAATAATGATACTATGATAATCAATGCCAAGAATTTATTTTTTTTCATTAATAATCCTCTCTCGATTCTTCAATTTTTCTGATTATTATTTCAGCTACTTTCAACGCTCTAAGTCCATCTTCACCCGAGACAACAATTTTTTTATCGTGTAAAACTGAATCAACAAAAAGCTGCAGCTCATAATTCAGCGCATTAATTTCCTTGTGTTCAGGTTGTTCATAAACCAATCTTTTTTTCTTATCACCAACTCCAATTTCACCAAAGGAAATCGCACCCGGCGCCGCTGCCTGATCAACAGGCTGCAAACGATATACTTCGGACACACCACTTACAAAGTCCAGTGAAATATAATGATCTTTCTGAAAGATTCTCATCTTACGCATTTTTTTCTGTGAGATCCTGCTTGCAGTTACATTTGCAACCGCTCCGTTTTCAAACTGTATTCTTGCATTTGCTATATCAATATGATCAGAAACCACTGCAACACCATTTGCATCAATCTTTTGTACTTCACTTTTTATCAAGCTTAAAATGATATCGATATCGTGAATCATCAAATCTAAAACTACGGCTACATCAGTGCCGCGGGGATTAAACTGTGATAATCTGTCCGACTGAATAAATCTTGGTTCTGAAATATAGTCTTCCAAAGAAATTAAACCGGGATTAAATCTTTCTATGTGTCCAACCTGCAGCTTAAGATTTTTTGATTTTGATATCTCCACAAGTTCTTCAGCTTGCTGAATTGTAGCGGTGATAGGTTTTTCGATAAAGACGTGAAGATTTTTATCAAAACATTTTATTGCCAGTTCATAATGAGCGCTTGTTGTTGCCGCAATAGAAACAGCATTTACTTTTAATAACAAATCATCTAAAGAGTTAAAGAAATTTGTAGAAAATTCTTTAGCTGCATTTTCAGCTTGCATCGGATTGGAGTCGTACACTCCGATTAGTTCGCAATTATCAATTTGTTTAAACATCTTTGTATGAAGTTTGCCGAGATGTCCGACACCAATAACACCAACTTTTAGTTTTTCCATAAATTTATCTTGTTTGAATTTTTGAATAGCCAATTATGCGGTCGTAACCGCCGTATTCCTGATCACGATACCAGAGAAATACATTGTACTCATTAGAAGTTTCCCAAAAGTTTCCTTCCAGAGAATACCAATCAATATTTTCCGGAATATCGTAATCACCTTTTACAACTACGAAAGTGTAATCGTAAACTCCTCTTTTTAACAAAATCGTTTTATCAAAATAATCACCATTAAAATTCATTTTTGAGTTTTCAGAAATTGTCCAATCATTAAAAGCACCAAGCAAATGGATATCTCCAAAAATTTCTTCCGGGGGTTTAATTTGAAACAGGACATTCATATAAGTTGAATAGATATCTTTTGGAGCTCTGAAAGATAATCCACCATTTAAATCTTCTTTACCCTGAATGAAAAATCGGCTATACTCCAAACCATCAAACTGAGCCTTAACATTTTTTGAATTAAAAACAGTAATGTCATTTAGATTTACCTGACGATATTCATTCCCTGGTCTGACATCCTTTGCAATAAATTTTAATTTTGAACCTCCATCCCACTCAAATACTCTGTTACGATCAGTTGAATTTCTATTTACAACTTTAGAATAATTGAGCAAATGATTTTGTACTATTTCCATTTCATCAACAAAGAACGGAAAAAATTCAGATCTTAAATTTAAATCAGTAATTACCCAATCAACCAATCCGAGCTGAGGAGGATAGTAAACTTCATCATCAAGAGTTTCTTTTTTTATGTTAACATTTATTGGCTGTGCTGATTTAACAACAAAAAATTTGCCTTCGCCATAAACTTTAGAATAATCCTGTGAATCGACAATAAAAAATTTCCATTTGCCTGAAAATGGAAAGTTTACGTAGCCAAATTTATCAGGAAATTTATTTGAGTAATGGTAAGAAGCATCTTCTACTGTTGAAGGCAAAGAAAAAAACTCCAGATTGTATGCAGTGTTTTGTCCCTGATTTTGCAAGAAAATATTATCAGTCGGAATCCAGTTCCTGTCACAAAACTTAAACAGAATATTAAAATTAGGAGGGTATTCTGCTTTTACATCAAAATCAATAATTAAAAAATCTTTTGTGCTGGTTAGCACCGGGATAGAAGTTTTATTATTGCTGGTATAAACATTTAAACTTCTTATTTCAATTTCCTGTGAATGACTAATTGAAGAAAAGACTACAAGTAAAAGAAAAAATATTTTTTTCAAGAAGTTTGCCTTTTGTAAATATATCCGGCCAATATTAGCCGGTTATTAAATCAAATTAATTCTGAGTTGTATTTTTCAAATACAAATATAAATCTTAAAAATGAGCTTAAACAGAGGCGGGATAGGAAATAAAATTCCCCCGATAAATTACCGGGGGAATAAAAAGTGTGTTTATAAATTCTTTATTTCATTTACAAGTTTTGTCATTGCATCTTTTGCATCACCAAAATACATAAGTGCATTAGGATAGAAGAACAGTTCGTTATCAATTCCTGCATAACCAACGTTTAATGATCTTTTGTTGATGATTACTGTTTTTGCATAATCAACATTAAGAATCGGCATACCGTAAATCGGGCTGCTTTGATCGTGACGTGCAGCAGGATTTACAACATCATTTGCACCGACTATTATAACAACATCTGTATTTGAAAAATCATCATTTATATCTTCCATCGCATATAACTTATCATAAGAAACCTGAGCTTCTGCAAGAAGCACATTCATATGCCCGGGCATTCTACCTGCAACGGGATGAATTGCAAATCTAACCTTAATGCCTTTTTTCTCTAATAGGTTTGTTAAATCTCTTATTGCATGCTGTGCCTGTGCAACTGCCATTCCATAACCCGGAACAATAATCACACTGCTAACAGAATCCAGCAACATAGCAAGTTCTTCTGCATCAATAGATTTAACATCACCTTTAGGACTTGCACCGGCTGCTGGTCCTGCACTGCCCGCAGAAGCCCAACCACCAAGTACAACATTCATTAAAGAGCGGTTCATGCCACGGCACATAATAAGAGTTAAAATTATTCCTGATGCTCCAACTAATGCACCCGCAATTATCAACTCATTATTGTTAAGAACAAATCCGGTTGTAGATGCTGCTAAACCTGAATATGAGTTTAATAAAGAAATAGCAACAGGCATATCAGCTCCGCCGATCGGAAGAACTAAGAGAACCCCAAGAACTAATGAAACAGCCGTTACTGTGAACAATAAGACTTCATCACCAGGATTAAATACAATGTATGCGCCGGCAACAAGAACACCTAAAAGAAGTATAGCATTTATTGGGTGCTGCAAAGGATATTTTACAACTTTTCCGGTTACAATACCCTGCAACTTACCAAATGCAATCAATGAACCGGTGAATGTTACTCCACCAATCAGTAAGCTTAATATTATTGCAATTCCCTGATCGACAGGAAGAATAAATGGCACTCCCTGATCAACTGGATAGTTTGGATTAATCTTAAAGTATTCGGATAATGCAACCAATGT
>CAZCJF010000005.1:99902-123489 GCA_964499095.1 uncultured Ignavibacteriaceae bacterium
GATCAACTGGATAGTTTGGATTAATCTTAAAGTATTCGGATAATGCAACCAATGTCGATGCACCGCCTCCAAAGCCATTTAACAATCCAACCATTTGCGGCATTCCGGTCATCTGAACTTTTATTGCCATCAGAGCACCAAGTGAAGAACCGATTACTGCACCGATGATTATCCATTGATACGTTAAAACGTGTTGATCAAAAAGTGTAACAATGATTGCTATTGCCATACCGATGGCTGCGAAGAGATTTCCTTTTCTTGCAGTTTTTGGTGAACTGAGATTCTTGATTCCAAAGATGAAAAGGATTGATGAGATTAGATAACTGATTTCAATAAATATTCTCATATTTCATCTCACTTTCCATCAGAGCCGGATTTGGACGGCTTCTTAAACATTTTAAGCATTCTATCAGTTACCAGAAATCCACCAACAACATTTATCATTGCGAAGATTACAGCAACTAATCCCAATATTGTGCTTATTGTAAATTGCTCCATACCTGCACTAAGTATCGCACCAACTATTGTAATGCCTGAAATTGCATTTGAACCGGACATTAGAGGCGTGTGCAATGTTGGAGGAACTTTTGTTATAAGCTCAAAGCCTACAAATATCGCTAATACGAAAACGTATATGTGCATTAGAAATAAAAACTCACCCATATGTGTTTCCCTGTTTAATAATTAAAAAATCTTTTACTTAATAAGTTCTTTAACTCTTGGATTAATAACTTCCCCATTATGTGTAATAAGAGCACCTTTAACAATTTCATCATCAAGCTTAAGAGTTATTTTACCTTCTTTAGCTATGTGCTGAATAAGGTTAAGAATATTTTTCGAGTACATTTCACTTGCATGTTGGGGAACCAGCGAAGCAATATTTGGTTCACCGATTATTGTAACTCCATATTTTTTTACAGTTTTACCTTTCTCGCTGATTTCACAATTACCGCCAAATTCAGTTGCCATATCAAGCACAACACTGCCGGGTCTCATCTTTTTTACCATTTCTTCTGTAACAAGAACAGGAGCTTTTTTGCCAGGCACCAGCGCAGTAGTAATAACTATATCCGCTTCTATAACGTGCTTGAATATTACTTCTTTTTGTTTCTGCAAGAACTCTGCTGATGCTTCTTTAGCATAACCGCCTACATCCTGCATATTTTCATCCGTCTCAACTTCTATAAATTTTCCGCCAAGACTTTGAACTTCTTCTTTTACAGCAGGACGTATATCTGAAACCTCTACCACTGCTCCTAACCTCTTTGCTGTGCCTAATGCCTGCAGCCCTGCAACACCGGCGCCCATAATCACAACTTTTGCAGGAGAAATTGTGCCCGCGGCAGTCATCATCAATGGAAAGATTTTACCGAGTTCGTTTGCAGCCATCAAAACACTTTTGTATCCGGCGATGTTTGCCTGAGAACTTAGCACATCCATCTTTTGTGCAAGCGTTGTTCTTGGTATCATATCCATTGATATGAGATCAATACCTTTCTCAGCGCACTTCTTAGCTACTTCAAAGTAGTGGAGTACATAAACGAATGATATTAAGAGCGTACCTTTTTTCATTAAATCAATTTCATTTTTCCCTGCAACCGGGTGATCTAATGGCCGCTGCACTTTAAGAACAACATCTGCATTTGCATAAAGATCTTCAAGTTTATCAACTATCTTTACACCTGCATTGGAATATTGTTCACTAGTGTAGCCGGCATTTATTCCGGCATCTTTTTCAATCTGAACTTCAAAACCGGATTTGATTAATTTTGCAGCTACATCTGGAATACATGCGACTCTGTTTTCACCAGGCAGGATTTCTTTAGGAATGGAAATTATCACAAATTTTCTCCTCTGGATGTTAATTGTTTTTATTTAGCACTGAAAAATTACTGCGATTAGCAAAGAATTCCAATAAAATTTGTTTCAATTTGTTGTAGCAGTTTTAACTACAAATTTGGTTAAAGATTAAAATCTGGTTTACTTATATTTGATATTAGATTTTTTATCCAAAATCAGGAATCAGAATGAGAATCATAATCTTTCTCTTAGCAGTGTTACTAATATCAAATCATAGTTTTTCACAAGAAGTTAATCCAATGGAAAAAGTTAATACGCTAATTAATAAGGTAAAAGAAAATTTTGCTCCGGATAAACGAGTTGCAATTTTTAATATCGAAACTGAAGAATCCGGAAGTAAAATTATAATTAAAGGTGAAACTAATTTACCTGAAGCTAAATCTGAGCTTGATAAAATGCTAAAGGAATCAAAAATAAAATTTGAAGACAAAGTAGAGCTTCTCCCCACTAAGGATTTGAAAGGGAAAACATTTGGAGTGATAAATCTTTCAGTTGCAAATTTCCGTGCTAAACCGGATCATCCGGCTGAACTTGTTACGCAGGCTATTTTGGGCACTCCCGTTAAAGTTTATAAAAAAGGAGAAGATGGATATTTCTTAGTTCAAACGCCTGATGGTTACATTTCCTGGCTGGATGACGATGGCGTTCAGTTTATGGACGAAAAAGAATTCAATGACTGGTTATCATCAGAAAAAATTATTTACTTAAGCACTTATGGTTTTTGCTTCTCTGAAGCTGATGATAAATCACAGACAGTTTCTGACCTGGTTGCAGGGAATATTCTGAAACTTTTGGATGAGCAAAAAGAATTTTTTAAAGTAGAATTTCCTGATAAAAGAATCGGTTACATAAAAAAAGATGAAGCCAAACTTTTTAATGAGTGGTATAATTCACTCAATCCAACCGGAGAAACTATTCTGCAAACTGCTTATCGTTTTATGGGAATTCCTTACTTGTGGGGCGGTACTTCCTCAAAAGGAATGGACTGCAGTGGTTTTACAAAAACAGTTTACTTTTTGAATGGAATTATTTTGGCTCGAGATGCCTCGCAGCAGGTTAATACCGGAGAGCTTGTTGATACTGAAAATGGCTGGGAAAATTTGCAAGCCGGGGATCTTTTATTTTTTGGACGAAAAACCAGCGGTGATAGAAAAGAAAGAATAACTCACGTTGCCATTTATATTGGAGATGGAGATTTCATTCACGCAGCAGGAAGAGTAAAGATAAACAGTTTCAATCCTGCAAAATCTTACTACAGCGATTACAGAAAAAGTGGATTCATTCGTGCAAAAAGAATTTTAAGTTCTATTGGTAAAAATGGAATAGAAAGAATATTGGATAATAATTTTTACAATCCAAAATAAACTTCCTTTTGCGTGCTTAGAGAAGACACTTTGCGGGCTTTGCGTGAAATTCTTCCAAGCTCATCTCACGCAAAGAGCGCAAAGTAAAACTCGCAGAGATCGCTAAGTTAAACGCACAGTAAGTCCTTCAATATTTTAGTTATTAAATCCCAGTTTTTGTATTAATGCATCTGGTTTTGGTTCACGTCCTCTGAACTTAATATATAAATTCATTGGATCATCACTACCGCTTTTCTCAAGGATGTTCCTTCTAAAACTTTCCGCAGTTTTTCTATCAAACAATCCATTTTCTAGAAATGCACCAAATGCATCACTATCTAAAACGCCGGACCACATATAACCATAATAACCTGCAGAGTAACCATCTCCGCCAAAAATATGATTGAAGTTTGTACTCTGATATCGTGAAGCAATCTCAGGAATCAATCCGATTTTGCTCATACTTTCTTCTTCAAATTTGAGTACATCAACATTCGCAACATCTGTTAATGTATGCCAATCCATATCAAGAATAGATGCAGCTAAATATTCAAGTGTTTCAAAACCTTTATTAAAATATTGTGCATTACTCATTTTTTTGATCAGCTCATCCGGAATTGGCTCACCGGTTTGATAATGTTTTGCATACATTTTCAGAACTTCTGGATGTGAAGCCCAGTTTTCCATTATCTGTGACGGAAGTTCAGTAAAATCAACAGGGGCTCTTCTTGATCCGGGATAAGTTGTATTGGTAAAAAGTCCATTCAATCCGTGTCCAAACTCGTGGAATAAAGTTTCAACTTCATCATAACTTAAAAGTGCAGGCTTTCCTTCGGTCGGTTTAGAAAAGTTCCCCACGTTTACAATTAACGGAGTGATAAACTCTCCATCCATATTGGATTGACTTCTGAAATTACTCATCCACGCACCGGCACGTTTGCCGCTTCTTGGATAATAATCTGTGTATAGTATTCCAATGTGAGTTCCATCAGACTCTTTAACTTCATAAACATCCACATCGGGTTGATAAACAGAAATATCATCACGTTTAATAAATTGTATTCCGTAAAGTTTTGTTGCTACATCAAAAGCACCCTGCCTTACATTTTCCATCTGGAAATAAGGGCGAAGCATTTCCTCATCTAGGGCATATTTATCCTTTTTAACTTTTTCAGCATAATACCACCAATCCCAGCCAGCCAGTTTGAAATTGCCGCCTTCAGCATCAATAAGTTTTTGCATTTCAGCAGCTTCTTCTTTTGATCTCTTCAATGCCGGGACCCATAAATCAGCTAAAAATTTATTAACTGTTTCAGGAGTTTTAGCCATATTCTTTTCGAGCTTAAAATCAGCATAAGTTTTATAACCAAGCAGATTTACTTTTTCATTCCGTAATGCAATTATCTTTTTAATTATCTCTTTGTTGTCAAATTCATTATTGTTGTTGCCACGCATCAGATAAGCTTTATAAAGTTTTTCTCTCAAATCTCTTTTTTCAGAGTACTGTAAGAATGGCGTAAAACTTGGGCGCTGCAGATTAAAAGCCCACTTCCCTTCTAAACCATTTTGTTTTGCAAGCTCTGCCGCTCCCTGAACAACTGCATCAGGTAATCCAGCCAGGTCGGCTTCATTCTCAATTACCAATCCTATTGCGTTTGTTTCTTTGCGGAGATTGTCACCAAACTTTAGGCTGAGCATACTCAGTTCTTCATTTATTTTTTTGAGTCTGGTTTTCTTTTCTTCATCCAGTCCAATTCCGTTGCGGACAAAATCTGAGTAGTAATTATCAAGAACTTTTAGCTGTTCGGCTGTAAGATTTAATTTTTCTTTTTCATCATTAATTGATTTGATGCGTTGAAAAAGTTTTTCATTCAGGTAAATGTCATTATTTAGTTTTGATAATTCTGGTGTAATGGTTTCAGCAATCTTTTGGGTTTCATCATTACCATTTGAACCGCTGATGTTAAAAAATACACGCGACACTTTTGTTAACAGCTTGCCGCTTTTTTCAATAGCTTCAATTGTGTTTTCAAAAGTTGGTTTATCAGGATTGTTAATTATTGCATCAAGCTCTGCGCGCTTAATTTTTATTCCTTCCTCAAATGCAGGCAGATAGTGCTCTATTTTTATTTTATCAAATGGCGGAGTTTGGAATGGGGTTGTGTATTCCGAAAAAAATGGATTATCGGTATTCATTGATTGCGCCTGCATATTAAAAGACATCACAACAACGAATAAGGTTAGTAGAATAGCAAAGTATTTCATTTTGTTTTCTCCCTTGATTAGAACGAATGATCATAATTAAAAACTTTTTATTAAGCCTTTACAGTCGCTTCTTTTTTCTTCCCAAATTCAGGATCAATTTTAACAAGTGCTGCAACTATAAATCCCGGAATAGTGGAAATAAGAACCCACTCAAAAAATCTTGGATAACCGATTTGCTCCTGAAGTGCACCGGAAAACATTCCCGGCATCATCATTCCCAAAGCCATAATGCCTGTGCAGATTGCATAATGCGCGGTTTTATGTTCACCCTGCGAAACCATTATCATAAACATCATATAAGCAGTAAATCCAAATCCATAACCAAATTGTTCAAAAGCAACTGCAGCATTAATCAGCAAAAAGTCTGTTGGTTGAACATGTGATAAATATACAAATGCAAGATCAGGTGTGTGCATAATTATTACCATTGGCCATAACCACCATTTTAATCCTTGTCTTGATATAACATATCCACCAATCAACCCACCCGCGGTTAATGCAATTATTCCGACAGTTCCATAAACAATTCCGACTTCAGAAGTTGTTAATCCCAAGCCGCCAATTTCTCGTGGATCAAGCAAAAATGGCTGAACAAGCTTTACCAATTGAGCTTCTGCAAATCTAAAGAAGAGAAGAAATCCAAGTATGTTCCAGATATCTTTCTTCTGCATAAATATTACAAAGGCTTTCAGAAATTCTATAAACGGAAGAAGTGCTTCGTTTTTTGTTTCTGATTTTTCAAATTTTTCTACAAACGTTGCAACACTAGTTCTGAAAATTATTACAAGAATAATGACAAGTAGTATTGTTGATAATATTGTATCCCAAGGTGACTGAACCTTAAATAACGATAGAATAAAACCAAGCAACATAAAAGCAATGTAAACTGTTATTGCAAAAACAAGAAATCCACCAGCAAGCATACCGATTTGTGAACCGCTTAATTTTTTATCTTTAAGTGTGCCTTTATCATCAGCCGGAAAAGGCAAGATGAATTTATGATAGAGAAAAAGTAAAACGAACATTGCGCCGATTATCATAAAAACAACAGACCACGCTCCTTTAAATCCCATTGATGGTGCAAGCTCACCTGCAATAACTACCAAAACACCTGAACCAACAATAGTTGCAACTCTGTAAAATGTTGATCGGACACCAACAAATGCTGCCTGCTGAGATTGTTCCAGACTTAACATATAAAATCCATCAGCGGCAATATCATGTGTTGCAGATGCAAATGCCATTATTGCAAAAACAATTAATGTCAGCTGCCAGTAAATTGATGTGGGAATACTGAATGCAATTCCAAATAAACCAATGGCAACTAAAAGCTGCATTGTGGTTGTCCAGAATCGCTTTGTCTTGAACATATCTATAAAAGGACCCCAGGCAAATTTTAAGAACCAGGGGAAGTAAAGCAGACTTGTAAAAAATGCAATGTTAGTGTTTGATACTCCAAGATTTTTATACATCATTACAGATACGGACATTACCATTACATATGGAATTCCTTGAGTAAAATACAGCGTTGGAATCCATGCCCAGGGATTTCTTGTTGTTTTTTGTTCAGACATTAAAACTCCGTTTTTATTCTGTCATTGCGAGTGATGCTCTGAGAGCGAAGCAATCTATTTTTTCGGCAGATTGCTTTACTCGAAGACTCGTTCGCAATGACGTCCACTTTATAATTGTTTTGCTAATAATGCAGCACCAAATTCAGGCGAATGCTCCGCTTCCATTATTTTAACATCTTTAAAGTTTCTTACTACCTTTTCATTAAAGAGGTAAGAAAAATAATTTGGTGTTGTAAGTATGCTGCCGATTAAGGAGACCTTTAATAATTCAACATTTAATTTTGATTTCATAGCAAAGATATGAAGTAAAAGTTCATCAGCTTCATCTTCCAGAATTCTTTGAGCAATTTTATCACCGCTTTCTGCCGCTTCAAACACAAGTGGAGCAACAGAAGGAATGTTAAAGTTATTTCTATAAACTTCAGTTATCAATTGCTCTGATGTAGAGATTGAAAATTCCTGCGCCAATAAATCAGCTATCTTTGTATGCTTTGCACGACCGTCCAAATATCTTGCTACAGCATTCAATCCTTTCCTTCCAATTCTGTAGCCACTTCCTTCATCACCGATGTATCTGCCAAATCCTCCTACACGATGGATCTCTCCGCTTTCATCCTTACCAAACATTATTGATCCCGTGCCGGCAATTAAAATGCTACCCGCTTTACCTAAAAAAGCGCCTTCAAGAGCAATGCGTGCATCACTTTCTACTATGAATTTTTTTATTCCGATATTTTTTTGACTGGCATCATTAATTACTTGTGATTCCAGAATTTCAGCATCACTTCTTCTGCCTCCGCCAGTTGTACCGAGCACGATTGCATCGATATCGTCTATAGAAATGCTTTTGGATGATGCACATTCACTGATCAGGTTAAGTATAGTTGCAGATACGGTTTCTGTCCCTATCACTAAAAAATTAGATGGTCCTCCGAGAGTTTCGTAAATAGGATTTAAATCGATATCTGTAAGTACACATTTGGTTTTTGTACCACCGCCATCCATACCAATTAAATATTTCACAATCTCTCCTGCAAAATTTTACTTTTCAAAAATAAGTCTTTTTAATGAATAATTATTCCTAGAATAAGATACAGAACAGCTGTAATTGTGCCCGCAGTTAATGCATAAGGCAATTGTGTTTTTACGTGATCGATATGATCACTGGCAGAAGCCATTGAAGAAATAATCGTTGTATCAGAAATTGGTGAACAATGATCGCCAAAAACTCCGCCGCCAAGTGCTGCAGCAATTGTTAGATACAAATTTGCGTTCAGTGTTTGAGCCATCGGGATACCAATGGCAATCATAATGGCAAATGTTCCCCACGATGTACCCGTTGAAAAAGCAATGAAGCAGGCAACAATAAAAATAATTACAGGTACAAAGTTTGGGGATAGCCACTGTTTTGATAATTCGGCTGTGTAAATTCCGGTACCAAGCTCACGGCAAACAGTTCCAATTGCAAAAGCTAACATCATTAAAAGAGCAAGTGGAATCAATCCGCTTATACCCTTAAATATTAAATCAATAGTTTCAGAAAAGGTAAATATTTTTTGTGAGATGTAAAGCAGACTACCAACAATTATAGAAGTTAAGACTGAATAAAGAACCGCAGTTGAGCCTGAACCTTTTCCGATTGCAAAAAATATTTTTTCATACCACGAATATTGAGATATATTTTCAACCTGTCCCCATCCGGTGTAGAGCAGCATTAATGGCATCATCCCAACCATCACTACAATTGGTATTATCATATTTGATGCCCGCTCTTTTACATTCTCTTTTTTCTCAAGTGACACTACATCTGCAGAAATTAATGGAACTGCACCATCACGAATAACTTTTCCTTCTTTAATTGCTCTTTCTTCTGCTTTTTTCATCGGACCAAAATCTTTACCAGAAAGAATTATGAAAAGAACCATTGCCATCGCAAGCATCGGATAGAAATTAAGTGGAAAAGCATAAATTAAAATTGTAAGTGGATTTGCAAATCCCTGTGCGGCAATCAATCCCATTATGTAGGCACCCCAGGCATTAAGTGGAATTAAAATGCAAGTCGGAGCAGATATCGAGTCACCAATATATGCAAGTTTTTCTCTTGGAATTTTTAATCTATCAAAAACAGGTCTGAAGACAGTTCCAACAGTTAAAGTATTTATACTTGATTCAACAAATATTGCAGTGCCAGTTGCCCAAGCTAAAAGCTGTACCATCTTTCTGCTTTTACCGATTTTTTTATTTTCAAGATATGTTAAAAATCTGTTTATAAGATTAACAAATCCTGCAACTCCACCCGATCTTTGTATAAATGCAATCAATGCACCAACAAGGCAGCTGAACATAATTGTTCTTGTATTGCTTGCTTCTGCAAAAACATCTACAAGTGCCTGAATTGTTGCTGTTGTTCCGGTAAGAATATTACCGCCGCTTAAAATTATCCAGCCAAGCCAAATTCCAAAAAGTAAAGAAACAAATACCTGGCGGGTTTTGATTGCAAAGATGATTGCAATTAGCGGAGGAAGAAGTGACCAAAAACCGTAATGCTCCATAAATTAACTAATTTGGTTATGGTATTGAGCAAATAATTTTTCAGAAAAATTATCGCATCAGGTTAAATTTACGTTGCAAAATATTGAATTAATACCGCAGATAAAACTAAAATCGATTGAAGGTAAGAGCGTTTAGATGTAACTTGTAAAAGTAATTTAAAACATTTTAGGTGAAATTATGGTTAAAATCAGTGGTTTATCCCCATCAGAAGCAGAGCAAATATTAAAATCTGGAGTCAGCACATCACTTAAAAAATTTTTTAATACACAATTAAAATTTTCAGATCAAAACATTTCAGAATACAATGATTTGGGATTTATTAAAGTTGAAAATGTTGTTGATCAAGAATTTCTGCCTGAAGTAAGAAAAATTATTCAATCTGCTGTGCTTTTAAGAAAAGGAAAAGATGAACGTGAATTGAAAGATAAATCACAATATGAACAATCTTTTTTACAGTGCGGATATTTATGCTGGGACTTTCCTGCAGTAAAAGAGTTTGTCTTTGCAAAACGGTTTGCAGCTTTAGCAAGGGATTTAATGAAATGTAATCACGTAAGATTATGGCACGATCAGGCATTATTTAAAGAATCAGGCGGAAGGGTTACAGATGCACATCAGGATTGCAGCTACTGGCCAATAGCCGAACCTCAGTTTACGATAACAATGTGGCTTGCTCTTGTTGATGTTCCAATCGAAAAGGGTTGTCTTTATTTTCACCCGCGCACTCACGATCCAAATCTAAGAGAGTATGTAGATATTTTTAAGAATCCTCACCAACCTGATTTGTTAAAAGACAAAGATAGAATTTTTGCTCCGCTAAAAGCAGGTGATGCAACTTTTCATTCGGGTTTAGTTTTTCATGGTGCGGGCAACAATCAGACAAATGAAATGCGGGAAGCAATGACTGTAATCTACATTAAAGATGGCGTTACTTTTGATGCCTCCGATGAAAGAAACAAAACTCATACATCCTGCGTTGGATTAAACAACGGTGATGTAATTAACACAAAATTTACTCCTGTTCTTATTTAGAAAAGGAAAAACTATGAAAAAATATTTTACATTATTTTTAATTTTTAGCACTGCTTTAATCTGGAGATGTTCATCAGGCTCTCAAATAATAAATGTATCAGAGCTTGATTACCCTGCTGATCTCAAAGTTGTTTCAAGAGCAGATTGGGGTTGGAGTCCCCTTAATAGAGTCCTTCCACAACATTACATAAATAAGATTACAATTCATCATAGCGGAGAAGAATTTGCTGAAGGCAAAGATATGATTCAATATCTTCGCAATCTTCAAAGCTGGAGCAGAACAGAAAAAAGATGGATTGACATTCCTTACCATTTTATGATTGATCTGAAAGGAAATATTTATGAAACTCGTCCTATAAATTATCCCGGCGATACAAATACGGATTACGATGTTAGAGGTCATGCTCTTATTTGTGTTGTTGGAAATTATGAGGTTCAAAAAATAAATGAACAGCAATTATACTCTCTTGCAAAGCTTACTGCATTTCTTAAGCAAAGGTTCAATGTTCAAATTAAGGATATTAAAACTCACCAGGATTATACAGAAACACTTTGCCCGGGAAAAGATATCTATAAATATTTTGAGGATGGATCATTCATAAAAATGGTTGAGGCTGAATCATCACAACAAAAATCAGCACCAAAAAAAATTGTAAAAACCGGAATTGAAGTTTTGCGTGACCGAAATTTTGATTTACTAAAGGGTAAACGAGTTGGTTTGGTTACAAATCCAACCGGAGTTGACAGAAATTTAAAATCAACAATCGATATTTTGTTTGAAGCAAAAGAAGTAAACCTGACTGCTTTATATGGACCCGAGCATGGTGTGCGCGGCAACTACTCTGCAGGTGAATATGTTGATTTTTATATTGATGATGCAACCAAACTTCCTGTTTATTCACTTTACGGAAAAACCCGCAAACCGAATTCGGATATGTTAAAAGATGTTGATGTACTTGTATTCGATATTCAGGATATCGGAAGCAGATCTTACACTTACATCAGCACGATGGGTCTGGTGATGGAAGCAGCTGCAGAAAATAATAAGGAAGTTGTTGTGCTCGATCGCCCGAATCCTCTTGGCGGAAAAAGAATTGAAGGAAATATTGTTGAAGATGGGTATTACTCTTTCGTAAGTCAATTTGCAATTCCATATGTGCATGGATTAACAGTTGGCGAGCTTGCAAAATTGTTAAATGAAGAAGGACTTCTTGAAAATAAAGCAAAGTGTAAATTACAAGTTGTATCTATGGAAGGCTGGACGAGAGAAATGTATTTTGAACAAACCTGTCTGCCTTGGGTTTTAACTTCGCCACATGTTCCGCATAAGTTTTCTCCATTTTATTATGCGGTTTCCGGAATTCTTGGTGAACTCCGAGGAGTGCTATCTATTGGAGTAGGTTATACAATTCCCTTTCAGACTTTTGCAACTGAATGGATTAAATCAGAAGAGCTGGCGGCAAAAATGAATTCATATAATTTAGATGGCGTGATTTTCAGACCGATAACTTATAAGCCGTATTATGGATTTGGAAAAGACAAAATGCTGCACGGAGTAGAGGTTTACATTACAAATTATCAAAATATTCAACTTATTCCGATTCAATTTTATTTTGCGCAGGCAGTTAATGAATTATACGGAAAAAACATCATCTCTGAAAATGAAGGACGCTTTGACATGTTTGATAAGGTATTAGGAACAAGTAAGATCAGAGAATTATTTATGAAAAACTTAAAAGTCGATGATATACTTCCCTACTTAAATAAGGATATAGAAAATTTCAGAACGCTTTCAAAAAAATATTATTTGTATAACTAGTACTAATCATCCCGAACCTGACTGCCCACATGTAAGTCTTGTTTCGGGATTTAATTATTTTTATTAATCAGGTGCTGAAACAAGTTCAGCATGACTTGAAAAATTATCATATGCATTACTTCGAAAACAAACATATCCATTACAAAAACAATCAACTTTATGTTGAAGACGTAAATGTAAAAAAATTAGCAAAAGAGTTTGGCACTCCTCTTTACATTTACAGTAAAAATCACTTTATCAATCAATACAAAGAATTTGCAAATGCTTTTAATTCCAATAAGTACAAAATATTTTATGCGATGAAAGCCAATTTTAATTTAAGTGTGATAAGCACTTTTGTTAAACTAGGCAGTGGTGTAGATGCAAATTCAGAGGGAGAACTTTACCGTGCATTAAAAACAGGTGTTGATCCACAAAAAATAATTCTTACTAGCGTTGGTAAGACAAAGAATGAGATCAAGCTTGGATTAGAAAAAAATGTTTTGATGATTAAAGCAGAATCCGAAGAAGAAATTGATTTGATAAATAAAATTGCCGGTGAAATGAACAAGGTTGCACGTGTGGCAATTCGTGTTAATCCTGATGTTGATGCAAAAACTCATCCATATATTTCAACCGGATTATCAAGCAATAAATTCGGTATTGATTCGAGAACTGCTTTAGCCATTTACAAACGAAGAAAAGATTTTCCACATATCAAGTTTACCGGAATTGATATGCACATTGGTTCTCAGATTACTTCTATAGATCCGTTTGTTGAAGCAGTTCGAAAATTATCTGATTTATATTTTGAAATTGAAAAAGATGGATTAAAGCTGGAGCATTTTGATGTAGGCGGCGGAATTGGAGTTAGTTACAATAATGAACAATCATTTTCAATCAATGAGTTTGCAGAAAAAACAATTCCGCTTTTTAACAAACTTGATTGTGATATAATTTTTGAGCCCGGACGATTTCTAACAGCCAACGGCGGAGTTCTTGTAACAGAAGTTTTGTACAACAAAAAGAATGGAAACAAAAATTTTATTGTTGTAGATGCTGCAATGAACGATTTGCTTCGCCCTTCAATTTATCAGGCTTATCATCATATTCAGCCGGTACAATTATTTGCAAACAGAAAAAATATAACGGCTGATATTGTTGGTCCTGTTTGTGAATCCGGAGATTACTTTGCCCGGGATCGTGAAATCACATCATCAAACTCCGGTGAATTACTTGCAGTTATGTCTGCAGGAGCTTATGGCATGGTAATGAGTTCTAATTATAACGCACGCAGAAGACCTGCAGAAATATTGGTTGATGGAGAGAGATACGAAGTAATCAGAAGCAGAGAAACTTTTGATCATTTAATCTGGGATGAAAAGATAGTTTGATAATTTCTTGAGCGTTGTTCCGCACTCGATGCGGAATTTACTTTTAGCTTCCCGTTATCGTGGGAATGACAGACAATTTGCTCACGATTTATTTAATAAACGCTTTATCAACGTAACGGGATGCAGCACTTCAATATCTACATTAAACTTTTTTGTACCGTGTTTTATTTGTCCCATACATCCGGGGTTTCCGGTTAGCACAACCTTTGCATTTGTATTTTTAATATTATTCATTTTTCGTTCAAGTTGCTTAACAGCATCATCATAACGAACCACATTATAAATTCCAGCACTTCCGCAGCACCAGCTGGCTTCTTCAAGCTCAATGTATTTAATTCCCGGTAATGATTTAATTACTTCTCTTGGCTGATTTGAAACCTTTTGAGCATGAACTAAATGACATGCATCGTGGTAAGTGATAAGTTCAGGTTCAAGCGTGCCTGCTGACAATGCAGGTTTAAGATTAAAACTAAATTCCGGTTTTTGTTCTGCCAAAAATTCCATCACATCTTTAATTTTAGCTGAAAATCTTTTTGCTTTATCAGCATACACAGGATCATCTTCCAGCAGATGGGCATAGTCTTTCATAAAAGCTCCACACCCTGCCGAGTTTGAGATAAGAAAATCATAATCGTGTTTTTCAAATGCATCAATATTTTTTCTTGCAAGCTTTAAAGCAAAATCCATATCACCGTTATGCCCCATTAAAGATCCGCAGCAAACCTGATCTTTGGGAGTGATTATCTTGCATCCGCATTCTTTAAGCACTTCGATTGTATCCAAATTGATGTCAGCAAACATCGTGTTCATCAAACAGCCAAAGTGGAAAGCAGTTTTGTATTTTATTTCACCGCCAGGTAATTCAATTTCTTTTATTTGAGTATCGGAAAATTTATCTGCAATTGATGGAGATAAAGTTTCAATTTCAGCCAGATTTTTAGAAAAGATTTTCAGAATTCCGGTTGCTCTTACAAATTTTTGCAAACCAACTTTTTGATAAATCCACAATAATCTTGAAAAGAATTTTAATCCATTTCTTGAGGCAACAATTTTTCTTAAAGCAAATCTCTTAATAATTAAACTTACCTTTGATGAGCCAAATCCTGCCTCATCAACTACAACACGCGCTGTCTCAACCATTCTTCCATACTTTACACCTGCGGGACAAGCAGTTTCACAAGCCTGGCAATCAAGACAAAAATTCATTTCTTCTGCAAATGTTTCACTTAATTCCATTTCGCCACGTGCAACAGAGCGAATTAAACGTATTCTTCCGCGCGGTGAAGATCTTTCTAACTTTGTCAGCTCATAAGTTGGACAGGTTGCAAGACACATACCACAATGCATGCATTGCTGTAAGATATCATCGTGAGGTAAAATCTTTAATAAACTTTTATAATCAACTTCTTTAGGCATTAAAATCTTTTATTTGTTCTCTTCTTGTTGGTAAGCTTCCCTCGCATTTAGGAGAGATAGTAAAAATTTTGCCTGGATTTAAAATATTATTTTCATCAATAGCTGCTTTAATTCTTTTCATCATATCTACTCCTGCCGGACCTGCAACTGCTTCCAAAAAATGTTTCTTTGCCAAACCGGTTCCGTGTTCTCCGGTAATTGTGCCGCCTAATTTAATTGCTTCATTAAAAATGTAATCAAATGCTTTATGCGCTTTTTCAATCTCTTTTTTATCCCTTTCATCGGTCAAGCATGTCGGATGCAAATTCCCATCACCGGCGTGCCCAAAATTTCCGATTGTTACTTCAAATATTTTTGCAGCTTTTGATACTTTTTCAATCATAACCGGTAACTCACTTCGCGGTACCGTTGCATCTTCCAAAATTGTTGTGGGCATTCTTCTTGCAAGTGCACTAAATGCTGACCTTCTTGCGGTCTTAAGTTTATTAGCTTCAATTTCATCAGAAGCACCCTTTAGATAAGAAGCATTATTTTTGATTGCAATTTGCTTAATTGTTTCTGCATCTTCTTCAACAATATTGCCTCTTCCATCAACTTCAATTAAGAGAATCGCTTCGCTTTTTCTTGGTAAACCTATGTGAGTATAATCTTCGATGCAATTAATTGTAGTGTTATCTAAAAATTCCATCATCGATGGTACAATATGCGATGCGATTATATCTGAAACAGTTTTTGCCGCATCAATTAGCATATCAAAGTAAATTAACAAAGTAATTGTTTTACTTGGCTTTGGAATCAGCTTTAATAAAACTTTAGTTACAATTCCAATTGTTCCTTCACTTCCGACTATAAAATCTCTTAAATTATATCCTGCAGCGTCTTTCATATTTTTACCACCGGTTTTAAGAAACTCACCGTTTGGCAAAATCATTTCGACACCTAAAACATAATTTTTTGTTACTCCATATTTCAATCCTCTTAATCCACCTGCATTGCTTGCAACATTTCCACCAATTGTACAAACATTCAAACTTCCGGGGTCAGGTGGATAAAAAAGTCCAAGTTTTTCAACTTCTTTTTGCAGAACTCCGGTAACAACACCTGGTTGTGCAGACACTGTTAAATTACTTTGATCAATTTCCAGAATTTTATTCCAGCGAGTCATTACAACAACGACTGAGTTCGGGACAGGAATAGCACCACCGCTTAATCCAGTACCAGCTCCTCTTGGAACAACATTAAATTTTTCCTGATTAGCCAATTTTAAGATTTTGGAAATTTGTTCTTCATCCTGTGGAAAAAGAATCGCTTCGGGTAATTCCTGATAAATTGGTGTGCCGTCATAAGAGTAAACTATTTTGTCTTCTTTTGAATCGAAATAGTTTTGTGCGCCCACGATTGATTTTAGTTCTTCTTTGGTATGCTGATACATAGAAAATCCTGAATTTACATTTTTAACTTAATGAAAATTTTTGATAATTGGATTGAAGCTGTATTCAGTTAATAAACATGTAAATAATACTTGATAATTGTTAACGATTGAGCATTATCACAAAATAAAACTATTGTGATAAACGGCTTAGAATTTTTTTAAGCATTCTTTACATTTGACAGTAAAATTTTGAAGAATTTTTTAAATACTAAATCAAAATATTAGAGTTTAATTACAAACTGAGTACTTAATGAAAGCAAACTTATTTATAAAACTTAGTCCTCTAAAAAGGATTTTTTTGATTGTCTCAATCCTTTCAATCAATATTATTGCACAGCAAAAAGTTTTTACGATAGATACTGCAATAAAAACAGCATTGGAAAATAACAGAGATATAAAAATTTCAGAATATAATGTTATGAAAGCAGGTGCGGCAGTTGATGAAGCATTTGGATATGCACTGCCCTCATTGGATTTCTCGGCAAACTTTTCACATTTTCTTAAAAAGCCCAAAATGCCCTTTCCGGATTTTGAATCTCTCTTAAAGAATGCAACTTACTCAATTTTATTTGATGAGAATGTTATTCCAAGAGATGACAATAAATTTTCACCTGTTTTAACAAAACTGCAGTCATTCTCACAGACAAATAATTATCAGGCACAATTACAATTGACACAAACTTTATTCAGCTCAACTGTATTCAGGGGAATCGGTGCATCGCAGATTTATTATGATCTTTCAAAAGCTGAACTGAGTAATACAATTTCTAAAACAGTACTTTCAGTTCAGACAGCTTTTTATGGCGTTTTGCTTTCAAAAGATATTTTAGAAATAACCAAAGCGAGCTTCGAAAATGCTCAAAAAAATCTGGCTAATGTAAAAGCACTTTATCAACAGGGGCTTGTAGCAGAATTTGATATGCTTCAGGCAGAAGTTCAGGTTGAAAACATCAGACCAACAGTACTTCAAATGGAAAATATGTTAGTGAATGCAAAGAACGGATTGAAAATAGTTTTAGGAATTGATCAAAGTGAAGATATTGATGTTACGGGTTCATTTGATTATCAACCCGAAATATTACCCGATGAACAGGCACTTGTTGAAGCATCTCAAAAAAATAATTACGGAATTAAAAGTCTTGAATTAAAAAGAACTGTCGATCAGGAATTTATTCAGCTTGATGTTTCAGAATACTGGCCCACTCTGGCAGCTTTTGGTAATTACACGTATGCAGGCTCATCAGACGAATGGAAGTTTCAGAATTATGCTTCTGCAACAGTTGGATTATCATTCTCGATCAATCTCTGGAAAGGCAACAGAACCAAAAACAGAGTTGAGCAATCCACCATAACTTATTTACAGACAGAAGAACAGTTAAGACAGCTAAAAGATTATGTAGCTTCACAGGTTAGCGCAAAATATCAGGAGCTTAAAAGAGTTCAGCAGTTAGTTGATGCACAAAGCAAAAATGTTAAAGTAGCAGAAAGAGCCTATGATATTTCTGTTATCCGATACAAAGAAGGCGATGGAAGTCAGCTTGAAATACAAAACGCAGATATTGCACTTAAACAGGCAAGGATAAATTACATTCAGTCTATTCACAGCTATTTAATTACAAAATTTGAACTGGATCAGCTGCTTGGCAAAACTGAAACAGAATATTTTTCAAAGCTTAAAAAGTATGATTAAGAAAACTAAAAATTTAATGTATCAGGAGTATAATTATTTTATGAAAACCAGATTAAAATTGTTAAAAAGATTTTTAACTATTGTATTATTTTCTGTTACACTTCTTGCTATCTATTCTTGCGGCAGTGATGCTGAAGATGCAAAAAGTTTAGAACAAATCCGCAGCGAAGAAGGTGTTCCGGTTGAAGTGCAGGAAATAAAAGCTCAGTCATTCGATAAGTACCTTTCTTTCTTTGCTAAACTTACCGGCATTAAAGAAGCAACAAAAGGAGCAATGATTGGCGGAAACATCGAACGGGTTAATGCAAACATTGGCGATTATGTAAAAATGCGTCAGGTTATCGTAGAGTTTGATACTGATAATCCGGCTTTGCAATACAATCAGGCAAAAACAACTTTTGAAAATGCCGAGAAAAATTATGAGAGAGTAAAAGCTCTTTACGATGCAGGAGAAACTTCGCTAGCAAATTTTGAAGGAGTTGAAACTCAATATCGTGTTGCAAAAAGAAATTATGAATCGATGCGTAAAATGCTTTTTATAGAAGCACCGTTTGATGGATATATAGTTGATATTAAAGTTAATCCCGGTGACGGAGTAAAAAGCGAAGCACCTCTTTTTACAATTGCACAGATAAGCAAAATGAGAAGCAAGATTTGGGTATCTGAAAAAGAAATTCCACAGTTTAAAAAAGGTATGCAGGCAATTACCGAATTTGCCGGACAAAAATTTATTGGTAAAATTGTTGAGATCGCTATGGCGATGGATCCTGCCAGACAAGCCTTTTATGTTGAAGTTGAGTTTGATAACCCACGCGGCGTGTTAAAAAGCGGAATTACAAATGAAATTAAAATTCTTACTTACCAAAACCCCAAAGCCATAATCGTTCCGAGAAATCTTGTAACAAAAGATGAAAATGGTATGTATGTTTTTGTTGCAAAAGATGGTAAAGCTAATAAAAGATATATCTCTAACGGAAATGAAAGCGGGATATATTATGAGTTAAACAGTGGTTTACAGCCAGGTGATATGCTGATTGTTAAAGGCACTTCACAGCTTGAAGATGGCAGTAAAATAAATGTGATTCAATAAAAGGATTTGAAATATGTTTCTCGCAAAAATTTCCATTAACAGACCCGTATTAACCACTGTTGGTTTACTCGTCTTTCTGATATTTGGTTTAATTGCTTACTTCAGACTTAATTTGAATCTTCAGCCTGATGTTGAAATTCCTTATGTAACCGTTTCAACAGTTTATCCGGGCGCAGGACCAAAAGAAATTGAAACATTAATAACCAAAAGATTGGAAGAAGTTATATCTACCGTTAGCCAGGTAGAAAGAATTGAATCTTATTCTCTAGATGGATTTTCAGTAATCATAATAGAATTTAATCTTAAAAAGAATGTTGATGTCGCAAGTCAGGAAGTAAAAGACAAAATTGATCCTATACTTAATGAACTGCCTGATGATGCAAAAAAACCTATCGTTCAGAAAATAGATCTGAAACAATTTCCTGTTGTTGATGTTGTACTTAGCGGAAACCTCGATTCAAGAGAGCTTTACGAAATAGCTGATAAAACATTGAAAGACAGATTCTCTCAAATTCGTGGTGTGGCAAATGTTCAGATAACTGGAGGACAGGTAAGAGAAATAAGAATTCAGATGGATAACAGAATTGTGTATGAAAACACTATTTCGCTTCCTCAAATGAGTGCTATCCTGCAGGCGCATAATATGGATATTCCCGGCGGCTATTTTCAGATTGGTGACCAGGAATACACAGTAAGATTAAGAGGTGAATTCGATGATGTTGATGCAATTAAAGAACTGGAAATTCCAACTGCATTTGGACCTAAGAAAATAAGGCAATTCGCTGATGTAATTGATGCCGGAAAAGATGTAAGACAACGTGCAACATTTTTTAATGTTACAAATAATTTAAAAGATGAAAATGTTATCCGCCTTGGAATTGTAAAAAGTGCAGAAGGTAATATTGTTGAAGTTGCCGATGCCGTTAATCAATCTCTTGAAGAAATAAGAAAAACTCTTCCTGAAGGCTGCAAACTTGAAGTTGTAAATGATGCATCTGAATTTGTACGAAGCAGCTTTGAAGATACAATGAGTAATATTTATCTGGGAGTATTGTTTACAGGTATAATTCTTTTCTTCTTCCTGCACGACTGGCGTTCAACAGTGATTGTTGCGATGTCAATGCCTACATCAATAATATCAACATTCTTATTGCTGCAGGTATTTGGTCTCACACTTAATATGATGACATTGATGGGATTATCAGTGTCTGTCGGTGTTTTGGTTGCAAATTCAATTGTAGTGATCGAAAATATTTTCCGTTATAAGAAACTCGGTAAAACAATTAAACAAGCTTCTTTCATCGGAACATCAGAAGTTACAGTTGCAGTGCTTGCATCCACTCTTACAAACCTTGTAGTGTTTTTACCTGTTGCAAATATGTCTTCAATGGTGGGAATGTGGCTCAGAGAGCTTGCACTTGCTGCAGTGTTCGCCACAATCTTCTCATTGATTATGTCATTTACTTTAACGCCAATGCTTGCATCTCTTATTTTATCTAAAGAACACAAGACGGGCAAATTTGCAACTATATTCAATAACTTTGAAGCGAAGCAAACAAACTTATACAAACGATGGCTGGAAAAAATTCTTCGTACAAAAAAACGAAGCGGTATTGTGGTTGCAATTACAATTTTTATTTTTATAGCTGTTGTGATGATTTTCGGACCAAAGCTTGGATTTGAATTCATTCCGCAAACTGATGATGGAAAGATTAACATTCAGGTTGAACTGCCGGAAGGATATAATCTTGAGGCAACTGCATTAACAATAACTCAAATAGAAAACAGATTAAAAAATTATAAAGAAGTTAAGCACATTCTTACAAGCCTCGGAAAACTTAGTGATCTTGATGTTGGAACAAATATGGCAAGCATGGATATACAGCTTGTTGACGCAAAAGAGCGTGAATATGGATTGCAGGAAATGATAACAAAATTTGTTAAAGAATTATCTGATGTGCCCAATGCTAAAATTAAAGTTGATGTCGGACAGAATATGGGCGGACCGGAAGCTCCAATCCAATTCTTTTTGATGGGACAGGATCTGGAAGAACTGGAAAGACTAAAAGATGTAGTAATGAATAAAATCCGTGATATTCCGGGATTGATAAATTTAGATAACAGTTCGCGTGCAGGTAAACCTGAAATAACTGTATTTCCAAGAAGAGAAAAACTTACTGAAGCCGGACTAACAATTGCTGATCTTGCTCTGACTCTTCGTGCTTCTGTTGAAGGAATTCAGTCTGCAAAATATAGAGAGTCCGGTGATGAATATGACATAACTGTAACAATGAATGATGAATCAGTAAACACTCCGGAAAAAATCGGAAACATCACTGTAGCATCAAGACTTGGATCATTCCGGTTGGCACAGCTTGCAAACATTGAATTTACAACAGGCTATACAAAAATTTTACGACGTGATAAGTACACGTCGGTGATGTTTACCGGAACGAATGCACAAGGTTATCCGCTAGGAAATATAACGAATGAAATTGATAGGAGAATTGCAGAATTAGATTTACCGAGTGGTTACACAATGAAGTGGGGCGGCAACGTAAAAATGATGAATGAAATGTTTGCAGATATGGCATTTGCATTTATGCTTGCCGTTCTTTTAACATATATGCTTTTATCGGCAATACTGGAAAGTTTCTGGCAGCCTGTTTTGATAATGTTTACTGTATTGCTCGGTTTAATCGGTGTGATACTTGCATTGTTTATAACAAACACTGCATTCAGTATTACATCTTTAATGGCAATAATTATGCTTATCGGTATAGTTGTTAACAATGCAATCTTAATTCTTGATTACACAAACCAACTAAGAAGAGAACAAGGTATGCTGCCTAAAGATGCATTGCTGGAAGCTTGTCCAACAAAATTAAAACCGCAGATAATGGCTTCGGTTGCGATTATACTTGGTATGCTACCGCTTGCTTTAGGTATTGGTGCCGCAGGAGCAGAAATTCGTATGCCTCTCGGTATTGTTGCGATTGGTGGATTGATTATATCAACGATCTTAACACTGTTTGTTATACCTGCACTTTATTACCTTACATCTAAATCAAAAGTTGTTGATCCTTCTAAACGCGAGATGGTGTAATTCAAAAGAGACGCATGTTTAATGCGTCTCTTCCTTATTTTTCTTTTAAGATTTTAAAACCTCAATCTAGATAATTAATTCTTTTTCAGATTTAGAAAAATTGTATAAAGATTTTAAAGGCTTTATATCGGCTAAAATCATTATAATAACATACCAGTACCAATTCAGGTTTAAAATCGGACTCCATATCTTAGCAATAAAAAGTGCACCAGCAAATACAGCAATCTTTGTAAATGCTATATCAATAACATCCGCTTTAAAATCGAACAATCTGCTAAACATATACTGCTCCTATTTCTTTTTTGGCATTGTCAATTCGTACCCCATACCTTTATACCAGCTTAAATCACTAAAAGCAATCCACTCACCTGTTAACTTGTTACCGGCGAAAAATATCACACTAAAACCCGGTGAGCTCGTTTTGGGTAAAACAATATTTGGATTTTCCGGATCTGTGTATGTCCCAGTGACTTCCCACACAGCCACTAAGGCAGTATCACTTAAAACTAATATTTTCTTTCCGGAAACAATAAAATCCGGAAATACTTTTCTTGTTTGGATGATGTAATTTTTAAGTGCATCTCTGCCGGTCAAAGGTTCAAATGTTGGGTTATATCTAATTTCAAAGTTATCACTCGTTATTGAATCCAATGAATCAAGACTGCCTCCATTCCAGGCACTCAAATATTTTTCAACAATTGGTTCTATCTGAACTTTTGGTTTTTCAACCTGGCAGGATATGAGAACGAAAAACAAAAAAACAATTACCAAGGAATTTAAATTTTTCATATAAACGTATTCCTCATATCCCCCGTAACATATTTCATTACATCATCACTCTGTCTGTAAAACATTACACTTTGAGCCTCTGGATTTATAAAACTAAAAAAAATCTTACTTAGAAACTTTAGATAATATTTTAGTTATAGGTAACAGATAACATCACACCAAAAGAAAAATTATTTATATCATATTCATAGTTATATCCTCCAATGCTGCCCTTGTCTTTCATTGAACTATAGTAACCATTAATT
>CAZCJF010000006.1:0-122043 GCA_964499095.1 uncultured Ignavibacteriaceae bacterium
TAACTATTACTTATACTGCACTGATTTGTTAGTTAAGGAACATAGATATGCGTGCAGTTGCATAACTATATTCCGATTACGCTGAAAATTACTTAAAAACTTAATATCTAAAAATAGATTATGCATATCTATAAACCTTTTACATTCTTAGTCCAATGGGCTTTTAACCCCAAATCCTTTATTCAATACGTGTGTATAAATCATTGTTGTTTTCACAGACTGATGCCCTAAAAGTTCTTGTATCGTCCTTATATCATATCCATTTTCCAAAAGATGAGTAGCAAAAGAGTGTCTAAATGTATGCGGACTTCCGGGCTTAATAACGCCGGCTTTTTTAATTGCTTCTTTAACAGCCCTTTGTATAGTGCTTTCATGCAAATGCAATCTATAATTAATTTTAGATGCTTTATCATAGCTATAAACATCCGATGGAAATGCATACTGCCAGCCAAATTCTTTATTGGCATTAGGATATTTTTTAGCAAGTGCGTATGGTAATATTGTTGCCCCTTTATTGTTTGCAAGATCTTTTTTATGCTGCTTAAAAACTTCGTTTAAATGTTTTTTAAATTCTGGTATTATTGAAGCAGGTAATATAGTGTGTCGGTCTTTCTCTCCTTTTCCGTCTCTTACAATTAATTGTTGATAATCAAAATCTATATCCTTAATTCTTAAACGAAGTGCCTCGGAAAGTCTTAAACCGCCTCCGTAAAGCAGAGAAACAACCAGCTTAGGTGTACCATTTAAAAATTCAAATATTTTTAAAGTTTCTTTCTTAGAAAACACAATAGGTAAACTTTTTTTTCTTGTTGATTTTTTAATCTCATCTATCCATCCAACATCCTTATTTAAAATATTTTTGTAAAGATATAGAATACCCTGTAGTGCCTGGCTTTGTGTAGATGATGAAACGTGCCTTTCTGTTGTAAGATAATTAAGGAATTTCTGTATTTCTTCTTTCCCTAATTTTTCTGGATGAGTCTTATTGTTGAAAATGATGAATTGCTTTATCCAACTGGTATATGCTTCTTCAGTTTTTATACTATAATGCTTTACACGCATGCTAGTTCTTACCTGATCAAGAAGTTTTGTCTTTTGCATTTTAACCCAAAAGTCAATTTAACTGTGTGCAAACTAATTGATATTAATAACTAAGTCAATTCAGAATTAAGTTAAAAATAAATATCGCATAAAATCATCAATCTCTAATTAAAGTTTTTAGCAATTCAACAATTTATCAATGCAGCAATTCAAAATTCCATCACTCCAAATCTCCAACATTCCCAAACATCATTATCAGCCATCATACAAAATCATTCGTTTTTCTATAATACTTTATATAACTCTTTTTCAAAATGTTTTTGAATTTCTTTTATCGATACTTTGTATTTAGGGGATAGATGTGCAATGTCTTCATCTTCAATATCATCAATATAAGTTAACTGCATACCGAAAACTTTTTTAGTCATTCCAGGCAAATAAAATGAAGCATGATTATAAATATCTTTAAGCGAAAATGTTTCTTTATTAATAACATATAGATCATAGTAGTCTCTAAATTTAGCTCGCAATGCAAGCGTATTAACTTTCATTGCACATAATAACTTTAACTCTGCCACATATATGTTATCTTTGACAGACTTTCTGTTCTCTTTTAAAACATCCCAATCATTTGCAAACAGCGTTACTTTTATACCATCAATAAATACATCAATATTTTCGTTGGTTGAATTTACAATCTCGACTTTGTGAGTTTTAGAAATATCTTTTAGGAAAAGTGAGATACCTTCCGGTAAATGTTTTTGCCAAGTAAAAAAATCTAAATCTTCTGATAATCGATGATTTAAATAGTAAGCTATCGCACTTCCTCCAACGAAAGTAAATTCTTTTAGGATTTTATAGCCTGCAAGCGAATTAAAAACTTCGTTTGTCTTTACTGTTAAAAAGTGCATTTATCCTGTCAGCTCGTGTTGTTTGATGAAGGTTAAAATAATTATTTATCTCTTGGTCATTAAAAGATATATTAAAAATAAACTTAGCAAGAAAGAAGTTTAGTTTGCGTAGTCTCTTATCTGGAATCATTGTCTTTTCCCAAACTTCTTTGCATTTATTAATACCATATTTATTTACTAATAATTTAATATCGTCAATGTCAGAATATTTTAAAGTATGTTCAATTACAATATTTGCAGAAGTTGGTGTTCCCGAATAAGACCAGTATAAAGATTTTTCATCCATAATGTTTTAATTGACTATTAAATGTAATATCCCTTAATTAGTAACACCAATTACGTATCCCTCAATCAATTAACAATAAAACAATTCAACAAATTATCAATTTAACAATCTTTTAATCTTTCAATTCAAAATTCCATAACCCATTATCCATCTAAATTCTTTCGCTAAGCTCTCTGCGCTTACCCCTTTGCGCTTCTACATTTCCTTTTCAGCGGTAACAAGTTTTCCTTCAACAAACTGTCCCTGGTCAAGATGTTCCTGAGTAATGTAAACAACGCCGTCTTCATTGTGTGGTTCGCCGTAAGTGCTGTGGCAGGATTTTAAACCGCCAAGATATTTTCTTGCATCGCATAAGTAAACAAGATCACCAACCTCTGCTGCCATCTTTGCCATATCGTTTTTAGAAAAATGCATTAAATCATCGGGATCTTCTTTTAATTTCCAGTTAACTTTTATTACCTCACCATCACGTTCATTTACTTTACTTCCTTTGAACATCTCTTTAGCCTTTGCAATACCCCAAACTGTTAAACCTTCTGTATGTGTTGATTCTGAATATTTTGAGTAATAGTTTGATGAAAGAACAACTAATACAAGCATAACAAATGTTAAAAACATCAAAACGGGTAGTGAGGCAAGGTTAAAGATTATCATCACAAAAATTCCGCCTGCAATAAAAGTTAATACAGACATTATGGATTTATGATTCGGGTTTCTTTTTATCGCTTCAATAATTTTTAATTGTTGATTCCTTGTAACCGTAGTTAATACTCCAACAAAAACACAAACAAATAAATTGTAAAGTGCACCAATGTAAGTGTATGGATGTTTTGGATCGAATGCAGTGCCGTGAGCAAATACTTCTATTAACGGACGCGGATAATACATCCCGAGCACCATCAATGCAACGCCAACAACGAATGTTGCAATTACAGATGCATTGGTAAACTTCCTCCAGAATACTCCAAGAAATATTGCTACAACAAGCGGGGGAGTAAGTGTTGAATGAAAGTATCCGTGTGCTTCATAAACTGTTGGAAATTTACTGAATGGAATTACTGCAAGTACACCCATAATTGTGAATATTGCTGTTGCAATTCGTGCCGAGTTAAGTTCCTGTTTATCTTCTTCTTTCCAGCTTTGCACTTTTTTGGTTAACCATTTTTTTGCGGGGCGGTGAACATCGTTAATATAAACAGCAGCAGTTGCGTTAAGCAAAGTATCCACTGTTGACATTAGAGCTGCAGTAAGGGCTGCCATTACAAATCCAAATACTCCAGGATGTGAAATAACATTGGCTACTACCACAAATATTGCATCGGGATTTGTATTTGGTGGCACAACTTCCGGGTTAGCAACTGAAATTGCTTTTGCAATCCATCCTGCGTTGCCAACAATAACTGCTGAAAGCGGAAGTAAAAATAAAATATTGAAAACTGCTGCTTTTCTTCCTTCATCTACGCTTTTAGTAGCCATAAATCTCATTACCAAACCCATATTCATAAATAAAAATCCCACAGAACCGGCAATGCCATCTTGCCAGAAAATTCCAACAAAGTTAAATCCCGGCGGATCGTTAAAATGAGCTAATGGTAATTTCCATGTTGTTGGAAGTAAATTCCAGAATATTCCGAAGCCTCCCAGATAATCTAATCCAAGAAAAAACACGAGTAATCCTGCAAATATCAGAACAAAACCTTGCGCAAGATCTGTGAAGATAACGGCAGTTTGTCCGCCATAGGTAATATAAATTCCAACTATAAGTGCTATTACAATTACCAGCCCCATCAAACTAGTTTCAAAATGGATACCCAGTAAATTAAATTCTTGTGGAAGTAATGGCAGGATTGCTTTGCCCATTGTTAAAAAGCCAATGCCAACGTATCCAATCATATAAAGTAAGAGCAAAATAGTGGCTAAAAATCTTGTAACCGGAGAAAATCTCTTTTCAAAATATTCAGGTATCGATCTGATTTTTGTGTAAACAATTATTGGCAGCCATCCAAAAATAAAAAATGGAACGAAGAACCAGTCATTCATATAAGTCATAGTGGAAGAAAACCCTGCCTCAAAACCTTTTGCAGAGTATTTTATAAAACTATGACTCCCAACTCCTGTAGCAACAATAGACATTGCAATCAGCCACCATGCAAAACGTCTTCCGCCAAAAAAGAAATCTGTTGTCGTGCGATTATACTTGCTAAAGTAAGAACCAAAAACCATAATCCCGATAAAGTAAACAACCATTACAACCCAATCGGTTGAAGTGCCTAAACTATGATGTACTTCCATAAAATTATTTCAATTTTGTTAAATAAATATTTCAAGAATTTATAAATACAAAGCAGCCAAAATCAGTAAAGCATGAATTGCCATAAAATAAAAGTAACCGAAAATTGTAATTTTCCACCAATAACGATGCCTTTTCTTTTCAAAGTTTACAGCTTTAGCTTTTTTAATAAGAACCATTCCACTTAAAAAGAAGGCTCCGCCAACTCCGTATAAATAAATAAATGGCAGCCAGGTATTTGCAAAAGTGGGCATAAAAAATCCTTAAAAATTACAGCGTTAATATAGTTTGCCAAATAAATTACTTCCTAATCAAATAATCTTTTCAAATCAGTCAGATCAGTGCACCAATGTGTTTAAAGGTACAATGCGGCAATAATCAAAAAGCCATGCAAAAAGAGAAAAAAGAAATATCCGCCAAATAAAACTCTTATCCAGAATTTGTGCTGCTTGCGTGCTGGATTAAGCGCACCACTCTTGATTATGATATACATCCCTGTAAAAAAGATAATACCACCAACACCATAAAGATAGATAAATGGTAACCAAGTTTGAAAAATATCGGGCATTAAGAACCTTAATGTTTTATGAATTTACTTGCAATTTATACTGTACTTCTAAGATTATCCAGAAAAATCGTACGCCTAACACTGTTAAACTTCATAATCGTTCAAAAAATGGATTTTGAGCTAAAGATTTAACATTAATTTAACACTGGATATAAATAATAATCTAAAGTCTAATCTATATTTCTGAATTAAAAAATAAACTATTTCATAAATGTGAGAGATTAGCTATGAAACTAAGAGCAATTCTGATTATTCTTTTTGCTTCATTATCAATAATACTGATTAGCTGCGGCGAAAAGAAATCTGATGTTCCACCGGAATCAACTTCAACAACTGAACAAAGTGCAGTTGAAAACACAACCACAACAGAAGTTAGTGATGCAACAGTTGTAAAAGTTGATGACAGAATCAAACATTACGAAAAAGTTGCCGGTATTTCTGGTAACCTAAGCAGTATCGGCTCTGATACAATGAACAATCTTTTAACTCTTTGGTTAGAAGGTTTTAAGAAATATTATCCAAATGTTAACATTCAGGTTGAGGGTAAAGGATCAAGTACTGCACCGCCTGCATTAATTAGCGGTACAGCTCAATTAGGACCAATGAGCCGCGATATGAAACAGGAAGAGATTGATGCTTTTGAGAAAAAATTTGGATACAAACCATCAGAACTAAGAGTTGCAATAGATGCACTTGCTGTTTATGTTAATAAAGATAATCCACTTACCGGTCTTTCACTGCCACAAGTTGATGCAATCTTTTCAAAAACCAGAAGAGGCGGACATAAATCTGATATTACCAAGTGGGGTGATGTTGGTTTAACCGGCGATTGGATGAACAGAGGAATGAGCTTATACGGAAGAAATTCTGCCTCAGGTACTTACGGTTACTTTAAAGAGCATGCATTATTTAAAGGTGATTTTAAAGATCAGGTTAAAGAGCAGCCTGGCAGCGCTTCTGTTGTTCAGGGCGTTACTGAAGATAGATTTGGAATTGGTTACAGTGGAATTGGTTACAGAACTTCTGGTGTTAAACCGTTACCTTTAGCTGATAAAGAAGGCGGAAAATTATTTGAAGCTACTTATGAAAATTGCTTGTCTAAGGATTACCCGCTTAGCAGATTCCTAAATATTTATATTAATCGTGCCCCAAATAAAGAAATCGATCCTTTGCTTAAAGAATTTTTGAAGTTTATTTTTAGCTACGAGGGACAGGAAGTTGTTGTAAAAGATGGTTACTTACCGCTTACTTATGAATTGGTTGAGAAAGAGTTAGTTAAGCTGAAGTAAAATATTTTTGCGAAAAAAATATTGAGTATAAAACTCTGATAACACGGATTAAGCAGATTTGAGAAGATATATTATGTGAAGAATGTTTAATCCGTGTGCCAGTAAAACCTTTAAAGTTAAAAGAACATTTGACAAAAAAAGAAAATATTAAAAAGTTTAGTGGAAATGCCGCTCACAAACGAGCAGTTTTTTCTGATAAACTTGCTAAGGTAGTTGTTTACACTGGTGGAATTGCAACGATATTATCGGTCGTTGCAATTCTTTTATTTGTGTTCTGGGAAGCACTTCCTCTTTGGTTTGGTGCTGATGGTAAAGAAAATTCAAAATTAGATACAAAAAAAATTATTGTATCAAAGCAGCCTGTCTCTATAGGACTGGATGAATATAAGCAGATAATTTATACGGTTACAGATTCGGGTTCAGTTGATTTTATAAGTGTAATCCAACAAAATGTACTTTCAAGTTTTTCAATTCCGGGTACAGAAAATCAAAAAGTTATATCCTCATCAAGAACACTTACAAATCATAACTTAGCTGTTGGAACTGATAAGGGAGTGGTAGTACCATTCCAATTAAAATTTCCTTCATCTTATTCAGAATCAAATGCAAGGGAGATAATACCTGAAATTGTATTTCTAAATGCCATTCAAATTGATTCGCTGCAAAGACCGATTACTAAATTAGTTTACCGCACAAGCACTAAAGAGGAATTATCTGCCGCAGCTTTGATTGATGGAAAAGATTTGATTTTTTATTCATCAAAAACAACTGAATCATTGCTTGGTGACAAAACAGAGCAAATTTATAAATCTGATCTAACACACTACATCAAAGAAAAGATAACTGCAATTGAGTTGGATGATTTTTGTGAAAAGTTAATGGTGGGAACAGAAAATGGTTTACTCTATTATTTCTCTGTAAAGGAAAAAGATCAGCCGCAGCTTGTTCAAACTTTAAATGTAACTCCTTCAGGTAAAAGTTCTATAACTTCGCTTGGATTTATTATCGGCGATCAATCCTTAATTATTGGTGATGAATCTGGTAAAGTTACTTCCTGGATGAGAATTTTAGATGAGAAAACTGATTATGGCTGGCAGCTTGTTAATCCGCACGTTTTTGATTCTCACGCTTCTGCTGTAACTACATTTAGTGCATCCGGCAGGAATAAAAGTTTTATTACTGGTGATAACAGCGGAAAAATTTATGTTGAACATCTTACCAGCGAAAGAACACTGTTGGAATTAAGCGGCAAAGATAAACCGCTTAAAGATGTTTATTACACTCCTAAATCCGATGGTGCTGCAGTTCTTTATGAAGATGGAACAATAATCATTTACGATATTGAAAATCCTCATCCCGAAATAACCCTTAAAACACTTTTCGGAAAAGTTTGGTACGAAGGATACACCGAACCAAAATATGTTTGGCAATCTACCGGCGGCACAGATGATTTTGAACCAAAGTTTAGTCTAGTTCCATTAATTATCGGAACACTTAAAGGAACCTTTTACGCTTTGTTGTTTGCAATACCTCTTGCATTGTTTGGAGCGCTTTACACCTCGCAATTTGCTCATCCAACTTTAAAGAATTACATAAAGCCAACTGTTGAAGTAATGGCTGCACTGCCAAGTGTTGTAATCGGATTTCTTGCTGGATTGTGGTTAGCTCCTTTGTTAGAAAAAATTCTGCCCGGTGTTTTACTTATGTTTATTATGATACCTTTAATGACAGCACTTGGTGCATACTTATGGCGTATAATGCCGCGGCTTATAAAATTTACACCTAAAGTTGGATACGAATTATTTTTTATTATTCCTCTTGCAGTACTTGGCGGACAAATAGCATTGTGGCTTGGTCCTTCTTTTGAGCAATTAGTCTTTAGCGGTGATTACCGGTTTTGGCTGATGGATACTTTGAACGAACAGTATGATCAAAGAAACAGCATAGTGGTTGGATTTGCAATGGGCTTTGCAGTAATACCAATCATCTTTACAATTTGTGAAGATGCTTTATCCGGTGTTCCGCAAAGTTTAACTTCTGCCTCACTTGCACTTGGTGCATCAAGATGGCAAACTGCTGTAAGAATAGTTTTACCTTCTGCAAGTCCGGGAATTTTTTCTGCTGTGATGATTGGATTTGGAAGAGCAATTGGTGAAACGATGATAGTTTTGATGGCAACAGGTAATACGCCTATTATGGATTTTAGTCCTTTTAACGGAATGAGAACTTTAGCCGCAAACATCGCTGTAGAAATTCCTGAAGCACCTTATCAGGGAACCTTGTACAGAGTTTTATTTCTTGCAGCCACATTGCTTTTTATTATGACTTTTATAGTGAATACGGTTGCAGAAATTGTCAGACAGCGTTTGCGAAAAAAATATTCTGAATTATAAAATCAATTATGAAAAAATTCTTTAGAACAGGCGATCTATTTATTTGGCTAACCGGCATGGGATTAGGCATCAGCTTAATTATGATTTCCGGATTGCTTGTTTTAATCCTGATGAATGGTAAAGATTATTTCTGGCCCTCAGAAATTCTTCAAATAACTCAAAAGGATGGCAGTAAAGTTTTTGGTAATCTGATTACTCGTGAAGATGTACCTATTGTTAACTTACCTGATTCACTCAAAGATAAAGGGATAAAACGCATTCAGTTAAAAATTGGTAATCGCGATCTTTATGGTTTTGATTTTCAGTGGATTGATGAAAGAGAAATGATTTCGCGCGAAATACCTGAATTTGCTTCAACAATTGAGCGAATGGAATTTGGAAATTTTTATGGAATGATTAAAGAAATATTAGTTGAAGGAAATACTTCTGTAAATGGTGTTGAGAATGTGTATAATGAAATTCAGAAGTATGTTGATTATACAAATAATATAAGAAGTGAAATTAAATCGATAGAAAAATCTGATGTAGGCAGAATTAATTATCAGATTGAAGAATTAAGACTTGATATTAAAAAAATCGAGTATCGTGAAAAGCCATCTCCGGAAAGAGTTAGAAAAATTTCTGAGATTGAAAAACAAATTGATTTAGAGAACAATAAATACGTTTTACTTAAACATAAAGTTGACTCGCTGGTTACGCTTGTATATAAATACTCTATAAATGTTGAAGATGCTTCGGGTAGAAGTAAGATAATACCACTTATAAACATTACTCGTGTTTACTATCCAAACAAAATGGATTTCTTTGATAAACTATCTTTTAACTTCTCAAAGATATCGGAATTTATTTTTGACGATCCTCGCGAATCAAATACTGAAGGCGGAGTTTTTCCCGCTATTTTTGGTACTGTGTTAATGGTACTTTTAATGAGCATCGTCGTTGTTCCTTTTGGTGTACTTGCCGCCCTTTATTTGCGAGAGTATGCACGACAAGGAGCACTTGTGCGTTTGGTTAGAATAGCTGTTAATAATCTTGCCGGAGTTCCATCTATCGTCTTTGGTGTTTTTGGTTTGGGATTCTTTATTTATTTCATTGGCGGAACGATAGATCAATTATTTTATCCGGAAAAACTGCCAACTCCAACATGGGGTACAGGAGGAATTCTTTGGGCATCATTAACATTATCTCTGCTAACGATGCCGGTTGTTATTGTTGCAACCGAGGAAGCTCTTGCCGCAATACCACGCGGAGTAAGAGAAGCTGCACTTGCGCTTGGTGCAACTAAATGGCAGGTAGTTAGAAAAATTGTTTTGCCTGCTGCAACTCCGGGTATTTTAACTGGATTAATTCTTGCAATGGCTCGTGCTGCAGGAGAAGTTGCCCCATTGATGATTACAGGTGTTGTTAAACTTGCACCTTCGCTTCCGTTTGATACTTACGCACCGTTTTTCCATTTGGATAGAAAATTTATGCATTTAGGTTTTCATATTTATGATGTTGGTTTTCAGTCACCAAATGTTGAAGCTGCGATGCCGATGGTTTATACAACAACATTACTTTTAATTATTATTGTTGTTTTGCTAAATATTACCGCAATGATTATCAGAGCAAATCTGAGAAAAAAATATAAATCAGCAACCTTCTAATGATTTGAATTATGAAAGAAGACAGGATGGATTTAACAGAAATAAAAAGCACAGAAGCAAAACCAAAAAGTAAGGAAGCACAAAGTAAAATCGTGTCAAAAAATCTTAGTTTTTATTACAGTGATTCTATCGCACTAAAAAATATTTCTATGGATATTCCGGCAAACCGTGTTACTGCTTTGATAGGACCTTCAGGGTGCGGTAAATCCACTTTTTTGCGCACAATTAATAGAATGAATGAATTGATTGATGGTGTTAGGATTGAAGGTGAAATCATTATTGATGGGCATAATATTTATGATCCTCTGGTTGATGTAGTTGAACTTAGAAAAAAAATCGGAATGATCTTTCAAAAATCTAATCCTTTTCCTAAATCGATTTATGAAAACGTGGCTTTTGGTTTGCGCATTGGAGGATTTGGTAAAAAATCAAAATCAGAAATGGATGAAATTGTAGAAAAGAGTTTGGTTAATGCTGCTATATGGGATGAAGTGAAGGATAGATTGGATGAATCAGCTTTGGGATTATCTGGCGGACAGCAGCAAAGATTGTGCATAGCGCGTGCTCTTGCAATCGAACCTGATATTATTTTAATGGACGAACCTGCAAGTGCACTCGATCCGATTTCTACAGCTAAGATTGAAGAACTGATTCATACTTTAAAGAAAGATTATACAATAGTTATTGTTACTCACAATATGCAGCAAGCTGCAAGAGTTAGTGATATGACTGCATTCTTTTATCTTGGTGAATTAATTGAATATGACAGGACTACTAAAATCTTTACTAATCCTTCTAAAAAACAAACGGAGGATTATGTAACCGGAAGATTTGGTTAATATTAAGTGAGTCATTGCGAATCCCCATTTATAGGGATGAAGCAATCTTTTAAATTTAGTGTTGTATTAATTTGTGCCTTAGTGTCTTGGTGGCTATTCTTCTATTAAAGCTTAGAATTTTCTGCCACTAAGGCTTAAAGACACAAAGTGAAGAAAATGTTTTTAAAGGAGAAAAAATGGAACGCCTATTGGACGAACATCTGGATAAATTAAAAACCCGCGTAATAAAAATGTGCAGCCTTGTTGATGAACAGGTGCAAAATGCAGTAAAAGCAGTTGAGGAAGATAATCTGGAACTTGCTCAATCTGTAATCGAGCGTGATAAAAAAGTAAATAAGTTTGATGTAAAGATCGATAAAATTTGTCAGCGTATCTTTGCACTTGCCCAACCAGTTGCAATGGATTTGCGTTACATTATGTCCTCTCTAACTATTAACAGCAATCTTGAACGGATAGGTGATATTGCTGTTAACATTGCAGAGAATATTATTTTAATTAAACAAAAACCGGAATTCTATTCTGAAACAGTATTGGAAAGAATGTTCTCCGTTACTCAGCAAATGTTAAAAAATGCAATTGATGCTTTTATCGGAGCTAATCCAGAGCTTGCCAAAGAAGTAATAATTGCAGATGATGTTGTTGATAAATTAAATGCTGAAAATCATCTTATACTTAAATCAATAATGAAGCGAAGCCCTGAAAATATTGAAGGTGCAGTTGCTTTACTTGTTATTTCACGGGAACTTGAGCGGCTTGCGGATCACGCAACTAATATTGCTGAAGATGTATTTTTTATTGTTGAAGCACAGTTAATTAAACATAAATATGAGAAGTATATTTTTGGAGATGAAGAGAGTGATGAGAATGATAAAGATATTATTGCTTAAGTGAGAATTTCGTCCAGAGATTCTATAAATATTCGTTTTATCTCATCAGCTTTTAAGTTTTCATTTAAAGATGCGAGCTTATTTGCAAAAAACATTCCCCAGCTGTTTAACACAATAAAAACAGGAAACATAGCGCTTAATTTCTTAATTTGCTGTGAGTAGTGTTTTGTTAAAAAATGTTTTAGTATTTCAGTTTCGCTGTCAAGCATCCCTCTGATAGCTGCTGATTCTTTTTCAAAAGATCTACCGTTGAAATAAGACAACAAAGCCTCATAAATCATTTTGTTCTGGTCGGATACTAATTCTTTCTGCAGATAATAACGAGCTAATTTTTGTTTTAGCTGCAGTGATTCATTTTCAAAAATTTGCTTAACCTGTTCAATAAAATTCTCGAATTCCCACTTGAGTGTTTCAAAGTAAAGTTCATCCTTGGAACTGAAATAATGGTAAATCGTTGCTTTACCAATTCTGATGTCTCTTGCAACTTCATCAAGAGTTGTTTTTGATAAGCCGTGTCTTGCAAATCTTTTTGCAGCGGCTTTTATTATTTGGGATTTTCTTTCGTTTGGCATAATTAAAAAAATTCTGCTGCTAAAATATGGAAAGACTTAATGGGATAAAATAATAAGCTTTTCTAACTTTCATTAAGAGGGATATTTTTTTTATTTTCACAATTAAATAATGAAGAAATCCTATGGCTGTTCAATTAAATCAAATTATAATTGGAAATAATGAACCTTTTGTGCTTATTGCCGGACCCTGTGTTGTAGAAAATGAAAAAATGACTCTTACAACTGCTGAAAAGATAAAAAAAATCACATCAGATCTAAAAATTAATTTCATTTTCAAATCAAGTTTTAAGAAAGCAAACAGAACCAATCTTAATTCTTTTACAGGATTAGGTGATAAAGAATCTATTGCCATCCTTAAAAAAGTTAAATCAGATCTAAATCTTCCGGTTATAACCGATATTCATTCTGAATCTGATATTGAACTGATTGGTGATGCTGCAGATGTTTTACAAATACCTGCATTTTTATCCCGCCAAACAGAATTGCTGATCGCTGCAGGTAAATCAGGTAAAGTGGTTAATATTAAGAAAGGACAATTTCTTGCTCCGGAAGATATGAAACATGCTGCTGATAAAGTTGCATCAACCGGAAATAAAAAAATATTATTGACCGAAAGAGGTACCACATTTGGTTATCACAACCTGGTTGTTGATATGAGATCATTAGTGATAATGAGAGAAATTGGATATCCGGTTGTTATGGATGCAACGCATTCAGTTCAATTGCCCAGCAAAGATTTAACAAGCGGCGGGCAGCCAAAATTTATAAAGCCTCTTGCCCGCGCCGCAGTTGCAGTTGGTATTGATGCTCTTTTCCTCGAAGTTCATCCTGATCCTAAGAATGCACTAAGTGATGCTACAAGTCAGTTGCCGCTATCTGAATTGAAATCACTTTTAACTGAATTAAAAGAAATTGATCAACTAACAAAAGCTAATAATTAGTTGAAAGAGAATATTTTTCCACGAAAGATTTCAAGCGCAGAAAAAATTCTTCTGTTCTCAATTCTTCCGGAGGCAAAATCAGGATATGCAGCGTATAGAAAATTAATTCCGGAACTTTTTGTGATTGGAGAAGGAAGATTTGGCGGTGGAAATTTTATTTTGGGAAATATCGACGATAAACCTGATCTGACAATTTCTTCTTCTCCTGTATTTGCAATTGGAACAGCACAGACAGATTCAAACAAATATGATCTGACAATTCATTCAATATCTGAATCTATGATTGAATTCCAGATTGAACCTTATCCTATTGAAGAGGATATCCAAATTAAAAGTGTGGTTACTTATTCATTGTGGAATCCGGGGATGAAAAATCCTGAGAACAATTCGGCCGTTTACGAATATGAAATTAAAAAATATGAGTATCTGTTAGCAATTGCTCCTGAAGTAAAAAAAATCTGGCTGCACGATTATAAAACCGGAGTTAATCATATTATTCCTGTAAGCAATTTTTTTAATGAACTAATGAGATTAAAAAATATTAAAGATGATAATCAGCTTAGAAAGCCGAATAATTTTTTTGAAAACCTGGTAACTTATTCGGCTTTGGAAATAAGATTAGCATTTTTAATGTACAACAAATATTTAAAACGGTTTAATTTAGCAGGTGTTCTTGAAAAAACTTTGGAAGAACAAGTTTTGAGGAAAAAACACTTTAAATTTTTTGGCAGAGGTTTAAATTGAGCGAAAATGAAATCATAAAAAATGGCAAAGAAGTAATCAGAATAGAGGCCCAGGCTGTTGCAGATCTTCAGGAAAGCATCAACGGAGATTTTGTAAAAGCTGTTGAAACAATTTATTCATCCAAAGGCAGAGTTGTTTTAACAGGAATGGGTAAATCAGGTTTAATTGCCCGTAAAATAGTTGCAACACTTAACTCGACCGGAACAGCAGCAATCTATCTTCATCCAACAGATGCTTTGCATGGTGATCTTGGAATGGTTAGGAGCGAAGATGTAGTGATTCTGATTTCCAAAAGTGGTGAGACAGAAGAGATATCCAATCTGCTGCCGATGTTAAAGAGAATGAATGTTAAACTAATTGCAATGTGCGGAAACAGAAACTCAAGGCTTGCCAGAGAGTGTGATGTATTTTTAAGTATCAATGTTAAAGAAGAAGCTTGTCCTTACGATCTGGCACCAACTGCATCAACTACAGCAACGCTTGCACTTGGTGATGCATTATCGGTTGCTCTTCTGCAAAAAAGAAATTTTACTGAAGAGGACTTTGCTTTCTTTCATCCGGGCGGTAGTCTTGGTAAAAGATTATCTCTCAAGATAAAAGAAATAATGATAACCGGTGAAAAAATTCCTGTTGTAAAAGAAAACAGTTCTATTAAAGATGTAATTTTTGAAATAACAAGTAAGAGACTTGGTACAACCTGTGTAGTTAATGATGAAAATAAACTGGTTGGAATAATAACCGATGGTGATCTGCGCAGATTACTTGAGCGAACTCTTGATATTAAAGAATTAACTGCCAGAGAAGTGATGACAACAAAACCAAAAGTTATGAAGTCCGATTATCTTGCATCATTTGCGTTACAACAAATGGAAAATCATAAAATTACCAGCCTTGTAATTATTGATGATGAAAATCATCCGGAAGGAATTGTGCATTTACACGATTTGATAAATCTTGGTTTGCAAAGAAGATGAAACTTATTCCAATCTTATTTCTATCACTAATCCTGTTTCAATTTTGCTCCTCAAAAAGAGTTAAGCCTGCTGTTGATTTTAATATTAAAACCGAAGAAATGCCCTCTCAGGAAAGCTGGAACTCAACCGTAACTTTTTCAGACTCCGGAAAAATCAAAGCAATTCTCTGGGCAGGTCATCTTCGTAAATATAATGAAAGACGTGAGACACTGATAGATGAAAATCTTAAAGTAGATTTTTATAATGATGATCAAATCAAAACAACCACACTTACTTCTAAAAAGGGAAGAGTTGAAGAAGTTACCAATGATTTATACGCAATTGACAGCGTGATTGTTTTTAGTGATAGTGTAACGATTAAAACACAGGAAATGAAGTGGATAAATAAAGATAGAAAAATTGTGTCTGATAAATTCGTAACAGTTATATCACCCAAAGAAATGATTGAAGGATATGGATTTGAATCTGATCAAAGCCTTAGAAATTATGTAATTTATAACATTACTTACGTTACAAGATCGGATACCGTAAGATGAATTACAGAGTTGTCTCACTTTTTATTTTGATATTTTCACTGTTAACTGCAAAAAGTTTTGCTCAACAAAATGAACTCATAAAAGTTGTTGGTGATTCACTTGTTGGAAAGTTTGTTAATGGTGAGTCCATACGCGAAGTTTATGGAAATGTTGTCTTAACTCAGGGCAATGTTGTTATCACCTGCAATAAAGCAATCCAGTATATCAGCAGGAATGAAGCAGAGCTGATTGGAAATGTGATTGCAAAAAAAGAAACATTAACAATTAAAACTCCACGCGGCTTTTATTACGGAAATCTAAGTAAAACCAAAAGTGTGAGCGGTGTGCTGCTTGATGATAAAAAAGTTATTCTGTCTGCTGATAGCGGAGAATATTATTTCGATGAAGACCGTGCATTCTTTGAAACAAACGTTAAACTTTATGATACAACAACAACATTAACGTCTGATAAGCTTGATTATTTTCATAAACAGGATAGAGCAGTTGCTATAAGCAGAGTAAAAATAATTGATGATGAAAATGAAATCATTGCAGATACACTCGAACACTTCAGAAAAACCAAAGTAACTTACGCATTCAGTAATGTCAGGATTAAGAATCTGAAAAATAATACTGAGATTTACGGTGAGCATCTTGAAGATTATCGGGATCAGGATTATTCATTAATTGATATTAGTCCTTTGCTTGTGCAGGTGGATACCAGTTATGTGACTAATGAAGATAGCACAAGAGAAGCCAAACTGGATACGCTTTTTATAAAGGCAAGAATTATGGAATCATTCCGGGATTCAACTGAAAGATTTATCGCAACTGATTCTGTTTTAATTTTAAAAAATGAGTTTGCTTCCAGAAATGATATGACTATTTTTTACAAGCAAAATGATCAGATTATAACCAAAAAATTAAACGAACAGGCAAGGCAGCCGATCATCTGGCACGGTAAATCTCAGCTGACGGGTGATTCTATAACTATCTATCTTGAAGAGAATGATATTAAACGACTAGATGTAGATGGCACAGCTTTTATGATGTCGCAGAATGAATTTTATGAAAACAGATTTGACCAGACTTCCAGCGACCGGGTAAAAATTTATTTTGTTGATAACAAAATTGATCGTGCTGAATTTACTGGTAGTGTTTATTCGATTTATTATATGTATGAAGGTGAAACAAAAAACGGACTAACTAAATCAAGTTCATCAGAAGCCAAAATATTTTTTGTAAATGATGAAGTAAGTGAAGTTAAGCTTTATGTAAATCCTGCAAGTGAATATTATCCGGAACATCAGGTACAGGGAAATGAAAATTCATTCCTGTTGCCAAGATTTATCATAATGGAAGATCGCCCAACCAAAGAAGAAATGTATCAAACACTTAAGCAATTGCAGTAAAATTATGAGTACAACTTTAAGAAGTGAAGATTTAGTAAAAGTTTATAAGAAAAGAACTGTCGTTAACAAAGCCTCTGTTCAGGTTTCCAAAGGTGAAATAGTTGGATTATTAGGTCCAAATGGCGCCGGTAAAACAACAACATTTTATATGATTACAGGTATGATTAAACCTGAATCCGGAAAAGTTTTTCTTGATGATAATGATATAACCAAAGTACCGATGTATAAACGTGCAAGAATGGGAATAGGATATTTGCCGCAGGAGGCTTCCATTTTCAGAAGTCTTTCTGTTGAGGAAAATTTACTTGCAGTGCTCGAGATGACTAAGCTTGATGCCAAACAAAGAAAAGAAAAATGTGAACGGCTTCTTGAAGAATTAACTATTACTCACATAAGAAAAAGTAAGGGATTTCAGTTAAGCGGGGGGGAAAGAAGACGCACAGAGATTGCGCGTGCACTTGCAACAGATCCGAGTTTTATTTTGCTTGATGAACCATTTGCAGGCGTTGATCCAATTGCCGTTGAAGATATTATGAATATTGTTTCAAATCTTAAAAACAGAGGAATAGGAGTTCTTGTAACTGATCACAATGTTCACGAAACTCTTAGCATCGTTGATAAAGCTTATATTCTGATTAATGGAATAATCTTCAAACAGGGCAGCGCACACGATCTTGCAAATGATGAAGAGGTGAGAAAACTTTATCTTGGTGAGAAATTTAAACTGGACAGATATTCTTAGTTACAATCCAAACTTTTTTAACAACTCTTCCGCAGTTTTAAGGTTTTCTGTTTTGCCAACATCAATCCAATTAATATCATTTGCAATGTAAGCCTGAATGTCTTCTGTTTTAGCAAGCTCGAGATATGCTTTTATTACCGAGAATACTTTTTCATCCGGAAATAATTTAATCAAATCAGGATTGATGATATGAATGCCATTAAAGGCAAACTGATCTAAAATTTCATCCTCACGTACAATCACTTTCTCATTTTTTTTAACATCCTGCCAGCCGCAAAGAATATTTTGATAATTAAATAAAAGATACCTGCTGCTTATTCTTTTGCTAACACATAGTGAAGCAACAGCATCATCAGTTAAATGATAATTGTAAAATTCTCTTAAATCCAGATTTGAAAAAACATCAACATTGTGAATTAGTACAGGTGAGTCATCAAAATATTTTAATGCCTGTTTAATTCCACCGCCGGTATCAAGCAACAAATCAGATTCATCCGATATGATTATATCAGCCGCGAAAGTGTTTTTATGTAAAAATTCAATTACTAAATCTGAAAAGTGATGAACGTTTATTACGATTTTCCGGAAGTCGTAATCAATTAAATTTCTAATTACAACTTCGAGTAATGTTTTGCCATTAATTTCAACCAGTGCTTTTGGGATGTTATCGGTTAACGGTTTCAATCGTGTTCCCAATCCTGCAGCCAGAATCATTGCCTGCATTATCTAACCACCTCTTCTTTGATGCCTTGCTCAATGTGTGACAGAAAAATATTGATATCATATTTTGCTTTAAGATGTTCGAATAATTTATCTGCGCAGTAAACTGATCTGTGTTGACCACCTGTGCAGCCAAAGTTAACCATCAAATTCTTAAATCCAAGTTCAATATATTTTTCAACAGTAGAATCAACTAATTGATAGACATTTGTCATAAATTTATCAACGCCAGAATTATCCACGAGAAATTTTATTACATCGGGATGACGTCCGTTCAGAAGTTTATACTCAAGATGTCGTCCGGGATTATTTAAGCCTCTGCAATCAAATACAAATCCGCCACCATTGTCTGCAAGATCAATAGGAATTTCCCGCTTGTATGAAAAACTTGTTATTGTCACGGACAGTTTATCATTTGGCAAAACCTTATCTTCATAAATATTAAATTCATCCGAAGTAATTATATTCTTAAAAACTTCATGAAGATGTGGAATATCAAAATCGAGTTTGCCTGTTTCAAGAAGATATAGAAGATTTTTTCTCGCCGGAAGAATGCTCTTGATCAGATGAACTTTTTTCTCAAATAAACCTCTGAAGCCATATGCTCCCATTGCCTGCATTATCCTTATTAAAACAAAAGCATAAAATGATTTTAAAAATTCTTCTTTACTCAGATTATATTTTGATTCCAGGATTTCCAAATAGTGATTTAATAATTCTTCTCTCAAAGGATTTGGAATCTCAGCCTTTGCATCATAAAGGAGTGAAGCAACATCATATTGCAATGCACCTTTTCTTCCACCCTGATAATCAATAAAATAAATCTGTTCATCTTTTAACATTACATTACGTGACTGAAAATCTCTGTAAAGAAAATAATCGGTACTTACTGACGATACGAAAGATGCAAATTTCTGAAAATCATTTTCAAGCAATTGCTCATCAAATCCTATTCTGCCCAGTTTTAAAAAATCATATTTGAAATAATTTAAATCCCAAACTATCGACTGCCTGTCAAACAAGGCACGCGGATAACAGTAATTGTAATCAATTTTTTTATCAGCTTCTATCTGGAATTTTAATAATTCTTCTAAAACTCTTTTGTAATAAACAACCAGCTCGGGTGAAGCTGCATAATTATGTTTTTTTGAATGTATGATAGAATATAAAGTAGTATCTCCAAGATCATTCAACAGATAAACACTGTTCTTTAAGTCTTCATGCAAAACAGTTGGAACATTTAGCTTCATTTCATTAAATGTTTTTGTAAAGGAGAGGAAAGCTAAATTCTCTTTAACGTCTTCATTAAAAACGCCAATTACAGTTTTATTGCCATAAAAAATTCTGTAATACTCTCTGTAAGAAGCAGTTTGCGGAAGTTTCTGAATGAAGTCAGCTTTTTTACCGTGCCATTGTTTGAAAAGATTTCTTATCAAATCAAGTTTAGCGTGATTTGGTATCATAAAATAAATTCTTCCTTTAGTAAGCCGTAGATGTAGTGATCAATAAATTTATTTTCTTTGAAAACGCTTTTACGTTGTCTGCCCTCAAGCACAAATCCATTTTTTTCTAAAACTTTTCTCGATGCTTCATTTCCCTCAAATACATTTGCAGTAAGCCGGTTAAAATTATATGAATCAAAAAGATATTTGCAAAAAACGCCTAGTGCTTTTGTTGCAATGCCAAGATTCCAGAAAGGCTTACCTAACCAAAATCCAACTTCGGCACTAAAACGATGAACATCATCAAAAGGCACTGCTCCAATACCACCAATTAATTCTTCCTGATCGGCAATTGCAAAATACAATAAACTTTTGTTATTGATTACAAAATTAATCCACTGTTCTGCATTATTTTTTGTGTAGGGGAAAGGAAAAGAGTCGCGCAAATTTATAAAAACATCATAGTCATTAGCATACTTAATTAATGAATCAACATCCTCCATAGTTAAGTTTCTTATCAGATATTTATCAAAAGCGATATTCATTTACCAGTATCCCAAAGGTCCACCGTAAGCACCCTGATCATTGCGGCTTCCGTCATAATCATTAAACTCTTCTGCCGGATTTCCGGCATTCTTGCAAGGGGAGAGATAAAATAATCGTAAATCAAATGGAGTATAAAATTGCGGATCCATATTTCCAAAAGCAAAAAAATTGTATTGCTCGATTAAACCTGTGCTGTCCGTAGATGCAAACTCAAAATGCGGATTATTTAATTGTGATGTGTTCTTATAAAAAATATTATTTTGAAGTTCTGTTGAAACAGGTGTAACTACAAAAACACCGCCGCAGCTATTGTGTGAATGATTCTGATAAAAATGATTGTTGATGATTTTTAAAGTCGAATTTTCTGAAACTATCGCCCCTCCCGCAATGTCTGCTGAATTATCTCTGAATATCGAATTTTTAATTATTACATTTGAGTTATCATAAACTCCTATACCACCGCCATATTGAGCTGAGTTTTCATAAATAAATGCGTGCAAGAATTCTGCTTGAGAATTTACGATTGAGATACTGGATGAGTTATATATCTGATCTCCGGATTCTCTGATATCTTTTATAAAAACGTAATCAAATCTGCTTCTTGCAGATGCATTAAATATTTTTATCCCTCTCCACGGAAGCGCTTTGTCATAAGCTGCAAATAAAATACTTCTGTAATAACTTCCGATTGCTACGAGTTCTCCGTTTACAATTAATCTGGTGTTATGGGTAAAATAAACTTCAACTCCTGACTCAATATTTAATTTTTGATTAGGAGGAATAATAAGATCAGATGTTACTTTGTAAGGCGATTCTTTAAGAAGCAAGTCACCTGAAATATTCCCACCGATTTCTTTAAAGAGTCCCGTAATCGGAGGTTCGTTTATGTCATCGAATATTTCTCTTTCAGAGCAAGAAATAATTGAAAACAAAGTTGCTATAATTAAAATCTTTCTAATCAACATTTTTAAGAGATTATCTTAAATTCTTATATTTACTCTAACAAATTAAAATCAAATTATCTATGAAAAAACTGTTCGCATTCTTCATATTTCTCTTAATTTTCACAGCAACGATTTATTCCCAGATCAGATTAGAAATCACACTAAAAAGTGATTCATTAAAATCAGATGAAAAAATTTACATAGCTGGCAACCAGCCGCAATTTGGAGATTGGAATCCAGGTCTGGTTTCACTTCAAAAAATTAACGAAGGGATTTATACCGGAACTTTCTCTTTTCCTGCTAATACTAAACTGGAATTTAAGTTTACCAAAGGAAGCTGGGATAATGAAGCCTTAAATGCAGATGGAAGTATTCCCGCCAATACATCTTTCATATTAAAGTCGGATACCTCAATAATAATTGAAATAACAAATTGGAAAGATCGTAGAAAAAATTTGAGTGGGAGAGTTACAGGTAAAGTAATTTATTACAGTGATTTTTCAGCTACGGATGTTTTATCGAGAAATATAGTGGTTTGGCTTCCTCCACATTATGATTCTCTTAATTATAAATATTATCCCGTTTTGTATATGCACGATGGTCAAAATATATTCAATCCTGCTACGTCTTCATTTGGAATTGATTGGCAGCTTGATGAGACTGCGGACAGTTTAATCAGAAAAAATGAGATTGAAGAGATTATTATAGTTGGAATATACAATACTCATAAACGTAGAACTGAATATGCAAATACTCCGGATGGATATAGATATATTAAATTTTTAACGGAGGAATTAAAACCTTTTATTGACAAGACTTACAGGACATTACCTGATAAAGCTAATACAGCAGTTGGTGGCGCTTCTCTCGGTGGATTGATTTCATTAATTATGTTGTGGGAAAAACCGGATTTTTTCTCAAAAGCTGCTTGTCTATCTCCTGCCTTTAAAGTGAGCGAATACGATTATGTTTCTGTAGTAAGAAATAGTAAATATTTTGATAAAGACATTAAACTTTATATTGATAACGGTGGGGTTGGCTTGGATAGCTTGTTGCAACCGGGTATTGATGAAATGCTCGAAGCACTGAAAGAAAAGGGATTTAAAATTGGAAACGAAATTTATTGGTTCAAAGATGAAGAAGCTGAGCATAGTGAAGCTGCGTGGGCTGAAAGATCGTGGAGGTTTTTAAAATATTTGTTTGGTAAGTAAACCCGATTCTCTATTTCTTTTCAAAGTGCTGATAATCTTTAGAGCTGCGCCATGCTCCACCCCACATCCATCCACGCTTCCTGAATTCGGAAACTAATTGAGAATTTTTTGTAATTGTACCGGGAGCATTCTCATCATAACTGCCATTTGATGGCAAGATCTCGTTTCTCTTAAAGTGTGGATTTTGCCTCGGATTGATATCTATTGCTAATCCTTTTGCGTGACTTGATAAAACTTTTTGTCCTGATATTTTACGATAGTTAAAAGCTGAAGTGTTATTATCGCTCATCGAGGCTTCATCAGACCAATGATACTTAGTTATTGGAATTACCTTTGCAACCGGAAACTTTGTGTCTTTTATGAATTCAAAAATTTCTTTGATGTCTTTTGCTGCAGATTTATGAATAACAATCTGACCTCTGTGAAGTTTATTATCAAAAGAATAGTACTCAACATCAACAAGGACTAATTTATTCTTGATTGATGCTGGAACGTTCTGTCCTTCAAGCGCTTCATCAAAGGTATAATTTGAATCAATGATAATTTCATCTTGATTAAAATCTGTTTTGTAATTCTCTATTAAGAAAAAATTTAAAGATATTAACGCAAAAAGAAAAAGTTTTATCATAATTTGGTTTTATGTTTTATTATAACATTTGAATATATTCACACCTCAAATTAAAGGAAAAAATATGAAAAATATTCTTAGTGCTCTGTTATTTATAGTTCTATTTTTAGGATGCTCAGGAAATTCTGATGTCAAAACCCTAAAATCCGGTTTAAAATATAAAGATGTAGTTCTTTCAAAATCTGACTCTGCTGCCACTGCCAAAATGGGTGATTTAGTTGAGCTTCACTTCAAAGCCTGGGTTATAAAGGATTCTTCAGATTTATTCTCTGATTGGTCTGCTGATACAACTAAAAACAAAGATCTTGTTGCAGATTCTTACGCATTTAATCAAGCATTAAAATTTGTTCTTGGTACCGATGCTTTTATTAAAGGTTCGGATGAAGGTATTGTTGGAATGAAATCGGGCAGCCAGCGCGTAATTATTATCCCATCCAATCTGGCATATGGACAAAATGGAATGGGACCAATTCCACCAAATTCAAGGTTAAGACTATTGGTTGAATTGTTGAACACGAGAGAAACAGTTGTTGCAAAAATGTGGGATGTTGATTCTACTTTATTTAAAACAACCAAGTCAGGATTAAAATACGCAATCATCGAAGCTGGTGAAGGCGATTTGATTGGTAAAGAAAAACAAGTTACTGTTCATTACAGCGGCTTTTTATTAGATGGAACCAGATTCGACAGCTCTGTTGAAAGAGACGAGCCATTCACTTTTGTTGCAGGAGTTGGTCAGGTAATTCCTGGTTGGGATGAAGGAGTTCAGTTATTGAAGAAGGGAAGTAAAGCCAGATTAATTATTCCGCCTGCAATTGGTTACGGAGAAAGAGATTTGGGTAAAATCCCACCCAACTCTACACTAATTTTTGATGTGGAAGTGATTGATGTAAAGTAATTACTAATAAAAATCCTGCTGATGAAGCAGGATTTTTAGTTTAATGGATGTTCTTCCATACAAACTACACGTAATAGTTTAAAAGATATTTAACCTGATTTAAATATCCAGTGCCAAATAAATTTAAGTGATTAAGAACGTGATAAAGTTTGTATATGTTTTCACGATATTCATATCCGGGCTCAAGTGGAAATTCTTCATTATAAGCTGAATAAAAATTTGCATCAAACCCGCCGAAAAGTTTCGTCATAGCTAAATCAGCTTCTCTGTGACCGTAATAAACCGCCGGATCTATCAGACAGGCAAGACCGTTTTCATCAACGATATAATTACCACCCCACAAATCTCCGTGCAGTAAAGATGGTTTAATGTTATTACATTCAAGAATTGATTGAATTTTATTTTCAACTTTACCAAATAATTTAAGAAGACCGGTATCCACGTATCCGTTTTGCTCTGCCAATTTGAACTGAAATAATAATCTTTTATTAAAATAAAATTTTGTCCAGTCCGTACTTTCTTCCTCATCAGGCAAATTAATTTGAGGTGTTGATCCAATATAATTATCCTCATAGAATCCAAAAGTTTCAGAATAATGTTTATGCATTTTTGCAAAACGTCTTCCAAAATCTTCAGAAAAATTTTTTTTGCGGGATGAAGCAGTGATTGCCTCCAAAATCAGAATTTCTTCACTAAAATAAATTACTTCCGGTGTTCTTATCTCATCAGTGGATTTTATTTCCTTTAAACCATTCGCCTCCTTAATAAACATATCAGTTCTATTCTGATTTGAAATTTTGATGAAATATTCTTTTCCCGTTTCAGTTTTTATTATTCTTGAATCGTTAATGCATCCACCGGATGCGTGTTTGAATTCGGATATTCTCGCGTTTAAAGCAGATTCAATTATTTTTTTTATTCTCTCGTTCAATTTCTTTTTTGATTTTTACTAATAAATTCTCGGTTGTGTCTTCTAAAATATCAAGAACGTTTTCAAAATCTTCATCATCACCATAGTATGGGTCCGGTACTTCTGCTATTTCACTGTTGGAAGAAAAATCTTTCATCTTATAAATCTTATTCGTGTATTTATTTTGTTTGTCCCAATCAAGGAGTACTTTGTAATTATAATCATCCATAGTTATGATATAATCAGATTCATCAAAATCCATTTTACGATTAAACTGTCTTGCTAAGCTATCAAGGGCATAACCTCTTTTATTTGCTGCATCTCTCATACGTTTGTCAGGCAACTCGCCTTGGTGGTAATCAATGGTACCGGCAGAATCAACGATGATTTGTTTATCCAGATTTGCCTCATTTATTTTCTTCTTCATAATACCTTCTGCAGCAGGAGAACGGCAAATATTGCCCATACAGACGAACAAAATTTTTTTCATTAATAAATCAATTTGTTTTTTTACGGGATAATTATTTCAAATTAAATTTAACACTGTTTAGTAATTAAATTCTAATTAAGAATACACTACTTTGTTGACTAATGAATACAATCCTTTTGAGCGTCAAAGATTTTTATGAATAAAATTTTACATTTGTTGGCACTCCATTTGTCATCTCGCTTAGTCAATTAAAGGTGATGAAATGAAAAAAACTTTATTCCTAGTATTTATTTTCGCTTCTCTAAGCTTTCCTCAATGGAACACCGGAGCAGTAAAGTTAGGATACTTTAGTCCCTCTGCAACCGAAGGAGGATTTATAATCGGTTACGAAGGTGGTAAACACGCAGATAGATTTTTAAGCTGGACCTGGAGTATTGATTGGTTTCATAAAAATTATGTAGATAAAAAATTAATCAATGAACTTGATCAGTACTATCCGGGTGCTATCGGTGAATTAAATGAATTGAGAGCTACAACCAATATTCACGATTTCCCTGTTATGCTCGGTTTAGTTGCAAGATTCCCAATGTCAAATCGTGCTCAGTTTTATGTTAGCGGAGGAGTTGGTGCAGAATTGATGTTAATCAATTGCAGAAACTTTCAGGATCCATTGGATGATGATTTTGATGCTGCATTTGATTTTAACTGGAGAATAGGAATTGGTGCCGCCGTTGCAATGGGGCCGCGTTCAGAATTATTTGGTGAACTGACTTATCACGATTCGCATCCCGGATGGACTTATGAATCAGATGGTTTTGATTATCCAAAATCAGTTCTTGAACGTTCTTATAATATGAGCGGTTTTATGACCAGAATAGGTATCAGATTTTTTTATTAAGATTCACCATTAAGAGTTGCAACTATTTTTCTTGTGCCGCCATAATTCCGATGCTCACAAAGGTAAATCCCTTGCCAGATGCCAAGGTTAAGTTTACCATTTGAGATGGGAATTGTTATTGAATTTCCGAGAAGAGATGATTTGATATGAGCCGGCATATCATCAGCTCCCTCAGCAGAGTGATCAAAATAGGATTGGTTTTCCGGTACAAGTTTTTCAAAATATTTTTTCATATCGCTTCTTACATCAGGATCAACATTTTCATTTAATGTTAAGGATGCAGATGTATGTTTAAGAAGCAGGTTTAGTCAACCAATCTTTATAGATTTTATTTCAGGTAATTGTTCCAGAACAGTTTCAGTAATTAAATGAAATCCTTTTGGGAAGGGCTTAAGAGATATTTCTTTTTGAATCCACATTAGTATTAAAAGATGGTGTCATATTGGAGACACCATCTAAAAAATATTTTATCTGGAACCTAATTCAATTTCAAAAGTTAATTCTTTATCCGCACGCTTAACAACTACCTTTACTTTATCACCAGGCACGTAATTCCCAATAGCATAAGTAAAATCGTAGATGTTGGAAATTTTTTTATCTCCGAATTGAGTGATGATATCTCCAGCTAATAAACCTGCTTTGGCTGCGGGACTGCCATCAGTTACACCGCCAAGTTTATAGCCATCCACATCACCTGCAAAATCGGGCACTGTACCAACATAAACTCTGCTGCCGCCCATTCTTCCGGTATCTTTTCGTTCAACAGAAACATAATCAGGTTTGTTTGTTGAATTAGCGATTGATAAAGCTACATCATAAATATATCTAAGTACTTTTTCTTGTCCGCTTGAATTTATTTTGTCAGCATCATCAGAAGGTTTATGATAATCTGTATGAGTGCCGGTAAAGAAAAACAACACAGGAATTTTTTTCCCATAGAATGATGAATGATCACTTGGTCCAAAACCTTCGTCGTTAAATGTTAAACTAAAGTCATACTCGTTATTATCATCAAGCAAGCTTTTCCAGTTTGATGAAGTTCCTGTTCCATAAACGATAAGATCATTTTTATCATTTAATCTTCCAATCATATCCATATTGATCATTGTAATTGCGTTTTCAATCGGGAGAGGGAAGTTATTAACCAGATAACTGGAACCGAGAAGCCCGAGTTCTTCACCGGAAAAAGCAGTGAAGATTATTTTTCTGTCTATCTTACTTTTAATTGATGAAAACTTTTCAGCCAACTCTAAAAGTCCTGTTGTTCCGGATGCATTATCATCAGCGCCATTGTGTATCATTGGCTGACCAACGTACAGAGAATTTTGTTCACCCCAGCCGAGATGATCAAAGTGAGCCCCAATTATTAAAAACTCATCAGGATATTTGTTAATATCAGGTTCCAGATAAGCTCCAACATTGACACTAACTCCTTTCACTTCCTGAATATCTGTGGACAATTTTACTTTATGATTATTTAATGCAAACGAATTTGGTGTTAGCGTAGAATCAATTCCACTTTGTAACTGAGTAATATCATTGTTATAAGATTTAAGAATATCATCAATCATATCTCTTTTAATTTGAAGTACTGCTATATCTTTTATCTTCCCGGCATTATCGTATCGTAAAGTCATTAACTCATCTTCTTTTTTATCTGATGTATTAATGAAGAGAATACCTTTTGCACCTTTATCACGAGCGTTTGTTGCTTTGTATCTCAGGCTGGCAAATTGCTCAAACTTGGAATGAGGAGATTTTGTATCCGGATGATTTCTGAACACAATTACAATTTTGTCTTTTACATCAATTCCATTGTAATCATCGTAATTAAGATCCGGGGCTGAGATTCCATAACCGGCAAAAACTAATTCTCCATCTGACTTTAGATTATCACTGAATGATAGCGGAATAAAATCCTGACTTGTAATCAGCTCATAACTTTCAATTGAATTTCCGTTATCATAAAAAACTTCCAGTAAATTATCTGAGCTTAATTCTAATTTTTTTATGAAAGGAAATTCCTGGAAAAAGTTTCCGTTAAAAAGAGGTTTTAGTCCGTAACTTTCAAATTCTTTTTTGATATAATCAGCCGCTTCATACAATGCTTCAGTTCCGGTCATCCTACCTTCAAGTTTATCTGATGCAAGATAATTGATATGATCCTGAATTTCTGCTGAAGTAATTTCAGGATTATTATTCTGTGAGCATAAAGTTGCTGTTAATACAACAAATAATAATAATATCTTTTTCATCGTTTACCTTAGATTTTAATTTTATTAATTAAAGTTAATCAACCCATTCAGCAATAAAAATATTAGTATCTGTATCTGTTTTATTGAATCGGTTTGATCCAAAAACAAGATATTTGCCATCCGGCGAGAACATTGGGAATCCATCGAATGTTGGATTATAGGTTATTCTTTCTAACCCAGTTCCATCTATATTTATCATGAAAAGATTAAAGTCTCTTGGATTATCTGCCTGAAAATTGCTTGAAAAAATTATCCTCTTTCCATCAGGATGAAAGAACGGAGCGAAACTTGCTTTGCCAAGATTTGTAATCTGCTTCATATTTTTTCCATCAGCATCCATAACAAAAATTTCAAGGGCGGTAGGTCTTACATATCCATTTTCAACAAGATCATTATAATCATTAAACTGTTCTTCAGTTTTGGGTCTGCTTGCCCTAAAAACAATTTTGCTTCCATCCGGTGAGAAGAAGGGTCCGCCATCATAACCTTTTTCAAAAGTTAATCTTTTCTGATTACTACCATCCAGATCCATAATGTAAATTTCCGGATCACCATCCCGAAGTGATGTAAATACTATTTTATCACCCTTAGGAGAAATCGTAGCTTCAGCATCATATCCATCAGTATTAGTTAATTGTTTCAGATTATTCCCATCCAAATCGGAAACAAAAATGTCAAACGATTCATAGAGTTTCCAAACGTAACCTTTACTTCTGTCAGGTGGCGGGGGACAGTTTTCATCGTAATGATGTGTTGAAGCATAAAGAATTTTAGTGTTGTATGGATAAAAGAATGCACAGGTGGTTCTTCCTTTACCAGTAGAAACAAGCTTCTTATCAGTGCCATCAATATTCATAGTGAAAATCTGATCACATTCTAATGAGTCAATTGTTGCCTGAAAAATTAGATGCTTTCCATCGAAAGAAAAATAAGCCTCAGCGTTTTCACCATATTCAGTTAACATTTTAACGTTCTTAAAATGTTTTTCTCCTTCAAACAAATATTTTTCACTTTGGCTGAAATAAGTTGAAGATAATAAAACAAAAAAAGCGATGATTTTTATAAAGTGAATTTTCATTTAACCTCTTTTATTGAAATTTAGGTGAGTATTTATTCCGGAACGTGAACTAAAAAATATTCTTTTGCGGATTTTCCGATTGCCTCGGCTTCGCTTTTGGTCATATGCATTTCATCAGGAGTATCTTCATCGTGACCCGCTTCTAAAATTGCTAAATCTGAGTTACGAGCGTGTTTAACTAATTCCTCACAATATGCAGTATCACCGCCATAACAAATCTTTAAGCCGTTATATGAAAATTTATATCCTAATGCGGGCACCTGTCTAGTAGTTTTTTGGTCTGCAAGATATTCTTTATGAATAACCCAAAATGGATTGATTAAAACTTTTTTTGTAGAAAAAGATTTTCCGCCGCTGATTTTCTTAAGTATTATTTTATAACTGACAGAGCCGCTGTAAACTTTATTAAATGCATTATAGATATGTTCAATCTCGATACAGCCTTTGGGATAATGAATTACTAATGGTGATTTTTTATTCATAACCCGAAGATAGGTTAGCAATGACCAAACTCCACCAACGTGATCGTGATGACCGTGAGTAATAAATATGTCAGATATATTTAATATTTCCGCGGATTTAAGTTCTTTATTAAGATCTCTCAGAATTCCATCTCCGGGGTCAACAACAAAACTTGCATTACCTGCTTTTACTAAAATTCCGGTTGCAATATTTGGTATAGAACAAAAAATCTTTATAGAAAAATCTTTTTTACCCCATACAATCGGATATTTGCTTTTAATCATCTGTTAAACTTTTTATTGAAGATTATTTTCTGTTTTTACAATCTTTTTTGTTTTTACATCTGCCAAAGATGTTGAATGAGTAGCTGTCAAAATCAAAATCAAAGTTATCGCAGATTTCCTGAGGAATTTTTTTTATTCTTGAATCAGTAAACTCAATTATTTTGCCGCATTCAACACAAATAAGATGATCGTGAGTCTGTCTTTTAAAATTACTTTCGAATCTGGTAAGATTATCTCCGAAATTTCTTTTACTTAAGAGATCGCACTGGGCAAGAAGTTCAAGAGTGTTGTAAACAGTAGCTCTGGAAACTCTTGATTTGGCATTCTTCATCTCGATATAAAGCTCATCGGCACCAAAATGCCCATCAAAATCCAATGCAGCATCAAGGACTTCAAACCTTTCGGGTGTAATCCTGTTTTTGCCGCGTTTAAGAAAATCTTTAAAGATTTCTGCGGCTTTTTCGTTTTTCACAACATAACTCATTTTATATTTTCAAATTAAATGCTGTATAGTCCAATTTCAAGGAAAAGCACAATATAACTTTAATTAATTCCAATAAGCTTCAAACCATTTACTGTTATAAAAGTTAGAAAATATGCAGTTGAAGTAAAGAGAATTATTTGCAGTAATGGAATCCGCCATCCGCCGGTTTCTTTTCTGGATACGGCAACTGTTGATAAACATTGCATAGCAAAAACGAAGAATACAATCAGACCAATTATTGTTGACGTTGTGAAAAGCTTTTCACCTGTGCCTTCAATTTTTGCATCTCTCATAGCGGATAATATTGAAGCCTGAAGGTTTTCATCATCTGTAACTTTAAATATCAGTGCAAGTGAACTTACAAACACTTCACGGGCAGCAAAAGCTGAGATGAGTGATACGCCAATTCTCCAATCCATATGAAGAGGTGACATAACTGGTTGAATTATTTTTCCCAATTCAGAAGCGTAAGATGTAGATAGCCTTTCAGCTTTAACTAATTGTAAAACTTCAGTTTCATTAAGCCCTGCTGTTTCTACATTAGGAGAATGATTTGGGAAATAAGTTAAAAACCAGATTATCAGTGATAAGAATAAAATAATGGGACCGGCTCTTAAAATATATTGACGTGCATTATCGTAAGTACTCCTAATAACACTTTTAAATTTTGGTAATCTGTAAACTGGTAATTCAAGTATAAAAGATGAGTTGTCTTCTGTTTTGATAATTGATTTTCTGAATTTATTTACCAGACCTGCAACAACCAAAGAACCCAAAATACTGAATAAATAAATAGCGGAGAGTGAAATTCCTGCGATCCATGGTTTTGATGGCGGGGTTAAAAAAGATAAGAGTAAAACATATACTGGTAATCTGGCACTGCAACTCATCAATGGGATAATGAAGATTGTCAAAAATCTTTCTCTTCTGTTAGGAATAGTTCTGGCTGCAAGCATTGCCGGTATTGCACAGGCAAAACCCGATAACATTGGCACAAAAGATTTTCCATTTAGTCCAATTTTTGAAAGAGGTTTATCAACCAACATTGCGCCTCTTGCCAAATATCCCGTATCTTCCAAAAATCCAAGTATTAAAAAAAGAATAAGAATTTGTGGCAGAAAAACCAGTACAGAACCGGTTCCGCTTATTATTCCATCGCCCACAAGATCACTAAACCAACCTGTGCCTAAAGAGGCTTTTGAATAAATTGATAATATTCCGAATAATTCATCAACCCACTCCATAAATGGTTGAGCAAACCAAAAGATTGACGAGAAAGTAAAAGTCATAATAAAAAAGAAAAACAGCAGTCCCCACAGACGGTGTAGTAAGAACTTATCAATTTTTAATGTTAACTCATCAGGTTTTTTTGGTCCGTACTTAAGCGAGGGATTTAAAATTTTAAGTTGTCTATTTGCTGATTCTAGTTTTTCAGGTGGAAAGTTATGAATCGGAACTATTGATTTTTTTTCTAGTTCTTCAATCTCATTATAAAGATTTAATAAATCTTCTTTTAACTGATTAGAAGAATTTCTTGATTGTCTTCTGGGAACAATCTTTTCTTGTTGAATATTGAGTTTAATTTCGTTAAGCAATTCATCAATGCCATCACCATTTTTCGGGTTAACGCATATAACTGGGCATTTTAATTCATTAGATAAAGCTTTCTGATCTACCTTAAAACCTTTTTTAGCAAGTAAATCATTCATTGTAATGGCTAAAATAATTTTAAAACCGGCATTTAGTAATTGCTTACATAAAAGCAGGTGTCTTGAAATCTGGCTAGCATCTGCAGTAACAATTAACAGATTTGGTGATCCAAATTCAGGATGATCATAAAGTGAACTGATTGATACTTCTTCATCAGGGGAGTTGGGGAATAAACTTATTATTCCTGGTGAATCTAATAAAAGTGCGTTTAGAAAATATTTTGATTGGAATCTGGCGGTTGAATACTCAACAGTAGATCCCGGATAGTTTACTGTTTTATAGTTTTTACCACTGAGAAAATTGAACAGTGTTGTTTTACCGGAATTTGGAGGACCAACAAGAGTGATTAAGGGAAGCTGGTCAACTGTTGTACGGCTCATGATAGTATAATGCAATCCGCTTCATGTTTACGAATTGCGATTAAAGTACCTCTTATAGAAAATGCAAGTGGATCATTAAAAACAGAGCTATTTACTAATTGGATTTCCTGCCCAGGAGTAAATCCTATTTCTAAAATTCTTTCAAAAGAGGAATTAGTGTTATCTATATCAGATATGATTCCGCTTTCACCAAAATTAAGTTGAGATGCTTTTTTCATAAAATTTAACCAGTTTTAGCAAATTATTTAGATTTAGTCTACATAAACATAAATATATTTGCTCTATAAGTCAAGATATTTAATAATAAGAAATTAGATTTGAGGAGGATTTAATCTTCGGTAAAAGTTTCAAAGTTGTAAAATTATTTACAGGTCACACTTATTTACTCAAAAATCGTCCGCTAAAATCATAAGTATTTTGGTAACGAAAAAATTATTCTGTTTAAAGTGAATTTAACTAAATCGAGATAAAAATTAGTTTTTAGATTAAATATGAAATTTTTGACGTCATTTTTGTCAGCTTAATTTTATTTACAGCCATAACTTTTTTTCTAAGGAAGTCTTTTTCAGTTTATTTAATAATAGAATATTTATGGCACTTTTATTGAAAAAATCACTCTGAAAATTCATATCGTGTTTAATTTTTTCGGAGTTATAAAATGGAAATATCCAAAATTGCCTTTCTTGAAACCTACACATTGAGTGAAAATGGTGGGATTATGGGTGCCATTCTGGTTACAGATTCAGAAACCAAACCATTGGAGTTTAGAGTAACTGCACCAATTCGTCCAACGAGTTTTCAAAAAACTTTGTATGGAGATGTTCTTTTAGAGCACATACTTGTTGAATTAATTTCTGTTCCATTGCTAAATGCTGTTAACGAGCAGATAGATTTAATAATTGTAAAAGACCCTCTGTTTCTCGGTGCAAATGCAAAACAAGGTGTAAGAGTTGTTCGTTTAGTAAGCGATGAAAAACAAAAATCAAAATCAAATGTAGCAGTTGAGCCGCTTAGTACACCAATGAATGGTTCGGTAAAGGCTTTTCTTGAAACTTCAAAGAAATTTGAAGAGGAGCTGAAAGGAATAAGAGAAAGATTAGAAAAAATTGCAGAAGCAAGAAATTTATCTGAACCTTTTGAAAGACTTAAAGCTGCTTGCGAACAGGTACAGTTACAACGTACTAACGAATAATTTATAAATAATGCTTCGAACTGCAAGATCAAAGATTGCAACTAAAGTTGCGAAAATTGAAAGTACAGATGATTTTCAATTTTCAAAATGGTTGCGTATTCCACCAATTCATCAGGAAGAAGTTTATCCTCTTGTTTCTTATGATGATGTACAGAATTTTGAAGTTGAAGCATTAAAAATACCCGCCATACTTAAACTTAAATTTTTAATTCAAAAGGAAAGTCTGCCTGAATACAAAGTAAAATTTAAAGTTGAAAAACCTAAAGCTTACCTTATATTTTTTGGTTTAGCCAGGCCTCAACTTTTCCAGATGAAAGAAAAATTTCTAAAGGATCCAAAGCTTTCAGAATTCAACTCAAAATTATTTTCTGAAGCTAAAGTTATTGATCAATCAGATGTTTTTATTTGCAAGCCGGCTGAAGTAATAGAGCACAATTATGAATTTTCAAGTTCATCAGTTATTAACATTCCTTTACTTATAGCAGGAAGCAAAGTTTATGATGAGCTAAAAAACTTTGAATCGCCGGAAATCTCAGATCAGCTTAAAAAAATTGATTTACCTGAAATAACGGACCATCTCGCAAGTCTTGTACCTCAAATATATAATATTGAATTGCTTAACAACGAGAAGTTAGAAAACATTGTTATAGATTCAAGAAATTATGTAGTTAAGAAATTAAAACTTCCTGCAGTTGAAAAGATTGAAGTGCCGGATATCTCGGATATTGTAAAAAGTTATGTTAAGTCAGTATCAATTCCGGTTGAAAAAATTCTTTTACCGGATGTAAAATATTTTTCAACGGAAGTATCAGCTTCATCCCAGATATTCAAAGTTAAAATCTATTCACCCAAAACTATTGTCAAAAAAGTTGTAGTTAAGCAAAACAATCTTGAAGTTAAAGTAATAGATCCGCTTAACGACAAAAAAATATCCGCTAAAAGAAAAGATGATATCCGTGTACTCTTGTCTTCCTATCGTGAACTTAGCTGGGAAGAATTTTCATCATCAATAGGCACATTATCACAAAATGAACTGGATGCAGCGAAGTTTTTGACTGAAAATAATTTTTCTGTTTATTCAGAAGAACTTGGATACGAAAAATTTAATCAGACCTGTGCAGCCCTAAACTTTTTGCATAAAAAGGGGAGTATTAAATCAGCCTTAATAATTTCTGATCAATCCAGAATAAAAGATTGCTGGACTGATTCCATTAATTCTTATGCAAGAGGATTAGCACCAACTATTATTAAACCTGAAACGGGCGAATTTATTTCAGGCTACTCTAAAGCCTGGCTTCTTGATATCAATGATTTAGCAAAAGTTGATATTAAACATTTTGATCAGATCGATTTGCTGATTTTTGATGAACAAATAAATCTTAAAGCAATCTCAAACATTATTGATGAACTTGTCAATAAGATTCAGCCTCATTATTTCTGGCTCTTAACATCGGTTGCGAATAAAAAGTATAATCAGAAGTTGCTCGAAAATTTTGAATTCTCAGGTAAAGCTGATTTCAATTATCTTGGAAGAACACTTGAAGATATACAGCAAGATGAACCTGTTGTAACTTATAAAGATTACTGGCTGGATTTTGATGAAATGCAGTCATTTGAATACGCGGAAGCTTTATCACAGGCAAAAGCCGAATTGAAGAAGCTTGCTGCCAATCCAAATCCGTTAAGATTTCAGTCAAACATTTTTACTATAATTCATAAACTTAAACAGATTCTAAATTTCTCTTCATTCAGAAACATTAGTCCAAAGGCAAATCTTTTAATTGAACAGGCAGAAGCCATTTACAGAAATAAAAGAAAAGCTATCCTGTTTACTCAGTATGATGATAACGGAATGAAAAAAATTGAAAAAGCATTTGAAATGAATAATATTAAATTTATTGCCGCACGTAATGGTATTTCTGCTGAAGAATTAAAAATTGCTTTATCTAATTTTTATGAACGAAAAGAAATTCCGATTTTGCTGACTAATATTAAACCATCAAGACTAAGTATAAACCTTAACAAAATTTCATATATAATAAACTTTGATCAATGGTGGAATCCGATAACAAACTGGCAAAACGAAGAAGAGATTGGACTTTACGAAGTTGTAAATTCTCCGGTATTTGTTTTTAATTATTACATCAAAAATTCTTTTGAAGAAGGACTAAGAAAATTATTACTCGAAAAAGGATTAAATAATCGTAATCTATTTGACAACGTAAAAAGTGAAACTCTATCCGAACTTATTAATTTAAATGACTGGCTTGCCGTATTCGGAATAAATGAAGGCTATTATGAAAAATTAAGAAACGAAAAAGAAGTTTTGCTTAATCAGCTCCAGGCACTTGATATGGATCAGTTCAAAACTTTGATGAAATCATTCTTCTCATACCTTGGTTTCCGCGATATAAGTTTTATGGACATCGCAGATGAACCGATGTTTTATATTATTGGTACTGCCAGAAAGGGAACGACTCCCGTTCACTTACACGGAAAGTGCTGCTTAATTTCTCATCTTAGAAAAGAAGATTACGAAGAAGTAATTTATTTAAAGCAGGGTGCCAATGAAATAAAAAGAAAATTTGTTATCACTTATGGTGATTTTATTGAGAAAGTTCCTAATGGCACCACTTACTTAAATGGAAAAGATCTGATTAATTATTTATCAACACTCGGACTCAAGTCACAGATAGCCAAAAGTAAAGAATAATTCTCACCAAAATTTATCTGTCACAAACATTTAAAACATCTCGTCATATTTTGTCCATAGCTCGTGACTTAAAATCCACGCACGATCAAAAACTTTTACCTGCCAGTCGTATGAATATTTTGTAAGAAATTCTACAGCTTTGTTTTTATCAGACTTCAATAATTTTAATGCTTCTTCTTCAACTGATTTTTGATTTGCAAACATTTCATTTTGCCAGGGATCCCAAACCGCACGAACATCCTGTCGCATATCTCCCCAGCGCTGTGCAGAGAGTGTTCCAAGTACATTAAACGCCCACCAGGCTGATTTATTTGTAAAACCGTTTTCTCTTCCGGGAGTTGTGCAGCTCTCAGGCACTCTTGTTATGCAGCTGTAAAGCGGAGTGTAAATTGATGAAGCAACATTATCCCACGCAAGCCAAACAACTCCGCCAATTTCATTCGGAAGCCAGCTTCTGCATTGAATAATCGTTGCATACATTGTGTACCAGCGAGCAATTGTTCTTTCACCACGCCATCCCCAGCCGCCATTAATCTTTAACATCTTGTTCATATCATAAGGCATTTGGGGATTTGCTAATGGTGAAATAATTGTCCTACCGCTATCATCTGTAACTGTAAGATTCTTAGTCATATCAAACTCAGTTCCTTCATAGTAGTCAGAAAAAATCTCAACCATCTTTTCAAGCGTAATTGGTTTATCCGGCTTGATTGAGAAAGGATAATTCTCAGCGTTAGGATCAAGTTTTAATGATGGTGCAGCAAGATCAAACACACGCCATTCTCTTCTTCTTGCCGCTAATGAATTTCTGTCTGCATAAGCATAACAAAATTCAAACTCACCATCTTTAGGATTCCACCAACAATTTTCTTTCGCAACATCAAAAACATTTTTTGAGTACATAAAAAAATCCGGATTATCAGTTTCAATTTTTCTTATTCTGCTTGCATTTGCGTTTACAGAAATGTGATCATCCGGAACACGTTGTGCTGCCCAAATTGCTCCAACTTTATCTTTACCTGGACCAACAACTTCAAACATCCATACTTCATTGGGATCTGCGATGGTTAGGCATTCGCCTTCATCATTCCAGCCGTATATTTCTAAAAGTTCTCCAGCCATTTTAATCGCTTCGCGGGCAGTTTTTGTTCGTTCTACCATTAAACGGACTAACTGTGTGCAATCAATCAAACCTTTATCGGATTTCAATTCTTCTCTTCCGCCAAAAGTTGATTCACCAATTGCAAGCTGTTCTGTATTCATACAAGGATAAGCTGTATTGATGTATCCATAAGTTGATTCAACCTGCGGAATTTCTCCAGTGGGATCAAATTTATATGCGGGCATTTTTTTAGTGTTATCCGGAACTCTTTTATACATCATTACTTTGGAGTTTGGTGTAAATTTCATTGGCGGCATAATATCAAATTCACTTCTTGTTCTGTGGCTATCATCCGTGTGAGATGTCATTACGCTACCATCATAGCTTGCAAGTTTTCCAACAGTAATTGTTGTACAGCCATCAGGTTCATTACCTTCCCAATCAGGTTTAATTTCATTTTTAGTTTGAAGATGTTGTGAAAAAATCTGAATGGAAAATAAAAGAAAAGAAAGAATGAATAATTTTTTCATATTTAATCCTGGCATTTAATGATGATTGATTTTTGAATTCAAATATAGTTTATAGTTAACAAAAATGTAGGGTCGAGGCTTGCCTCTACTGAAAATAAATCTCGGGGCTTTAAGGAAATTTTTTTAAAATAATTTTTCCAATAAATATCCTCCATGTTTAGATGGGGTGTAAGAGAAAACCCAAAACCATTCGGGCTATAGCCAAAACACAACTAACTAACTAAAAACTATTTTTCAATCAATCTCTATCCCTAAAAATTCTTTGTATTTATTGCACCTCTGCATATATTTGTCAATCAATTTTTGAAGAAATTCACAGAATTAATGCAAAAAATTACCATAAGCGATCTAGGAAAATTTGTAGGGCAGGAAGTTACTCTTCAAGGTTGGCTCTTCAACAAACGCTCCAGCGGAAAAATTAAATTCTTAATATTAAGAGATGGTACAGGTTACCTTCAGTGTGTTTATTTCAAAGGGAATGTTAGCGAGTCCGTATTTGAAACAGCAGATAGAATCGGGCAGGAATCTTCAATAATTGTTACGGGAAAAGTAAAAGAAGAACCCCGCGCTCCCGGAGGATATGAACTTGATGCTACAAATCTTGAAGTAATCCACGAAACGCATGATTATCCAATTACTCCCAAAGAACACGGAATAGAATTTTTATTGGATCATCGCCATCTTTGGCTGCGGTCAAGTAAACAAGTTGCGATAATGAAAATTCGTCATAGAATTGTAAAAGCAATTCGTGACTTTTTTGATAATAAAGGATTCACATTGATGGATCCGCCAATTCTTACTCCAAACGCTGTTGAAGGAACATCCACACTTTTTGAAACACCATATTTTGATTTAGGCAGTGCATACTTAACTCAATCCGGACAGCTCTATGCAGAAGCAGGTGCATTAGCTTTGGGAAAAGTTTATACCTTCGGTCCAACTTTTCGTGCAGAAAAATCTAAAACCCGCAGACACCTAACAGAATTCTGGATGGTTGAACCTGAAGTAGCATTTGCTGACTTGAATGATGATATGGACTTAGCTGAAGAATTTTTAGAATATATTGTTCAGACTGTCCTTAAAGAAAAAGCGGAAGAACTAAAAGTATTAGAACGCGATACAACTAAACTCCAGAATGTTAAGCGACCATTTCCTCGTGTGCATTACGATGAAGCAGTAGAAATTTTACACAAGAATGGAGTTAACTTCGAGTGGGGAAATGATCTTGGTGGAACAGACGAGACGATTATCTCCGAGCAATTTGACAGACCTGTTATGGTGCATCATTATCCCGCTGCTGTAAAAGCATTTTATATGAAGCGCGATCCAAATGATGAAAAATATGCTCTTGCTGTTGATGTTCTTGCACCTGAAGGTTATGGTGAAATCATTGGTGGTAGTCAAAGAGAAGATAATCTTGATTTTCTCTTGGAAAGAATCAAAGAACACAATCTTCCTCAAAGTGCATTTGAGTGGTATCTGGATTTAAGAAGATACGGTTCAGTTCCTCACTCTGGTTTTGGATTAGGACTTGAGAGAACCGTTAGCTGGATTTGTGGATTAGATCATTTAAGGGAAGCAATTCCTTTCCCGAGAATGATTTATAGAAATACGCCTTAAGGATGTCAGATGGTTGATGGCAGATGGAAAATGTTCTTCAACCAGATTATTGATATTAGATAATTGGGGGGTTATTGAATCCAAAAACTGAAGAATTATTGGATCGAACTTTTAGATTTGGTGTAAACTGCTTGAAATTTTTAGAAGATTTGCCCAAAAAGAAGATTTATTCAATTATTGCATATCAATTAGCTAAATCTTCAACTTCAATGGGATCAAATTATGAAGAGGCGCAAGCAGCGGAATCAACTAAAGATTTTGTTCATAAAATCGGTATAGTTAGTAAAGAAGCACGAGAAAGTAATTATTGGTTGAGAGTCCTTAAGGAAATCTTGACGGATTCTCAAATGAATGAAGGTTTTCAATTTATATTTACTGAAAGTTTGGAATTAGAAAAGATATTTGCAGCTATTAAATTAACTGCACAGAAAAAGTTAAAAAAAGAAAGCTAGAAGATGGTTTTTAATCAACAATATATTATCCATAAACCATTAACCATTTTCCATTAAACTTATGACTCTTGAAGTAATTTTATTTTTTGTTTTTGGAATCGTCGCTGCTATTTCTGCAGTCTTAATGATAACAAGAAGCAATCCTGTTATTGCAGCATTATTTTTAATTCTGAATTTTGCTTCATTGGCGGGATTATATCTTACTCTTAACGCTCAATTTATTGCCGTTACACAGATTATCGTTTATGCTGGTGCAATAATGGTGTTATTCTTATTCGTACTTATGCTTCTTAAACCGGAAAACGAAAAAAAATTTTTAGAACTGAATCCAAAAGTAAAAATCTTTGCAATGGTTGTTACTTTTATAGTTTTTGCACAGCTTGTTTATATGATTTTCTTTGCACGTCCATCTCAAAATATTTCAAAAGATTTAGCCAAAAGCATAGAAGCAGGAACAATTGAATCTATTGGAAGAGAATTGTTTACAAATTACATCGTACCGTTTGAAGCAGCCGGATTTTTATTACTCGCTGCCACCATCGGTGCTTTAGTATTAGCAAAAAAGAAATTTGAATAATTTTAATATGAATATTACAATCGAATATTACCTGATATTAAGTGCATTTATGTTTCTTGTCGGAGTAACAGGCGTACTTACAAGAAGAAATGCAATAGTTGTGTTTATGAGTATCGAGCTTATGCTGAATTCAGCTAACTTAACTTTGGTAACTTTTTCATCTTATCTTGGTAATTCAATCGGACAATTATTTGTATTCTTTGTGATGACAGTAGCTGCGGCTGAAGCTGCAGTTGGACTTGCAATTATAATTGCAATTTTCCGTAATAAGCTTACTGTTAATATTGATGAAATAAATATTCTTAAGTGGTAATAAAGTAAAATGTCATTCCGAACTCGTTTCGGAATCTTGATTTATTTTTCCGAAGATACTGATATAAATTCAGTGTGACACCTAAAATGTAAGAAACTTTTTTTATGAGAGATTTGATATACTTAACTGTTCTTCTTCCATTACTTGGATTTCTTATCAACGGAATCTTTGGAAGCAAGATCAAAAATGAAAAGATAATCGGAATAATTGGCAGCGGCACAGTTGGTTTGGCATTCCTTGTTTCCGTCTTTGCTTTCTTCGAAACACTCGCTCTGCCGGTTGATCAGAGGCAAACAATTGTAACATTATTCAATTGGCTTACAGTTGGCAGCCTGGATGTAAGCTTTGCATATCAGCTTGATCAGCTTTCATTGGTAATGGCGCTGATTGTAACCGGTGTAGGCTTTTTAATTCACGTGTATTCAATCGGATATATGCACGGAGATAAAGGATACTGGAGATTTTTCGCTTATCTTAATCTCTTCATCTTTGCGATGATGAATCTTGTTCTTGCAGACAACTTTGTACTTTTATTTCTTGGATGGGAAGGTGTTGGTCTGTGTTCCTATCTGCTCATTGGATTTTGGTATGACCGAAAGTTTGAAAAAGCAACCGTTGCAGATGCTGCAAAGAAAGCCTTTATCGTAAACAGAATTGGTGATTTTGGATTTTTACTTGGAATGTTTTTGATTTATATGACATTTGGAAGTCTGAACTTTAATGAAGTTTTTTCACGTGCACTCACTTTCAATGTTCCAACTTACGTTTTTGGATTTATAGCTATTTTCCTGTTTATCGGTGCAACAGGTAAATCAGCTCAGATTCCATTATTTGTCTGGTTACCTGATGCAATGGCTGGTCCGACACCAGTTTCTGCACTTATCCATGCCGCTACTATGGTTACAGCAGGTGTTTATATGGTTGCAAGAACAGCGATAATTTATGCAAGCGCACCAGAAATTCTGATGGTTGTTGCAACAATAGGTGCTTTAACAGCATTCTTTGCTGCTACAATTGGTATAGTACAAAATGATATCAAAAAAGTTTTAGCTTACTCAACAGTCTCACAGCTCGGGTATATGTTTCTGGCAATGGGTGTCGGAGCATTTTCAGCCGGAATATTTCACGTGATGACTCACGCTTTCTTTAAAGCACTTTTATTTCTTGGTGCAGGATCAGTTATTCATGCTATGCACGAAGAGCAGGATATTCAGAAGTTTGGCGGACTAAAAAAATACATGCCAAGAACTTACATTACATTTTTAATTGCAGCTCTCGCTATTTCAGGCATTCCACCGCTATCAGGCTTTTTCAGTAAAGATGAAATTCTCTGGTACTCTTACGCTAATGGAAGTTTAATTTTCTGGATTATTGGTGCAGGCACTGCAATGATGACAGCATTCTATATGTTCAGATTATACATATTAACATTTGAAGGCAAGGAGAGATTCGGACATGATAAACATCCGCACGAATCTCCTTACGTGATGACCGTTCCGCTTATGATTTTAGCATTGCTTTCTGTAATTGGTGGATTTATTGGAATCCCGGAAATATTTTCCGGAGAGCATGGTAATCAATTTCATAACTGGTTAGCACCGCTCTTCAAAGATGCAGAAAGAAAACTAGCTGTTTACGGGATGCACTCGCATACAGAAGAATTAGTTCTTATGGTATTATCTGTGGCATTCGCAGTTGCTGCTATTTTATTCGCACGATATGTATATCTCAAAAAGCCATCAATTGCAACCAGCACAGCTCAAAGATTTAGAGGCATTTACAATTTGTTGTGGAATAAATATTTTGTTGATGAAGCTTATGACGCCGCAGTGGTTAATCCAATTCTTCAAACCTCTAAATCATTTTTATGGAAAATTGCAGATAATAAAATAATTGATGGTACTGTTAACGGTGCTGCAAAGATGATTGACATTGTGTCTGTAAATATCAGGAAATTTCAAACAGGTGTTGCACAATTTTATGCTCTGGTTATGGTGCTTGGAATTGTGGCAGCTTTCTTCTGGATAATTTTAAGTTTATAAAATGGAACAAAGTTTATTACTTACATATTTAATTTTAATTCCACTAATAGGTTCAATCTTATTATTATTTATTAAGAAAGAACAAGAAAACTTCATAAGATATTTTGGTGTAATTATATCTACAATTGCCTTCATTGTATCGTTAATTGTTTATTTTCAGTTTGATTCAGGCAATTCTAATTTCCAGTTTGTTGATAAATTCGAGTGGATTAAAGGATTAAATATCCATTATCACGTTGGTGTTGATGGAATGTCTTTGCTGTTAGTATTGCTGACTACATTTTTAACTCCTTTAACACTTATCTCAAGCTGGTCAAGTATTGAATCAAAAGTTAAAGAATTTACTTTCTTCTTTCTGATGCTGGAAGTAGGAATGCTGGGTGTTTTTGTATCACTTGATCTTTTCCTTTTCTACATCTTCTGGGAAGCAATGCTTATCCCTATGTACTTTATTATTGGAATATGGGGAGGGAAGGAAAGAATTTACGCTGCAGTAAAGTTCTTTATTTACACAATGTTTGGCAGTTTGTTGATGTTAGTTTCGATTATCTGGTTAGCTGTATATGCAATTGGACCACTTGGATATTTTACTACAAATTTAATTGAGCTTTACACAGTTGCTCCACAGATACCAATGGATATACAGATATGGATGTTCCTGGCATTTGCATTTAGTTTTGCAATTAAAGTTCCGTTGTTTCCATTACATACCTGGTTACCCGATGCTCACGTTCAGGCTCCAACAGCAGGCTCAGTAATACTTGCAGGCGTTTTACTAAAGATGGGAACATATGGTTTACTTAGATTTAATTTGCCGCTCTTCCCTGATGCATCGATAGCAGCAGCACCTTATATTTCTGTCCTTGCTGTAATCGGAATAATTTACGGTGCGCTTGTTGCAATGGTTCAGACTGATGTAAAAAAACTTGTTGCGTATTCATCAGTATCGCACCTTGGATTTGTAGTGTTAGGAATTTTTGCAATGACACAGGAATCTGTTCAGGGAGCAATAATTCAAATGATCAATCATGGTTTATCCACAGGTGCATTATTCCTTTTAGTAGGTGTGATCTACGAAAGAACTCATACAAGAGAAATTTCTGATTATGGTGGAATTGCCAAACTTATCCCTGTATTCGCTTTTGCATTGATGTTTGCGTCTTTATCATCGGTCGGTCTTCCGGGTTTAAATGGATTTATCGGTGAGTTTCTCATTCTGCTCGGTTCATTTAAATCACCCATTTTAAATAGCTGGTGGTTTACAGCGTTTGCAGCAAGCGGAGTAATATTTGCGGCAGTTTATCTGTTGTGGATGTATCAACGAGTTGTTTTTGGTACTGTTACAAATTCAAAACTCAATGGTCTTAAGGATATGAATGGCAGAGAAATTTTTGTGATGCTGCCAATTTTTATTTTTATTGTTTGGATAGGCATTTATCCAAGTACATTCTTAAATGTTTCAGATAAATCAACTGCAAAAGTTGTTAAGCAAATTTATAATCCCGTAAAGATAAGCCCTGTTGAGATGGGTATAATCAAATTAAATAAATAAAAAGCTAAAAGTAATTTATAATGTTTAATAGCTATCAAGAATTTTTTAATATACTTCCTTTGGTAATAATCGCAGCAGGAATAATAATTTCTCTTTTGATTGAAATGTATTCAAAGAAAAGTGAAGTTTTCCTGCCCTGGTTTTCAGCACTTTTGTTTTTAGCTGCCGGATTTCACGCACTGTTCTATGTTAACGATGTTTCTGTGGTAATGCAAAATATGGTAGCTACCGGTGGAAATGTAAATATCTTCTATGCAATATTTACAATCGGTGCTGCACTGGTATCGTTGCTCTCAATCGATTACATAAAAAAGTATGGAACCTACTACGGTGAATATTACATAATTCTCCAATCATCTGTTCTTGGTATGATGCTTATGGCTGCGGCAAAAGATATACTGGTTATTTTCCTTGGTCTCGAGCTGATGTCAATATCTTTTTACATTCTTGCAGGAATGAACAGAAAAAAATTAAATGCCAATGAAGCTGCACTCAAATATTTTTTACTTGGTTCGTTTGCAACGGGATTTATCGTTTATGGTATCGCACTTATTTATGGAAGTGCACATACTACATCAATTGACTATATAACAAAAAATTTCTCATCACTTCTAAGCAATTTATTATTTGTTACAGGTGTACTTTTATTTCTGATTGGTTTTTCTTTTAAGATTGCAGCATTTCCATTTCATATGTGGGTCCCGGATGTTTATCATGGCTCGCCAACAACTGTTGCTGCATTATTTTCAACCGGTGGAAAAGCGGCTGCATTCAGTGCTATAATCGCAACTTTATTTGCGTTGTTTAACGGACAAAATGGGAATTTCTTTACTCCATATCTTGCAATTATTTCTTTGTTATCAATGTTCTATGGAAGCATAGTTGCTATCGCACAGGATAATATAAAAAGAATGCTTGCTTATTCATCTATTTCACACGCGGGTTATCTTGCAATTGGTTTAGCTGCAGGAAATTATGATGCAATTGCGGGTGTTATATTCTATTTAGCTGTATACACCTTTATGAATCTTGGTGCATTCGGAATTGTTGGTTTAATAGAGGGATTCAATGAGACAAATCTGGATATAAATTCATATTCAGGTTTAGGCACAAGAAAACCATTACTGGCTGCATTTCTTTCACTTTTTATGTTTGCACTTGCCGGCATTCCTCCGTTTGCAGGATTTTTCGGAAAGTACTACATATTTATTGCGGCAGTAAAAGCAGATTTAACCTGGTTAGCAATTCTTGGAGTGATTTCCAGTGCAATCAGTGTTTACTTTTACTTAAGAATTGTAGTGCTGATGTATTTCAAATCTCCAGAGGATAATACAAGCATTGTTGTTGATAATAATTCATTATTGGCTATTTCAATCTCTGTTGCAATAGTTATTCTTTTGGGAATTTTCCCCGGTTCTTTTTTGGATCTTTTAATCAGGTTTATTTAAAAATTCAGAGGGAAATTTTCCCTCTTTTTTTGATTTGAAATGATTCCTCTTTATAACACATCACAAATTCGTAATCTAGATTCATACGCCATAAAAAAATTGCACGTGCCCGGTATTGTATTGATGGAAAATGCATCAATCGGAATTTATCAAGCTATAACAGAAAATTTTGAATCAATCAAAAAAGTTGGATTCATCTGTGGTAAAGGAAACAATGGGGGAGATGGCTATTCAGTTGCAAGGCATTTTTCTAATGCAGGATTTGATGTTAAAGTAATCTCTATCGGAAGTATCGATGAAATGAGCGACGATTGCAAAATCAATTTTACTATTCTTAAAAAACTTTCATCAAGCAGAAAAAATCTTAAAATAAAATTTTATAAGACACTAAATGATACAAACTGGTTAAAGGATTGTGACTTAATTGTTGATGCTATGCTCGGAAGTGGTTTTCAGGGAGCGCTTAAAGAACCTTATTTATCAATTGTTAATTCAATTAATAAAATAAATACCTCTAAATGTGCAATTGATGTTCCTACCGGATTAAATTCAGAAACAGGGTGCGGAGAAATAGTCTTCAAATCAGATTTGACAGTAACACTCGGAGAACTTAAAAAAGGTTTGTTTGTAGTAAAAGGATATGAAAATTGTGGTGATATAGTTCTAAAAGAAATTGGAATTGGAAGGGATTACTTCGATTTTGAAATAACTAATACCTTTTTAGTTGAGCCGGAAGATATTTATTTAAATCTTCCCAAAAGAGCAAAGAGATCAAACAAGTATTCATCCGGTAAAGTTTTAACAATTTCAGGATCATTCAAGTATCCCGGTGCAGCAGTACTTTCATCAAAATCAGCTTTACTTGCAGGAGCAGGGGCTTCTGTGCTGGCAATTCCTGAATCTGCAAAGAAACTTGTTCATAAAAGTATTCTGGAAGTAGTTGTAGAATCTTACGGGAAAGAAGAGAGCAGATATTTGGAATCGGATGATTTGCAAACTTTAACTCAAAAAATAAGTTGGGCTGATGTGGTAGCTATAGGACCTGGGATTGGAAGACAGAAAGAAACAATTGCAGCCGTAAGAAAATTATTATTGGAAAGAAAATTTAAATTTGCTGTTATTGATGCCGATGCACTATTCGCAATTAGTAAACATTTCTTAAGAGGAATTGATTTATCTGATTGCATACTTACTCCGCACACTGGTGAATTTGCACAATTGTTGGGAATGGATGTTAAGGAAATTGAAAAAGATATATTGAAATATGGTAGAGAGTTTGCAACTAAAAATAATTGTATTCTGGTGCTAAAAGGTGCGCCAACAATAATTTTTAATTCAGATGGTGAATCATTTATAAATTCCACTGGTAATCCGGGGCTTGCAAAATTTGGTTCGGGTGATGTTTTAACTGGAATAATTTCAGGATTACTTTCACAATTAAAAAATCCCGAATTATCTGCTATCCTTGGTGTTTATCTGCACAGCCTTTCGGCTGATCTGTTGCTGTCTAAAAAACCAATATCAAATTACCTTGCATCCGATGTTATGAATAACTATCCTATTGCCGTGAAATTTATCGAGAATAGTTTTGCTTAGTTTTTTAGAACGTTACAGTTTATACATATTAAAAATACCATTAGTAGTTTACTGGATAATTTTATTCATTTTAACTTCACTTCCAACCGGGTTAGCTGTTACAACTGATTTTAGTGACAAAGTTAATCACTTCGGGGCTTATGGAATTTTAAGTGTCCTGCTGTATCTGAATTTGAAAATTCAGGATAAACATGAATTATTGAAAAGAAATGCGGGAACATTTACCATCATTTTTGCATCTATCTATGGGATGCTGGATGAATTACACCAGATATTTGTACCGGGTAGATCGGCAGAGTTTTGGGATTGGTTAGCAGATTTTTCAGGATCTGTCCTGGCTGTGCTGATATTACACGTCTGGTATAATTATCAAAATAAATCTTTGGAAGTAAAAAAGATTTAATTGATTGGGAACTTTTAAAATTTTTATTCGTAAAAGACTTGAAAAATAATTTGACAATAGAAAATCTCATTATTAAGTTAGCAGCACTAATTGCTAGTTAGGAGGTTAGATTAAATGGCAATTGTAAAAACTAAAAAAGCAGACCTGATGGCCAAATACAGGCGAGTATTTGAGATCAGTTTAATAGCCGCTTTAGCCTTAATGATTGTGGCTTTCAAATTCTTCCCGGATTTTAAAGGAGGAGGAGTGAAAATTGAAGGACCACAGGAATTATTCCAGGTTGAACAAATAGATCAAACAAAGCAGGAAAACAGACCACCACCGCCACCAAAGCCTCCAATCCCGATTGAGGCTCCTTCTTCTGATGTTTTGGAAGATATTGAGATAGGTGATACAGAAATTGACTTGAGTCAACAGATGGAAGCTCCACCACCTCCTCCTAAAGAGGATAAGAAGGTAGTTGAAGAAGAACCCGTTTACTTCGTTGCTGTTGAAGAAATGCCTGAGCCAATCGGTGGTATTGCAGAAATTCAGAAGAAAATTATTTACCCTGAAATTGCAAAAAGAGCCGGAGTTGAAGGCAAAGTATATGTACTTGCATTTGTTGATGAAACAGGAACCGTAACTGATGCTAAAATTATTAAAGGTATTGGTGCAGGATGTGATGAGGCAGCTCTTGATGCGGTAAAGAAAACTAAATTTAAACCTGGTAAGCAAAGAGGAAAACCTGTTAAAGTTCAGGTTTCAATACCGGTTGTTTTCAAATTGCAATAAAATTTAAAGGCGTCTTAAGGACGCCTTTTTAATTATTAAATTTATCAATCTTTGTTAACACTTTAGTAATTATTATCTTTTCAAATAAAATTTATACCTTCACTTAAAAAATCAATTTCACTGAAATAATGGGCAAGCATATTAAAAGTAATAGAAAATTACTGCTGTTTTATTATGTTCTTGCTACGTTATTAAACCTCTCGCTTTTATTTATACTTAAACATCAAAATCAAGGTATATCATTAGCCAATATCAATCTTTTTTATGCTGGAAATATTTTAAATTTAATTTCAGGTGTCTTTCTCATATTCGGATTATTTTGGTTATTCTTTTCTAATTCTAAGTTGTTAAATAGCAGATTGCTATTGATTAATTTTTTAATCAATAACTTATTACTGGCAGCTTGTTTTATTGTGGTCTCAATTCAATTGCCATTTAAAGATTTTTATTTCTTGGGCCTTAATGGTAATAAATTTTTTATTGCTTTGATGTTTACACTCTACAACTTTACTTTTTTTGTGTTAATATTTATTAGTTGGTCTGAAATTTTAAAGACAAGAAATTTAATTTTAATCAGATCAGCTCTTAACGCAGCCTTATTAATGACATTCATTTTAGTAATTGTTTTTATTTTTATCTTGTTAAGTGAAGCAAATTTAAAGTCTCTAAACTATCCAGGTGAGGAAAAGTCTGTTGGAGTTGTTTTGGGAGCTGCCGTCTGGTCAAATAATAAACCCAGTCCATCATTGGCGGCAAGGGTAGATAAGGCAGTCCAATTATATCGGATGAATAAATTAAAAAGTATTTATTTAACCGGTAGTAATGCCCCCGGCGAATTGACCGAGGCTGAGGTTGCTTATAGATATTTGAGGCAACAAGACTCAACTATTAGTAATGTTTACAAAGAAGAGAACACAACATCAACAACTGAGCAAATAAATTTCATAAAGTCAGATTTAATTTCTAAGAATAACAATAAAGTAATTTTAATTTCAGATAGTTACCATTTGGTAAGAATCTTACAAATTGCAAAGTTTCATAAACTAAAAATTAATGTTGTACCATCTGAATTAAGTTTAAGTTTTGAAACACAGATTTATAATAAAATCAGAGAAGCACTTGCACTAACAGTTTTCTGGTTTTTTGGTATTTGATAAAATTATCAGGAGAAAAAATGTCAGCGGTTTTTAAGAGAAGGATAATCAGAGAAAAAGTTTTACAAACGCTCTATGCCTATGAAATGAACAGCGAAAATGTTAACTCACTTAAAAAAGAAATTTTTAGCGAAATTGAAGATGAAGCTGATAGAAAATTTGGTGATGATTTGATTACACGTGTTATCTTAAATAAAGAAAATCTTGATAAAAAAATTCAGGAGCGAGTAAGTAACTGGGAAATGAACAGAATCGCACTGATAGATAAAATTCTTTTAAGAATGGCAATTTGCGAATTATTATTCTTTCCGGACATCCCACCTAAAGTTTCAATCAATGAAGCTATAGAAATTGCCAAGGAATTTAGTACTTCAGGTAGTGGAAAATTTATTAATGGAATTTTGGATGCAATCCTTATAGAAGAAAAAAAATCCGGCAGATTAAATAAAACCGGAAGGGGATTGGTAGATGAAACAATAACTAAGACTCATCATAAAAATTCCTGATGAACGATAAAAAGAAAATATTCATCTGGACATTATTCGATTTTGCAAATACATCTTTTTCTATTGTAGTTGTAACTTTTCTTTACGCAGTTTATTTCAAAAAAGTAATTGCAGAAAATCAACCTGTTGGCGATCTTTATTGGTCCATTGGAACCAGTCTTGCAATGATTGTAACAGCAATAATTTCTCCAATACTTGGTGCAATTGCAGATTATTCAACAGGTAAAAAAAGATTTTTATTATTTTTTACTTTACTATGTATAATCGCTACAGCATCTCTCTTTTTTATTGGAAGTGGACAAATATTTTGGGGCGTTACAATTTTTGTTCTGGCTAATATCGGATTTGAAGCCGGGCTTGTCTTTTATGATGCATTTTTACCTGAGATAACTGTCCCTAAAAATTATGGAAGAGTAAGCGGTTATGGATATGCGATGGGATATCTTGGTTCGTTGGCAACATTGGCTGTAATCTATCCTTTTATTCAAGCTGATATGATTAAAGAATCTTTTCCAATTTCTGCACTCTTCTTTTTAATATTCTCCCTACCACTTTTTCTTTACATAAAAGATAACAGAAAAAATCTTTCTACTCATGAATCTTATCTTAAAATAGGAATTAGCCGTGTTTGGAATACACTTACACATTTAAAGTATCATAAAAACCTCGCAATCTTTTTACTTGCATACTTTTTCTATATAGAAGGAGTTAATACTATAATATTTTTCTCCGGTAATTACGCCAGTACAACTCTTGGTTTTTCTGAAACAGAACTATTGATTTTTTTTATAACCGTCCAAACAACTGCAATTGCGGGTTCTGTTTTGCTGGGAATTTTAGCTGATTCAATTGGACAGAAAAGGACTATTATAATCACATTAATTATGTGGATGATTACTGTATTGATTGCCTTTTTAATAACTGATAAGAACGGATTTTATGTTGTGGGACTGATTGCAGGAGCTGCAATGGGCTCAAGCCAATCTACCAGCAGAAGTTTAATGAGTAAGTTAACTCCACCCGAAAGGAAAACAGAATTTTTTGGATTTTATTCTTTCTTCGGAAAAAGCTCTGCCGTTATCGGTCCGCTTGTATTTGGACTGGTAAGTTACTTGTCAGGAAATCAGAGATATGCAATTATCTCAATTGGATTTTTCTTTCTGGTAGGATTATTAATTCTGTTAAAAGTAAACGATACTAATGAATCTACTGCTGCGCATCCCTGATGTAAATAGGTACACCAGTAAGTTTATTTACATCCCACTTAAAATCTCTCGATTTAATATCTGATCTGACATTGCAATCTGTATAACTACAATATTTACAAAGCTCTGGCACACAAAAATCCAGATGTATTTTTAATTCGGTGTTGGGGAAGCTTTCTCTTAATTCAGCCTCAATTTCATTTTCTTCCTGATGAGTTTGTTTTATTGTAAAGTAATATGGAAGAATGAGATGAAAATCTAAAAATAATTTATCCCCCGATTCCCAAAATCTTAACTCGTGAATGTCTATCCAATAATTCTTTTTTAGTGAAATTAATTTGTTGCCTATCTTTTCCAGCAATTCGGGATTAGCTTCGTTCATCAATCCACCAATTGCCTGGCGGATTAGTTTCCATCCCGTGTATAAAATATTTAGTGCAATCAAAATTGCAATTATCGGATCAAGCAGCATAATATCTGTTATCAGCACAATTATAACTGCTGCAATAACTCCAAAGCTTGTTACTGAATCAGTTAAAACGTGTTTGCCATCTGCCACCAGAGTTAACGAATTAGTTTTTCTTCCTGTTCTTATAAGATAAGTGCCTAAAAGTAAATTTACAGTTGAAGCTATCGTGATGATAATTGCACCAATTCCAAGTTTCTGAAGCTGAGGTCCGTTGATTATTGCAATTGTACTTTCATAAATTATAAAAATTGCAGCTACAAGGATCAATATTCCTTCGATGCCGGCAGAAAAATATTCAACATTTCCATGACCATATGGATGAGATTCATCTGCAGGTTTTGAGCTTAATATGATACTGAAAAGAGCCATGCCAGTCGCCATAACATGCACAACTGATTCAGCAGCATCAGAAAAGATTGCAGCAGACCCAGTTATTAAGTACGCAGCTATTTTGAAAATAAACATTCCTACGCCAACTGAGAGCGATAGAATAGCTGCTTTTTTCTTTAGTTGATTGTTTTCCATTATGCAGATAAAATTATAAAGTTAATAATTTCTCGGCTGCTTGTATCAGGATGAAATCCTTTTTTGCAAAACAAACCCGCACAAGTTTTTCTTTAGACCCATTTTTATAAAAAGGTGAAAGAGGGATTACTGCGACACCGATTTTTTTAGTAAGAAACTCGCTGAAAGAATAATCATCGTTATCAGAAATGCTGCTGTAATCTAATAACTGAAAGTAAGTGCCTTTGCAATCCCTGAATTTAAACTTTGAATCAGCTAATAATTTTCTGAACAAGTCTCTTTTATCCTGATAAAATTTATTAAGTGAATAAATGTTTTCAGGCTTCTTTATAAAATCAGAATAAGCATACTGAATTGGTGTATTAACTGCAAAAACAACAAACTGATGAATCTTTCTAAACTCATCCATTATATATTTTGGTGCGCAGCAATATCCAATTTTCCATCCAGTAGTATGAAAAGTTTTTCCGAATGAAGATATAATAAAACTTCTTTTTGATAATTCATAACTGCCTGATAAACTTGAATGAGTTGTGTTATCAAAAGTTATGTGCTCATAAACTTCATCACTTATAATTAAGATATCTGTATCGCTTACAATTTTTTCAAGCTGTTCTATATCAGTTTCAGTTAAAACAACTCCTGCAGGATTATGTGGCGAGTTAATCACTATGCATTTAGTCCTTTTATTAATTGATTTTGCAACTTCCTCCCAGGGAATACTAAAATCTTTGGGATTTAGATTTATCTCGATTACTATCCCGCCATTTATTTCTATTGCCGGACGGTAGCTGTCGTAAGCTGGAGCAAATATGATAACCTCGTCTCCGGCGTTTATTATTGTTGTAAATGCAGTGAAAAGTGCCTGAGTTGCACCGGCAGTGATTGTTATTTCATCCTGAGGATCATATAGCTTGTTATAATCACGTAAGATTTTTTTTGAAATTTCACTTCTTAATTCAATGATTCCGGGCATTGGTGCATACTGATTAAAACTCTTACTCATATAAAAATTTACCCGGTCAATCAGCTCATCTGAGCAGTTAAAATCCGGAAAGCCCTGAGACAAATTTATAGCATTGTAATTAGATGCCATTTTGGACATCACTGCAAATATACTTGTGCCAACTTCCGGCAGTTTACTGAATAATTTAGGCTCGATCATTTGAATTAATTAACAATTTTAAAATTTGGCGAATTAGGTCTGACACTATCATAAATTCTTTTCAATTGCTCGTAAGCAAATTGATTGCCTCTTTGGGTTGCCGTGCGATATAACTTAGCAGCCATCGCAAGATTTTTTTTAATTCCAATTCCATTTTCGTAACAATGAGCTAATGCAACCTGGGCGAGTAAAGAACCGTTATCAGAAAAGTTTTTAAGTGCTACAATGTCTGACGCAGTTACCTCAGAGGGAGAATCATATAATCTGGAAGCAATGATTCTCACATTACTTTCGATGCTTCCAAAATCCTTTGCAAGCTGCCATATTTCTACTGCTCTGTTTTTATCCTGTTTAAAATATCTTCCTGTGTAGTAATTAAATCCCAGTTCAATTAGAGCTGGAATATGTTTTTGATTCGCCGAATTAAAAAGTAGTTTAGCAGCGTCGGCATCAGTCAATTGATTATCAAACCCAAGTTTTTCCAAACCATACCAAACAAATTGAGCAACGGCGTCATTATTTTTTTCTGCGGCTCTTAGTGTTTCAAAAAATTGTTTCTGTTTCAATAATTTCCACAACAAGTATGCTGCACGATGTGAATCTAAAATAGTAGCTCTTATATAATATTCAGCAGCAGTTAATAAATCTATTCCGAACGATGGTTCAGTTTCATTAAGTCTTCCGATTAAAACCATCGCTTCAGGGCTTCCGGCTTCAGCTAAATCTCTTAAGTAATCAATCTGTTGTCCACTTATTAACGAGGTTAAAAGAGTATCTGATTGCTTTAATCCAAGTGTATCCAGAATATTTTTAATATCCATTCTTTCAAGATCCTGAATCAGCATTTTATCAGTAAGAATTGAAGTCGTATCCTGATTTTGAGAGAAATCTATATAAACTAATCCAACAGATGATTGAATATTATTGTCCTCAGTTTCTTTAACTGTTTTGTTTTTAATATGATCAAATTTTTTAGAGCTAACAGAATCAATAAAACTTTTTGAAACTTTAGAACTTATCTGATCTAATACTTCTTTTGCTGGTTCAAATCCTCCATCATAAGCTTTTTTAGTCCAGAAGTATGATCTGTTCCAGTCTCTTTGAATAATTAAATTATCAGTATAAAGTAATCCTATAACATACTGAGCCTGGCTCATCCCCGATTCAGCTGCACTAAGAAAATTTTCATATGCAAGGAATGGATTCCAATCCGTTCCCCAGCCGTTAAGAAGCATAATTCCATAATTATATTGTGCCGCAGATAATTTTTGCGACGCTGCTTTTTTAATCCAGTAAACAGCTGCAGTTGTATCGGCTGCAATTCCTTCTCCGGTTAACAATCTTAATCCTAATTCATGCTGCGCCAAAGGATCTCCACTGTTTGCCATCTGCACAAGCTTAAATTGATGCAGTAACTGATAAGATAAATCCGGCTGATAATAATAAGGACTGTTTTTGTAAGGTCTGTTTTTCTTAAACGCCAGACTTTTTGTTGTATCTTGTGCAGGGCTTAATGAGAATAAACAAATTGAGATGATTACAGTGTTAAAAAAAACTTTTTTTATTCTATTTAACAATAGGCACTCTTATAGATATGAATTTAATTTAAAGGAAAAATAATCCTAATATTGTAAAGAAAATAATTTTTTCTTTCGAATATTTAATTAATTTACTTTGCAATTAAAAGTTAATTCATGAGAAGCAAATTCAAACACATCGCAATAATTTTAGCTGTCTTTATTCTCTCATTTCTTCTTATAGAAGCTCTGATTCCTGAATATCATCCGTTTGGAGGATTAAATTTATCTAACAATCAGATGTTTATTAAACAGAAAGTATTTGAGGCTCTTGATAATTCAAATATTAAGTATGAAAAAAATGGGCTACAGTTTGAATTTGATAGTCAAAGACCACTATTGCGATACGTAAATTCTGAGTTTCCTTTAGATGAAGCGAATCAAATACTCAAATCTTCAGAGAGGGCTTATTACTGGAGAGTTTATCAAACCACAAAAGATGATTCAAATATTGTCATATCGAATAATTCAGGAAATGACAGAATAAATCAAAAAAGATCTCTTGAATTAAAATGTACTGATAAAGGCTACATAATTAGTTTAAACAGAAAATTGTCCGAGAACAGTATTTCGGATACAATTTTGACTTTGACTGAAATCAAAAAATTGTGTGCATCTTTCATTCAAAGTATAAATCCCCGTATAATATTGATTGATGACTCGTTAAGAAAATCAGTTAGCAATTCAGATTATGATTTTTTCTTTAAAGACTCGGAGGTTTTCAGAAAAGGTAATAGAACTGATTACAAAATTGAGTATGAAACAAACAGCACCCCATTAAAATATTTACTTATTGTACATTCACTAGGGGATCAGATTGAAGGATTCAACATTGAGGCTGACATCCCTGGTGAATATAAAACTTACAGCGAAGATTTATTTGAGATTATAACAGAAATTGCTTTTGTATTATTAATCATCGTATTGGTAATTGTGATTGGCTTTAAAAGATTCAGAGCCTTTGAGATTGGTTTTAAGCAAGCTACAGTATTTGGCATTATTATTTTTATTTCCTTTATCGCCAAAGAAATTTTAGAGAGATTCTCTGGTTCTGATTTTACATTTATAATAGGAATTACTTTTGGCGGAATAATAATAGCCGGCGCAGCTATTATTTTATGGGCTGTTAGTGAAACAATTTTCAGAGAAGTCTGGAATACAAAATTTTTAAGCCTCGATCTTATCCGGCACGGAAAATTTAATCATTCCAAAGTCGGTTTTTCAATCATTAATGGAATAACTTTTGGGTTTGGACTTACAGCGCTGTATTTTATTTCACTAAGAATTACAAGCGAATATTTTAACATTTCTTTTCTGGGCGAGTACTTCAGATCATTATCTCATCTTAATGCATTCTTACCTTCGTTGAATATTGTTTTTGGAGTGTTAAACTCATATGGTATTCTTTCCGCTTCATTTTTTATGCTGCTCTTTCCGATGCTTAAAAAATATATAACCAGTGATTTGATTTTGATTTTTTTTGGTGGACTTATTTGGGCAGTCCTTATACATTCGAAAATTAATCCTGTAACCGCAGGATTAGCCATAAATTTTATTCTCGGTATAACATTGAGTTTTGTACTCGTCAAATTCGATTTGCTGTCAACATTATTAACATATTTAATTTTTCAGTTTTTGTTAAAGGCAACTCAGTTTTCTTTTATTCAGGAACCTTCGCTTCATAATAACTGGATATATATTCTGGTCTTCTCATTAGTATTAATTATTGTCGGCATTTTATTTTTTGTAAAAAAAGATAAGTTCACAGATTATGATTCGATAACTCCAAAGTTTGTTGAGAACATAACCGAAAGACAGAGACTTCAGAAAGAATTGGAAGTTGCAAGACACGTGCAAATGAGTTTTTTACCCAAAACCAATCCGGTTGTAAAAGGATTGGAAATTTCATCTGTTTGTATTCCGGCTTTTGAGGTTGGGGGAGATTATTATGACTTTATAAAAATTGATGATAATAAATTGGGGATAATTATCGGAGATGTATCTGGTAAAGGCACTCAGGCTGCTTTTTATATGACTTTAACAAAAGGTTTTATAAAAGCTATTGCAAAACATACTGAATCTCCTGCAGAAGTTCTTTCAAAAATGAATGAGCTGTTTTATGAAAATGTTGAACGAGGCAGATTTATCAGTATGATATATGCTGTGGTTGATATGAAAAAAATGTCTATAAGAATTGCACGTGCCGGACATAACCCAATCATTAAAAATGTAGATTCAGAAAATGTTAATTTGATTAATCCTAATGGATTAGCTCTTGGGCTGGAAAAAGGAGATCTTTTTAGAAAAGTTATTACTGAACACGAAGAAAAACTAAGTTCAGACAAGAATTATATATTTTATACTGACGGATTTACTGAAGCGGTAAACAAAAAAGGCGTTGAATATGGCTTAGAGAGCTTGATGAAGATCGCAAGAGAAAATTCAGATAAATCTGCTTCAGAACTGCTTGATATGATTATTGCTGATGTAAAGACGTTTATCGGTAAAGCACAGCAGCATGATGATATGACAATGCTTATACTAAAGGTAAAGTAATAACTTTCATAAATCAGATTGGAAATCTTAACACGTACCTCTATATTTCAGGGCAAAAAAAACTAAAATGTCTGCAAGAAAAAAAGTTAAGTTTATTTTTGTAACCGGCGGTGTTGTCTCATCCTTAGGCAAAGGAATTACCGCCTCCTCTCTTGGTTTACTTCTTAAACAACGTGGCTTCAGAGTTACAATCCAAAAGTTTGATCCTTACATAAATGTAGATCCCGGCACAATGAGTCCTTTTCAGCATGGTGAAGTTTATGTAACCGATGATGGTGCTGAAACTGATTTGGACCTTGGTCATTATGAACGCTTTCTGGATGTGAACATGACCCGTGCAAACAACACTACTACAGGTCAGGTGTACAATGAAGTAATAACTAAAGAAAGACGAGGCGATTTTTTAGGTGCAACAGTTCAGGTTATCCCTCACATAACTGATGAAATAAAGAGCAGAATGCTAAAACTAAGTGAACTTGGTGAATATGATATTATCATTAGTGAGATTGGCGGAACGGTTGGTGATATAGAAAGCCTGCCATTTTTAGAAGCAATGAGACAAATGATGTTGCAGTTCGGAAGAACTAACACTATGAGCATTCATGTTACTCTTGTTCCATACATTCGGTCGGCTGATGAAGTCAAGACAAAACCTACACAGCACAGTGTAAAAAATCTGCTTGAACTGGGAATCCAGCCGGATGTTTTAATTTGCCGCTCGGAGAAAAAATTAAGTAAGGACATCAGGGAAAAGATTGCTCTTTTTACCAATGTTGATTCTAAAGCTGTAATCTCTGCTTACGATTGTTCTTCAATTTATGAAGTTCCGTTAATACTTTATAAAGAAAAATTTGATCAAATAGTTCTCGAAAGACTTCACCTACCTGATAAAAAAATTAATCTTGATAATTGGGAAAGTTTTGTTGAAAGTGTTAAAAATCCATCTACCACTGTTGAGATTGCATTATGCGGTAAGTACACCGAGCATATGGATGCATATAAAAGTATAATGGAATCTTTTGTTCACGCCGGTGCTGAAAATGATTGTAAAGTTAAGGTAAGACCAATAAGTGCAGAATCGCTTGAGGATGAAACTCCAGAAAAATTATTTAACGGTGTAGATGGAATTCTTGTGCCGGGTGGATTTGGTGAAAGAGGTATTGAAGGAAAAATCAAAGCTGTGCAATACGCCCGCGAAAATGATATTCCATTTTTAGGTATATGCCTGGGTCTTCAATGTGCAGTAATTGAATTTGCCAGAAATGTCTGTGGAATAAAACAGGCACACAGCTCGGAATTTAAGAAGAATAAATTTAGTGTTATTGATTTAATGCCGGATCAGAAGAACATTAAAGCGATGGGAGCTACGATGAGGCTTGGTGCTTATCCCTGTACAATAAAGGATAAAACTCAGGCTTACAAAGCATATCAAAGCAATTTTATTTCTGAGCGGCATCGTCACAGATATGAAGTGAATAATAAGTTCAGATCCGTACTTTCTGAAAATGGATTAGTATTTTCAGGCTTATCGCCGGATAGGGAACTGGTTGAAATGATTGAATTGCCTGACAAAAGGTGGTTTGTTGCATGTCAGTTTCATCCGGAATTAAAATCCAGAGCAACTAAAGCTCATCCTCTTTTCAGAGAACTCGTTGCAGCGGCATTGAAATATTCTGCTTCGAAAGGATAAGTTTTTAAGTATAATGATGAAAAAATATTTTTTCCTTTTTCTGATAATTTTGTTTATTAACACTCCGAATTATTCTCAGCAATCTGTTGATAGACAAATACAAATTGGACTGGATAAAATTTACAATTTTAATTGGACTGATGGGTTAAAAATCTTTAATACAATAATTGAGAAAAATCTAAACGATCCACGCGGCTATCACTACAAATCAACAATTTATCTGTGGTACTATCTTGGAAATCTTAATGAAGCTTATCTTGATACCTTTAATTTTTTAGCTGATAAAGCAATTGATTTATCCGAAAAATCTCTTGATAAAAAATCTACTGCGGAACAATATTATTTGCTAGGCTCGGTTTACTACAATAAATCGATAGCTGAGGCCCGCTCAGGAAATTATCTGCAGGCTTTGTGGACAAGCAATCAGATGAAGCAAAATCTGGAAGAAGCTATAAAAATTAAACCGGCATTTTATGATGCATATCTTGGCATTGGTTTATACAATTTTGCTTTATCACAAATTCCATCTTCATTGGAATGGGCGGCTAATTTAGTAGGTATCACAGCGGATAAAGAAGCAGGTCTTCAATCAGTAAAGATGGCATCACAGAAGGGAAAATTTTCTAAAGTTGATGCACAATTTTATTTATCCCAGCTTTATTCAAGAGTTATTGTTGATCATCCTGCTGCAAAAGAATTATTGACAAGCCTTGTAAGACGATATCCCAAAAATTTATTGTTTAATTTTTCTCTTGCCTGGGTAAATTGTGAATTGAATGATTTGAACAATACTGAAAAATATTTAAAGCCGGTTTTAAGTTCTAAAGACACCCTATACCCCTTTATTATTTCAAACAGTTATTACATTCTGGGAAATGTTCTTTTCGCAAAGAATATGTATGACTCGGCTGCCACTTGCTATAAGTTATTTTTGGAAAAAGCTGTTAACAATGATTACAAAGGAATATCAAATCTTAAAATTGGTTTGTGTTATGAATTAACCGGTAACAGAAAAGATGCATTAAAGTTTTATGAAAAAGCTTCAGATGGTAATTCTGATATTGAGGAAGATCTTTATGCTGAAAGAAAAATGGATTTATACATTGAAAAAAAATTATCGCCGGCAGATGTGTCCCTTATCAGATATTCAAATTTAATCAAACAGGGAAGATATGGTTTAGCTAAGGATTCTTTGATGATTTTATTGAAGAATAAAAATTTGAAAGATGAGGAAATGGCAATTGCCTATATGTATTTGAGTGAAATCAGTCATTATCAGAAGCGATTCAAAGAGTCACTTGAATACGCGGTTACATCACTTAAGATAAATGTTGGAGATGAGAAATGGGTGCATGCATTTTCTCACTATTATGCTGCATGGGCAAGTTACCATCTCAAAAATTATATTGATGCAAGATTATTTCTTCTTCAAATTGAGGAAATGGATGAGTATGATTTTGCAAATTCGATGGTCAACAAAGTTTATTCTCTCAAAAGGTTACTGCCAGCTGAAACTAAAAAATAGTTTCTCCAACAGTTAGCTTTAATTGATTATTTTTCCCTTAATCGGTAATTTTCATCAACATTTCTGGTAAATTTAATTGAAAATAGCTGTTTTTGTATCAGGTAGAGGTTCTAATCTAAATGCTATTCTTAATTCTCCTGATTTAAAGAATTTGGTTGATGTGATTGCTGTAATAAGTGACAAAATTGATTGCAGGGCTTTTGAAATTGCACACAAATTTTCAATTAAAACTTTTACTGTTGGAACAGGTGAAGGAAAAGTAACTAAGGAACATCTAAAAGGTTTACTTGAAGAGCTTGGCGTTGAATTAGTAGTTCTTGCCGGTTATTTAAAATTAATTCCTTCTGAAGTTGTTGATAGATTTGAAAACCGTATTATAAATATTCATCCTGCTTTGCTGCCTGCTTTTGGTGGAAAAGGAATGTATGGAATGAATGTTCATAAGGCGGTGTTTAACTCGACGGCAAAAATAAGCGGTGTTACTGTTCATATGGTTGATAACACTTATGATACGGGCAAGATAATCGCTCAAAGATGTGTTGATATTTCGGATTTGAAATCGCCTGAAGAAATTGCAGAGAGAGTTCTTAAAGTTGAGCACGTGTTATTGCCTTTTGTTATTAAAGCTTTTGCAGAAAATAAAATTTTAATAGAAGAGAACAGAATTTCAATATTACATTAAATTATTTTGGAAAAACTTTGGAAAAACTTGCCTTAATTAGTGTATCTGATAAAACAAAAATTGTTGAGTTTGCATCTGAATTATCTAAACTTAATTATAAAATAATCGCAACCGGAAATACAGCTAAACTGCTGTCAAAAAATTTAATCGAGGTTACTGAAATAAGCAGTCTAACAGGTTTCCCGGAAATTTTTGAAGGAAGAGTTAAAACACTTCATCCCAAAATTTTTGGCGGCATTTTATTAAGAAAAGATAATCCAAATGATCTGAAAGAAGCGTATGAAAATAATATTGTCGGAATTGATATCGTATGTGTTAATTTATATCCCTTCGTTAAAACTATTCAAAATCCCGACTGCACATTGGAAGAAGCCATAGAGAATATTGATATCGGTGGTCCAAGTTTAATTCGTGCTGCTGCAAAAAATCATAAATATGTTTCTGTACTTACCAATCCAGAACAATATGATGCTTTTTTGAACGAATTAAAATCCGGAGAGGTTTCAGAGATTACACGCAAGCAGCTTGCTGTAGAAGCCTTTTCTCATACTGCTAATTACGATACTCATATTGCAAATTATTTAGAGAACAGATTTGCTGTAGATCAAAATTTTATCAGAATAAATGAAAAACTTTCTTCATCTTTAAGATACGGTGAGAATCCTCATCAAAAAGCTGCTGTATTTGGTAATTTTGATGAATATTTTGAAGTATTCCACGGTAAAGAAATCTCTTACAACAATATTCTGGATTTGGTGGCTGCGGTTGAGCTTTGTGAAGACCTGGGAGAGTGTTGCTGCACAATAATAAAACATAACAATCCTGCCGGTGCGGCTATTGGTAACAATCCATTTGAGGCTTATATTCGGGCATTAAAATGTGATCCGGTTTCTTCCTTTGGTGGTATTGTTGCTTTTAATCAAGAAGTTGATGAAAAAACAGCCGAAGAACTAAACAAAATTTTTCTTGAAATTGTTTGTGCACCATCTTTTACAAACGGCGCAATTGATCTGTTGAAGAAGAAAAAAGACAGACGACTTGTAATTCAGAAAAAAACTGTACTTGAACCAAAGAAAAATTTCAGATCGATTCCCGGTGGTGTATTAGTGCAGGATAGCGATACAATATCTTTAAATGAAGATGAACTGAAATTTGTTACAGAGACTAAACCATCAAAGAATGAACTTGAAGATTTAAAATTTGCATGGAAAGTAGCAAAGCATACAAAATCTAATGCAATTGTTTATGTTAAAGATAAAGCAACTTTAGGCGTAGGTGCGGGACAAATGTCCAGAATTGATTCTGCTAAAATTGCTGTTATGAAAGCAAAAGAACATGGATTAGATTTAAATGGTTCCGTTGCAGCATCTGATGCTTTTTTCCCTTTTGCAGATGGCTTATTGGAGATAATAAAATGTGGAGCTACATCAGTTATTCAGCCTGGTGGTTCGGTGCGCGATCAGGAAGTTATTGATGCAGCAAATAAAAATAATATTTCAATGGTATTCACCGGTATAAGACACTTTAAACATTAAGAGGAACAATGGGAATTTTTGATTTCTTCTCTAACGATATTGCAATTGATTTAGGAACAGCCAATACTCTGATATATGTTAAAGGTAAGGGTATTGTTCTAAATGAACCTTCAATAGTTGCATTTGATAAAAATTCTAAAAGAATTATTGCTTTGGGTAATAAAGCAAAAGAAATGCAGGGCAGAGAGCATAAAGAAATTAAAGTTACCCGCCCAATGCGCGATGGAGTTATTGCCGATTTTGAAATTGCCGAAGGAATGATTCGTGCTTTTATAAAACGTGTACGAGGCGGCGGTGCGGTTGCCAGCAGAAGAGTTATAGTTGCTGTTCCAAGTGGCGTTACTGAGGTTGAAAAAAGAGCAGTGCGTGATAGTGCTGAACACGCAGGTGCAAAAGAAGTTCATCTTATTGCTGAACCTATGGCTGCTGCTATTGGAATTGGAATTGATGTAGAAGCTCCGGTTGGAAATATGATAATTGATATTGGCGGAGGTACAACAGAAATTGCTGTGATAGCTCTATCAGGAATTGTTAATGAAGAATCAATTCGTATTGCCGGCGATGAAATGAACTACGCAATAATGCAGTTCTTCAAAAAAAATCATAACATACTTATCGGAGAAAGAACTGCCGAAGCCATTAAATGTGAAGTAGGATCTGCTGTCCCACTAAAAGAAGAAATTACAATTCAGGTTAAAGGTAGAGATTTAGTTGGTGGTATTCCTAAAACCACAGAAGTAAGTTCTGTTGAAATACGGGGAGCATTGAATGAAGCAGTGGTACAAATAGTTGATGCAGTAAGACAAACACTTGAAAGAACCCCACCCGAATTATCAGCTGATATACTTGACAGAGGCGTTATGTTAACAGGAGGAGGAGCCTTGCTGAAAGGATTAGATGAAAGAATAAGAATGGAAACAAATCTTCCTGTGCACGTTGCTGAAGATCCTCTGACTGCCGTTGTGCGTGGTGCCGGAAAAGTTATCGATAATCTCAATCATTATTCGAAGGTTTTAATTCGTAACAGAAGATATTAATGATAAGATTTTTTAATTCTCTCTGGAATAACTTTAAAGAATATATTGTACTCGTCATTCTTTTAATTATAAGCTTAATTCTATTATCACAAAATAACTCTCAGGGAATTCAGAAAGTAAGATCTTTAGCCTTTGGAACATTTGCCTCTTTTACATCTCTCTTCACTGATGTTTTTAATATCAGTAATCTCAAAAAAGAAAATCAGGAATTAAGAAGAACAAATGCAGAACTTATGCTACAGGTAAGTAAACTGCGTGAGTATGGAATAGTTAATGATGAATTAAAGAGTCTTTTGGCATTAAAAGATTCGACAAAATTTCCGTTGATTCCTGCTTCAATTGTTTCGAAGTCGCTTGTTAAAACTCAAAGTACAATTACATTAAACGCCGGCAAAAACCAGTCAGTTAAAATTGGAATGCCCGTGATTACTGATAAAGGATTGGTTGGAATAATTTTTTCAACTTCAGATAATTATTCCATAGCAAGAACCTTAACTAATGTAGATCTTAAACTTGCTGTAAAATGCGAAAGAACTCGCGAGAACGCTGTAATGAAATGGAATGGGGAGTGGCTTGTAATGGTAAATGTTCCTAAAACTTACGAGTTAAAAAAAGGGGATAGGATTGTTACTTCTGAAATTAGTTCAATTGTACCTTTCCCTTTACCAGTCGGAGTAGTTGCTGAAATAGGAAATGTTGAGAAAGGAATTTTTAATGAGGTTAAAATTCAACCTTTTGTAGATTTTGATAAAGTGGAAAATGTGTTCATTATGGGGATAGTGAAAAGTAAAGAAATAGATGATATTGAATTAAACTTTTTAAATCGGCAATGATTAAACTTCCTTACATACTTTCGATCGTACTATTTTTTCCTATTCTGCTAATTCAGATTACTGTGGTACCTTTGTTATCTATTAGCGGAGTAATTCCTGATTTAATCATTATCCTGCTTGTTTATTATAGTATTACTCAAGGTCAAATTTATGGATCAGTTTTAGGATTTATTTATGGTTTTCTGTTTGATATCATTACGGGTGGATTAATTGGAAGTACAATGTTTTCCAAAACATTAGCAGGATTTGTAGCCGGATATTTTTCCTCTGAAAACAAAATAGATAATTATCTGATTGCTTATAATTTCGGTCTGATAGTGTTTTTGTGTTCTTTCATTGATTCAACGATAAATATTTTCTTTTCATCATTAGATTTTGATACAAGCTTGTTTGTTCTGTTTATAGAACATTCTTTGTTCCCGGCATTATATACTGCAGCAATAGCTTTGATGGTTATTATATTTTATCCTAAAAGGAGATCATTTTGACCGCTGAAAATTTTGCCTCGGTAAACAGAAGATCAATTATTTCAGGAGTGATAGTTGTTCTGTTCGTCTTAATCTCTTTCAGATTATTTCAGATGCAAATCATCCAGCAGGAGGTTTATGAAGAAAAATCTGCTAACAACAGCATAAAGGGAATAGAGCAAATTCCTTTTCGTGGAGTTTTTCTGGATAGAAACTTAAAAGTAATGGTTGATAATTATCCTGCTTACACACTTAGAATCACACCAGCTGATTACGATCCCAAACTCAATTCTGTTATTGATAAAGTACTCGGGGTGGAGCCCGGATATGTTGCATCAATTCTAAATAGAAATAAAATCTATTCCAAATACGTTCCAATAAGGATAAAAAGAGGGATTGATTTTAATGTTATTTCCTGGCTGGAAGAAAATTCAGAACATTTACCGGGAGTTGATTACATCGTAGAAATGCAAAGAGCTTATCCTTATGGAATTAGGGGTTCACACGCATTTGGCTACACAAAAGAAATCTCACCTGACCAGCTTGAGAAAGAAAAAGATTATTACAAACCAGGTGATTACGTTGGACATAATGGAATTGAGAAATTTTATGAGAAAGATTTAAGAGGCATTAAAGGATTTAATTATGTTCTTGTTAATTCAAGACGAAAAGAAATTGGCAAGTATAAAGATGGAACTCAGGATGTTGAATCAATAAAAGGAAAAGATTTAGTTCTTTCTTTCGATGCTGATGTCCAAAAAGCTGGTGAAGAAGAGATGAAGGGCAAACGTGGGGCAATAGTAGCAATAGAACCTAACAGCGGAGAGATTGTTGCTCTAATTAGTGCACCGGATTATGATCTTGAACAATTTTCTTATGTTACATCAAAAGAATTTCTGCAGAAACTTTACAACAATCCTGATAAACCTTCCTTTAATCGTGCAACCATGTCTTTAAAGCCTCCGGGATCAACATTTAAAATGCTTTCAGCAATTGCCGCTCTCGATATGGGAATTATCACTCCATCTTATACTTATTTCTGTGGCGGTGGTTTTACATTTGGAAGATTCTTTAAATGCCATGGCTCTCACGGATCTGTAAATGTAATTCACGCTATCGAAAAATCCTGCAATACTTTTTTCTACAACCTTATTTATAAAATCGGTCTTGATAAGTGGAAGGAATATGCAATGAAATTTGGTTTTGCAAAAAAGACCGGAATTGATATAGGTGAAGAAGCAGCGGGCTTTATTCCCGGTGAAGATTATTATGTTAAAATGTATGGAGAAAAATGGCCAAGAAGTATTATGGCAAGTTTGGGAATTGGTCAGGGCGAAGTTAGTGTTACTCCTTTGCAATTAGCTCAGTACGTAGCATTGATTGCAAATAATGGAAGTACTTATCAGCCGCACGTTGTAAAAGGTTATCTGGATGATCAGACTAAACAGATTATAAAATATAATTTCCCTAAAATTGAAACAGGTGTTAAACAAGAAGTATTTGACATAGTTAAAGATGGAATGTTTTTAGTTGTAAATGGATCCGGAACAGCAACTCATATTAAATTGCCGGATATTCATATCTCCGGTAAAACAGGTACTGCACAAAATCCTCACGGAAAAGATCACGCATTCTTTGTCGGTTTTGCTCCATCAGAAAATCCAAGAATAGCAATAGCTGTTGTTGTAGAAAATATTGGATTTGGCGGAACACACGCAGCTCCTATCGCAAAAAAATTAATTGAAACATACTTAAGAAAAGAAATAAAATCTCCTGATCAGAAATTTAATAAAGCCGATACTAAAATTGCCGGAGTTAAACTTGAGAATTGATTACAACATTCGTGATAAGTTTGATTTTGGAATTTTCATACCGGCAGCGCTGCTCGTTTTGATAGGTTTGGTTGCAATTTATAGTTCTACATTTAATCATCCGACGATGAGCGGTAACTTTAGCAGACAACTTATTTTTGGATTTATCGCATTTATAGTTTTTTTTATTACCTATTCGGTGCCCACAAATACTTTTAAGACGATTGCAGTTCCGACTTATCTTTTCTCTTTACTTTTGCTGATTGTAGTTTTAGTACTGGGTAGAAAAACTTCTGGTGCAAGAAGCTGGCTGGATATTGGTCCTATCGGATTTCAACCTTCCGAGATTGCAAAGATAGGAACCATAATGGTAATGTCTTCATTCCTGAGTAGAAAAAATACTGATATCGATTCATTTAAAGATATTTTAATTGCATTAACAATCGGATTCATTCCGGTTGCACTTATACTTCTTGAACCCGATATGGGTACAGCAATAGTTTTTGTAGGTTTTATTTTGCTGATGATCTTCTGGAAAGGAATAAGTTTGTTTTGGTTGTTCGTCGTCCTCTCGCCAGGTGTGGTTGCTGTTGCAGCCTTATTTGGATTTACTTATTTCATCATTGCTCTGATCACAGTAATCCTTTTACTGATTTTTTTCAGAAAAGATTTGTTCTTTAGTGGTTCGATATTCGCACTGAATCTTGCTGCTGGTTTCTTTGCAGATTATCTGTATAACGCATTAAGTCCTCATCAGCAGCAACGAATAAAATCTTTTATCGACCCAAATGCTGATCCGCTTGGAGCAGGTTACAACACAATCCAGGCTAAAGTGGCAATCGGATCAGGAGGTTTATTTGGTAAAGGATTTCTGCAGGGAAATCAAACTCAGCTTCAATACATACCTGAACAATGGACTGATTTTATTTATTGCGTTATCGGAGAAGAATTTGGATTTATAGGATCTGTTTTTGTTTTGATTTTATTTTTAATTCTATTCTTAAAAATATTAAAGATAGCTTCTCAGTCTAAAGATGAATTTATAAGTCTTACTTTAACAGGCATACTTGGTGTTTATTTGATTCATTATTTAGTTAACATTGGAATGGTTGTTGGCATTTTACCAATTATTGGTATCCCTTTGCCCTTTGTCAGCTACGGTGGAAGTTCTCTTTTGGTTAATATGTTCATGCTGGGTATTGTAGCAAACGTTTACAGAACAAGAAAAAATTATACGTGATTAAATATGAAAGCACGCGATAAAGTCTTATCAAAGAATAATGAGAACAAATTTATTTGTGTCGGGCTGGATACGGACATAAAAAAAATACCATCATTTTTACTTTCTGAAAAATATCCTGTTCTTAAATTCAATCAGCTTATCATTGAAGCAACAGCAGATTTAGCAGCAGCATATAAAATTAATTTTGCGTTCTATGAGAGAAACGGATCAAAGGGGATAGAAGAATTAGAAAAAACTATTGAACTGATTCCAAAAGATATTTTATCAATTGCGGATGCAAAGAGAGGTGATATCAGCAATACATCTCAAATGTATGCAACCTCAGTTTTTGATCACTTAAAATTTGATTCTGTTACATTACACCCTTATATGGGTCAGGATTCTCTTCAGCCATTTTTGGATTATGAAGATAAATTAAATTTTATTCTGGTGTTAACTTCTAATTTCGGGGCAAGTGACTTTGAATTGTTAGAATTAAAAAATGGGAAATTAGTTTATCAGGAAATTCTTGCCCGCGTAAGTAAATGGAATAAAATAGATAATTGTGGAATTGTTTTTGGCGCAACAAAAATTGAAGATTTAAAGAAAAACATATCTGATTTTGGAGACTTAACAGTATTGTTACCTGGTGTTGGAGCACAAGGAGGAAGTCTGGAAGAAGTTGTTGCCGCATTTAAAGAGAAGAAGAGAAAAAATTATTTGATTAATGTCAGTCGTGGAATAATTTATAAAAGCACAGGAAAAGACTTTGATAAAGCTGCTCGTCAAGAGCTGATCAAGTATAATTCTGCGATTGATAATTGTAATTAAATTATTTCTTATTCCATTTACAAAAAGTTACGAATCATATAGATTTGAATAAATCTGAAATGTATTGTAATAAAAATTTACTGGCGGAGTTCAATTGAATTCAAATCCTAATATCGCTGAAGAACTTATCTATAAAATCTGGGAAGAGAGAAGATTTGATCAATCTCTTACTACCGCTGATGGATTAGCGATTGAGATATTAGATCCGGGGGTAAGAAATACTGATCAGGCTGGACCCGATTATCATCACGCTAGGATAAGAATTGGTAATATAACTTTTGCAGGTGATGTTGAGATTGACAGATTCCATTCAGATTGGAAAGCTCACGGTCATCATCTAAATCAAAGATACAACAAAATCATTCTTCATGCAGTTCTATCCAATAATTCATCATATCCTTATGTAGTTACAGCTGACGGCAGGAAAGTTCCGACTTTGGAGCTTGATAAATTTCTAAATTCATCCATTAAAGAAAATCTAATAAAAGATTTATCTGAAAGTAAATCTGATAAAGATATTAAAATGCCTTGCAGCGAGTTAAATCATAATATGGAACGGCGTGAAAAATTAAGGTTTATAAAAAACCTTGGTTTAATAAGATTCAGAAAAAAATGTGAAAGAAATCTGGAAAGACTCAAAGAACTAATCATTCTTGATGAAAATAAAATAAGCGAACCTAAGCTTTATCACAATTTTCAAAAGGAGATTTCAACAAGACAGTTTAACAATAATGATTTTAATAAATCAGATTTGTGGCTGCAGCTTCTTTATGAACAGGTCTTTGAAGCATTAGGATATTCGAACAATAAAGACATAATGCTTAAACTAAGTCGCGCAGTTGATATAAAATTCTTAAAAAAAATTGATCAGTTAAATACATTAAAGCTTGAAAGTATTTATCTGAACGTCAGCGGTTTAATTCCCGAAGTTACTGAGATAAATGATGAAGAGACTTCTGCTTATTTAAGAAAGTGTTTAGACTTATGGTCAGAAATAAAGGATAAATATGATTCACAAACTTTCAACAAAACACAATGGCATTTCTTTAAACTTCGTCCGCAGAATTTTCCAACGGTAAGAATTGCAGCAGGAGCAAGGTTCGTAGAAAAATTAATCAACCGTGATAAGTTTAATCATTTGGCAAATCATTTTTCTGAAAAGATAGAAATACAGAAATTAATCTCACGTCTTAGAAATGATATAGTTACAAAAGGTGAAGGATATTGGGTTGATCATTTTAACTTTAACAAGCCTGCAAAATCAAGATTAAATTATTTTATTGGAATCGGAAGAGCAGATGAAATTATTGTTAACATATTACTTCCGATATATTCAATCTATTTTGAACTCCAGGATAAAAAACCACTCGCGCAAAAAGTATTAGAATTATATCTTAACTATTACCAGAAAGAAGGCAATCATCTTGTTGATCAGGTGAATGATGTTTTAGGATTCAAGAATGAAAAATTCCGGAGTGTTTACTATCAGGGGATGATAGATTTATTCAGGAATTATTGCATTAAGAAAAAGTGTCTCGAATGTGAAATTGGTAAAAAAGTATTCAGTTAATTACTCTGAGTAAGTCTCTTAATTTCATCCCTTATTTTAGCAGCTCTTTCAAACTCTTCTTTATCCAGCGCTTCTCTCAATTTGTCCTGTAATGCTGCAAGCTGTGCTTCCTTTGTAGTTGGTCTCTTATCTTTATCGAATTCTGATAAATTAAATTCAGCAGTTTCATTTTCTGCTTCTTCCGAAGGGATAAAAGCGGCAGCTTCCATTACTGCTTCATTAACATAGATTGGCGCATAAGTTCTTACAGCAAGTGCAATCGCATCACTGGGTCTTGCATCTATTTCATTAGTAAGTCCGGATACTTCCAAAACAATTTTTGCATAAAAGGTATTATCTTTTAACTCGTTAACTACAACTTCAATCACACTTGCCCCAAGATTATCAACTAATTGCTTTAACAGATCGTGTGTTAAAGGTCTTGGGGGTTTTATACCTTCCATTTCCAATGCAATAGCCTGCGCTTCAAATGCTCCGATGATGATAGGGAGCCTTCTTACACCTTCAATCTCCTTGAGCAGAATTGCATAAGCTCCACCAGTAGCCGGACTGGTTGACAAACCTAAAATTTCACATTGTACTTTATCCAAAGTGCATCCTTATGATTTTATTTTTTTAATTTCTTCAGTTAAAACTGGTAGAATTTCAAAAACATCACCCGCAATTCCATAATCAGCAACACTAAAAATAGGAGCATCCTTATCTTTATTAATTGCAACTATATATTTTGATGAAGACATTCCGGCAAGATGCTGGATAGCACCGGAAATACCACAAGCTACATAGAGAGAAGGGGAAACAGTTTTTCCAGTTTGTCCAACCTGCTCACGATGAGGCCGCCAACCGGCATCTACAACAGCGCGTGAAGCACCAACTGCACCACCCAATGCATCTGCAAGCGCCTCAATAAGATGGAAATTTTCCGGACCCTTCATTCCTCTGCCACCAGATACAATTATATCTGCTTCTGCTACGTCAAGCTTTCCTTCTGATTTTTTGTACGAAGTTACTTTTGTTCGTAAATCCGGCTCGGCAATTTCTGTGATTGTGATATTTGGAGTCACTCCATCAACTACTGTGGCTTTATAGATGTTTGGACGAACAGAAAATATTTTTATTTCTGAGTTTAATTTGAAATTTGCATTGGCTTTACCAGCATAAATTGGTTTCGTCGCGATAATGTTTCCATCGATATACTTTAGATCTGTACAGTCAACAATGCATCCTGCGTCTAACTTAACAGCCAATCTCGGAGCTAAATCGTTACCAAGTGCAGTGTTACCGAGGATTATTATACCTGCCTGTATATCACCGGCAAATTTTGAAATTGCAGTTGAGTATGCACTTGACGAATAATCCTGAAGCTGTTGATTCTTTAAAATCGTTATGTCTGATAACCCGAATTTGCTAATCTCTTCGATTGAATTTATATCATTTCCAACTACAACTGCCTGAGCAGGCATATTTAAATCTTTACTTAATTTGGCTGCAAGGCTGGCAACCTCAAAAGAAACTTTCTTAATTTTTCCTTCTCGTTGTTCTAAAACTGCTAAAATTTTATTTGCCATAATTCACCTATATAACCTTTGCTTCTTCTCTTAATAATTTTATTAATTCCGGAACCGCTGAACTATCTGTTCCAATAATTCTGCCCGGTTGTTTTGTTGGTGGTAAGTTAATATCAATCAGTTCAGTTTTATTAAAATACTTTTCTGGTGTTCTTTCAGCTATTACTTTTTTCTTTGCGGCCATAATTCCTTTTAAGGATGCATATCGCGGTTCATTTAAACCTTTTTGCGTGGTGATGATTACAGGTAACTCTGTTTCAACAACTTCTTTTCCACCCTCAATTTCTCTTTCGGTTGTTACTTTACTTCCTTCTATTTTAAGGTCAACCACAACTGAGACTGAATTGTAGTTCAAAATTTCAGCTAATATTTGTCCGACGATAGCATCATCAAAATCAACAGATTGCTTACCTAAAAATACTAATTCACAACCCAGTAATTTAATTTCATCTGCAAGTGCTTTTGCTATCCCAAATGAATCTCTGGGCTCATCATCTTTTAACAGGATTGCTTCATCGCAACCCATCGCAAGTGCTTTTCTAAGAGTCTCTTTATGTGCATCTCCTCCAACACTTAAAACAATCACCTGTGAATCAGCCCCAAGTTTTTCTTTTGTTTTTAGAGCTTCTTCAACAGCAAATTCATCATATGGATTAATTATATAAGTAACCCCTGTACTATCTATAGATTTCCTGTCAGTACCGATTTTAATTCGGGTTGCAGTATCCGGCACGTGACTGACACAAACCGCTATTTTCATCAAACCTCCGTAAAGTTCTTAGTTTTTAATGCAAAAATATAAACATGCATGCTGCTAAAATCAATTTGTTATTTAAGTTAAATAGATATAATCAGATAAAAATTACTTTCAAAAAATTAAACTAATTTTTATTTTTGCTTCAGATATGAATCCGGATGAATTAAAACAATACGAAAATTACTCAGATGAAACCACAGATGTAGAACTTTCATCAAAAGTAATTTTATATAATGACGACTGGCATACATTTGATGATGTAATTAATCAACTCATCAAAGCTATAAAGTGCACTTATGAGCAGGCAAGAGCCTATGCATTTGAAGTGCACGTTAAGGGCAAAGCAATAGTTTTTAATGGATCTCTTAGTGATTGTTTAAAAGTATCTGGCATATTAGAAGAGATTGCTTTAAACACTCAAATAGTAACTTAAATTATTGCAGACTTGTTACTGCAAGCTTTGCAAGCACAATTCAGATAGATTTCATCATATCCATAATCGATAGTCAATTCCTCTTCCGGCTGAATTTCCCTGCTGGCAATTAAAAGTAAATTACCATTTTCATCTTCTTCCACTATGCAGTTATAATTGCAGGAATGATTGATGTATTTTAAACAACTACTATTTGAAACGTCAATATATTCATTATCAGATTTCCAAAAGATAAATACGTTTCCTGCTGCTTCACGTTGAACGCACTCATCAGCATCTATCAATTCTCCATATATTTGAGCTATTATTTCCGATGAGTTTATTTTTTTAGCTGCAAACAAACCTTTGCCGTGTAATACTGAATCTTTTATTTTAAGAAAACTGATTTCTCTGCATTCCATAATAAAATGTTCTTGTGAAAGTTATTCAAATAATTTAAGGATAAATGAAATTTGAATTGCAAACATAACTATGCTTCAGAATAAAAAACAATTAAGTTAATAGTTTTCCGAATTGTTAGACTAGCCAATGAAATTTTATCGAAAGTAAGAATTATGATACAGAAAAAATATCGTAAAAATAATTTTCACTCTGGTATTTTAATTGCAACTGCCATTTGACATAAAATTTAAATCATAAAATCAATTAAAAAATTTTGAGATTTTTTTTGCCTTTATTGATAAATCTTTTCATATTTCAGTTGTCCTTAAATATAAAATCTCAGGAGGTCTTATGCGACTCTCAATACTCTTTCTGGTAGTAATTTTTATTACTCCTTTTTCATCTCTTTTCTCCCAATCAGAGTTTACTTATATCGGCGTAGATGGTTGTGCTATGTGCCATAAAACTGAAAAACAGGGAAGTCAATTATCAATCTGGAAAAACAGTGCACACTCAAAAGCTTATGAGACACTGAAGACAGAGAAAGCAAATCAGATTGCTAAAGAAAAAGGATTCTCTACACCTGCAGTTGAAACAGCAGAATGTTTGAAATGCCATGTTACTGGTTATAACCTCGATGCAAAAATGCTCGGTCCAAAATTTAAAATTGAAGATGGAGTGCAATGTGAAACTTGCCATGGACCAGGTTCTGCATATAAAGATATGAAGGTAATGAAAGACAGAGATCTTGCCATAAAAAATGGTTTAGTTGTACACGGAAAACTGGATGATTTCTGCATTGGCTGCCATAATGTTGAAAGTCCAACTTTTGTTGATATGGATATTGAAGCAGCCTGGGAAAAGATTAAACACGATGTTCCCAAAACTAAGTAGAACTTAATTATTGATAAAATAATACTGAATAACCTCATGAAAAAAATTTTTATTCTGCTGATTATAACAGCAGGAATTTCGTTCCTAAACGCTCAAAATATTAATGGCCGGTTTTCAAGCTCTCTCTATTCCTTCGAACGATTTGATTCACTGAATTCATCGCAGACACAGTTAAGAGCCTATGAAATGTTGAATCTGAACTTTAACTATGAAAATGTATCGCTTAGGACTTTTCTTAATCTTGAAGGAGATTTGTCCAATAAGATGAGTTATGATCCAAGGTTAAGATTTTATAATCTTTATCTTGAAGCTAGAAATATTTTGGATGTAGCGACAGTTAAGGTAGGCAGGCAGCCCTTAATAAATAGCATAGCAGGCGGACTTTTTGATGGTGCGTCACTAAGCTTTAAAAAAGGAGATTATAAGTTGTCTGCTTATTATGGTGGAAATGTTCCTGCTTATCAAAAGTTAGAGCTTATCAAAGATTGGAATGATAATTTTGTTTTCGGTGGAAAATTTACAACCACTGCACTGGAGGGATTTCAAATTGGAGTGGGTTACTTTAATAAAAATTTCAAACCTCAATCTTATGAAGCTATAAGACTTACACCGGAATTGGATCCAATCACCGTTGAGATTGAAAATAAGTCTAACCAATTTCAGTTCATTACCGGCGAAATAAATTTCTCCAATAAAAATCTGGTTGATATCTTCACAAGATACGATTACGATTTGAACTTCAAACAGACATCTAAGTTTGAACTCGATGCCAGAACAGAAGCAGTTAAAGGATTAGGAATAAATGCTTACTTTAATTACAGACAACCGAAGATAAGATATAATTCTATCTTTGCTGTTTTTGATTATGCAAATACCTATGAAATTGAAATTGGTGCCGACTATAAAATAAGTGATGTCTTTACAATTATTGGTAAGTTCGGCAATGTTGATTACAAAAATGATAACTCACAGCGAATTGGAATAGGTTTTGCAACTACCTGGGGCACACTTAATTACAGAAAAACTTTTGGATATGCTGGCGAGCTGGATGCTATTTCGCTTTATTCGGGTTACACATTTTTGGAAGGTCTATTAACTCCTTCTTTAGGTTTATCATATACAAATTATAAATTGTCCCCGGGTGCGGAATCAAACAACATAATTACTTTGCTTGCAGGAATTAACATCAGACCGCTGAGAATGTTATCATTTGATATACAAGGACAGTATATGGATAACAAAATCTATAAAAATGATTTTCGATTCTTCTTTAAACTAAATCATTGGTTTAATCTAAATTTATAAGATTCTAATTATGCAAAAATTAAAAAAAATCTATCTTGTGCTTTTTATTGGTATGATTCTATTGCTTGTAATCGGAGCAATGAATTCAGTTAAAAAAGATGTTCAGTTGACCAATGAAGGCAAATTAAAATTTTCACACTCTCTTCACAAAGAACTAATTGATTGTCAATCCTGTCATACTGCTGTTCTTGGAAGCGAAAGCTTAAAAGATCGCCTGCTGCCCAATCACGATAATTGTGTTGATTGCCACGAGGTCGATAATGAAGATGAATGTCAAACCTGCCACTATGAAGATACATATGAAGCTCTAATTCAAAAGGAATCAGGATTAATTTTCAGCCACAAACTTCATCTTAAGGGTGAGGAAAAAAATTGTGAACCCTGCCACATTGGTTTAGGTGAAGTAGATTATAGCTGGCAGGCTATCGGTGCTAATCCATCTATGGAATCTTGCTATGGATGTCATAATAATAAATCCGTTGCTTCAAATGCATGTGAATCATGTCATATATCCACAGTGAATCTTTTGCCTCAAAATCACAAAGTTGTAAGCTTCATTAACAATCATAAGTTTGCCGCAAGAGAATTCAATGCTAACTGTGCTATGTGTCATGATGATCAAAGCTGCGATGAATGTCACGTTGCTACTACAGGTATTACAGAAACTAATACTTTAAATAATTTCTATCAGCCATATTATCCAAGCAATTATGTTGATGGAGCGAAGCAACAAGCGATATTAAGAGTTCATGATCTTAATTATCGTTTTACTCACGGAATGGATTCCAAAGGAAAAACGGCAGAATGTCAAAGCTGTCATCAGGTTGAAACATTCTGTGCAGAATGTCATCAGGTTGATGGGGGTGATTTTGCTTTGAGTGGAATTGTTCCTGCCTCTCACCTGAAGCCAACATTTAAAACTATTGGTGTAGGGACTGGTGGCGGTGATCATGCGGTACTTGCAAGAAGAGATATTGAAAGATGCATGTCCTGCCACGATGTAAATGGTGCCGATCCCACTTGCATTACCTGCCACCTGGATAGTGATGGAGTTAAAGGGACAAATCCAAAAACTCACGCAAGAAATTTTATGAAAGATGAAAAAGGCGATTGGCATAATGATTATTCATCAATTTGTTATAATTGCCATACAAGTGCTTCACCAGGCTCAAATAAAACTCAAGGATTCTGTAACTATTGTCACGGATTATAATATGAGAATATTATCAATAAAACTTTTTTATTCATTCATCATTTTGATCGCTGCAGGTTTTTTAATTATAAGCTGCAGTGAACTAAAGGATGATATTGCTTCTCCTCCTGATATTGAAATACATGGCAGTGGCGTTTTCAATCCCACTTCACAAAATTATCACGGAAAACAAGTACTGGAGAGTACCAATAAACTAGCTGATTGTAAACAATGCCATGCAGGTGATTTCAGCGGCGGCACAGCTCAGGTCAGCTGCTCTAGCTCCGGTTGCCATCCCACTATCAATGTACATAAAGAAGGCATTGTTAGTCCGGCTTCTGATAATTTTCACTCTAAATATTTGAAGAATAATAACAGATCAATGGCAGAATGTGCAACTTGCCACGGAGGCAATTATTCTGGTGGAATCGCATCTCCAACTTGTGTTAATTGTCATGGCACAATTCCGGTTCACGTTGCAGGTATAATTGATCCATCATCGAATAACTTTCATTCCAAATATTTAAAGAACGCAAACAAGTCAATGACCGAGTGCAGCCAATGCCATGGTGTTGAATATGCCGGTGGGTTAGTTTCTCCAACTTGTGGTAATTGTCATGAAACTATAAATGTTCATAAAGATGGTATTACAAATCCGGGATCAAATAATTTCCATGCAAAGTATTTATTTAATAATAATGTTTCGATGTCAGAATGTTCACAATGTCACGGTGATGATTATGCCGGAGGATTAGTTTCCCCAACGTGTGCAAACTGCCATAATGGAATTAGAGTTCATAAAGAGGGAATAAATAATCCTTCTTCAGCTAATTTCCACGGAAAGTTTATAGCTTCTCAGTTAGCCTGGGATATGCGCACTTGCGGAACTTGTCACAATTCAGATTATTCCGGTGGATTAGTATCCCCTACCTGTTTGACTTGTCATACGCAATCTAATGGACCGGAAGCTTGCAACACTTGTCATGGAGTATTTAATGATCCAACTAAAATTGCTCCACCAAGGGCTTTGAATGGAAGCACACAAACGACTTATGCCGGTGTAGGTGCTCACACGGCACATTTATATGAAAATGATCTAGGTAATGATGTTCGTTGTTCTACCTGTCACAAATTCCCAACTTCAATGTATGCTGATGGACATTTGGGCTCAGATGGAAAAGCTGAGATTATATTTGGCAGATTATCAGTGCAGGGAGGCGCCAATCCACAATATAATTTCTCAACTAATACTTGTTCGAATACATATTGTCACGGTAATTTTGCTTTTTCAAGAAGCGGTTCAGGATTTGGATTTGCTTACACTGCAGATCAGATGGTAGGTAATAATGTAACTGTTAAATGGAATCAGGTTGATGGCTCACAGGCACAATGTGGTTCCTGTCACGGTTTACCTCCTACAGGACACATAGCTGCAACTCTAAATACTTGTGTAAATTGCCATTCCGGAGTTGTTGATGCTAATGGAAATATTATTGACAAGACTAAACATATAAATGGAGTTGCGAACGTATTTGGAAATTAAAATAAATTTGATTTAAAGAAAAAAGCCGTCCTAAAGACGGCTTTTTTGTTGGCGGAGAGAGTGGGATTCGAACCCACGGTACCCGTTAAGATACACACGCTCTCCAGGCGTGCCAGTTCAGCCACTCCTGCATCTCTCCGAATTGAAAATGTTTTGTCAAAGTAAACAAGAACAAAAATAATACACACGCTCTCTCCCGACAGGTCGGGATGCCAGTTCAGCCACTCCTGCATCTCTCCGAATTGAAAATGTTTTGTCAAAGTAAACAAGAACAAAAATAATACACACGCTCTCTCCCGACAGGTCGGGATGCCAGTTCAGCCACTCCTGCATCTCTCAATATTTAGTACCCAAATATATTCAATCGTGGTATTCTTACAAAGTAGGAGCATTTATACTATTACAAATGATTTTATTATCTTTAAAAAGAAACTTTTGGAAAGATGGCTGAGTGGTTGAAAGCGGCGGTCTCGAAAACCGTTATTCCGGGTTTCTGGAATCGAGGGTTCGAATCCCTCTCTTTCCGCAATAATCTGATAATTCTATGAGCATTTTTAATCCAGAAAAAGACAAACCTAACAAGCAAAATATTTCATTGGATGACTACAAGCGCAGATTAGATGAGCGTCGTGAGGAATATGAACGTCTTAATGAAATTCTAAGAGGAATGCGTTCAGAAGTATCCAAACTGATGGACGAGATAAAGACTGCTACCGACGATTTGGTGAAAAAGAATGCTGAGAAGTTTTTAATTGAGCAAAAAATGGAGGACTTGAAAAATAATTATGAGCTACTAAAACAAGATGTAAAATATGAAGAAGAAACTTATGCTAAACTGGCTGAAGAATTGAGTGCAATTAGAAATGAAATAAATCAGAATCGTTTATATGCTGAAAAACTTAAAGGGATTAAATCTGAGTATGAAACTGTTTCTGAACAGCTAAATATCGAAAAACAGGAGCTGGAAAAAATTATTGATGAAAGTGCATCCTTAATTGATGATGAAATAAATCAACTTAAATATAAACAACAGAATGATCTTAATGAGACAAAAAAAATTTGCGAGGCACTAACTAAAAACGGACAACGATGTAAGCGATTAGCACTTGATGGCTCACGTTTTTGCGCGGCACATTCGCATAAATCAAAAAAAAATCGAAATTAAAAAACCTGGCTAAATAGCTCCTGAATTTTTCTTACTTCCAATCCAATAAACTACAAAACTTAGCAAAAGCATAATCATTAATTGATACTCAATCGGTGTAGATATTAATTTCTGATCAAGCAAATCATATTTAATAAACGCAAATTTAGCGATGTAGTAAGCGAGCTTACTTAAAGTTATACTAAATAAAAAACTAAAAAATAAATTATTAATTTTTTCTTTAAGAAAGTAGAATAGACCAATATTCAATAATAATTCTCCGGCTAACAAGAATGCTTTTAAGACTGAAGGATGCGAAGAGATAAAAAACGAAAATATTGGTAACGTAAATGCAATTAAATAGGTATTCCTATTATTTGTAGTAATTAGAGCAACAACAAGAGCAAATCGCATTGGATCTAAGTAGTAAATTGGGAAAGCAAACAAATGAGATATTGCAGGAATAAAATAGATGAAAGTTAAAATTAAAAAATCTGTAAGCAGAGTTTTTATATTTGATTTATCTTTAACTATCTGATAAACTTTATCCATCTTTAACCTCTTTTTTGTATGGACTAAAAATTATTTGCAAATCTCACAACCAATCTAAAAATATTTCATATCAATTGTAAGATAAATTACTTATTTTTGATATGGACTTACACTCATCACTTTAAAGTGGATGTAAAATGAAAAGAAGAGAATTCATCGACAAATCTCTAAAAGCAAGCCTGTTTACTGGCGCAGCATTTTCTTTAGGCAGTTATTCAAACATTTTCGCTTCACAAAATTTTTCCAATCCATATAGTTATATTCTTGCAGCAATTAAAGGCGGTGAACCTGATTCGATGTTTGATGAAGCCATCAAAGCACTTGGGAGTATGACTAAATATGTTAAGAAAGGACAAACTGTTGTTGTAAAACCAAATATTGGCTGGGATGTTACTCCGGAACGCGCAGGGAATACAAATCCATTATTGGTTAATAGAATTATTAAACATTGTTTTGATGCAGGAGCTAAAGACGTTTATGTTTTTGATCATACCTGTGATAATTGGAACAGATGTTATTCAAACAGTGGAATTGAAAGAGCAGTAAAAGATGCAAAAGGAAAGATTGTTTCAGGTGCAAGCGAGAGTTATTATCAGGATGTTACGATTACGCAAGGCAAAAAATTAAAGAAAGCAAAAGTTCACGAGCTTATTCTTGAATCAGATGTATTCATAAATGTTCCAATCTTAAAGCATCATAGCTCAGCCGATTTAACTATCGGAATGAAAAATCTTATGGGTAATGTTTGGGATAGGGGATACTGGCATTCAAATAATTTGCATCAGTGCATTGCTGATTTTACTTCTTTCCGCAAACCGGATTTAACAGTGGTTGATGCTTATTACGTAATGAAAAGAAATGGTCCACGTGGGGTTTCAAAAGACGATGTTGTTACGATGAAATCACAGATCGTATCTACTGATATTGTAGCTGCAGATGCGGCTGCCGCAAAACTTTTTGGTGTTGATCCAAAAGATATTGACTATATAAGAATTGCTGGTGAGATGAAAATAGGCAGTACAGATTTGGAAAAACTTTCCATTTACAGAAAAATATTGTGATCTTTTGAAGTTAGAACATCTAAAGAAAATAAGAGTAGTTGTTTCATTAATATTTTTGATTTTAACTGCTTTCTTATTCCTTGATATCACTCATTTTTTTTCTACAAAGTATTTTGATTATATAACTTATCTTCAATTTCTTCCATCATTTATAAAATTTTTATCATCTGCAGCACCTTTCGTAGCAGGATTCATAATCATTTTAATTCTTACCATTTTGTTTGGAAGAGTATATTGTTCCACTATTTGTCCACTTGGTACATTACAAGACGTAGTTATCCACTTAACAAAAAAAAATAAGAAGAGAAAAAAGTTCTTACATTCAAAAGAATATTTTTGGACACGATACTCAATTTTAGGAATTGTTGTGATAGCATTCCTTGCAGGTAATGCATTCTTAATAAATATGCTCGATCCATTCAGCAATACCGGAAGAATATTGTCACAGATAATTAATCCTGTACTAACGATTACTAATAATCTTTTTGCCTTCACTCTGGAAAAACTAAACATTTATCTTATCTATCCAATTGAGGTAAAAATATTTTATTTATCACTTATTGTCTTCTCGGTTTTCTTTTCATTAATAGTTTTATTTATGGCTTACAAGAGGGGAAGATTATATTGCAATACAATTTGTCCGGTTGGAACACTGCTTGGATTAATATCAAAGCTTACAATCTTTAAATTAAAAATAGATAAAAAAAGTTGTGAAGGATGTGGAGTATGTGCAAATGTTTGCAAAGCGGAGTGCATAGATAAATCTGGTAAAGAAATAGATTTTAGCAGATGCATTGCTTGTTATAATTGTTTGGTAGTCTGTCCGAGTGATTCGATAAATTATAAGTTTGGTGATTATGATAAGAAACCAATTAAAGTTGAAGATTCGAGAAGAGAATTCTTATCAAGGACTTCGTTGTTCTTTATTGCACTTACAACAAGTGCTCTTTCTCAGATCAAAATCATACCCAAAAAGAAAAGTACTAAACCTGTAAATAAAAACTCATATTCATCACCACCGGGCTCGAAATCAGTAGATCATTTTAATTCTAATTGTACAGCTTGCCATTTGTGTGTTACAGCTTGTCCAACAAAAGTTCTGCAGCCATCTTTTCTGGAGTGGGGAGTGTTCGGAATTCTTCAACCGTTTATGGATTATCAAACCAGTTTCTGCAATTATGATTGCAGGGTATGTGGAGAAGTTTGCCCGACTGGTGCAATAACAAAAATAACATCACTACAAAAAGAATCGATTCAAATTGGCAGAGCAATTTTTGTGAAAGAAAATTGCATTGTTGAAACTGAGAATACGGCCTGCGGCGCTTGCTCGGAGCATTGTCCCACTAAAGCTGTAATGATGGTTGATTATAAAAACGGATTAAAAATTCCAGAAGTAAAAAATGAATATTGTGTTGGATGCGGAGCCTGTGAATTTGCTTGTCCCGTAAAACCTTATAAAGCTATTTATGTTGATGGAAATCTGTATCATCAAACTGCAGAAAAACGCCCTACCGAAAAATTAGAACAGAAAATTGACTACAAACAGGAATTTCCTTTTTAAGTAATTTTTATTTACCCCAAAACATTTTTATTGATATTAAAAAAAGAGTTATGGCAAATATTTTTTGCAACACCTCTTTTGGCATTTGAACGGCAAATTTAGCTCCAATCCAGCCGCCAAAAATAAAACCAAGACAAACCAGTGCGGCTACTTTGATATCAACAAATCCTGCCTGGTAATAAGTATATGCAGCAAGTATTCCGATAGGTGGAACCATTAAAGCAAGTGTAGTACCCTGTGCTTGTTGCTGGGACATTCCAAATAAAAAAATAAATGCAGGAACTAAAATGATCCCTCCGCCAAGTCCAATAATTCCGCTAAATCCTCCTGCAACTAAACCAAGCAGCACATAAAGAATTTCTTTTGACATAATTAATTATCCTTCTAATTTTTTAGAATCAGATTTATTCTTAGCAATTCTCCAATAATAAAAAGGCAACCCCAGTAATATCAGAAATGCACCCATGGCAGCATTACTTAAATCAGAGATTATTGTATTAAGCAAAAATAAAAATGAAAATGTGACAAATATTATCGGAGTATATGGATAACCCCAAACTTTATAAGGTCTTGGAACATCCGGCATCTTTTTTCTTAAAACTATTACACCATATGCTCCAAGCATATAAAACAACCAGGAGGCAAACATTACATAATCTGTAATCGTATCAAACGTACCAGTTAAAACTAATAAGCAAGACCATAAGCCTTGCGCAACAAGAGAAGTGTGCGGCGTTGCATATCTTGGATGAACTTTATCAAGCATTTTAAGAAACATATTATTTCTGGACATCGCGAAGCATACTCGTGCCGTGGATAATATGTTACCGTTTAATGCTCCAAATGATGAAATTATAACTGCAATAGAAATTATAGCAGCTCCATAAGATCCAAAGACAACTTCTGCAGCAGATGCAGCAACTAATGGTGATTCCGCCATTTCTTCAATCGGAAGAACATATAAGTAAGCAACGTTAATCAGCATGTAAACTATAATTACAATCATTGTTCCCCATAGTAAACCTAATGGTACGTTTCGTTGAGATTGTTTGATTTCACCCGACACAAATGTTAGGTTATTCCAGCCATCGTATGCCCAAAAAGCTCCGGCAAGTGCTAATCCAAATAATGATACAATATTTGTTGCCTGTTCAGATGGGATTGAAAATCCTGTGGTAATATTGGAAAAACTACCCGCACCACTTGACAGGAGTAAAACCGATAATAAAACAATGGAAGCAATTTTTATGAATGTAACAAAAGATTGAACAGCTCCACCGAATATAACACCAACATAGTTTATCCCTGTAAGGAACAATATACAGAGAATTGCAGTAGCTTTGGCTCCAAACTCCGCAAAGGGAAATATATTTCCAATTATCGGCAGATGGATAGAAAAACTTTGTAACGATTGTGGTAATTCAGGATATTTTATAAAGTAACCCAGATATTCACCAAAAACGTATGCGATTGCTGCACCGGCACCGGTTTGTACTACTGCAAATACAGCCCAGCCGTAAAGGTATGCAAGAAAATTGCCATACATTTTCTGGAAGTAAACGTACTGTCCGCCTGTTGCATCAATCATTCCCGCAACTTCTGCATTGCAGAGAGCACCAATAAATGTTATCACCCCAGCTACAAGCCAAACAATTAGAAGCAGTTCGGGAGACATTAATTGTCCCGCCATGGTTGCAGGTTTTCTAAAAATTCCTGATCCAATCATTGAACCGGCAACAATCATAATAGCAGCGGTTAATGATAATCCTCTTAATAATTCTGTTTTAGGTTTGGTCATCTGGTAGGATTTATTTTGTTGGGAAATTTTTAATCTCAGTTTATCTTGTATTAAAATATTTGCGTGTGAACTTAAAGAAGTTTTTATAAATGAGCAATTAGTGAATAAAATATTTTTCAACTGATTTTAGTATTCAGGTTAAGCTTTTCAAATACACCATTCTGTTTATAGACAATATTATTTATTTTAGTAAAGAATAATTAGTAGTTAAAGAAATTTATGAACGACTTACTTCAAAAATTAAGTGTTTGTATTGAATTTGGCAGAGTGAATAGGGAATCAAAGTTTCCCGCAAATATGCTGGGTATGGATGGAGCAATTGAACTTACCCAAATTGCACTTAATCAAAAGCTATCACCTAAGCAAATACTTAATGGTGGAATGTTAGAAGGGATGAAAAGAGTGGGTGAGAAATTCAGAGATAACAAGATTTTTTTACCCGAAGTTTTAATAGCAGCAAAGGCAATGAACAGTGCGATGGAATTATTAAAACCGTATTTTCAGTCAGGTGAAATACAGTTAAAGGGAAAAGTAATACTTGGTACCGTAGCTGGTGATTTACACGATATTGGAAAAAACATTGTTAAGATGGTTCTTAATGGAGGAGGCTGGGAAGTAATAGATTTGGGTATTAATGTAAGCTCAGAGAAATTTTTAAGAGCTGTTTCTGATAATAAGGTTAGTATTGTCGGATTAAGTGCCCTTCTAACTACAACAATGATGAATATGGAAACGATTACGAGAGATTTGAAAAATGAATTTGAAAATTTAAAGGTTATTGTTGGTGGAGCCCCACTTTCAGAAGCTTTTGCTAAGTCAATCAATGCTGATCATTATTTCCCCGAACCACAATCTTTCCTGAATTATTTAAATAATTTTGAGACTGGTTGAGTATGAATCATATGAGTATAATTGAAAATGAAACGATTGTGTCAGTGGGAAGGGAGAAACTTTTTTACAGCCTATCAGAAAATACTTTAATTAAGTTATTAGGATACTCGCAAGAAAATGTTCCTCATCCGGTTTTTGAATCTGTAAAAAATCTTTTATCTGGAGTGGTTAAACTATTATCACCTCAAGGCGGATTTAAAATATTCGAGTCTCAATCAGTTAGTTTCAATAAAGATTACTTTAAAGTGAAAGATCAAACTTTTAACTGTGGAAAGATAATCGCATCTAATTTTAAAAAGTGTGAATCCTTAGCTATTCTTACTGTATCACTCGGTAATAAGATATCTGATGAGATAAGAGAATTGATGGATAGTGGAGATGTTCTGTCAGGATTTATATTAGATAAAATAGCATCGGAGATTGTTGAGCAATATGCCGATAAAATTGAAGAAATTATTTCAAATTCATGTCAGACTCATAATCTTAAAATTACCAACAGATACAGCCCCGGTTACTGTGGTTGGGATGTGAAAGAACAGCAAAAATTATTTTCGCTTTTGCCGGAAAATTTTTGTGGAATAAGTTTAACTGATAGTTCTTTGATGATACCAATTAAATCTATAAGCGCTGTAATCGGAATTGGTAAAAATGCAGATAAAAGAGATTATCAGTGTTCCATTTGCGATATAGAATTCTGTTACAAAAGAGAAAGAAACGAATAAATGAATAAAATTTCTGCAAAACTTGCATCCGGTAAAATTCTCGTCTCAGATGGTGCCTGGGGCACGTATTTAATGAAGAAAGGATTAAAAACCGGTGATTGCCCCGAGCTTTGGAATATTACTCATCCTGATGAAGTATTTGATATTGCTATGAGTTACATAAATGCTGGATCAGATATTATTGAAACTAACAGTTTTGGTGGAAGTTGTTTTAAATTACAACAATATAGTCTTGCTGAAAAATCTTTTGAGTTAAATAAAAGAGCCGCAGAAATCTCTCGAAAAGCAGCAGGTCCTGATGGACTTGTTATGGGTTCAGTAGGTCCAACAGGAAAATTTCTTATTATGGGCGATGTTACTGAAGAAGAACTTTATAATTCCTTCAAAGAACAGGCGATTGGTTTAGAAAAGGGAGGAGTGGACGCAGTTTGTATAGAGACATTTTATGATCTCGCTGAGGCGGAGCAGGCAATTAAAGGAGCACGGGAAAATACTGATCTGGAAATCATAGCCACATTTACTTTTGATAGGACTGCTGACTATACATTTAAAACCCTGATGGGATTAACTCCACAGAAAGTTACCGAATCATTAATATTGCTTGGTGCTGATATAATTGGTGCAAATTGCGGCGTTGGTTTTGAAGCAATGATAACAATCATAAAAAATATTAGAGAAGTTTCGGATCGAATTCCTATTCTTGTGCAATCTAATGCTGGATTACCAATAATAGATGGAGAAAAGATTGTTTATTCTGAAACACCAGAAACTATTAAAGAGATAGTGCCCCGTTTAATTGATGCCGGTGCAAATATTATAGGTGGATGCTGCGGAACTACTCCACAACACATAAAAGTGATTTCAGAAATAGTTGCTAATTACAATAAAAATAAATAGTTACACAATTTACTTGTTACTTAAATTATACTCCTTCACAGTCTTAATCATTGTAAGGTAATTATCCATATTCACATACTCGGGAATAGAATTTCCGGACCCGACACAATATCCTCCGTTGTAACCAGCTTTTTCAATATTCAATAAAACATTTTTCCTGATTTCATCAGTTGTGCCACGCGAGAGTAAATCTACATCAATATTTCCAATCAAGCAGAGTTTATCTCCATACATTCGTTTTACATCTTCGATTTTCATCGCTTTGGGTTCAATAGGATGAATTGCATTCACACCACATTCTAATATTTTATCAAAAACATCATATAAAATTCCATCAGTATGATATATAAATGGTTTGTTATAATCTTTAGCAAGATCACCTATCTTTTTTAACCACGGGAAAAAATATTTATCTAATACATCCTTTGAAACCATCAAATTGTTTGAATAAGCAATATCATCGCTGTACCAGATGGCTTTTACTGAATCATACTGGACAAAATGTTTAAACATTTCAAAAACAAGTTCACCCAATTTATTATTTAGCAAAGTTACAAGATCTTCATTTTCAAAAAGTGATATGGAAAAATTTTCAAATCCCATCATTTCCCAAGTCATCGTAAAGATATCACCATATTGCCCGATAATACACATTCCATCCGGGAGTAATTTGCCTGCTTCTTCAAAATTGGAATAATCAAAATCAGATGGATTCGGAAAGACGTAGTTCTCAAAATCTTTTTCGTTTGTAATCACACCACTGTTTTCTGATGCCCATTTTCTAAAAACCGATCCATCGTCATTAAAAGTAACATTAGTACTTAATCCTATTTTAGCGGGATTGAAATCTGCTTTTGGCTGAAGTTTGATATAGTCATAACCAGCTTTGTACCAAAAATCAATTTCATCCTTAATTGTTTGAATTTTTTTTGAAAGAAATTTTTCTTTAATCTGCGGATGAACCCCTAATTCAGCCAGGGGAATGTACCTTGTATCCAATAGCTTTAATGATTTTATTAAAGCCTCATAATCAGGGGCTGGAGTTAAAACGGCGTTGTTCATAAATTTTCGATAATTGTTTAGTGCAAATTTAATTACAACAAAAGATTAAATTATAATAACTCGATGCGAATATTGATTTTAATCAAAGTTTTCTTCAAGTTTGATTCAGATATAACTAATCACTTAAAAATTTATGTTTAGAGTAATCCTATCATTTGTATTAACATTGTTCTTATTTGTGGGAATTATTGGAACCGCTTCATTTATTTTTAGTGGTAATAGAAATTCCGAGCAAAATTTAGTTGTGCAAAACACCGATAAAAGTTTTGAACGTATTTCTATCCGTGAGATTGAAACAATATCCGCCACTAATAATCTGCGCTTCACCTCAAAAAACGCTCTCAGATAAATAGACATATATAAAAACAGTTTACTTACTTGATAAAACTTCTTTAGTTTTACCCTCAATCTACTTTAATTTTTTTTGAATGCAGAAATCAAATTTACATATCTTTAAAAAGGAAATAGCAAGTACTCTCAAACTAGCTTATCCAATTGTGATTGGTCAGCTTGGAATAATTATGATGGGAGTAGTTGATAGTATAATGGTGGGAAGATTAGGTCCTGTGCCGCTCGCCGCCGCATCACTTGGAAACAGTTTAATCTTTTTAGTTTTAATAATTGGAATTGGATCATCAGTTGTTTTGAGTCCGTTGATTGCAATTTTATTGGGCGGAAACCGTGAAAGTGAATGTGGTGTATATTTCAGACAAGCCTTAATAGTGAATTTTACTTTATCAGTTGTAATGCTTGCTGTTATTTTATTCGGAATAAATTTTATTAAATATCTTAATCAGCCAACAGAAGTAATTGATTCTGCAATTGTTTATATGCAAATAGTTGGATTATCATCCATTCCACTGATGATTTATCAAACATATAAACATTTTATTGAAGGCTTCTCATATATGAAACCTGCAATGGTTATCACGCTTTCTGCAAACATTATAAATGCATTCACTAATTGGATTTTAATTTATGGAGAACTTGGTTTTCCAAGACTTGAACTAAAAGGAGCCGCCTGGGCAACTTTTGCTTCACGATTATTTATGATGATTGTAATTATCCTTTACGTTCTTAATCATAAAAGATTTAAACATTTCGATTTAACTTTTCATTTCAGAAACATTGAACTTAAAATCATAAAAAAAATTTTAAGATTAGGCTTACCAAGCGGATTCCAGAGTTTTTTTGAAGTAGGTGCATTTTCATTCGCTGTAATTATGATTGGATGGATAGGCGCAAATGAATTAGCTGCTCATCAGATTGCAATTAATCTTGCTTCCATTTCTTTTATGGGTGTGCTTGGTGTTTCCCAGGCAGCAAGTATTCGTGTTGGCAATGCAATGGGTGAAAAAAACATTGTGAACATAAGGAGAGCCGGATTTACCGGAATACTTTTAGGTGCATCGATAATGGGAGTTGCAGGATTGATTTTTATCATCTTTAATAATTTTTTACCAACACTTTACATAAGCGATCAAAATGTTATTTCTATCGCCTCGCAGTTGATAATTATTGCGGCATTATTTCAGCTCTCGGATGGCACTCAGGCTGTTGGAATTGGTATATTAAGAGGACTGACTGATGTGAAAGGTCCTACTATAATTACATTTGTAGCCTATTGGGTGATAAGTCTTCCGGTTGGATATTTACTAGGATTTCCTGTGGGATTGGGTGTTAATGGTGTTTGGATTGGATTACTGATTGGATTAACTGTCTCAGCAGTTTTTTTAACAATCCGATTTAATTACAAAAGCAAACACATAGTCGAACTTTAATCAGTTAATATTTTACTGATTAGTTTTCTCTCAACAACTTCAAAATTATCATTGTGAAGATCACTCTTTTTCTTTTGAATTTTTTTGTCCTTTGTGGCTAATACAAAAACAGGAATCTTATGATACTTTCCTAAAATGGCTAACATTCTGCTGCCGGTTTTGTTAATAATTGATCCATCCTTTAAAATTTGATCTGCTCCCAAAATAATTAAATCTACAGATGAAATGATTTTTCCGGAAAAAACATCAGCAATAATTTGATTTTTTATTTTGAGATTATTCAATTCTCTGGCAGTTATCAATCCTTCCATTCCGGGTCTTGATTCACATATATACACAAAAATATCAGGAGTGCTCTTTCTCCATTCCTTTAAAACATTAATAACAGTTTTGCTATGTGATATGGTCAGAATCACTTTATGTTCTAACAGTAATTTAGAGTGCTTATGAAAAATATCAGCGAAAAGATTCTGATGTTTGATTTTATAATCAGTTAAAAATGATTCTATCGTTCTGCTTCTTTTGCCGGAGAGGTACTTCTCTGTCTTATTTATGAAACTTGTGATGGCTGCAAAATGGGATAACTTATCTTTTGTAATTGATAAAGCTTTCAGAATATAAGTTTTATCATCACAATGTTTGATAAGATGATCAATCAATCTGATTAAAATTTCTGAGGAGCCGTGAGATTTATCTGCTAAAATTTTATTGAGTTCACTCAATCTTATTTTATCAGTAGTTGTAGTCATATAAAGGATCTTTTTTTATCTCAATAATTTCTTCTGATTGAGTTATTGCTTTATCAGTTTGTTGGGATATTACTTGATAAAGCTCATCTTTGGAAGAATATTCTTTTAAGTAATAAACTTTTACTTTGTTTCTGTTTTTAATCAGCCAGTTAAGAGTAATTTTCATCTTTTCCAGATCTTCGTCGCTCGGATTTTCATCTCCCTTTCTTGTTCCCGCAAAATAATCATCAATTGCCTCTTCAAACTTATCTTTTTTATCGTGCAGATATTTTTTTACAAAAAATTTTCCCTCCAGCATCAAAACATAGTCATTCTCAAAAGTGGAGATTATTTCAATAAGCACATTGGCACGATTTACAGGTTCTGCGAGAATTGATGATTTATGAGTTTGAGCAAGAATAAAATCCACCAGCTGTTTTGTCTCGGCGGCTTGTTCATATTTTTGCTTTGCAGCTAAAGATTTCATCTTATTCAATAATCTGTCTAATGCAAATTGGTTTTTGCCATAGAGAAAATCGTAAACTTTTTCTAACTCAGCTTTATAAGCTTCCTGATTTATTGAATCTTCAATACACGGGCCTGTGCATCGATGGATATCATATAAAAAACAAGTTCGCTTCTTGTGATATTCCTTATCATTACATTCTCTTAATGAAAAAGCTTTATTAAGGAACTCAAGAATTTCATTTGCTTTCCTTCGCGAGACAAACAGACCAAAATAATCATTACCATCAAAGTCAAAATGATTAGTTAACTCAATGTTTGGTGCAGCGTGGTTTCTGTTTATCCGAATGAAATATTTATTGCCAAATTTTTTTAACTGATAATTGTGTTTCGGCTCAAGAAGCTTAATTGTTTCAGCTTCTGTCAGAAGAGCAGTGAGTTCACTGTTAGTGATTACATGTTTAAGCCTTACTGCTTGCTTAACAATCTTTTTGGCCTTTAGGGGGGCAGAAGTTGAGAAGTAAGTTTTAACCCTTTCTCTGATTGATTTAGCTTTGCCAACATAAATTATATCATCATTTCTGTTAGTGAAGTAATAGATACCGGGTGCATTTGGAAGATTTAAATAATCATCCAACAATTCCTTTTTAATATTTATAAGAGGAGCTTCATTGTAACCCTTCTGATAGGATAATAATTCACCTACAGTTGATATTTTGTTTTTCTTCTGCAGTTCTTTGATCATCTTCAAAAGAATTTTAGCGGTGATTTCAGCATCACCTAAGGCTCGGTGAGCATTTGAATTCTTTAGGCTCAAATAACTAGCAACAGAAGAAAGTGATTTACTTTGCAGATCGGGATAAATATTTCTTGCAATTTTTAATGTGCAGCAGGAGTGATCATTAATCAATTCACGACCGGCAAGCATAAACTCTGAGTTGAGAAATCCGTAATCAAAAGGGAAATTATGTGCTGTAAGAATTGTGTTATCAATAAACGAAATTATTTCATCAACAACCTCTGAAAAGAGTGGAGCGTTTGCAACATCATCGTTATCAATTCCAGTTAGCGAAGTTATAAATGGCGGAATATATGTCTGAGGATTAATTAAATAATTCAATCGTTTAGTGATTCTTAATTTTTCGATTTTGACAATCGCAATTTCAATTATGCGATTTCGGCTTGCAGAAAGCCCTGTAGTCTCAACATCAATTACACTGAATGCTGCTTTTTCTAAAGGTATATTTAAAGAGTTCTCGTATTGCACATTTAAATCTAATTTATTAAATCAAATCATTCAAAGAATTATTAAGTAAATAAATAAATACAAATCCATTTTTTAATTTAAATAATCAGGTCGCAATCTTTATTTCTCAATTAAATCCAATTTAGATATATTTCTTTAAACAATTTAGGAAAACATGTCTTCAATTAATCTACTTTTTATCGGCGATATAATAGGTCAACCCGGAATGGATATTGTTCAAATGTGGCTGCCCGGATTAATCCAAAAGTATAAAGCTGATTTTGTTATTGCTAATGGTGAGAATCTTTCTGATGGTAAAGGTTGCACTGATAAGGAGGGACCGAAACTTTTTAACCTTGGTGTAAATGTTATAACAGGGGGCAATCACACCTGGGATAAACATCAGTCGCAGGATTATCTCAAAGTAGAGCCGCGTTCGCTTCGTCCTTTAAATTATCCAAAAGGAACTCATGGCAATGGATATTACATTGCAGATACAAAAAAGGGAAAGGTAGCAGTTATAAATTTGCAGGGAAGAACTTTTATGACTGCAATTGATTGTCCTTTCAGAACGATGGATTGGATTCTGACAAGAATTAAACAGGAAACAAAAATTATCTTTGTTGATTTTCATGCCGAAGCAACTGCTGAAAAAATGGCGATGGGGCAGTACCTTGATGGTAAAGTAAGCGTGATAGTGGGGACTCATACACATATTCAAACTTCAGATGAAAGAATTTTACCTAACGGAACCGGTTATATAACAGATGTAGGAATGACAGGACCATATGATTCTGTAATTGGAATGAAATCCGTTGCTGCTATTAACAGATTTTTATTTGCAACGCCACAGAAATATGAAACTGCAAAAGAAAATGTTCACTTAACGGCAATGTTTTTTAAGATAGATTCTGATACGGGTAAAACTTTGGAAATTGAAAGAATATTTTTTCCTGATTTTGATAAGCTAACAGAAAATAAAAATGTTAAATCATCCGCTTCCGAGGCTTGATAAAGATAAGTTGCTTCGATCTTTACTTCTGCCATATTGCAGATTTAAAGAGGGAACTATCTGGATTGATAATCTTAAAGGACATAAAATTGCCTGCGTTGATGTTAGCAAATCTGCTGAGGTAAAAAAAGTTTTTGGAAAGAAGAGAGTAACTTTATCAATACAGGATCCTCCATATAATTTTATCGCTTTCTCTGTAAAAAGAAATGAAGAATTTATTGATTGGTGTAGAGATTGGGTGAAACTGAATATTGAACTGTCTGAAAAAAATGCTTCATTTTATTTTTGGATTGGTGCAAATCAATCTGATCATTTTGAACCTTTAGCTGGATTTATTAATATGATTAAAACAACAGGACTAAAATCCCGCAGTTTTATTACGATGAGAAATCAAAGAGGTTATGGTACTCAAAAAAACTGGATGGCAATCAGACAAGAATTATTGTTTTATACTTCAGGCAAACCATTTTTTAATATCAAAGCTGAATACACCGATCTACCAAAAACTTTAAAGGGTTACTTTAAGGTAATAGCAGGTGAGCTGACAGAAAATATAGCAAGAAGTAAGTCTGTATTTATCCGTGCTGGTAATGTATGGATTGATGTTCAACAGGTTTTTTACAGAATGGAAGAGAATGTTAACGGTTGCTTCGTTCAAAAACCTTTGAAAGCAATTAAAAGAATAATTGATGCGTCATCAAAGGAAAAAGATTTGGTTACAGATTTTTTTGCACACTCGGGAACAACACTAATTGCTTGTGAAATGATGAACAGACAATGTATTACATTCGAGTATGATCCTCTATTTTGCGAAATAACTTTGAGACGTTTGGAAAATTTTCGTGAGAATGGTAAAACAGGATGGCAAAATTCAAATCCATTTTACAAAGAAATAACTAACGATAAGAAAATTATTAATCACTTGAAGAAAAAATATAACATATCATATAATTGAGCTAATAATGATTTTAATAGATGGTAAAAAAATAGCAGCGGATATTCGCAATGAATTAAAAGAAAAAATATCTGCGCTTAAAGCCGAGGGGAAAAAAGTCCCAGGGCTTGTTGCAATTATTGTGGGAGATGATCCTGCCTCACACATATATGTATCCAGTAAAGGTAAAGCCTGTGAAGAAATCGGAATGAAAACGAAAACTGAAAAACTTCCTGCTGAAACTACTGAAAGTGAATTGTTAACTCTTATAAAATCTTATAACCAAAACAATGATTATCACGGAATACTGGTTCAGCTTCCATTACCCAAACACATCAATGAAGATAAAGTAATCGAAACGATATCATATAAAAAAGATGTGGATGGCTTTCATCCCGTTTCGGTTGGAAATCTTGTTATTGGCAAGGATACTTTTGCATCTTGTACACCCACAGGTATTCAGGAATTATTAGTCAGATACAAAATCGAAACAAAGGGAAAACACGTTGTAGTTGTAGGACGTAGTAATATCGTTGGAAAACCAATTGCCAATATTATGCTTCAAAAATCCGAAGGCGCAAACTCAATTGTTACGATTGTCCATTCCGCTGCAAAAGATATTTCTTACTTTACAAGACAAGCCGATATTTTGATAGCCGCAATAGGTAAAGCAGAAATGATTAAAGAAGATATGGTAAAGGATGGTGTTGTGGTTGTTGATGTTGGAATAAACAGAATTGAAGATCCGTCAAAGCCAAAAGGATACAGAATTGTTGGAGATGTGGATTTTGAAAATGTGTCGAAAAAAGCTTCATACATTACTCCTGTGCCTGGTGGGGTTGGACCAATGACAATTGCTATGCTGCTTAGTAATACTTTTAAAGCTTATAAACTTTATGGTGAATAATGAATCTTAAAGAAATTTTATCCGAAGCCAATTTAAAAAAAATATTAGCTGATTTTAATCAGTTTGAACAATCTCGATTAGACAATAAAGTAAAGATTGATTTAACTGAATTGGCTGGAATGATAGAGCATACTTTACTGAAACCTGAAGCAACTTTATCTGAAGTTAATAGATTATGTGATGAAGCTATTAAGTATGGTTTTGCATCTGTATGTGTTAACCCTTCCTTTGTATCATATTGTTTTGATTTAGTTAAATCCACAAACGTAAAAGTATGCACTGTAATTGGATTTCCATTAGGTGCAACAACCACCCAGACAAAAATTTGTGAAGCTGAAGAAGCAATTAAAAACGGTGCAGAAGAAATTGATATGGTGATTAACATTGGCAGATTAAAGTCCGAGGATTACCAATACGTTTTTTATGATATAAAAATGATCGCCGACACTGCTAAGAAAAATCTGTGCACGCTTAAGGTGATAATTGAAACTTGTTTATTAAGTGATGAAGAAAAAATAAAAGCCTGTATAATTTGTAAAGAAGCCGGAGCCGATTTTGTAAAAACGTCAACAGGTTTTTCAGGTGGTGGAGCTAAAGCAAGAGATGTTTCTTTAATGAAATTTGTAGTTGGTGATGCCCTAAAGGTAAAGGCATCAGGAGGAATTCGGACTTATGAAGATGCGATCGAAATGATTTCAGCAGGTGCAGCCAGGCTTGGTGCAAGTGCAGGAGTTAAAATTCTTTCCGGTCAAAAATCAGAAAGCAACTACTGATAAATGGTAATTGATTTAATTGTTACTAAAACGAACGATGGTTTTACAGCTGAAGTACCTTCATTAAAAGGATGTGAGAGCTGGGCACACGAAGAAGATCAGGTTATTGATAAAATTCTGGAATTGAGTTCGTTTTATTTAAAGCTGCCTGTAAAAGATTTAAAAATTGACAGAGCAAGAAAAGAGAAAAATAAAATAATTTATAAACTGATTTTTGATAAGATCTGATTTTGAGAAATACTAAAACAGAAAAACGACTTGAAAAGATTACTAAAGTTCTTTCTTCACGCCAACATTCACTCACTTTGGTTTTAGAAAACATTCACGATCCGCATAATGTTTCTGCAATTTTCAGAACCTGCGATGCTGTTGGCATTCCTAAAGTAAATTTAATTTATAATGTTGAATCGTTCCCAAGAATAGGTAAAAAAACTTCTGCATCTGCTTTCAAATGGGTGGAAAAGGAAAAGTTTAAATCAGTATCAGATTGTTATGAAGATTTAAGAAGCAAAGGTTTTAAAATATATGCTTCCTCTCTTAAAGATCATTCTAATAATCTTTATGAATTGGATTTAACCAAAAAAGTTGCGCTTGTTTTAGGGAATGAACATCGTGGGGTTTCTGATGAGGCTGCAAAACAGGCTGATGAAATTTTTATGATTCCACAATTTGGAATGGTGCAAAGCCTTAATGTTTCTGTAGCAGCAGCAGTAATTGTTTATGAAGCAATGAGACAAAGAATTAAAAAAGGGATGTATGACAAAAGTGATCTTGAGAATTCTATCCTCGATAAAATGATTGACGATTGGTGCAAAAAATAATGATTAAAGATTTCAAAAAAATAAAAAGTGTTAAAGGCGAACTAAAACTTGGTGGAGATAAGTCAATCTCTCACAGAGCGGCAATATTTTCTGCAATGGCAAAAGGTCGATCTGTAATAGAAAATATTTCTTCCGGAGAAGATGTTAAATCAACCCTTAACGTTTTGCAGCAGCTCGGTGCAAATATAAAATCAGAAGGAGAAAAAATAATTATTAACGGGGTAGGCTTTAAAGGATTCAGGCAGCCGAATAGCTTATTGGATTGCGGTAACTCGGGAACTACAACCAGACTGCTCGCAGGACTTTTATCTGCTCAGAATATTTCATCAACCTTAACTGGTGATAAATCGTTATCTCTGCGTCCGATGAGAAGAGTAGTTGAGCCTTTAAGAAGAATGGGTGCTAAAATTGATATTTCTGAAAACCACATATTACCAATAACTATCTATCCTTCTGAAAAGTTTTCAAGTATTGTTTATCAAATGCCTGTTGCAAGTGCTCAGGTTAAGAGCAGTATTTTGATTGCTGGTCTTCACCTGGAAGAAGAATCCTCGGTAATTGAAAATGAAATTACTCGTAATCACACAGAAAAAATGCTTGGATTGCCGGTAGAATATTCAGGCACTTCAATCATCTCAACTTCCTCAAAAAAATATTATCCGGCAGCAAAGGATTATTACGTCCCCGGTGATGTATCCACTTCAGCTTTTCATATTGTGCTTGCATTGCTCGCTTCAAACTCCGAATTACTTGTTAAAAACATTTCTCTTAATCCAACAAGAACCGGATTTATTGAAGTACTGAAGCAAATGGGTGGAAATATTTCTTATGAAAATTTGCGGTCTTCAAGCAATGAAGAATATGGAGACGTTCTGATAAAATCATCAAATCTCCAAAATATCCTGATTGATAAATCTACAATTCCGAATATCATTGATGAGATTCCAATACTTGCAGTTGCTGGCGTATTTGCCAGTGGTAATTTTAAAATCAATAATGCAAATGAACTGAGAGTAAAAGAATCTGACCGGATAAAATCGCTTTGCTACAACTTTAAATTGCTGGGTTTGGATGTTGATGAATATGATGATGGATTTCAGATATCAGGTGAAATAATAAATAACAAAGTAAGATTTGAAAGCTTTGGAGATCATAGGATTGCGATGGCTTTTGCAGTGCTAAGTATGCTATTGGAGAATGGGGGAGAAGTGAATGATTTTGAATGTGTAAACATTTCAAATCCACAATTTGAAGATCAGTTAAAATCAATACGTGAATAGAAATTATCAGATTATAATAACCTGATGTTCAAACTCGCTCACTGAAATATCATCGTAAATTTTAGAAATAAATTCTTTACCATATTTGTTGTAGAAATAAGTAAAGTTTATTTCTCTTTCCTGCAGATTCTCGAGTGGATATAGTAAGTTAGAAATTCTTGTTAACTGCCGCACGGTTGTCTCGTATTTTGTTTCCTGTGCTTTAACAGATTTTGATTTCAGCTCATTAAATGTTGATATTATTTTTTCCTTGTAACGCTCACTGGAATCCACCAAAGTTTTATCAACTGCAAATAAATTTTCTTTAATCTTATCGAAGAGTAATTCAACATCATTTAAAACTTCTTCAAAAGTTCGTTCAATATTATTTTCTGATAAGCCAGAAATTACTTTCTCTTTTAACTCGCTTAATCCTAAAAAAACATCATTTAATGTTATATCATATTTATCCAGCGCAGCATTTACATTTTTTTCAAGTACTGTAACCGAAGATCTTGGATATACTATTGGAAAAACAATTTCGTAAAAATCATATAGTGGCATAACCTGAGCAAAGTAAGATATCTCACTCGGACCTGCAATATAGAATCCCGTTGGCAATAAATAATCCTGGCAGATGGGTCTTAGTAAAACATTCGGGCTAAATCTTTGAGGTGCAATTTCTATCTCATTTAAAATTTCTTCGCGTGTAAATTGTTTTCTTTTTCTTTTAAGCTTATAAATTTCTTCAACAGGTTCGATAGAATATCGCCCATCATCGGTATGATAAAATAAGTTAACCGGTTTAACTTTTACCTGGGCGTGGTATAGCTCTTCAAGTTCAGCACTTGTCTGTATGAGTTTTTGAGTGTGGATTACAAAATCAGTAACCTCTTTTTTGAAGATCGGTTTTAAAATATTTTTTACTTCAGCATCCTGTGGATCAAATACAATCAGACCTAGTTCATCAAATAACCATATTAGTAATTCTTTAAAACTTTCCTTAAAAGATTTACCTGGTTTATAAATACTTTTTAGTTTGGAGAACAACCCGGATTTAAAGTCCGATTCTCTTAAAAGAGATTCCAATTGATTTAGTGAATCATTTATTGATTCATCCAGAATTAAATTACCAACACTTTGTTTTGCATCGTCATCGTCTATTTCTTCTTTATATCCAATAGTTACAACCTTATTTTCTGTATCAAAAATATTTATTGCACGTACTTCATTAAAATCGTGATCATCTCCTTCTAACCAGAAAACCGGAATGAACTTATAATCATCATATCTTTCATTCATTTGATTTGACAGTCTGATAGCTGTAATTATCTTATAAATGGTATAAAGTGGTCCACCAAAAATTCCAAGCTGTTGACCTGTTACAACTGCAATTGTTTTTGGATTATCAATCAGCTCAATATTCCTTAAAGTTTTTAATGAGATTTGAGGAAAATCTTTATACTGATTTTTTATTATCGGTGATATCTGAAATGCTTTTTTACTTTTTGCTTCAGTAATATTCTTAAATAATTGCGGGTAAGTCTCTTTACTTCTGAAATTATGTTTATAGAAATTCTTTACATTATCAAACTCATATAAATAATCCAGAAATAAGTTTTGATGTTTTGGAATATCGCTGAAGTTTATGAACATTCTTACCTCAATTAATATAAATGCTTAAACAAAAGTAAGAAAAAGCAAAATCCATCACAATAAGCAAGTATTAAACCCAAATTAAATCACATCTTTTATTGAAACTAAGCATTGATTATCTTCACAACAAAAAATAAAAGCCTTTGGAAATTAATTTATTAAAATACTTTACTTTAAAGCGTGCATTAAATTCGATTAAGATAATTTCTTCATTCAGTCTATCAAGAATTTTGCGAAAACCAATTGTATGGGGTTTACCTCTTTCTTATTCTATCGAACCGACAAATCATTGTAACTTAAAATGTCCTGAATGTCCTTCAGGTTTAGGGATACTAACAAGACCACTGGGACTCTTGAAGATTGATGACTTTAAAGGATGGATTGATCAAATCAAGGATAGAGGTTTCTATATTCAGTTATTTTTTCAGGGTGAACCATACTTGAATAAACAGTTATCACAGATGATCACTTACGCCCAGGAAAAAAGGATGTATGTATCTGTTAGCACTAACGGACATTTTATTAATCCCAAAAATGTAGATGAGATAATATCTTGTGCGCCTGATAAATTAATTTATTCAGTTGATGGTTTAGATGAGAAAAGTTATCAGAATTATCGGGTTGGGGGAACATTTAAACAAGTTGATGAAGCATTAAAATTATTAGTAAGGAGAAAGAAGGAGCTAAAAAAGAAAAAACCTTTTATAGAATTTCAATTTATTGTGATGAAACAAAACGAACATCAACTTGATCAGGTAAAAAAATATTGTAAGGATGTTGGCGTTGATAAATTGGTATTCAAGACGATGCAAATCTCATCTTATGAAAATGCGGTCAGATTTCTTCCTGAAAATCCAAAATATAAAAGGTATAAACTTGATGGAAAGAATTTCTCAATTAAACAAAAGCTAAAAAATCATTGTTTTGCTTTATGGCGTACTTCAGTAATTACCTGGGATGGAAAAGTTGTTCCTTGTTGCTTTGATAAAGATGCAGAATTTATGCTGGGCAGCATTAATGGTAAAAGTTTTTCAGATATTTGGAACTCAGAATTATATCAAAATTTCAGGCAATCAGTTTTGGTTGACAGGAAACAAAATCATATTTGCACAAACTGCACAGAAGGATTAAAAGTGAATATTTTTGAAATTGAACAATGAATAATTATTCTGATCAAATAAAATTAAAGAATCCTTTCTTGTTATTATCAAAAGAGAAACGGAAACTTCTTTTCTTTCTGATAAAAATTATGATTGCAGCCGGATTGATTCTCTTTTTAGTCACCTGGATAAGACCTTCGGAAATACTAGTTGCAATTAAAAATGCTAATTTAATTTTTATTCTGTCTGCTGCATCTTTATTACTCCCAAATATTTACCTACAATTCCTAAAGTGGAAATTGACATCTTTGAATCTTTTACAAGAGGCGGATAACAAAAAAATTTTCAACTCGTTGTTTTACGGATTAGCAGCCGGAGTTTTTACGCCTGCAAGAGTTGGAGAATATTTAGGGAGAGGAATTGTATTTAGTAATCAACCTATTATTAAAGTTACGATAGCCACTTTTGTCGATAAATTATTTTTACTTGTAATTGTTGCTTTTTTCGGATCATTAACGAGCATAATGTTTATCCATAGTTATTATAAAGTCTCATCGATGATAACTGCAGGCTTGTTAATTGTGATAATCATCCTGTTTTATCTTCTTTTCATTTTTCTAATCCGTTCTGATTACTGGCAGCAATTTCTAAAATTAAAATTCAACAGCGTAAATAAGTTCAAAATATTTTTTGAAAGCTTATCGGTTGTGAACGAGATCGATAAAAGTTATTCAGCAAGAATGATTTTTTTATCCATCCTCCTTTATGCGTGTTTCATTATCCAATATGCATTGCTGGTTATGGCATTTTCTAATAATTCAAATTTTCTGCAATATATAATTGCCGGAAATTTGATGATGTTTTCGAAATCAATTGTCCCGCCAATTTCTTTGGGAGAATTAGGGATAAGAGAAGGTGCTTCAATATTTTTCATTACGCAGGTTGGCGAATCCGCTAATGTAGGTTTTAATGCATCTATTTTTCTCTTTCTGATTAATATTCTGTTACCTGCTCTGATTGGGTTTGTTCTATTATTAAAGAAGAATAATGACTGAACTAATTTTAATTTTTGTATTCCTGTTTTTACTGCTTCATTATTGTTTCTTTTTGTTTAAAGTCTATACGGGATTAAACAGACTATCCAACGAGCCTGAAAAAACTCTTAATGAATTTATTTCAATCATAGTTCCTTTCCGTAATGAAGAAAAAAACATTGAGCGAACTTATGTCAACTTAACAGCACAAAACTATCCAACAAATAAATATGAAATAATTTTCGTTAATGATTCATCTGAAGATAAATCTCTTGAACTATTAAAATCTTTGCCTGAAAAACGTTCCGTAAAAATCCTCTCTGTTCCGGATAAATTTTCTCCAAACGCACATAAGAAAAGAGCAATCAGATTTGGTATCGAGAATTCAAAAGGCGATATCATTGTCACTACCGACGCAGATTGCGTGCATCAAAAAAACTGGCTAAAAAATTTGCTAAAATTCTTTGATGATCAAGCAGGTTTCGTTTCAGGTCCTGTTGAATTTTTACCTCAGAAAAATATATTTGGTAAAATTCAAAGGTTAGAATTTTCAAGCCTTGTTATTACTGGCGCTGGTTTGATCGGATCAAATTATCCTACAATTTGTAATGCAGCTAATTTAGCATATCGTAAATCTGTTTATGAAGAAGTTCAAGGATTTGAGCATCAAATGGATTTATCATCAGGCGATGATGAATTATTGATGCAGAAGATTAAAAAGGATACGAACTATAAAATTAAATTTGCTGCTGAAAACAACTCGATAGTTTTTACAGCTGCAAATTCCAATCTTAAAGAATTCTTTTTCCAAAGAAAAAGATGGGCTAGCAAAGGATTATTTTACAGTGATAAAAATTTGATAGTAAAATTAATTCTTATTTATCTTTTTTACTTAGGAATATTACTACAACTAATTTTTTCATTGATAATCTCATCTCTCTTTTTAGTTTCAATACTAATATCGATTCTTATTAAAATTTCATTTGAATATTTAGTTCTTTATAGAGGAAAAAGAATTTTATCCGATAAGAAAATCTTAAATGTCTTTTTAATAACCGAATTTTTTCAGATTCCTTACATTCTTATCGCAGGTATTGCAGGTGTATTTGGTAACTATAAATGGAAGGGCAGAACTTTAAAGAGATAAATTCAAGCGTTCTTCAATACAACACTGTACACTTAGCTGGACAAATAATTGAAAATCGTAATTGAATTATTGAAAAATTATAGAAATTTGCCTGGCATAAAGATTGGCAAACAGAGGCAAGACAGAAAGGAGAATGTCATGAAAAAGTTAATATCAGTAATAGCAATATTTATCTTAATAGGATTTGTTTCTGATTTAGAAGCAAAAACCGATTATGCAAAGAGAGTTGGAGGATATTTTTATACTTCACTTTCACCATATGGAACCTGGATTGAAATTGGATTCGGTACGCCTGTTTGGCGTCCAACAAACATAAGAAGATCCTGGTCTCCTTATTTTTACGGTCAATGGGTTTATACTGATTACGGATGGTATTGGAACTCTTATGAGCCTTTCGGACATATAGTTTACCACTATGGAAGATGGTATTATGATGATTATTATGGCTGGATTTGGATTCCTGATTACGAATGGGCTCCTGCCTGGGTTGAGTGGCGATATGATGACTATTACATTGGATGGGCTCCAATGTCACCTTATGTAAGTTTCACAATATCTGTTGGATTACATTATTCATATGATTACTATGTTCCTTATAATCACTGGCATTTTATTAAGTATAAGCATTTTGGATATAATCATCCTTACAAATATTTCGTTGGCACAAAGTACAAAGCTGGAGTTTATGAGAGAACAAAATATCGCACTAACTACTCGTATTATAACGGTAAAGTTAGAAATGATGGAGTTGAACTTGATAGAGTTAGACAGAGAAGCGGTAGAAATATCGAGAAAAGAACACTTGTAACCGTAAACGATCCTGTTGAAATAACCAGGAACAGAAACGATAAAGAAGTCAGAACTTATATTGCAAAAAGAGATGAGATTTCAAGAGATGATTTTAGAGATGTAAAAGTAGAAAGAGGTGATAGAAAATCGTCATTAGAATTATCAAAAGTTGAAATTGGCAGAGATAGAACTCTTGAGAGAACAAATGATCGGAATACTGAAACCACTCGGGATAGAAATACTGATAGCCGCGAGAATAATACTATTAACAGAGAAAGAGTTGATGATCAAAAAGTCAATACGGGCTCTGACAGAAATAAAATAAGAATAGATGAGGATAAAAGAATTCAGGAAAGAAAAGAAGTTGAACGTCGTAACTCTGAATTAGAAAAAAGAAACAATGAGCAGATTAAAAGAAATGAAGAGCAAAGAAAGATTGAAGAAAGAAAACGTTCTGAAATGGAAAGAATCAGAAGTGAAGAATTGAAGAAACAGAATGAAACCATCAACAGAAAACGTGAAGAAAGCAAAAATAACTCTGAAGTGAACAAGCAGAACACACAAAATGAAATTCAGAAAAGAAATGAGAGCAGAGTTACTGAACAAAGAAATCAGTCCAATGAAAGAATTAACCGAAGTAACGAAATAAAACGAAACGATAATTCTTCCAGAAATGAAAATAGGACTAATACACGAACAGACGATAAAAAAAATAATACAAGAAATAGATGATTTTTTAAATCCCTTTTATTCAAAGCGGTTCTGAACTAACAGAACCGCTTTTTTGTTTTAAAGATTCATTCAGATATTTTAACATTAAACTATATCATTTATATGAACGAAAAATCTTCAAAACTTTTTTACATACTTGGTTCATTTTTTATAGCTAACGCGCTACTGGCAGAATTTATTGGCATTAAAATTTTTTCGCTTGAGAGTACGTTAGGATTTAACCCAATAAACCTGACTCTATTAGGAATTGATGGTTTGTCATTTAATTTAACTGCAGGAGTGCTCCTTTGGCCTATCGTTTTCATAATGACAGATATAATAAATGAGTATTTCGGTAAAAAAGGTGTAAGATTTCTTTCCTTTACTGCCGCGATTTTAATTGCCTATGCTTTTCTGATGGTTTACTTAGCAATGGGACTAAAATCTGCAGATTTCTGGATTCAAAGATCAACTGAATTTGGGATTATAAACATGGAACTTGCATTTAATACAATATTTGGTCAAGGTCTATGGATAATTGTCGGATCATTAACGGCATTTTTAGTAGGGCAATTAGTGGATGTAACAGTGTTTCACTATTTCAAATCTATTACAGGTTCATCAAAAATCTGGTTGCGTGCAACCGGTTCAACTTTAGTATCGCAACTTGTTGATAGCTTTGTAGTGCTTTTTATAGCATTTTATATTGGTGCTGGCTGGGACCTAAAGCTTGTATTAGTAATCGGATTTGTCAATTATATTTACAAATTTTTCATCGCTATCATTTTGACTCCGTTATTGTATCTTTTGCATCATTTTATTGATAAATACCTGGGAAAAGAATTATCAGAAAAATTGCAGATAGAGGCAGCCTCCGGCAACTGAAAATTAATTTAACTATTCATCTCTTTTCTTTGGCACAGTGACATAAAAATCACTAATTTTGAATTAGTAAAATGTGATGTTATTTAATTTATTTAACAATCATTTATCTTTGAACCTAATCAGAGTAAACCTGTGTTTTATTCATTGATCACAAGGGGCAATTCAATTCCTAGCAAGATTACCAACACAAGGCATATTTATAATCTCATCCAAAAAAAATCACAGAAAATAATCTCTCAAAAATTTATTCATCTAATTGTAATTGGAGCTTAAAATGAAAATCACAAAAGAAGAAGCCCTGTTTTATCATAGTTCTGAAAGGAAAGGTAAAATAGAAGTTATTGCAACCAAGCCTTGCTTAACCGCAAGAGATTTATCCCTGGCTTACACTCCCGGTGTTGCAGAACCGTGCAGAGAAATCCATAAAAACTTAGAAGATGTTTATAAATATACTGCAAAAGGAAATCTGGTAGCCGTATTATCAAATGGTACTGCTGTCCTTGGTTTAGGTGATATAGGAGCAGAAGCTGGTAAACCTGTAATGGAAGGAAAAGGAGTGTTGTTCAAACGTTTTGCTGATATAGATGTTTTTGATATAGAAGTAAATTCTCACGATCCAAAAGAGATTATCAGATTGACTCAAATGCTTGAGCCTACTTTTGGCGGAATAAATTTAGAGGATATTAAAGCTCCGGAATGTTTTGAGATTGAAGAAACACTTAAAGCCACAATGAACATTCCTGTTTTTCACGATGATCAGCACGGAACAGCGATAATTTCCTGTGCAGCACTAATTAATGCCGTAGAAGTTGCAGGAAAAAAACTTGATAAAATTAGAATTGTTGTCAACGGTGCCGGTGCATCTGCAATCTCTTGCTGCAAGCATTATATCAGAGCTGGAGTAAAACGAGAAAATATTTATATGTTCGATTCAAAAGGCTGCATCACAAAGGACAGAAAAGATCTGAACAAATACAAAGAAGAATTTGCGCAGGCAAAAGGATTTGCATCATTGGAAGAAGCATTTAATGGAGCAGATGTTTTTGTTGGATTATCGGTTGGAAATGTAGTTAAGAAAGAATGGGTAAAAACCATGGCTAAAAATCCAATCATATTTGCTATGGCTAATCCAGATCCGGAAATCACCTACGATGATGCTACCTCTGTTAGAGATGATTTAATTATGGCAACCGGCAGAAGTGATTATCCCAACCAGGTAAATAATGTATTAGGATTTCCATTTATTTTCCGTGGTGCACTTGATGTTAGAGCAACACAAATAAATGATGAAATGAAAATGGCTGCCACCCTTGCACTTGCTAAACTAGCAAAAGAAAAAGTTCCGGAAATGGTAATGAAGGCTTATGGCGGGGAAGAGTTTGAATTTGGTCCAAACTACATAATTCCAAAACCTTTTGATCCAAGAGTTCTTTGGTATGTTGCTCCTGCAGTAGCCAAAGCAGCTATCGAAACAGGTGTTGCAAAAATTACAGAAGTAGATTGGAACGCTTATGAGGAAAAACTTAAAGAAAGATTAGGACTTTCTAAAGAAATTATTAGAGTAATGATTCACAAAGCACAGAAGAGTCCTAAAAAAGTAGTTTATCCTGAAGGTGAGGAAGAAAATATTATCAGAGCAGCACACGTCGTTTATCAGGAAGGTATTGCCAAACCCGTTCTGCTTGGCAATGAGAAGATTATTAAAAAAGAAATTGAAAGAATAGGTTTCGAATTAGACGAATTTGAAATAATTAACTCTGAGAATTGTGACAAATGCGATAAGTATGCAGATGCATTCTTTAAGAAGCGTCAAAGAAGAGGCGCCACACTTTGGGATTCTAAAAATCTTTTGCGCAAACCTAATTACTACGGCGCAATGATGGTTGAACTTGGTGATGCGGATGCAATGATTAGCGGATATACAACAAGTTATCCAAATACGATCAGACCTGCGCTTCAATGTATAGGAGTTAAGGAAGGATTTAAGCTTGTTTCTGGTATGTACATCGTTATTGCTAAAAAAGAAACTTATTTCTTTTCTGATTGTACTGTGAATGTAAATCCAAATGCTGAGGAGCTTGCAGAAATTGCCATCACAACTTCAGATGCAGTAAAATCATTTGATATTAATCCAAAAATTGCAATGCTCTCATTCAGTAATTTTGGCAGCGCTCCTTATCCTGAATCTACAAAAGTTAAAGACGCTGTTAAGTTGGTAAAAGCTAAAAGACCGGATTTAATTGCAGATGGTGAAATGCAAGCTGATACTGCTGTTGTTCCGGAAATTATTGAGAAGACCTTTCCTTTCTCTGAAATAAAAGGTGGAGCTAATGTTTTGATTTTCCCAAATCTTGATTCAGCTAATATTGCTTATAAATTAATGGCAAGAATCGGGCAAGCAACAGTAGTTGGACCAATTTTAATTGGAATGAAAAAACCGGTTCATGTGCTTCAAAGAGGTGCAACGGTGGATGATATTGTTAATATGACTGCGATAGCAGTTGTTGAAGCCTCTCAAAACAAAAAATAAAAATTAAATAGGCTGGAGTAATCGGGTGAAAATATTTCACCCGATTTTATTACCAACTGTCATTCTAAAATTGCCTTTTACGTCTGCTTAACTTAATTTTTCGCATAATAATAATTAACTGCTTGAACTCTATTTATTGAAGTATAAATGATTAACCATGGTATCCGAATGCTTGCAGCTATTATGTTTACCGATATGGTAGGCTATACAGCATTAATGCAGGAAGATGAAGAAAAAGCAAAATTTTTAAGAGACCACCACAGAAAAGTAATGGAAGATCTTGTACTTGTTCATCAAGGAAAGATAATTCAATATTTTGGAGACGGTACCCTGACAATTTTTGGTAGTGCAATTGAGGCTGTGCTTTGTGCTTTGGATATTCAAAAAGAATTAAGCAAAGATCCGAAAGTTAACCTGAGAATTGGAATTCATCTTGGAGATATCGTATATGATGATGAAGGTGTTTACGGAGATAGTGTTAATGTTGCATCGAGAATAGAGGCGGCTGCTGTTGGCGGTTCAATTTTTATCTCAAGAAAAGTATATGATGAATTAGCTAACCATAAAGAGATAAAAGCCGTTTCTCTTGGCTACCACGAATTTAAGAATGTGAAAGTACCGATTGAAGTATTTGCACTTACTAATGAAGGATTGTCCGTTCCGGAAGTTTCCAAAATGAGTGCTCTGTCATCCTCTAAAAAAGAATCCATTGCTGTTTTACCATTTGTTAACCTTAGCTCCGATGCTGAGAACGAATATTTTTCCGATGGAATCACTGAAGAAATATTAAATGCTCTGGCAAAAGTTGATAATCTGTTTGTAACATCACGCACATCTTCATTTGCCTTTAAAGGAAAGAATGTGGATATCCGCGATATCGGAAAGCAGCTGGGAGTAAAAAGTGTACTGGAAGGAAGTGTTAGAAAATTTGGAAATAGGGTAAGGGTAACTGCCCAGCTTATTGAAACAAAAAATGGTTATCATCGCTGGACTGAAACTTACGACAGAGATATAAAAGATATTTTTGAAGTTCAGGATGATATTGCCAAATCAATTTCAAAAAAACTTTTAGAGAATCTTTCTTTCGATACAAAAAAATCAGCTTCAGTCAAAACACCCACAAAAAATTTAGATGCTTATAATCTTTACTTAAAATCGGCGCATTTCTGGAAACGTTGGACACCACATGATGTAAAAAAATCTCTTGACTATCTTGAACAGGCAATTAAACTTGATGAAAATTTTGCTCAAGCCTATTCTGCCTTATCCGGCTGCTATGTTTATCTTGCGGCGTTCGGGCAAATTCCAGCTTCAATAGCTTATCCCAAAGCAGAGCAGTATGCTTTTAAGGCATTGGAACTCGATTCTTCATTGCCTGATTCTCATCTTTCTCTGGCAATGGTAAATTTTTTTAATTGGAAGTGGGATGAATCATACAAGTCTTTCATAAAAACTCTAGAGTTAAATCCCAATAGTGAAACTGCTCATCAATATTTTGCTTATTACATGATGGCTATTGGAAATACAAAAAAAGCAGTAGCTGAATCAGAAAAAGCATTGGAAATTGATCCACTCTCAATTCCGATTAATGCATCGTTGGGTGATACGTACCTACATTGTGGTTTATTGGATCAGGCTAAAGAGCAATATTTAAAAACACTTGAACTTGATCCCAGCTTTAGAGCTGCAATAAATGGGTTAGGTTGGAATCATTATTTCCTCGGAGAAATAGATGAAGCACTTGAAAAGTTTAAATTATCAGAAAAGCTGATTGGAAATCCTGCTATGTCTAATTCTGCTCTCGCATTCATCTACGCCAGAATGGGGAACCAGACCGAATTGGAAAAATCTCTTGAGAAAATCAGAAAAAGAGAGGAATCAGAAAAGAACGTTTCTTTCAGTTTCGATTATGCAATCATCAACCTTGGATTAAAAAATTATGATAAGGTTTTTGAATATCTGAACAAAGCTTATGATGAGAAGATTGGAGGATTGATATTCATTAGGGGAAGACAGTGGAAAGAAATCCAGGATGATGAAAGATTTAAAGTTATAATCAGAAAAATGGGATTGCCCTGTGACTAGGCAAACAAATAGTAATTTAATTCGTTCAGCAAATTGATAAAAGCACATCACAAAATTCTATTTTTCACAATTCTTTTTAACTCCACGCAAATTTATTCTCAATCACAGTCAGATTCAGTAAAAGCTATTATCAACAAAGAATATGAAGCAAACGCAATTCACAATTTAATCTTTGGAAAGCATTGGAGAGATGTTTGGATTTCTGAATTTGAAATACCAATCCTTAATCTTAATAAATTTGCAGATGGATTAACTCCACTGAAACTAGGTGGAGGTCAGCAAACAAAATCATTACAGTTTACAGGTAAAGACGGTAAGATTTATAAGTTCAGATCCGTGGATAAATTTCCTGGCAGAAGTCTACCAGACGATTTAAAAGGCTCTGTGGTTGAATCATTTATGCAGGATCAGATTACCACACTGCATCCATTTTCAGCAATTGTAACATCATCACTAATGGATGCCTGCGGAGTACTTCATCCAAAACCACAAATGTATAAAATGCCTGATGATGATAGATTAAGTGATTACAAAGAAGAATTTAATAATATGATCGGAACCATTGAAGAAAAAGCTGATGATTATGAAGATAAATCTCTGAATTTTGTTTCTGCAGATAAAATCAGAAATACTTTTAAGATGTTTGATGAACTGCAGGAAGATAGTGATAATTCTGTTTATGCACGTGAATTTTTGAAAGCAAGGTTGTTTGATATTTTTGTTGGTGATAGAGATAGGCATGCCGGGCAGTGGGATTGGGCTGAGTATAAAAAAGGGAAAAAGAAAAATTTCATCCCAATTCCTAAAGATCGTGATTTCGCTTTCCCTCTGTATGATGGATTGATACCAGGAATTTTAACTTTAGCAATAACATCATATGTCCATTTTGATTACGATATGCCTTCTATGCTGGATTTGACGTGGGAGGGAAGACATCTTGACAGAAGAATACTTCCGAAACTTTCAAAATCTGAATGGGATTCCGTAGCTAAGGAAGTTTACGATAATTTAACTGATGAACTGATTGATAAATCCGTAAAACTATTGCCAGAAAATATTTATAAAATATCCGGAGAGGAATTATCGGCAAAACTTAAATCCAGAAGAAATCAACTACTTAAAGCTTCGCAGGAATTTTATGAGCTTGTAAATAAATATCCTGATTTCTGTCTAAGTGATAAAAACGAGTTCGTTATTGTTGAGAGAGTTAACGATTCATCTACAGAGTTAAAAATTTTTAAGGCTAAAAAAGATAAACTCCCCGATAAAAGTGATATACTTTTTGACAAAATGTTTGATCATTCGGTTACTGAAGAAATCAGAATTCATCTTTTAGGTGGAGACGATAAAGCAATTGTAAAGGGAAATGCCGCAGAAGGTATTTTAATTGTAATTGATGGAGGAGAAGGACAGGATGAACTGATTGATTCATCAAATGTAAATTCAGTCAGGTCTAAAACTAAATTTTATGATTCAGATTTAAATACTGAATTCAGAGCATCAAACAACACATACATTAACACAAAAAAATTCCCTGCACCCAAAGATGATTCAGAAAAATATGAACCGAAACAAGAAGACCGCTACTATGATTTTGGTTTATTATTTCCAACAAGCCTTAGTTCTGATTATGGATTAAAAATTGGTTTGGGCGGTGGATTTAATTTTTATGACTTTAACATTTCTCCTTATTCCTATCGTCTGGAAGCGGCAGCAAGTTATTCATACCTTACTGAATCAGCTGAAATTTATTTCAATTCTTTTTTCAATCAACTAATTGAAGATTGGAAAATCAAATTCAGTCTAAGGGCTACACAATTAAACATTACAAGATTTAACGGATTGGGAAATGAGACAAGTAGAGATGAAAAGCTTAATGAAAAAAAATTTTATCAGGTTGATCAATCAGCATTGTTGTTGGGAATCCAACTCACGAAATCATTAAACGATAATATCCATTTTTCAATTCAATTGGGCTCTGAAAATTCACTGATTAAAGAAAAGCAAAATACTTTTTTATACAATAATGATTTTTATGGTGAGGGAAATTTGTCATTTGGTTATCTAGGAGGAAGTTTTATTTATGACTCGCGGGATGATATTGGCTTTCCATACAAAGGCTATTATGTTGAAGTATCAGGAATTTTTAATCCGAAGATTTTTAATTTAAAAAACCAATTTGGAAATCTAAAAGTTGATTTAAGATCGTACTTTGAGAATAATTTTCTAACGCAAACCACACTTTCACTACGAGTTGCTGCAGAGCAAGTTTACGGTAGTTATCCATTCTTCAAAGGAGCAAGTCTTGGTGGTTCACGAAGCTTAATCGGATATCCTAAAAACAGGTACGTTGGAGATGCTTCAGTTTTAACCCAAGCTGAAGTGAAAATTTACTTAGGTAAACCAAGAATAATAATTCCTGGGAAATTTGGATTAACCTTGTTCAGCGAAACAGGAAGAGTATTTTTGAAAGGTGAGAATTCAAAGACCTGGCATCCATCTGTTGGCGGTGGATTTTATTTCGACATCCTTGAGAGGTTACTTACAATAAATTTTGATGTCGCTTTTTCGAAAGAATATGTAAGATTCTATTTGAGTTTTTCTAATTCAATTTAATAGCGAATTTATTTTTCATTTTAACAATTTAGGATAAACAAAAAATTTTATTTTGCAACCATTCTCAGAAAGATACCTCCACTCTTCATCATACTCCATTTTAATAACACCACAAGTTGGAATATTCTCAATAAATTTGTTGCCAACAAAGTTAGCAAAGTCTGTTAGCCCAGGGTTGTGACCAACAATCATCAGACTTTTAATTTTTTCATCAACTTTCTTTACAACTTCCAGTATTGCATTTGAACTTGCAAGATATAAATCATCTTTAAATTCAATCTTTCCTTTAAAATTTAACTTTTCAGCAATTATTTCAGCAGTAGTTCTTGTACGTACTGCATGGCTTGATAGAATTTTATCAATACTAACGTCCAATTTTGCTAAATAAATTCCAATATTTGGTGCATCTCTGTTGCCTCTTTTATTTAGAGGTCTTTCAAAATCAGATAGTGAAGAATCTTTCCAGCTTGATTTTGCGTGTCTTAACAGATAAAGAGTTTTCATAAAAGATTATTTTGATTTTTTATTTTTGTGATAGTTATCACCACAGCAATTGAGTAAGTATAATTTAACGAATTTCACTAAAGATTTAAGAAATTAAAATTATATTTATCGTAAGGTAAATTTATTAAATAAACTTTAAACAGAAATATCCTGCAGGAAGATTATGTTAAATTCAGAATTGCTTAAAAAAGTAGAAGAATACGTCAGGAAAATATATGAAGGAGATGCACATGAGGAGATGATTTACCATAACATTTCGCATACTTTGGAAGTATTAAAAATTGCAGAAGAAATCGCACGAGCAGAAAATTTAACTCAGGATGATTTAGAAGTTCTCTTAATTGCAGCGTGGTTCCACGATGTTGGTCACTTAAATATTTGTTATGGGCACGAAGAAGTTAGCTCATCTTTGGCTAAAGAATTTTTGAAGAAAGAAAATTATCCGGCAGAGAAATTAGATAAAGTAATTCAATGTATCTTAGCTACAAAAATTCCGCAAACACCCCAAAATCTTGTTGAAAAAGTTTTGTGCGATGCAGATTTACATCATTTAGGTTTACCTGATGTCGATGAAAAGGGACAAATATTAAGGTTGGAACTTCAAAACAGAAACATTAAACACTATACAGATACCGAATGGTATGAAACGACGATAAATTTTCTTAAGTCACATAGGTTCCATACAAATTACGCAAAACAGAATTATGAATTTCAAAAAAATATAAATTTGATAAAGTTAGAAAAGAAGCATAAAAAATTGGAAAAGAAGCAGAAGGACGATCAAATAAAAGATTTGAAACTTGAGTTGGAAAAAAAGAAGTTTGATTCAAAAAATATTGAAGCCCGAAGATCTGATAGGGGAATAGAAACAATGTTTCGAAATATAATGCGTACTCACGTTGAGTTTAGTGCTATGGCTGATAGTAAAGCAAACATTATGATAAGTGTTAACACTATTATGATAACCTTTATTGTTAGCTTTCTCTTAAGATTTCTGGAAGAAAATAACCAATTTATAATTCCTGCTGCAGTATTAACATTAACAAGTTTAATAACACTAATTTATGCGATCCTTGTGACTAGACCTAAAATCTCAGAAGGATTATTCACAAAAGAAGATATACTGCAGAAGAAATCAAATCTTCTATTCTTTGGAAATTTTTATAAAATGAAAATTGATGACTTTACGTGGGGAATGAAAACTCTTATGGACGATAGAGAATATTTATACGATTCAATGATTAAAGATTTTTATAATTTGGGACAGGTTCTGGGAATAAAATACAAGCACCTGAGAATTTGTTATAATATTTTTATGTATGGTTTAATACTCTCAATGTTATTGTTTGCAATCGCTTTAATTGCACATCCATCTTATAATATGTAAAATATCACCCGAACAAAAAGTCCGGGTGATTAAAGAGTTTTATTGAACTGTGATTTTGGAGTTCTCAAGAAGGACTGAATAAAAATAACCAGAGCCAAAATCTTTATCCGTAACAAGATTTCCTTGAGCAATGATTATCTGCCCGACTTTTGCAGATAATTCGGATGTAATCAGCAAATCATGAGTTCCCTGGTTTCCGGTGCCATCTTGTATATGAATCCAATTAACACCCATTATATTTTCATTAACTTTAACGACTTTACCTTTAACTTTTACTGATTTACCAGAAAGAGAGGATTTTTTTGAATATATATCTGCAACAGAGTATCCATCTTTTAGCGGCTCTATTTTGATTGTTTCATCTTTTGTTGTTGCTATGTTAGAATGAGGAGATTTCATTGAATTATCGGAATCTTTAAGACGAGCGTCATCAACAAACAATACGGATTCAAAAGTTTTATTTAATGTCTCGCTTTTAAAATTTTTCATCTCCATAAATTTTGAATAAACGATCACATCACCAGTTTTTACTTCCATCTGCGGGACTGCAATCCAGAAAGAGTTATTATTCTCGTTAACTTTTAAATAGCTGTAATTGCTTGCGTTAACTTTTTCCTCAACTGTTACAGTGTGTATTGATGCATCTAAAACTTGAGATGAATTATCCGAAAGCTTTGGTTCATTTTCCTTTTCACCACAAGCTGTAAAAATTACAAAGACAATAAAAAGTGATAAGTATAAAGCAAAAGATCTCATTGTTACTCCTTTTAACTAAAAATTTCTTATGCGAAGATACTCACATTTCTAAATTATTCAGAATTATTTATTAACATGAAATTTAGTTATTGACAATAATTTTTTATTAATTATATTTACGTTATAATTATTTAGACTTAATCCAAATAAACTATAAAGGAAATTTATGATTAAACATTACTTGCTTTTATTTACTCTTTTTTACTTAAATACTATGATTATACAAGCACAGATCTTGGATGATTTTGACACTAAAACCACAATAGGTGGCTATGGAGAATTGCACTATAACAATGAAAAAATCTCCAATCAACCTTCAAATACAATGTTAGATTTTCATCGATTTGTTTTATTCTTTTCGCATAACTGGAATGAAAAGTGGTCATTTAAGTCTGAAGTTGAACTTGAACATAATTTTGTTCAATCAGGGCAGGGGGAATTAGAACTTGAGCAAGCTTATGTTAATTATCATCACGACGATTATTTAGGATTTCAAATTGGTGTTGTATTGCCTTCTATTGGATTTATTAACGAGATGCACGAACCTCCTTTATTTTTTGGTGTTGAAAGACCTGAATATCATAATAGAATAATTCCAACAACCTGGTTTGGAAACGGCGCAGCTATTTACGGAAATTATTCCGGACTCGACTATAAATTAACAATAATGGAAGGATTAAATAGTGATAAGTTTTCAGCTTCTTCGGGCATTCGGTCTGGTAGACAGAAAGGATTTAAGGCAAAGGCAGATAGACTACTTTATAACATAAGGGTTGATTATATAAATGTTCCTGGTTTACGTTTTGGTGCTTCTTACTCATATAATGAGGCAAAAGGGGATAGCACTCAAATTCCAGTCCAAATTTTAGAATTCCATTCAAAATATCAGGCTAATAATATCTATTCAGTTTTTGAAATCGCACAAATCAATTACAAAAACAGAGATATAAAATCTTCTTTTGGATATTATTTTGATTTTGGGTACAACTTATCCGGTATTCTTGATTGGGGAATAAAAATAATTCCATTTGTAAGGTATTCTGATACTAATACAGCCTCTCAGGTTATCAACAATGATGATCTGGAAAAACTTTATCACTTAAAGCAGTGGATGATCGGATTATCAGTTTCTCCAATTGATGAAGTTGTTTTTAAGGTTGATTACGGAGTCAGAGAAAGAGTTTCTGATAATCAGAAAACAAAACTATTTAATTTTGGTGTGGGGTACATGTTCTAATGATAAATCTGAACCTTAAAATAATTTTTATTTCAGTTTTATTTTTTTCTCAAAATTTGTTTTCGCAGGAAATTAGCAGTGAAGTAAAAAAAATATTGATTGACCATTTTGGTGAGGATGTTCAAATTACTTTTTCGAAGTATAATCTTGAGAAGAACTTAAAGGAGTCAATTGAGAAAAAAGTCAATCAGAAATTTTATTCAAATTCAGTTTATCTTTATTTCGTTAGAGAAAATCAGGTTATAAAAGGCTACGGAATTTTAGATAATGTTTATGGAAAGTCTTTACCTATTACTTTTTTAGTTATGTTTGATACAACAGGAACTATTATCTCATCGCATATTGTTAAATACCGCGAACCATATGGCGGCGCTGTAAAAAACGAAAATTGGAATCGCCAATTTTCTGGTAAGAACTGCCAGTCAACTTTTGACGTTGGTAAAGATATAAATTCTATTAGCGGTGCAACTATATCTGTTAATTCGGTTACAAAAGGAATCCAAAAACTAACATTCTTAATGAAAGAAATCCTGTCTGGCAAATGAATAGAAAATTATATCAGTTAGAAAAAAGATTTAAAGTATTGCTCTTTTATTTCATCCTGACTCTTACTTTCGGGGTTTGTGTTGGACTGGGGTATTTATATTACACAACAAATTATTCACCAGCGAAAGCTGTTGAGCGATATAATGGTTCATCAGTTACCGATGAAGAATTGGATATTCCTGAATATTATGCAAAACCAATTTCTGAGTTGCTTATAACAACACACAATCACGTGATTGCTTTCTCATTTATTTTCTTTTTTGTTGGAGGAATTTTCTATTTCAATTCATTGATTGAGGGTAAATGGAAGATGTTCTTAATCATTGAGCCTTTTGTCTCAACAATAATTTCATTTAGTTCCCTGTGGGCAATGCGATTCTTGCATCAAAATTTTGTTTACGTTACGGCTGTTTCTTCAACTCTGATTTATTTAAGTTTTTTTATTATGGTATCATTGATTATTTATGAATTGAAATTTAAAGAAAACGTTATCGGTTAGTTAGGAATCAAAATTTAGTCTTAAGTGCTATTATAAAATTTCTTCCTGCAGCAGAGATACCCGATGAATAAGGTCTGTATCTTTGATCTGTAATATTTTCTAAACCGAAACTTAAATAAATATTTTTAACAGGTTCATAGTTTATTTTTAGATTTAATGTATACCAGGCCGGCGAATAGATATTTCCATTTCTGTCTTTTGCAAACAGATAATCTTTCTCATATTCAGTCGGAGACAAATCTTTAAAGCTTATTTCTCCATTAAAAGTGATATAAAAAATTACCTGCAAATTCTCTTTCTTAAATGATAATTCAGTTTTTCCGAACAAGGGTGCTGCATGCCGAAGTGGTGTCAGATCCCCATTATCTATTTCTTCTTCTCCATTTTGATAAACCAGGTTTGCGAACAAACCAAAGTATTTATCAATCTTAACATTTGTGAAGAACTCAATGCCCCATATTCTTGCGTATGCTGCATTTTGTATTGCATGAACTTGACTGAGCTCGCCTTTATAAAAAATACTATCTTTTCCATTTAGAGTAAAATTTCTGCGGACTAAAGCATTATCCAGGTACGTGTAGTAACCTGTTAAATTCACTTCAGCGATATCATCAAAATATTTAATTAAACTCACTTCTGCATTGTAAGCATATTCTGAGTTCAGATTTGGATTTGGGATAATCACTGAGCCAGGTTCAGAATCGAATACTTTCCCGACATCATCTATATTGGGAGCTCTGAATCCAGAGGATAGATGTAAATTAATCTGCCATTGATTTCCTGGTTTCCAATTTAATCCCAAATTACCAGTAATTGAACTGCTTTTTTGTTCTGCATATGTAAATGGAAAAGAATAGAATGTTGTATCAAAATTTGCCTTAAGGTAAACATAATTTAATCGTAAACCTGAGTGTAAAATTAAATTCTTACTAAGTTTATTTTTATAAGTAAAATAAGTCCCAAATGAATTCCATATCGATCCATTTGGATATCTTGATGCTGCAGGAGTGATTAGCCCGGTTTGTATATTTTCATTATTGCCTTCAGAGCCAACCTTGTTGAATACTGCTTCAAATCCATAGTTAATTTCAGACGAGCTAAACTGCTTTGTAAAATCTAAATTAAAAGAATAGACATCAACTTTTTCAACTGTATTTGTTTTGTTTGGAGAATTTAAATTTCGATCGTGCCTGCTTTCCTTGAAGAACTGATAAGCAAATATTAATCTCGAGTAGTCAAAAATAGAATTTGAAGAATAGTTTGTAACATTAAAATTATTCATTATCCAAATTTGGGGTCCGTAATACCATTCTGCTGAACGAAGAGTATTTCCTCTTGGTCTTAACAGTCTATCATATCTTGAATAATCAGATGTTTTTGAATAATGAAATCCAAACTCAAATTCCCAGTCGTTTATTGGTGAGTATATGATTTTTTGCATCAAATTTAATTGATTATATCCGGATTCAATTTGTTCTTTTGGATTTGGATTAGTGATAACTGTATCTCTTCCATTGATTCTGGTTTGGTAAATAGTTCTAAGATATTCATCAGGACCTTTAGAGCCCATTACTAAATTATCATAATCACTGTAAGTAACACTGGTTAAAAATCCAAGATTATCATTTGCTAAATTTAGATGAATATGACCGTTCTTCTCATTATTTGCAGATGAATATCTGCTCATTGCAGATCCGTTCAATGAAAATTTATTTGTGAAAGAATATCTTGGCTTTAAGGTATTAAAACTCATTACACCGGCAATGGCATCGCTTCCATAAATAACAGAACCGGGTCCAAAAATTATTGTTGTGTTCTCTAAAGTATTTGCATCAAGTGAGATAACATTTTGTAAATTTCCGCTTCTGAAAATTGCAGTATTCATTCTTACTCCATCAACTGATATCAAAAGTCTGTTTGTAGCAAAACCTCTTATCATCGGACTTCCACCACCCAACTGACTTTTTTGAATAAATACGTTCGCAGACATTCCTAGCATATCTGCTGTGGTCTGTGGATTTTGTAAACTTACTTCAAATGGTGATATTATTTGAACCGTATTTGGAATTTCAGTCTTTACATCATCCCATCTGTTTGCACTTACAATGATGTTTTCAATCGAAATAATAGATGGTTCCATTAAAACAATAAAATTATTTCTTTTTATTTCATCAAAAGAATATTCAGATCGCTTATAGCCAACTAATTGAAATACTATGGTTTTACTGGTATCCAAACGACTAATATCCACTATACCATTTTGATTTGAAATTAATGAGCGGTTGGGATTGACATTAAAAACTGAGACTAATTCTAACGGCTCTAGTGTGTTTTTGTCTTTAACTGAGACTATTTGTGAGAATAGTGCATAATTAGTTAGGCAAATAAATATCAGAATTATAATGGCTCTATTAGAATACTTCATTTTTTCTCTTTTTATTAAAAAAATTTTTTATTGTAGTAAAATCCTACATAATTGAACATTAACTTGGCGCAGGGTTTGATACTCTGACCATTTGTAAATGATTCAAACCAGCCAAATTGTTACTATTTGAAATTTTTATAACTAAATTGTTCTAGGATTTTAAACTATTTCGTTAAACAAAGATACAGATGGTAGAAGTAAAGTTCACTGCACAAAAATTAGACGGTCAGGTTATTACAGGAGTCATTTCTCAGGAAAATTATTGGGGAGTGAAAAATCAGATTAAAGAGATTGCTCAGAAGAATAACTATCGAATAAAAAAAATTGAAAGAAAATCTACTTTCAGATATAAAGTAAAAAGTAAGGGATTTAATGATTCTCCAATTGTTGGATATCAGCGTGCTTTTAATAAAGAAGAAGTTACAGAGGCGTTCAGACTTCTTGG
>CAZCJF010000007.1:0-24684 GCA_964499095.1 uncultured Ignavibacteriaceae bacterium
AATTAATTGAAAAAGTTGCTTAACTTAATGTGTACTTTTAGGGGGTAAGATCAATGTTGTACCTAATAAGGGTTTTGTTGCCGTTAAAGTGACTACCTGAACTGAGGGATCACTGATTAAGAAAGAAAATGCACCGCTTGCATCTGTTGTTGTTGACCCGAGCCATTCATAAGCCGAGGCGGCAAGTTCAATATTGTTTGCACGATATACATCAATTATCATCCCTGATATCGGATGCGTACCGGTCAGAGTATTTCCGTTAAATGATAAGCCCTGTGGTGCACTCAATCCGTTATTGGACTGTGCATCCATGTAAAGATTAATTAAACTATTCTGGTAAATAAGATTTTTTCTAAATCCTATTCTTGAAGGAGAGAAACTGCCAAATGATTCTATTTCAATTCCTGTTTCACTATTTCCGACAATTGTATTAGGATGAAGTTCGTCTGCCTGGTTTACACCAATGGTTACCTGTCCCACATTTCCGATTATCGAAACACCAACATTGTTAGCGTACTGAACACCGCTTTTATTTATGCCGATTTTATTTCTGTAAATCTGATGTCCTGACGTATAACTTTCATCATCATAACCGAAAATCCCTATTCCAACATTAGTATTACCTGAAATTACATTATCATAAATTTTCGCATTAGTTACTCCATTTGTAATACTTATTCCATTGTTGTTAGGAATAGCAGCATTCTCGAATTTACTAAGTCCTATAATGTTATTAACAATTAAATTATTATCAGAATATAAATCCGGAGGCGCAGCCGCAATTGCAATTCCAATCTGGTTTCCTGAAATTACATTTGTTGAAAATGCCCCACTACCTCCAATCAAATTATTATCAGAGGAGATTGAAATTCCTATTGCATTGCCTAAACCGGTTTGCTGATCAATATTCGTCCCGATGTAATTCCCTTCAACGATATTTCCTTCACCGGTTCCAATAATAATCCCGGCAATCGTACTACCGCAGAAAATATTTGATGCATCTATATCTCCTCTACCAACCTGATTATAATTTCCTGATATAATTATTCCCGTACTGCAAGGTTGAAGTGAGCCCGAGAATGTAATTCCAAAGAAACTATTTAGTATTTCATTATCGTCTCCATTTATTGATATTGCAGTCATGCAATCAACAAATTCATTATAATTTCCGGTTGTAGTACCAATTTTATTTTTAGAGCCATTAATTTCTAAACCCACCATTGAGTTTGTTATCTTTAATCCTTGGATTGTACAATTGTTTTCTAACAACAATGTTATTATGGGATGGGACAATGTTATCTGGTTATTACCATCGATTACAGTACCATCAGGAAGATATATTAAATCCATTAGGTCGATTGTCCCTGAAGCACTGAATGTTATGCTGACAGTTTGACCCATAATCTCCGCCTCTTCAATTGCTGCTCTTAATGTGCATCTGCCTTTAGCATCCCGGCAAATGCCATCTGAAGATTCATCTAAATTTGTATCCGGATTATCAAATGCGTATGCATCTTCATCATCTGAAAGTGAGTTTACTACAAAGTTTAATTGAGCTTGTACTGTTGTTACAGTAATAACAAAAGAAAAGAAAAAAATGTATAAGGGTTTCATATTTAATTCCTGATAAACGAGTTATTAATTTTATTACTTAATTAAAATGTTAATTCATAATCTCAGTTTAATGTATTTATAAAAAATACCTAGATAAAAAGAAGACCGCCTTGTTTGCGGTCTTCAAATTTGCCTCCTTATATAAATTTAATTTATTTAAGCAGAATAAGTTTTTTTGTACTGCTAAATTCTTTAGAATCAATAGTTGATATTGCACTAATCTTGTAGAGATAAACACCTGAGGACAAATCAGATGCTTTAAAGATAACTTCGTGATAACCGGATGATTTAACATCATTAACTAAAGAAGCAACTTCCTGTCCGAGTAAATTGAAGATAGTAATAGTAACTTTACTCTCAGATGGTAGGGCGTATCTAATAGTAGTTGATGGATTAAATGGATTTGGATAATTCTGACTTAACTCAAAATTATCAGGAGTAATTCCTGCTAAATCTTCCACACCAGTATATCCGGTTGAATCTGCTATTTCAATATCATCAATTAAATAAGTATCACCATATGGAGAGTAAGCGCCAATTCTTAGTACAACGTTGTTTTGTTTATAGTTTTTTAATGAATAAGAGTAATTTTTATATGTGTTGCCACTAAAACTAGGTTGTGCCAGGTTTGTCCAGTTGAACCCGCCGTCATTAGAAACTTCAACACTTAAAGCGCCGGTACCACCATTAGCTTTTTTCACCCAGAAGGATAAATAGGGATTTGGGGAGCTGGAAAAATTTTGGTATCCATCTACTGTTAAATAATTATAACTGCCTGCAGACGGACCTAAAGCCCAAACATAATCACCCGTGCGGGCATTAAGTGGTTTAATTTCCCACTGTCCTGCAATCCAGTATTTCCTGGAGACTGAATCTACTTCGGCACCATCAAGAATTGGAATAGGCTGTCCTTTTGAATTATTAAATATTTCTACATCATCAAGATGCCAGCCGTCTAAATTATTATTTCCGTTTGAGGTAACTCTAAATCTTACATAAGCAATATTTTGCTGCTTTAATGCTCTGGCATCAAAAACTCTTTGTTCCCATTGTCCGGCAGTATTACCTGTAAAACCGGTTACTGTAGTCCAGGTTGTATTATCTACGGAATAATCTATGTATCCATAGTCTGCGTTTGGTTCAAAGTTATATTTATGATTAAATCTTAGCATTGGTTTTTGTACCCCGGTTGTATTAATTCTTACAACTAAACGTCTATCTGCGTTTGGAGGATAATTTCCATTTGGACTATCTTCAAGAGCAAATGAAGGGCTATGACCCGGTTCAGATGCCTCGGAGTTGGTAACACCCCAGGGTAAATCGGCAGCCCAGCCAAATGTATTTTCGAAAGTTTGAATAAACGGAGCTGTCTCTGTAGTAACAATAAATGAGGTGGAAAGATCAGCCCTATCCGAACCTTGATTAATAAGTTCCTGAGTATCAGTTTCATAAATTTTTGCATAATACATCGTGTTAGCAAAACTTAAATCAGTCAAAGTAGTTTCTATTGTTGCTTTGTTAAATATATCAAACACTCTTGTTTCAGTTCTTTGAGATGTCGAGACTTCAGCAAAATAATCATTAACAGTACTTGTGTTAGTTGTCAATACAACTCTATAGAATTTAAAGTCAGGTGCAGTGGATTCACCCCATTTAACTTTTAATCCATTGTTTGTTGGCGTAAGAAGAGTAAGTGATCTTGGTGATGGAGCATTATCGATTAGAATATCATCAAGATAATACGTATCACCATAAGGGGCATAGCAACCAATTCTGATCAGCACATTTGCCTGTCGATAGTTATTTAGAGATGCCTGAAATCTTTTGTATTGTGTTCCATTAAAGCTTGGTTGATAAATAGCAGCCCAAGTTAATCCACCATCATTAGATACTTCTATTGATAATGCGCCTGTTCCACCATTTGCTTTTTTAGCCCATAAAGAGATGTATGGATTAGTTGCACTCGAAAGATTAATTCTACCTGCAAGTGTTAGATAAATATAACTACCACCTGATGGACCCAATGCCCAAACCTGTCCGCCACCAGTGTGATCATTAGCAATTTTTAATTGAAGTGATCCAGCAGTCCAAGCTTTTTTAGATGATGTATCTATATCAGCATTATCAAAAAATGGAAAAGCTGTGGTGTTATTATTAGCAAAAACCTCAATGTCATCTATATGCCAGCCATCTTGCGTATTGGAGCCATTTGATACTGTCCTGAATCTAATAAAACCTGTTGCATTTTCTTTTAATATTCCAATATCGTAGGTTCTGCTTTCCCATTCACCACCACTATTACCAGTAAAACTTGCAATAGTTGTCCAATTTATATTGTCTTTAGATATATCCAGATTTCCAAAGTCACTACCTTGCTCGAAAGAATATTTATGATTGAATTTTAACAATGGTCTTTGTACACCAGAAAAATTGACTTGCATTACCAATCTTCTATCTGCGTTGTTGGGATAATTACCATTTGGGCTATCTTCATAAGCATTTGAAGCACTGTGTCCCGTTTCTCCGGCATCATCGCTTGTTACAGCCCACGGCAGGTCTGCTGCCAATTTATGAGAACCTTCAAAATTCTGTACGAATGGCGCAGTTTCAGATGTTACTGTAAAGGTTGTTGATAAATCTGCTCTATCTGAGCCTTGATTAATTAAATCCTGACTATCCTGTTCATATATTTTAGCATAATATAGTTTATTTGTAAATGTCAAGTCCGGTATAATTGTATCAATGGTTGATTTGTTAAAGAAATCAAAAACTCTTGTTTCGCTGTTTCCAGATATGCTTGATGCAACATTATAATCATTAACATCTGAGGCAGTGTTTGAAATGATTACACGATACTTAAAAAAGTCTGCTGCGGTGGATTGACCCCAGGAAATTTTCATTCCATTATTATTTGGATTTGATAATACAAGAGATTGTGGTGTTGGAGCATTATCAATTGTTATGTCATCTAAATAGTACGTACCACCATAAGGAGCATAAAAACCTATTCTTAACAGAACATTTGCCTGTCTATAACTATTAAGTGATGATTGAAAACGTCGATACTGGGTACCATTAAAACTTAGCTGTGAGATAGCAGTCCAATTTGTTCCACCGTTAGTTGAAACCTCAAGTGAAAAGGCTCCTGTTCCACCATCAGATTTTCTTGTCCAAAAAGAAAAATATGGATTTGGTGCCGATGAGAGATCAATACCAGAAGCTAATGTTAAATAAACATAACTGCCTGTAGTGGGGAGCATTGACCAAACATTAGCTCCACTTTTAGAGGTGGCGCTTACCATTTTCCACTCCGCAGAATTTCTTTGCCAGTATGTGGTAGATAAAGAGGTGTCTTCCACGTTATCAAAAAACGGAAAAGCAACATTTATATTGTTAACAGAAAAATTTGAATTCTGTTGTGCAATCGATGTTCTTTGCCAAGAAAACAGCAAAATTATTATAGCGAGTAAATGAAAAAAATTTTTCATTTTAGTATCTCCTTTGATATGGTTATTAAATAAATTGATTAAATATGAATTTTCTTAGTAAATAATAGTAGAACGATCATCAATAGAATGTATATCAGATGAAAAAAATATTTTTGCAGTTTAATCATTTTATTCAGATATAAAATTTTAATTGATTTACAAGACCAGACTAAGTATTATTAGCACAATACAAAAAACTACCAGAGTTACTGAAATATAAAATCCCATCGAAAAAAGTTTTTCTTTTTTCTTTATTTCATTTTCTGATATTTGTTGCAATACTCCGGACATCTTTTTTTTGTTAAATATTTTCAACAGGTATTACTTTCCTGTAATTAAATTTTTTTAAGTAGATAGGATTGAATATGGTTTATAAATAAATCGGATTAGTTATCTAAAACCTTATGCTAAAATAGTGTTTTGTTTAAGGGGCAAATGTCTTTTTTGTTGCAAAGTTTAGTGATTTTGTTGCAAAATTGGGTTTTTAATGTGGAAAGTTTACTTTAGATTATTTTGCACGGTAAATTCTGAAGGGAGACAATTAAAATATTGCTGGAATGCTTTTGTAAAATGAGAAGGACTACTAAAACCAACTTCTAAAGCCACTTGTGTAACGCTCAGCTTCTTTTCCTGTAATAACCGTGCAGCTTTTTTTAGTCTGAATATTCTTAAAAATTCACCCGGTGCCTGCCCTGTTATTGCAACCATTTTTCTATGAAGCTGACTGCGGCTTAAAAACATTTCTTTTGCGAAAAACTCAAGATCAAAAGTAAGATCGAAAATATTTTTCTCTGCAACTAACAGTGCCTTTTCTAAAAATTCTTTATCAAGTGGGTTGGCTGTAACCTTTTCGGGCTCGATTTTAATTTCTTTGGAAAACTTTTCTTTTAGTTTTTTTCTCTGCTCAATTAGATTTTTTATTCTTAAAGAAAGTTCTTTAAAGTTAAAAGGTTTTGTTACATAATCGTCTGCTCCTGTTTCCAGACCTTCAATTTTATTTTGCTGTGATACTTTTGCCGTAAGTAAAATTACTGGAATATGACTTGTTTGTAAATTGGTTTTAATCTGCCGGCAAAATTCTAAACCATCAGTTCCGGGCATCATAATATCACTTAAAATTAAATCAGGCATTAGATCAATTGCCTTTTTTAATCCTGCCTCGGCATCTTCAGCCTGAATAATTTTATAGTCATTATGCAATAACGAAACAATGTACTCTCTGACATCTGAAGAATCTTCAACAACCAGTATTGTCGGATTTGAATTATTAACTTCTGTTTGGGGTGAATAATTCCCATTATCAACTTTAACTCTACCTAATGATTCAATTTCAGATAATTTTTTATTACTTCCATCAATTTCAGTATTATATTCCCGTATAATTTGATTTTCTGAAAGATAATTATCACTCAATGGTATACTTAAAATAAAAGTTGTGCCTTTCCCTTTTTCACTTTCTACTTCTATACCCCATTTATGCAGATCAACAAGTTCTTTAACGAGAGATAAACCTATTCCAGAACCACCATAGTTTCTACCAGAAGAATCATCAACCTGATAGAAACGGTCAAAAATCTGATTGAGTTTTTCTTTTGGAATTCCTATTCCGGTATCAGATATTTTAATCTCTGCAAATTCATTTTCATCAATTTTATTTTTTAAGATATAAAAAGATATCAGCCCGCCTTCCGGAGTAAACTTAACAGCATTTGAAAGTAAATTATTAATTACTTTTTCCAGTTTGTCTCTATCAACCCAGGTACAAATTGTTGTATCATAAGATGAAAAATCAAGAGCAATATTCTTCTGATCAGCAAAGGTTTTGAATGAATAGAATATGCCTCTTAAAATCGTGACAATATTTTCTTTGCGAGCTTTAACAGGAATTGTTTCAGCTTCCAGCTGTGTTAATTCAAGCAGCTGATCAATAAGAGTGTGAAGTTTTTCTGTGTTACGATGAATCAAATCGTAATACTCAGAAATATTTCCATTTGCTTTTCCTTCTTTTAATTGTTCAACAGGTCCTTTTATCAACATCAAAGGTGTTCTGAATTCGTGAGAAAGATTTGCAAAGAATCTTGATTTCACATTTTCTATTTCCTTAATTTTTTGTGCTTCGAATTGCCTCATCTTAAGCTCATTACGGAGTTTAGTTCTGTTTAATTCGAATCTTCTGATTGCAAAGAGCCCCAGAATTATAATTACAAAGTACAAAAAATAAGCCCAACCGGTTTTCCACCAGGGTTGGTTTATAATTACATTTATTGATGCATAATTTTCATTCCACACTCCATCACTATTGGTTGATTTAACCATAAATTTATAATTACCCGGAGCCAAGTTTGTATAAGCTGCATATCTTCTGGATCCGGCATAAACCCACTCATCATCAAAACCTTCCATTTTATAAGCATATTTTACAGACTGAGGCGAGTTATAATCCAGTGCAGTAAATTGGAAAGAGAAGATGTTCTGATCGTGTGCAAGTAATACTTGGTTTGAATATATGATGTTCTTCTTTAGCGGCGATTCATCATTGCTTAAGCGAACAGATTTATTAAAAAGTTGAAAATCTGTTATCATAACCGGCGGTTGATATTTTGATTGTTCAATTTCTAATGGATTGAAAATGTTAAAACCTTTACTGCTTCCCAAAAGTATTACTCCACCTCTGGTGTTTATTACCGCGCCAGAATTAAAATCATTTCCGTTTAATCCATCAGCATTAGAGAAATTGATAAATTTTTCAGTTAATGGATTAAATTTTGATAGACCATTACTGGTTCCTATCCATAAGTTTCCTTCATCATCTTCTATAATAGACTTGATAGAATTATCGGGCAAACCATTTTCAACCGTGTAAACTTTAACTGATAAATTCAGATTTTTGTTATTAGTAATCAGTTCAAAATTATTAAAAACGAGTTTATTCAATCCATAAGCAGTGCCAACCCATATTATTGTTGAAGTTGTTTTATCATTTACATTCTGATTTTTGCTTTCGTACAAAGTATAAATTGTATTACTGCTTAAATTATTTTTATCCGTTGTGTAAGAAAACCTTATAAATTTATCTGTGCCCTTATCATATAAATTTAAACCCCCGCCATTTGTACCAATCCAGATGTTTCCAAACCTGTCTTCTATGATTGACCAGATATCATTATAACTCAAACTAAAAGGATCGTTATTATCATTAATCCAGGTATTAAATTCATCTTTAAAGGGATTATACCTTACAAGTCCGCTTCCCCAAAATCCTATCCACACAATACCGTTTTTATCCTGGCAGATTGATTTTACATATCTGTAAAATGATGGAAGAATAATATCACTTTTTATTTCTATTTGATTTATTGACTTGTTGTTAACGTTGATCTCTTTAAACCCCTGTCCATAAGTTCCTATCCAAAATTTATTTCCACCTCGATTGCATAGTGACCAGGCATTAACCTCGCGAAAAGAAGTAGTTGAATTATTCTTTCTGTCAAACAGAAACAGTCCATCGTGAGAGCCAATTAAGAGATATTCATCTTCATTTTGTTCGATGGAAGTAATATCATAATTATTAAAGTCTTTTAGTTTGTGTGGTATAAAATAGTCTGAAAAAACATTGTTAAACCTTAGTTCTTTCCTTGAAAAGTAGTTGACTCCGTTTTGTGTAGCAATCCATATTACACCAGATCGATCTTTAATCATCTCGTTAATCTGATTGCTGATTAAACTACGCGTGTTACCTTTTTCGCTTACAAACCTTTGAACTTTATTATTTTTAGCTTCGAGTCTTACTAAGCCGGCATAAGTTCCAATCCAGTATATATTATCTTCACCCTTCTCCTCTTCAATTATAGAGGCAATACTATTTCCAAACTGTAATTGTTTATCTTCCTGAAAATTTACTCTTCCAAATTCGGATTTTTCAGTATTGTAATAACATAGTCCGCTGGCAGTAGTTATCCACAAAAGGTGAGGGTTTTTTTTTGATGGTATAATATTCCAAATTAAGTTATTGCTTATTGTATTGTTATCGTTTTTATCAGAATAAAATCTTCTAAATGAATTTGAAGTTTTTGCGGAATTAAATTTATTTATTCCATGGTATGTACTTATCCATAAATTATTTTCCTGATCTTCGGCAATACCAGTGATATAATTATTACTAATGCTGCTCTGGTCTTTTGGATTGTATTTCCAGTTATTAATTTTTTTTTTCTCTGGGTCAAACTGATACAAACCATTTTTATAAGTGCCAACCCAGATGTTTTTTTTCTTATCAACATAAATACAAGTTATGCTGTTTTCACTTGTATTATCCGGATCCAAGTGCCAGTATTCAAATTTATCCAAAAAAGGATTGTAACGATTTAACTCACCTGCTTTTGTTCCGATCCACAAATATCCATCATCATCTTCAAATAAGGTCCATATTCCATTATCAGAAATACTTTCAGGTTCATTTTCAATATGCCTGAATATTTTTACGTCGTATCCATCAAAACGGTTTAGACCATCGTCGGTTCCAAACCAGATAAATCCTGAGCGGTCCTCGATCAAACAGTTTACGCTATTGTTTGATAATCCATTTTCTACATTTAATTGATTAAATAAAATATCCTGGGCTAAAGCATTTTTATGAAGAGATATAATCACAAAACAGGATAATAATAAAAATATTTTTGGATATCGGATTAACATATTGTAAACATAAACAAGCAAGTGATATTTGGCAATCAGAAAAATATAATTCTGATATTTTTGTTTTAATCAATCAAGATTTTATCTTTTAAGAGGTACATAAAATTATAAAGACAAATTATATGAAAATTAGAATTATCAGCTCAATCAATTTTATTACCTTGGTTTTCCTTCTTTGTAGTTTTTTTATCAAACCGCAGGATAGAGTATATGTTCAGGGAAAATTGATGGAAATTGATAAATGTGGATATGTTGATCAAGAAAATTCAGAATTAAACAAAACTCTTTCCGCCAAATGGGATTACGGATATGATAGTCTTCTTATAGAATTGAACAACTGGAAACAAAGTCAATATGTAAAGGTTGATTCGATAGGATTAAGTGTTCAGCAAAGACCACTATGGAGATTAACAATAAGTGGAGATCCTGATAATATTTCTGCAAAAAGAACAATTCACATTCACGCTCGAACACACCCTCAGGAAACTGAAGGATTTTGGGTAACAAGAGAAATGATAAAAATCCTGCTATCTGAAAGTGAGCTTGCCCAAGGAATCAGAAGTAATTGCGTTTTTTATATTATCCCAATGCTTAATCCGGATGGAGTTGAGTTAGAAAAGACAAGACAAAATGCTAACAACATAGATTTGGAAAGCAATTGGTACACAATCCCAAATCAACCAGAGGTAGCTGCATTAAAGGCAAGCTTTACAGATCTTTTAGCAAAACCAAATCCGATTGAAGTAATGTTGAATATGCACTCATCATCACTTTGTGCAAGATATTTTGTTTATCATCATGAAAATGGTACATCTATTCCGTTTACTGCCAAAGAAAAAAACTTTATTGGATCTATTAGAAATTATTTTCCAACTGGAATTGAAAACTGGAATTATTATGTAAGCTGGACAAACGGAACACCTCAGCAATATCCTGAGAGCTGGCTTTGGCTAAACTACGGCGAAAGCGTAATGGCACTTACTTATGAAGACAAGTATCGTTACTCCTGCACCAGCAATTACTACGATTCAACTGCCAATGCAATTTTGAGAGGAGTTATGGACTATATGGGCATTTCAACTGATGTTGATTATGCCTCGGGAAACACACCTAATGGGTTTGAACTTTATCAAAACTATCCCAATCCATTTAACCCAAGCACCAAAATCAGTTGGCAGTCTCCTGTCAGCAGTTGGCAAACTTTAAAGGTCTATGACATTCTTGGAAATGAAGTTGCTAAATTAGTTGATGAATACAAACCAGCAGGAATGCACAATGTACAATTCACAATGCTCAATTTAGCTTCAGGAATATATTTCTATACCTTGCAGGTAGGAGATTTTGTTGAATCAAAGAAAATGATACTGCTGAAGTAATTTTGCGTTTTTGACTTTGTTGTCTTAGCTGACTTCGCTTGAAATGATTTAAAATTAGGTTTATTCAAAGATCACAAAGGCTTTCGCAAAGCACGCTAAGAAATTCAAATAAATTTTTCTAAATAACACTCTCGCTCTTAATCTCAATCTTCATTATTTTTCTGCCAACAATTTCATCATTACGATGCTCAAATCATTAGAAGTAAAAGACTACGCACTCATAGATCACATTAATATCGAGTTTGGCAAAGGATTAAACATTATCACCGGAGAAACCGGTGCAGGCAAATCTATATTAATTGATGCAATGAGTTTATTACTGGGCGAACGTGCATCAACAGAAGTAGTAAGAAAAGGAGCACAAAAATCCTTTGTAGAAGGTATTTTTGATGTTGAGAACAATTTAAAAGTAAAATCTTTTCTTATCGAAAATGATATTGAGACGCAGCCTGAATTAATTATCCGGAGAGAGATATCCCTTAAAGGATCTAACAGATGTTTTATTAATGACTCACCTGTTCCATTAAACACAATTAAAGAACTCGGCAATCTGCTGGTTGATTTACATGGTCAACACGAACATCAGTCATTGCTGCGAACGGAGACTCATCTGGAATTCCTGGATGAATTTGGAAACAATGAAAATTTAGTTGAAAATTATTTTTCTCTTTATTCTCAACTACAGAAAAAAAGTGGCGAGCTTAAAGAGTTGATCACAAGCGAGCAATCGTTACAAGAAAAAAAAGAAATTTACTTTTTTCAGCTTAAAGAAATTGAAAGTGTAAACCCTTTACCTGACGAAGATGAAAACATATTGTCTGAACTTAACATTTTAGAAAACTCTGAAAAACTTATGAGCTTAAGTGATGATGTTTATGCAAAACTTTATGATGATGAAAACTCTGTAATAGAATTGCTGGGAGAAATAAAACACAAGTTAAATCAACTTGCAGATATTGATAAAACTTTTTTTGAATCTGAAGGTGAATGCGATTCTGCTTTGGCAATTTTGAAGGAACTCGCATCTTCATTAAGAGCATACAAATCCAAAATTGAAATAAATCCGGCAGAGGTTGAAGAAAAAAGAGAGAGGCTTGGTGCAATAAATTTACTCAAGAAAAAGTATGGCGGTTCGATTCAAAAAGTTCTTGAACATAAAGAGCGCATCACAAAGGAGTTAAATCTTGCGGAAAATTTTGCTGATGAAATAAGTAAAATTGAAAAAGAAATAGACAGACTAAGAAGAGAGGCGGGACTTGCAGCTGAGTCTCTTTCTTCTTTACGCAAAAAACAAGCATTAAAAGTTGAAGCCGAAGTAAAGAAAGTATTATTCCAACTTGGCATACTTAATGCGGATTTTAAGGTCAATTTTGTTCTTTCAGAAACTGACGGTAACAACGGCAATTTCGTCCTGGTTAAAAACAAAAAATATCACTGTTCAGAAAACGGAATTGACGAAGTTGAGTTTTATATAAGCACAAACGCCGGCGAAGATTTAAAGCCGCTTACCAAAGTTGCTTCCGGAGGGGAGATATCGCGCATAATGCTCTCTCTGAAAACGATTCTTGCTAAAAATGATAAGCTGCCATTACTTATTTTTGATGAAATCGATACCGGTGTAAGCGGAAGAATTGCACAAAAAGTTGGTGCAGCTTTAAAGGAATTAGCTTCATTCCATCAGATTATCTGTATAACTCATCTTCCTCAAATTGCAGGGATGGCAGATCATCACTACACGGTTGAGAAAACTTTTTCCGACAATCGTTCCGTTAGTTTTATTAAAAAACTTAACAGTGAAGAGCAGATAAAAGAAATTGCCAAACTGCTTAGCGGCGAGGTTTTAACTCCGGCAAGTATTGAAAGTGCAAAACAATTAATTAAAAATAAAAATTAAACTCTTTGTTTTAGCAAAGATTATTTAGAAAGTTTGTAACACAAATTCTGATTGAAAGGAGTTGAAAATGAAAAAACTTTTGGTGTTGTTTATTTTTGCTCTGTTAACAGGATCATCTGCTCTGCTCGCACAGGGTGGAATTAAAGTAAATGATTTACCTCCCTTTGAAGCTTCTCAGTACATAAAACCACTTTCTACTTACCTTGGAACATATTTTAATACAGGAAATTATTTTTCTGCTGATGTTTCCAATACATTTGGATTTAAGTTCAGCATAGTGGCTATGTGGTCTGTGGTTCCGGATGATCAGAAAACATTTACTCCAAATCCCAGATTGGAGGGAGTGGGTAATGTAGAACCATCTGCAACTGTTTTTGGAAACAGAGGCAGTTATTTTTTAAGTGATGAAGGCTTTGTTGTCTATCCAACCGGTCTGGCATTAAAAGCTGTTCCATTAGGAATCTATCAGATTGCTGGAAGTTTATATAATACAGAATTAATGTTAAGATTTTTCCCAACAACAAAATTCGATGATGCAAAAGCAGGTTTATTTGGCATCGGACTAAAACATGAAATCAGCAGCCATTTTCCGCTCTTGCCTCTGGATATTTCTGTTCAGCTTTTGTACAATAAATTAAATATAGAGTATCAGGGTGATGAGATAGATGAGTATGGAAAGATCACTTCAAATAATTTTGCTTTTAATGTGCATGCCAGCAAAACTTTTATAGGTACTTTTATAGTTTATGGCGGATTACAATATGAATCCACTTCAATGGATTTGGGATATTATTTCAGTGATCCAAATGAATTTTATCCCGAGTTTGTAGGAAAACAAGATCTTGAAATTGACGGTGATAATAGCGTAAGGTTTACTCTTGGTGGAGCAATCAAACTTGGCGTTTTTGTGATCAATGCTGATATGAATGTAACCAAATTCACTACTTTCTCAGCTGGTTTATCATTAGATTTTTAAAGGAGTCAGAAAATGAAAAAGATAATTCAATTCATAATTGCCGCTTTATTTATTGCTGTTACATTATCACTTAATGGCTGTGATCCGTTTGAATCAAGATATATTACTCTGAGTATTGATACGGAATTAAATACTTTTGGAGTTGGACCAAACATAACAGTTACAAGCGATGTTTGTCTTTCTGACGAAGACGATTATAACGATAACCAGGATGATATCGAAGAAATAAAATATGTGACTGCTGCATACACAACCATAAGTGCTTCAAATGGATTAAGCGGAACAAATCTTACTCTTAGAATATTCGAATCTGATGGGGTTACTCTTCTATTTGATTATGTAATTCCAACTTTTGTTGCTGCAAACTATATTAACAATCCTTTAAAGATTGAATTAACGCAGCAGGAAATAAATAACATCAATGAATACTTGAAAAATCATCAGCAGAATAATTGCTTTAGAGCTGAACTTACTGTTAATAATGCCGGAGATAATGATGGTCCACCGTTTTTTATTACAGGTAAAATTCAGTTCTTAACAGAGATAAAACTGAAATAAATATTAATCAGAGAAAGGGCTGTCTTAAAATTATTTAATTAAGGCAGCCTTAATTTTCGTGTCAGAATTTATTTGAAAGAAAGCGCACTATATATTCATATCCCCTTTTGTGATCATAAATGCATCTATTGTGATTTCTATTCTATCATCACTTCTGATAATATCCCAACATTCCTGAATGCTTTGAAAAAAGAAATTGAGTATTTCTCTAATCTTTATTCAGAACAAAGATTTTTTTCTTCCATATTTTTCGGTGGCGGAACACCTTCGCTTATGAGTCCGGCTTACTTAGAAGAAATTATTTTACATCTAAAAAAATATTTCACTCTTTCCGATAATGCTGAAATTACTATGGAAACAAATCCCGGCACGGTTGATAAATCAAAATTAAAAGAATTTAAAGATGCTGGGATAAACCGCATAAGCATTGGAATTCAATCTTTTGATGAAGAGGATTTGAAATTTTTAACCCGTATCCACGACAGGCAAACGGCAATTAATACTGTTTTTAATGCAGCAGATGTTGGCTTTGAAAATATTAGTGTTGATCTGATTTTTAATCTGCCAAATCAAACAAAAGAAAAATGGATTATCAATCTTGAAACAGCGATTACACTTCCAATAAAACATATCTCAACTTACAGCTTAATCCTTGAGAGAGGAACAATTCTAAACAAACTTGTCCTCGATAAAAAAGTTAAATTGCAAGATGATGATTTTGATGCTGATCTTTATGAAACAACCATTAACTTTCTTATCTCAAAAGGTTTTTATCAATACGAGGTTTCTAACTTTACAAAACCTGGATTTGAATGTGTTCATAACAACGCTTATTGGAGATACAGAGATTATTTAAGTTTCGGAACTTCATCGCATTCTTTTGTTGATGGAAAACGCTGGTGGAATTACTCAAGTCTTAAAAAATATATTTCAGAAATAGAATTGAATAACCATGCAATTATGAATTCGGAAATAATTTCTGAAGAACAAATGCACGATGAATATGTAATGCTCGCAATACGCAGTTGGGGTTTGGATTTGAATGATTACAGAAAAAGATTTTCTGACGATTGGATTAAAAAGAATTATTCATATTTTGAATTACTGAAGAACGAACATCATTTATCAATTGATAACAATTGTATAAAGCTTACTTCAAAAGGCTATGCAGTCTGTGATGAGATTTTAAAAAATATTTTATAATTCATTTACAATTGAACATTAAACACTGAACAAGATAAAAATTATGCTTAAACTAAAATTACACTGGCAAATACTAATTGCATTCGTTCTTGCAATAATTCTTGGAATATCAATTCCAGAACACGCAGGTTATGTAAGATGGCTCGGTGATCTTTTTCTTCGCGCACTTAAAATGATAATAGTTCCGCTGGTGTTTTCTTCAATTGTATCTGGAGTTACAAATCTTGGAAGCACAGGCAGCTTGGGTAGGCTCGGTATAAAAACAATTACTTATTACATAACTACAAGTGTATTTGCTATCTTTACAGGGTTATTGTTGGTAGATATTATTCAACCGGGTGTTGGCGCTAATCTTGGTTTTAGAATGGATGTTCCGGAGTTAACGTCATCAACTGGTTCTTTGGGTGATATTATTTTAAGGATGATTCCTACCAACGTATTTAATGCTTTTGCTTCAGCAGATATGCTTGCGATTATTTTCTTTGCGATACTCATCGGATTTTTTATTCCACGAGTTCAAAGTAAATACTCAGATTTTATGATCAATCTTTTCAATTCTGTTTTTGAAGTTATGATGAAGTTAACATCATTTATTATAAAGTTTGCACCACTTGGTATTTTTGGAATTGTTACCGGCGTAGTTGCTGATCAGGCTTCTGACAAAAATAAGTTGCTAAGTATGGTTCAGCATCTTGGAATTTATATGCTAACAGTTCTTACAGGATTAGGTATCCATTTTTTTATAACACTACCTTTAATCTTAAAATTTATTGGTAATGTAAATCCGTTACATCATTTCAAAGCGATGTCTCTTCCAATCATAACAGCATTTTCAACTTCATCATCATCGGCAACACTACCTCTTACGATTGACGCTGTTGAAAATAATGCCGGAGTGTCAAATAAAATTTCAAGCTTTGTTCTTCCTCTTGGGGCAACAATTAATATGGATGGCACAGCACTGTATGAATGTGTTGCCGCAATGTTTATTGCACAGGCTTATGGAATTGAATTGGGGTTTGTGCAGCAATTGATTGTTGTAGTAACAGCTTTACTTGCTTCAATTGGTGCAGCAGGAATTCCAATGGCAGGGCTTGTAATGATGTCTGTGGTGTTAACTGCTGTTGGCCTGCCTTTAGAGGGTGTGGGATTAATTCTTGCTGTAGATAGAATTCTTGATATGTGCCGCACAGTTGTTAATGTTTTTAGTGATACCTGCGGTACAGTGGTTATTGCTAAATCTGAAGGTGAGAATTTAAAGATTTAGTTTTAGGTCGTCTAATAATTTGTTAGCACGCAAGTAATTATTAGCCTACCTTTATTATTTATTACTTATCATAGTGCTGATTGACAATTATACTTATTAAAACATTTACAATTTCAAAAAAATGAAATAATTTTGAGTACCAATTTAATGGCACTTTTATTGTGCAAGTGATATCAATTAAAATGTTTAAGTCTGAATAAACTAATCAGTGAATGGTTAGTTTCGAACTTTATGATAAAGAATTGATCAATAAGAGAATGAAACCTCTGCCTCGCAATTATCCTCTCTATATTAATAAGACAAGCAGAACTATATTCAAAATTATAAACAACTTAACAGGTGATATTATGAAAACATTGTTACAGTGTTTTGTTGTAGTGTTTATTATCTACACTACAAATATCTATGCTCAAATTACAAATCTCCTTGTAAATGGATCTGATACCCATTTTACAATGGAATCCGGGGGCATGATTCAATGGAGCTACGACCTTCCAGTTGGTGATAGAGCCGATCTGGAAATATGGATAGATGCAAATGCTAATCAAATTATTGATGGACCAGATTTCCTTTGGCAGGCATTCTATCAGATAGATGGACAAGGTGGTTTTGACGGACCACCAGATATGGATGGTCTAGTCAATGGTCATATTAGTTTTGGAATGCCTGTTGGTCTGGCACCTTCCGAGTATATCATGTTGTTTAAAAATAACGGAAGTACTCTGGCTATCACAGGAACTGTTACTCCATTAAGTTCACCGGTTTTTACAATCACGGGAACTGTTACTCCACCTTCCGGTCAAACCGCACAATATCTTGTTGTTTCAATTGAAAACAGCAGCGACGATCAAGGTAAATTCTGGGGTGCAGTAACTGATGCGGGTGGTAACTACTCAATAAAAATGGATGGAGATACTACTGGAAATCCCTGGAGAATAAGAATAGATAATGCCAGTAAATTCAGTCCGGCTATACAATCACCCGGTCGAATTGAATTAACATTAGATGCCGGAGATAAAACTCTGTATGAAGGAAATAACTTTACATTCCTTGATGCTGCGGCTGAGATTAACGGAACTGTTACTGATGGGGATAATAATCCAATTGCAGGAATGGATGTTTTTATTTGGGGAAATAATGGTATGGTTCACAGAAACACAAGAAGCAACTTAGATGGTTCATTTAAACTAGGATTATTAAGCTATGAACTGCCAATTTATAATTTATGGATTGGAGCTGGTAATTCAGAGGATGGATCATATATGGCAGCCGGCAGATCCATTGCTTTTGTCAATTCTGGAAATGTTATCACAAAAAATCTGAAAGTATATATGGTTAATTCCACCATATCCGGAAGAATATTACTTAATGGTAATCCGCCTAATATGAATGTTGAAGTAAATGCAAGCGTTACAGATACCGCTTTTATAAGAACATACACAGATTATGCTGGTTATTATACATTAAATGTAACAGATAAACTTTGGAACTATAGTGTTTTCTCAGGAAATCTGCCGCCTGAATATCAACTATACTCTCTTGATGCTCATCCAGGTCAGACGAATGTTAATTTTAACTTTACAACATTCACTGATGTCGAACCTGCTATTAATGGGATCCCTAACGAGTATTATCTGTCACAGAATTACCCAAATCCATTCAATCCTTCTACCTCAATAAACTATTCTATCCCTAAGGATGGATTTGTTTCATTAAAGGTTTACAATGTGCTTGGAAGTGAGGTGGCAACTCTGGTTAACAATTATAAAGCTGCCGGAACTTACGAAGTTTCACTGAATGCAGATAACCTGACAAGTGGAATATATTATTATAGACTCGAGTCGGGTTCTTTTGTTCAGACCAGAAAAATGATTGTACTCAAGTAAACGAATATTTTTTTAATTTAAGTCCCCGTTCTTAAAGCGCGGGGACTTAAAGTTATATCGCACAAACTTTTATTCCTCATAGATCATATTCTCATCAATAAACTCTATCGGAAGCATAGGCATCGGTGTTCCATTATTTTGTAATCTGAACTTTAAATCTTTTATCAACGGATCCTCAGTTATTTTTTCTTCAATTCTAAAAAAATCCGGAAGTAAAGCAGAGATATCAAACCATGGCTTTTCAGGCATCTCAATTATTTCGTACTCACTTTCTGACAAGCCACTTTTAGTCACAGCAATTCTGACTGCTGTATCTAAACCACCCAATATATCTACCAGACCATTTTTTAATCCGTCACTGCCGGACCAGACTCTTCCCTGTGCAATTTTTTCTATCTCATCAAAAGATTTTTTTCTTCCAGTGGCAACTTTGTTTACAAAATCTTTATAAAGCACTTTGATACTTTTTTCAGCTATTTGCATTTCCTGTTCTGTCATATTTCTATCAGGAATTGTTAAACCAATAACAGGCAATGTAGCTCCAAATCCAAGATCAGCAAATTTTCCTTTTTGCACACGGTCAACAGATAATCCTAAATCTTCTTTTAAGTTTATGTTGTAAATATATGATCCAATAACTCCAATTGAGCCGGTAACTGTGCCGGGAGCAGCAACTATCGTATCCGCATACATAGAAAGCCAATAGCCACCAGATGCTGCCACATATCCCTGAGAAACTATGACTGGTTTTTTGCCTTTGTTCTTTCTCAATACATCAGCAATCAAATCGGCGGCAAGCGCATCACCGCCAGGTGAATCAACTCTCAGAACAATCGCTTTAATATTAGAATTAATAAAAGCTGCCTCGACATATTTAACTAATGATCTTGCTTTAATACCTTCATCCATACTTGTTCCGCCAATAGCATAAATAACAGCTATCTTTGGTTTTGATCCCCAATAGTCTTCCGGCAGATTAAATTTATCTAAAGAATTTACACCAACAAGATTTTTATTTTCGTTTTCATATCCTCTAATTACTTCATTGATATCACTCCATCGTGCAAGAGTATCAGCCAGTTTAAGATTTAGAGCATCCTCAGGTAGATAGATAAATGAGCTGTCGACAATTTTATCAAAAAGCTGATAAGTTAAATTCCTGCTTTCACAAATATTTTTTCGTGCAAGATTATAGTCATCTTCAACAAGTTTTTGTCTTTGTTCACGATCTGCGTCACTGAAATTTTCTCTTGCATAACTTTCTGCGGCAGATTTATACTTAAAATATCTCAGTTCGGTAAATCCTAATCCCAGTTTTTCTAATGAGCCTTTAAAGAAAGTTCTGCCCCGTAAATAACCATTCAAAGCAATAGTTCCCATTGGATCAAGTATAATTTTGTCTGCTACAGATGCAAAATGATATTCATCAATTCCGGCGCGATCTATATAGATATAAACTTTCTTGCCGTAAGATTTAATTTCTTTTAGTTTTTCTCTTACCTCCCAGAGTAGTTCCCTGTTAATTGTCATACCTGAAATATTAATTGCAATTCCGGAAACTGAGTTATCATTTTTAACAGCTTCAAATTGATCGAGAAGATTTAATAGTGTTTTGGAATTATCAAACAATCTAAAATTTTGATATTTCAATCCACCTTGTAAATCCATGCTTACATAATTATTGCTGTCTTTAAATACGCTAAGCAAATTTCTGTCATCCGCCCCAATCCTAATTCCATAAGTATTATAAGCACGCTTTGCATTCTCATCAAAATGTGAGATTGAAGTCAGCCCAAATACACCAAGCCCCAATTGAATCCCAATATTAAAGGATTTACCTTCAAAATATCTTCCAACTATTCTTAATCCATCTATAGGTTCAATTGTCGCTCCTGCGCTCCAAGTTGCATGTTCAGGTATAGTATCCTGTGTAAAAATATAATCGCCAAAAAAAGTTAGTTTGTAATTCCCAAAAGGTCTCAATCCAACACCAGCAATTCCTTCTCTCTCATTATTTGTCGGAAAATTTCCGATCAAACTAAACGATAGAAAATTGGCAGGGCGATAAATTGCACCAAGTGTAAATAGATTTGATCTGTTGTAATAATTAACATCGCCAGATGACCAGCCATAACCAAATCCAATGCTCAGATCATCAGAACCTAAAGCGGCAGAAATTTTATAATCGGTTATTGAATAAATACTATCATCTTTATTAAGGATACCAAAACCAAAATTTGGAACAGATGTAAATAAACCCCAATTACCAAAATCATTAAAATCTCGGTTCTTGTCATTCCAGGCAAAATATATGTTAGGTTGGTTTAAGAAAGAAAGTTCGGCAGGATTGTCATATCCACCCAAACCAAATAGTAGCGTGCCCGGTGCAGCTAACTGCATATCGTTCTGTTGATAGTAGGATGGAAAATTTATTTGAGCATAAGCTAAGCAAGAATGTATCAATGCTATCAGTATTAAAAAGTTTCGTAACATAACTTTTCCTTTATTTGTTCCAAAAAATTCCAATTAAAAATAACATTTAAAGCGAATAATAAATGACCTTAATTAACTGGAACTAAAAAAAACTATTACTGTTTTAATGTTATAATCAAATTTAAATAACTAATTCTAACGGAGGAAAAAATGTTCTCATTAAAAAAGCTTTCTATCTTAATGATAATTACTTTTGGTATTTTAACTTTCACAGCTTGTAGTGATGATGAGGAAATAATGACACCAGCCCCATCAACCTCAAAAGTATTAATTACACATGCTTCACCAGATGCACCCGGTGTTGATATACTTGTTGACAATGTAGTAGCTGCTTCTAACCTTACTTTTCCAAACAGTGTTGGATATGCAACTATAAATTCCGGTACAAGAAATATTAAAGTAAATGTTACTGGAACTTCTACTACTGCATTACAAGCAAACTTAAATTTAGTTGCAGACAAAAATTACTCAGTTTTTGCTGTTAACAATGTAGCATCAATTGAAGCAATTGTATTGGAAGATGATTTAACTTCCCCAGTTTCTGGTAAAGCACACGTCAGATTTTTACATTTATCTCCTAATGCTCCAGCAGTTGACATTACTTTAACTGATGGTACAAAAGTTTTTGCTGATTATACTTTCAAAAAGGCTTCTCCTTTCACCCCTTTAAACGCAGGTACATATAATCTACAGGTAAGATTAGCAGGAACCTCTACTGTAGTGCTAGAATTGCCCGGAGTTGCCGTCGCTTCAGGAAAAATTTACACTGTATTTGCTAAAGGTTTAGTCGGCGGAACAGGAACACAAGCTTTAGGCGCTCAGATTATTGTAAATAAATAACGATTAAGCAATGATTAGATGATGATGGTGAAAAGCCGGGTTGAACAAATCCGGCTTTTTTATTTTAAAATATTTACAGCATCATTAGTGATTCTTTTTGATTATTTTTGCTTAGTAAACCAATATTCTTATATGATTGAAATTAAAGATTTATATAAAAGCTTTAGCAGGAAAAAAGTTTTGCAGGGCGTTAATCTAACAATTGAGCCGGGCGAGACTATCGTTATAATTGGCAGAAGCGGATGTGGCAAAAGTGTTTTAATAAAACATATCGTTGGTTTACTCGAACCCGATTCCGGTTATGTAAAAGTTGAAGGGAAAATTGTAAGCGATCTTTCACAAAAAGATTTATATGAGCTTAGAAAAAAATTTGGATTTTTATTTCAAGGTTCGGCTTTGTTTGATTCTATGACCGTTGAGGAAAATGTTTCATTGCCTTTAGTTGAATCGAATAATAGTTTTTCCAAAACTGAGATTAAAAAAATAGCCGTAGAAAAACTTGAGCTTGTTGGGCTTGAAGGTATTTTGAATCTGAAACCTTCAGAGCTTTCCGGCGGAATGAAAAAACGTGTTGCACTTGCTCGTGCACTTGTTACCAATCCCTCTTACATTTTATACGATGAGCCCACAACCGGACTTGATCCTATTATGTCAGATTCAATTGATAATCTCATAAAAGATCTTGCCGATAAATTAAAAGTTACATCTATAGTTGTTACACACGATATGTACAGCGTAAAAAATGTTGCAAACAAAGTTGCTATGATGCACGAAGGGGTGATTTATTTTACAGGAAAACCAGATGAACTAATCAATTCTTCCGATAAAGTTATAGAAGATTTTATAAGAAGGACAGAAGTATAGCAGGCGGAGATTTCACTCCGCCTTTGTTTCTAAAACTATTTACCACCAATAGGAAAAGATAATCCTACGTTAACTGAAATTGAGTTAGCTTTGCCAGTATCTTCCGTGGTACTATCATATTCAGCAGCAGGTGCATCCGAGAGAACCAAATTAAATCCTGCAGATGCCTGTAACACCATAGAGCCCAGTAGATAATAGAATCCTAACTCAGGCACTATTCCAAAACCTGTATTAGTAAAGGATTCATCAAGACTCCAATTATCTCCGAAGTAAGTTTCTTCCCATTTAACAGCGTATCTTTGCAGGAAGAGACCGAGTGCAACACCAATATATGGTCGGAAAGCGCTTTTTGTCTGAATCAAATAATAGGCTCCAAGCAAAATTGGAATTTGAGAATAGCTGTCTTCATAACGATATGTATATCCCTGCTCAGAACCTTCTTCTGTCTGCGTTCCAAATTTTATGTATCCGGCTCGTAATGCCAGCATAAAATCAGGACTTAATAAATAACTAAGAACCACATGTCCGGAAAATCCGGTTCCGGCAATATGGCCAAAATCCTCATCTCCACCTAAAGGAAATGTGACGTCTGCAAGTAATCCTAACATCAAAAGCCCCTTATAAAACTCAATTGCATCTGGTGATGCAGCAGAAAAAGAAGGAAGGTTTAGCTGCATATTAGACCGGAGTGTTTGTTGGGGTGCGTTCAAAAATTGCTGTTCGAGATCGTCAGACAATCTTAGTTGCATCTGTGCGAATGCGAATGAGGTGAACAGCAGCAGCACAAGCGAAAGCGTGAAAAAGTTCTTCATAGCTGCTCCAAAAAGGTAAGAAATATGTTAATTAGTTAGGACACAAATAATCGGACAGTTTTAAATTACTTAATCATTTGTAAATCTCAAATATTTTTTTACTTTAGTTTTTAAATAGTATCATTTTTTATAAGGAGGAAAATATGGAGTCTATTAAAGATATTTTGAAAGGACGAGAAGTTTTTACTATCCAATCCGGTTCATCGGTTAAAGAAACCGTAAACTATATGGCAAGTAAAAGTGTTGGACTTGTACCTGTTATGAAAGATGAAAAACTTGTAGGCGTTTTTTCTGAACGTGATCTTGTAAAAAGAGTAATTTCCAAAGACAAGGATATGAATTCAACTTTAGTTGATGAAGTGATGAGTACTAACCTTGTTATAGCAAAAATTGATGAATCGAATGAAGCAGTGCTTGCAAAAATGAAGGAAGCAAAGACAAGACATATATTGATTATAGATAACGATAAACTTGTTGGCGTTCTTTCTGTGCGTGATCTTTTAGAGATTGATCTTAACCAATGCAAAACTACTGTTGAAGTGCTTAATAATTATATTTATTCAAAGTAGAGACGTTTTGCAAAACGTCTCTACAAAATTTACGATTGGTATTATTTTAAAAGCAGCATTTTATTGGAAGCAGAAAATTCATTCACCTGCAAAGTGTAAATGTAAACTCCACTTGGCAAATTTGAAGCACTAAATTCTATGGAATGATA
>CAZCJF010000007.1:24784-33060 GCA_964499095.1 uncultured Ignavibacteriaceae bacterium
ATATTAGCTTCCCACGTTAAAACAGGGTGATTATTCGCAATAGTAAGTTTTAAATTTTGTGGTTTGGAGGGTTTTAAAGAAAGTACACCATCTAAATTTATTTGAATATTTAAAACATATTCTTTTGTGCTTGAATTATAGCTAACAATTTCAAAGCCAACATCTTTTGGAGTACCATCTATTAAATAAGATGCTGGGTTGCTAAATTTTGTTAATACATCATTATATCCTTCTCTAAAGAAATCTTCAAAATCACCTAGCCAATCATTACTTTCATATCTGGCTCCTAGAAAATCAGGTCGGGGTCTGAGGCATACATAATCATCATATATAATTCCACCGACATTTAATGTAATATAGTTCCTTTCGTCAAAATAACCGTGACGCATTGGTAAATCACGGCTTAGAATGTCATCACTTCTTTTAGCTGGAGTTGATGCACCTGCAAGTAATTTCCAACTCCATTTACCATCAGCGCAAAGTATATTTATTTTTGTTGCACAAGGTAAAGTAATATTTTGATCTTCAATATGAAAGACGAGCAAGCCGTGAGTAAAGAAATGTTCATTAAATCTTTCATCTACTAAGAATGGATTTGCTCCAGGATAGTCTCTTTGAGTATGATAATTTTCAATCAAATAAAATTCCTTTAATACACCGTTCAGGTCATATCTAAGTGGTATCAATACGGCTTCGTTTTTAAGATGTGTGTCTTTAAGCGTAACATTACTATTACTTGATTCTACGATAATGGGATTTAGCCAGCCCAATCTATATCTTTCATAAGCGCTCATCCAACCAGCATTAACTGCACACATTAGGGCAAAAGAATTAACCCGACCGCGATTTGAAGTATTATTATATGAATAACCATCAAAATGACCGGTTTGTTGACCTCCACCAAAAAGATAATGGCAGTATTCATGTGCTGGACCTCCAACTGCATATGGTGTTGTGCGGTCTTTAATACGGAAAATACGGGAACCACTGTCATAGTTTATTACGACACCGTCATTTGTTGTATAATAAGTGTTTTCAAGAGTTTTTTCAGCTGAAACTCCAGAACGAGATGCTTGTCTGTTGATAATAAATATTTGATCAACAAAACCATCTCCAATGTTAGGTTTGTATTCGTGATTATATAACACATTATTCTTTTTAAACTGCCAATTATCATAAAGTTTAAAATTAATTTTGTAAATCCCATTCGGATTATCGAGCGTTTGTAACACTTCCATAAAAACTTGTGTATCACCTCCCCATCCTTGACTATATTCATTCATATTCTTAAGTGTTGTAACATAAACTACATCTCCAACTATATGGAAACTTCCCAAATTTCCAGAACCATTGCCGCCAGAAGATCTGTCGAAGAAATCACTTAAATTTTTTGATGTGAATATATTATTAGCTGGTATTGCCGGATCAACAAAAGTTTGTGCCCAGGCGGGCAACACATTGTAATCTGGCCATGTTGGTGTGTTTTCTACATCATCTTTATATCTAACAAATATTACTAGTACTCTAAGCATACCACTTGCTGTTTTCTCTTGTCCACCTCTTATTAACTCGTCAGGATTTGAATAAATTCCAGTCATAGAGTTTTGCACATCTAATATCGATGTAGAGGAAAATATATCCTGTGATTGCAATTCTCCAATGGAAAATAATGCGATTAAGATTATCCAAATAGTTTTCATTTTAAACCCCTTATATAAAATTATTTTAATAAAATTATTTTTTCTTTTAACATCAAATTGCTTTGGTTTAATACTACTAAATAAACACCACTGCTTATATCGTTTGCATTGAATTGTATATTGTAGCTGCCTGCAGATTTAAACTCTTGTAATAAAGTTGCAATCTTTTGTCCAAGAATATTGTAAACTGAAAGTTCTGTAAAATCTGATGTGGGAATATTGATTTTGAAATTTGTTGTATTGTTAAACGGATTAGGAAATACTTGCAAAGAAAATTTTTCCGGAATAATTTTTTCTTCGCTTTGTGCATCAGTAATTATACCCATCTTTACACCATTTATTATAGCGCCTTTTAAATAATAACTTCCATCATTAAAGAGAAAATGCCATACTATTCCTAATCCTCTGTTTAATACAATAGGGAATGAGCCATCAGACGGGGTCCATATCGTATCAGCAGAATCAACATAAACATCCTCAAATTGTTTTGCTTCATTTGATTTTTGTAAAAAGTTGTAATAGGTATTGTCATAAAACGTTGAGGCAATCCCTCTTGAATTTGGGTTACAGCAATTATAAATTGGAATAATTAACCAAATCGTTGAATCGGGTTTAATAAAATCTAGATATTTGAATTCGCCCGATGGAAATAAAGATGAGATAGCTGTGTAACTCAAAACAATATTAGAATCTTTTCTGAAATACCAAACAAAATCAAAGGACGAATCAAAATATTTCTTGTAAAATATTTTGTATTCTTTATTATTTGGCATAAGGGTATCACCAATTACTTTTACACTAAAATATTTCGGACCCATAATAGTCCACGCCATATATTCCCAGTAATTGCCCGTTTGCATAGGGAACCAATCTGTGGTGTCCACTTGTGCTACGGTTAAACTTACCGCAAATAAACTAATTAGGATTATGTATTTAATTTTTTTCATTTTACAATTCCTTGGTTAAAAATTTAATTAGGTTTTTTCTTAAGCTACGTAAAACCGGTTGGATAATTATAAATGTACAATCCGCCCCTGCGCACAGTTTCAGAATGTACAATATGAAATTCAGGGATAAGAGGTTGATTTGTTGATCGTATTGAAGTTTTAAGAACTTCATACAATTTATTGAATAGTCGAAAAACATAAGTTAGGACTTCTCTCCATTCCCGGAAAATTGCAGAGAGAGAGAGAGAGAGTAAAATCGTGCCAGAGTATTTTCAGCTACAGATAATTTCTTAAGTACCATTTTCACGGCAACCTTAATATTTACCATAGAACACTAAATAAATAATTTTATAAAGTCAAATTAATTTTATCAAATATTTTTTTAATAGTTTAGTAACAGAGTTTTTATAACAATAAAAAAAACATTATGCCTAACATTACTTCCATAGTTGAAATCATCCAGCTTATGCTTGCACCGGGAATTATGATTTCTGCTTGCGGACTTTTACTGCTTGGAATGAATAATAAATATTCACTCGTTGTTAATCGTATTCGTTTACTAAATGAAGAAAGAAGAAAAATAATTCATAAAACAGATGACAAAGATTTTAATTATCAAGAAAACCTGCGGCTTGAAAGTATTTCATTACAGATAACAAAGCTTGTTTATAGAGTTGGTCTTGTAAGAAATGCTGTTCTAAGTTACACTACTGCTGTGGCATTGTTTGTTTTAACATCTCTGTTTATTGGTCTTAGCTTTTTATTTGATTGGACAAAATTTAATTCGGTGATAACAATTCTTTTTTTATTGGGGATGATTTCTGTTTTATGTGGAGTAATTTTCGCTGCCTATGAAACTTACAAAGGGTATGAAATAGTCAATTATGAAGTAAAGATTGATGAATGATTTTTCTCTGTTACTCTGTGCCTCTGTGGTTGGGATTCTTTACCACAGAGTCACGGAGACACAGAGTTTGAACCTACATAACCAAAGCCATTATCGCCTTTTGAACATGCAGTCTGTTTTCTGCTTCATCAAATATTACCGAGTTTGGTGAATCGGCAACTTCATTTACAACTTCATCACCGCGGTGTGCCGGTAAACAGTGCATAAATAAATAATCATCTTTCGCATTTTTAACTAAGTTAGGATTAACCTGATACTTCATAAATTTCTTTCTGCGTTCCGCAGCTTCGGCTTCCTGCCCCATACTTGCCCAAACATCTGTGTAAACAACATCTGCATTTTTAACCGCTGCAACAGGATCATCTAAAATTTCAATTTTACTTCCCATATATTTTGCAAACATTTTTGCATTATCAACAATTACTTTATTGGGTTTGTATCCCGATGGTGATGCGATTGCAATGTTCATACCAACTTTTGAGCATCCGTTCAATAAGCTGTGCGCCATATTGTTTCCATCACCGATATAAGCAAGTTTAAGTCCTTGCAGCTTTCTTTTCTTTTCAAGAATTGTAAATAAATCAGTTAGCACCTGGCAAGGATGCAAAAGATCGGTTAATCCATTTATAACCGGAATATAAGCGTATTTAGCAAGCTCGGTTACATCACTATGAGCAAAAGTACGAATCATAATTCCATCCAAATATCTTGAAAGAACTTTTGCTGTATCAGAAATACTTTCACTCGTTCCAAGCTGTAAATCATTTGGACCGAAGTACATTCCAATTCCGCCAAGCTGATAAATACCAACTTCAAAAGAAACTCGTGTACGTGTTGATCTTTTTGTAAAAATCATTCCAAGTGTTTTACCTTCAAGCACACGATGGGGTTCACCCGTATAAAGTTTTTGCTTTAGAGATTTGCTTACATCAAATATCTCATAAATTTCTTCAAGTGTAAGATCTGCAATAGATATTAAATCTTTGCCCTTCATGTTAACAGCCATAATTAACTCCTATTTTATATTTTAATTCTATCTGCGATTAAGCAGTTTAAAAATCGTATTAAAGTTAAAGTGAAATAAATATTTGCAGCCATTTGCCCACAACCAACTAACAATCTCCTACTGCCTACTACCCACTATCCTTGTCCCACCCTCAGAATTGCCAAGCACTGTGGCTTCAGTAATAATAGTTTCTTTCCCGCCATTCTTAACAAAATTTATTGCGGCTAAAATTTTAGGACCCATACTTCCGGCAGAAAAATGACCTTCATCATAATACTTCTGAGCTTCATCAACAGTAATAATGTCAAGTGCTTTTTGATCGGGCTTATGAAAATTAATATAGACTTTAGGCACATCAGTTAGAATAAAAAAAGCATCTGCTTCAATTTCATTTGCAAGCAGAGCAGAGGCATGATCTTTATCTATCACTGCTTCAACACCATAAAGTTTTTTATCCTCGCCACGATAAACAGGAACTCCGCCGCCGCCGCTTGCGATCACAATGTTTCCTTTTTTAACGAGATCGTGTATGATTTTTTTATTTAAAATATCTATTGGCTGGGGTGATGGAACAACTCTTCTCCATCCCCTTTTTCTGGGATCTTCTTTAAATACAAAATTATTTACACGTGCTAGAAGGTCGGCTTCTTCCTTAAGATAAAAAGCTCCAACCGGTTTGGTAGGATTTAAAAATGCCGGATCATCTTTATCAACCAATACCTGTGTTATTAGTGTAACAACATTTCTCTTAATTTTATAATCTTTTAAGAGATTGAATAATTGTCTTTCTATCATATATCCAATTCCACCTTGGGAATCGGCTACACAAATATCAAGCGGCATTTTGGGAATTTTATAGATATTGTAACCGGCTTCGTTTCTAAGCATAATATTTCCCACCTGCGGACCATTGCCGTGCGTGACTACAATGTTATAATCCTGTTTCAGAAGCTTAACTAAATTTATACAAGTATCGTAAGTGTTTTTTTCTTGCTGCTGGATAGTGCCAATTTCATTTCCCCTTAAAAGTGCGTTTCCTCCAAGTGCAACAACTGCAATTTTTTTCATAAAATTTTAAGTCAATGTGACTGTAAATACAATCAAATTTTCAAGAATTATTAAAATTAAAGTGTTAACTTAACTAAGGTAAATCTTAAAAAAAACTTTATGCGTTTAATGCATTTAGATACAGTTTTATGAGTAATAAAGAGAATAGTTTTAGCAAAGATTTATTACGACCGGATCTTATGATTCGGCTTTATGCCAAAGGTGCATTTCCAATGGCTGATAATGAAACCGGAGATATAAACTGGTATATGCCCGAGGTAAGATGTATAATTCCACTTGATAATTTTAACATCCCACGAACATTAAAAAAAATAATAGCCAAGGAAAATTTTGAATTTAAATTCGATAATGATTTTTTATCTGTAGTTAATGCTTGCGCTAACCGGGAAAATACCTGGATATCCGACGAATTGATAAGCGCTTATAAGAGATTGCAAAAAAGAGGGTATGTTCATACTGTAGAAACATGGAAAGACAATCAGTTAGTTGGTGGATTGTATGGTGTTTCTTTCAGAGGAGCTTTTTTTGGCGAGTCGATGTTTTCTAAAGTTTCTCAGGCGTCAAAAGTAGCACTTGCAAAATTATTATATCACTTAAAAGAAAATGGATTTGTCTTGCTTGATGTTCAATACATGACTGAACATTTGAAAATGTTTGGCGCTGTTGAAATTAGTTTTGAAGAATACAATAAACTCCTGGAAGAAGCTTATAACAGAGCTTGTGTATTTGTTTGATAAAAATTTACTTTAGCCTGCACTTAATTGTCTTGTTACCCACGATTGTACCATTGTCAGCAAATCATTTTTGGAAAATGGTTTGGATAGATAGTCATCAAAACCTTCGCGCAAAAACTTTTCTCTGTCTCCAACCATTGCGTGAGCGGTTACAGCAATAATCGGAATGTGTTTATAAAACTCTATCTGTCTGAAACTCCTGAGCAACTCGATTCCACTGACACCTTGTCCAAGGCTTATATCCATCAACACTAAATTATAATTTGCATTCTGAGCTTCAACTAAAGCATCTTTTATATTGCAAACGGTTTTAGTTTGGATTTCATTCTTTAAAAACAACTCAATGATTTTTCGTGTAGCAGGATCATCATCGATAATTAATGCTTTGAAATCATTTAGGTTTTTGGTTGATTCAATTTCATTTATAAATTCTGCATTATTAAAATTCACTAATCTGTCTTTTCCATTAAGATGAGATGGAAAAACAACCGTGAAAATTGAACCATTACCCGGTGTGCTTTCTAACATGATTTTACCTCCCATTTTTTCAACAAATTTTTTGGTGATAGTTAATCCTAATCCTGCACCTTCAAAATTCCTGTTATACCCTTCGCTTACTTGTCTGAACTCATCAAAAATTAATTCCTGATTTTCTTTGGCAATACCAATTCCGGTATCAGAAACTTTAATAGTAGAAAATAGTTTTTCCTGATCTGTGAATGAATCTAAAGTAACAGTTACACCACCTGTTGAGGTATATTTTATACCGTTGTTAACAAGGTTTGTAATTATAGAATGAAATAATCTTTTGTCTAATTCTGAAATAAGATGATTGTTTTTTATTTCTACTTTCAGATAAAGTTTTTTCTTATCAGCCACAGGCTTTAATAGATTAACTATTTCGATTACTTCATCAGATACATGCAGTGGACTTGCTTTAACATGAACTTTATCAGCTTCAATTTTAGAAAGATCAAGTATTAAATTAAGTGTTTCAAGAAGCCTCTTGCCACTATTCATAATTGTGTCAATCATATCGTTCCATTCTTGGTGCTTAATTTCTGCACCCAGAATTTCTGTATAACCAAGAATTGCAATAAGAGGAGTTCTTAATTCGTGACTCATATTAGCAAGAAAGTTGGATTTTAGTTTACTCATTTCTTCGGCAGTATTTTTTGCTTCAATCAGTTCTTTCTTTGCTAGTTCACGTTCAATTACACCGCCTAAATTTGCAGCAGTTGTTTGCAGGATTGAGATTTCACTTTCATTCCATATACGATCAGATTTACAATAATCAAATCCAATAAATCCCCAGAAATTTTTGTTAACCATAATCGGAACAAGTAAAATTGATTTTATATCCTCTTCGCTAAGTAAATCTCGCAGCTCAGGGTTTAAATCTTTTACCAATTTGTTAATTATTCCTCCACTTTGAAGGACCGGATACCAGTCTTTAAATATTGGGAAGTAAGGAAGATTCTGCAGGTCAGGGTTATTTAACTGAGCAGATACCGTTCCGTTTGTCCACTCATATTTTTGGCTCATCAAGGGCTGTTTGTTCTCATAATCATAACTGTTTTCAAATATATAAACCCTGTCAATATCTGATGATTGCCCCAAAGATTGTAAGGTTTTATTTATTGCTTTATTAAAGTCTCTTTCTGTCAATAATATGTTAGCAGCATCTGCAACACCTTTAAATAGATTTTTCTGATTTAAAAGTATCTGCTCTAATTCTTTCTGATGAGTTACATCCTTTAATGTACCAATCGTTGCTTTACCACCATGATACTCAATTATTCTTGCACTCATATTTACATAAATTCTTCTGCCGTCTTTATGCAGCATTCTCCACTCATAAGAGGTCGGGGCTGATAATCCATCCTGGCGTCTCTTATAATTTGTAGAGACAAG
>CAZCJF010000007.1:33160-38184 GCA_964499095.1 uncultured Ignavibacteriaceae bacterium
AAGAGGTCGGGGCTGATAATCCATCCTGGCGTCTCTTATAATTTGTAGAGACAAGTTCCATATCTTCCGGAGCAACAAATTTTACGAAAGATGATCCTATCGTTTCTTCTATATCATACCCAATCATTTCTGCAAGTGCTCTGTTTGCGTAAGTTATTATTCCACCTTCAATGGAAAATACTCCGTCCTGAATGCTGTCCATCAATGTTCGGTATTTTTCTTCCGATTGAGCAATAGCCTGCTCAGCTTTTTTACGGAATGTTATATCCCTGCAAGAAAATATTAATCCATAAGGACTTCCATCAGAACTTGTTAAAACTTCCCGCTGAATTTCAAAAAGAAATTCTTCCCCATTAATATTTACAAACTTGTATTCCTGAGGTCCAATATTTCTTTTAAGAGCTACCCTAAAGTTTCTTATTACTTTTTCTCTATCTTCATGAGCAATAAAATGAATAAAGTTTTTATGTTTTACTTCTTCAAAAGTTTTGTGACCACTGAATCTAATTCCTACTTCATTAAGAAATAAAATTTCTCCCCTAACATTTGTTATTGCAATTATATCCGGCAGTGTTGCGATAAGTTTTCGGTAAAGTTCTTCGCTTTCTTTAAGTGCTTCTTCTGCATGCACCCGATTAGAAATATCAGTGATAAATCCTTCAAGAGCTTCAACTTTCTTTTTATTTGAAACAACAGCATTGCCTTTTTCCCAAACCCACTTCTCTTTTCCATCAATTGTTCTGATTCTATATACAAGCTGAAACGAAGATTTTTGCTTAACGGCTAATGCTATCGACCTGTAAACATTTTCTCTGTCTTCGGGATGAATGAGTTCGGCATAACTTATCTTATTATTACCAATAATTTCATTGGCAAGATATCCCGTTAGTTCCACACAACCCTGACTAACAAATTCCATCGTCCAGGCACTATCGTATTTGCAGCGGTAAGCCATCCCGGGAAGGTTTGACATCAGATTGGATAATTGTTTCTCGTTCTTCTGAAGTTTTTCTTCAGTTCGCTTTCTTTGAGTAATATTTCTCAGAATAGCCTGTACGCCGACTCTTTTGCCATTTTCCAAAATGGGAACTGCACGTAATTCATAGGTTATAATATTTCCATCTTTCTTAGTTCCATCGATTTCAAAAATCGGAACATCTTTGCCAATCATTATTCTGGATAAATAGAACGCACAGGTTACTTTGGATTTTGGAGTGAGAAGATCAATATTAAAAATATTTTTTCCGATAACATTGCTTCGTTGAAATCCTGTCTCTTGCTCAAATATATAATTCAGATCCAGCACAGTGCCGGTAGAATCTATAATTGCAATTAAATCTGCAGCTTTATCAAATATCAGACGATATCTTTCTTCACTGCTTTTTAGCAGGTCGAGTGTTTTAGTTCTCTCAATTGCAAGTGCAATCTGATCAGAAACATAAATAAGAACATCTTTTTCGCGTTCAGTTAACCTTATATTTTCTGAGTATGACTGAACAACAATAACTCCAATGGTTTTATTATTTATTTTTAACGGAACTCCGAGCCAATCAAGTGAGTCGGTTCCAACAAGATCCACTTCTTTTTCTTCAACTAATCGTTTAAAAACTTCCGGTGTAACAAGAGAAGGAATTCCTGTCCTTAAAACGTATTCAGTAAGTCCTCTACCGGGAGTTTGAGGAGGTGACGGTTCATCATAAAGATCAACGAAATATGGAAAGCTTAAAAGATTTGCTACTTCATCGTAAAGAGCGATATAAAAGTTATCAACAGGTAAAACCGTTGAGAGTGTTTTGTGAATTGATTCATAAAGATTATTAAGAGAGTCGGTTGAAATTACAGCATGAGATATTTTATAAATCGCATCCTGTAACTTCTCAATTTTTTTGTGCTCTGTTATATCTTCTTTAATTGCGATATAGTTTGTAACTATACCATCTTTGTTTTTAACAGGCGAAACTGTTACAAGCTCCCAAAAGTTTTCACCATTTTTCTTTTTATTAAATAATTCGCCTTGCCATTCTTTTCCGCTCTTAATAGTTCTCCATAATTCCTGATAAACAGAATCTTCAGTTAAGCCTGATTTAAGAATCCTGGTATTTTCACCTTTTACTTCTTCAAAAGTATAACCGGTAACATCTGTAAATCTTGGATTAACATATTCAATATTTCCCTCAGTATCCGTAATCACCACGGTGGATGAACTTTGCTCAACAGCAACAAGAATTTTACCCAGATGTTCTTCAAGTAATTTAAACTGACTTATATCCTGCCCTACTGCCTGATATTCAAATCCATCTTTATCGGCAATCCGATTTATTGTCCATTCAATCCAGTGGATTTTATCTTCATTAAGTTTAAGGGATATTTGCTTTTTATACTGACTGTGGAATGGTTTGCCTGAATCTATTTTTTCAAATTCATCAACAGAAAAATGAAACTGAGTACCGATAATTTCATCTTTACTTAATCTGAAAAGCTTAGCGTAAGCCTTATTTGCAAATATTATTTTTCCGGATTTGTTAAATCTGCACAATAAGATTGGAAGATCGTCAGCTATTACAAAGTGATGATTGGCTTCAACTTTATCGGATGAAGATTTAAATAGTTTATTTACAATTAAGCTATCGTTTCGCAAAATTTTCTCTTTTGTATATTCCAAAGAGTTATCTGATAAAAAATGTGTAAGAAATTTTACAACTATCGTTCCAAAGAAGTGGTTTTTAGGAGGGTTTTTTGTGTTAGAAAAATTTAAAAAACTTCAATTTTTGTTTTTTTATCAATTTAGAGGTAAAATATTACCGAAATTTTAACCGACAGTTATCTGGTGTAAAATATTTTGCAGAAGCAAATTTTTCCGACCCGGAATATACCGGGCCGGAGAAAAATCAGGCTTTAATAAGTATTAATTCTCTTTGTGGTTTTGAAATAAATTTACATCCATCTTTAGTTAAATAAACTTCTTCTTCCAAAGTAGAGACACCATATCCTTCAACAGGTAATCTTGGTTCGATTGTAAATACTTGTCTTTCCTCTAACTTCATAAAAGGAGTGTTACCATATTTTTCCCATCTCGGAAAAAGTCCGGCACCGCCATCGTGCACTTCTTTTCCAACCTGATGCCCCAATCCATGCGGATATTCCGGATAACCATTTTTAACAATATAGTTTCTTGCGATGTCATCCATTTCAACACCCTGCACTCCGGGTTTTAATGCATCTGCCACCATCTGAATTGCATCGCGGATAATTTCAAATCCTTTTAGAACTGCTTCAGGTGCTTTAGTTTCTCCATCCTTTAGCACATACCAGGTTCTTTGCAAATCGGAACAGTAGCCTTTATACTTTATTCCAAAGTCCATATTGATTATATGCCCTTTTTCTATTTTGCGGTCCGATGGTCCAGAATGCGGTCCTGATGGATTTGGACCTGTAAAAACCGCAGGACACGTTTCTTCATCCCAGGCTAAACCAAAACCTTTTTCTTTTGTTACTTTTAGTACATAGTTAGCAATATCCTTTTCAGTTAATCCTGGTTTGATATACGCAGTAACCAAATCAAAAATCTTAAGTGTTTCATCAACAGCTTCCTGCATTATTGCAAGTTCTTTATCAGATTTTCTTCCGCGTAAAGCAGAGATTATTTCTTCAGCACTTACAATTTTATTTTCGAATCCAGTTCCCTTTAAGTAATCAATTAATAGTAAATACATCCCGTGTGTTAATCCATCTGCAAGAACGGAGTTTGTGGAATAATTAATAGCAATTGTTTTCGGATTTTTCTTTTTTAGATAATCAACAAACGGTTCTTTAAATGATTTTGTATAGCCAATCAGATTTTTATACACACCTGATTTTGCAAAGTTCTCAAGCTCCATATCGCCAACGATTGCTGTTGTATCTCCATCTTTATTTATGATAAAAGTGGATTGCCAGGTTGAATGATCTCCAACAGTTATATCCAGAACAGGATCTTTTTGAACCTTTGTTTCCCGAACATATGTAATCCACATATCAATATTTTTTTCTTTTAAAATATCTACGGCTTGTGATACTTTTTCCTTAATTATTTCAAGTGACATATAAACCTCGCTTATAAAATTAAATTTAATTTCAATTGTAATTTAATGATTTAATTTTGCTTAATTTTTGTTTTACACAGTGATTTTGTTCACCTTATTTATTTAGGGAATTACCCTTTTTCTTTCTAATTTTGACATACAAAAAATATTGATTTTAACACTAAATGCTAAAAGCAAAAGAAAATTTTCTCAGGGGAGAAAATGAGACGCAAATCAAAAATACATATCCTAAAAAATCACTTAAACAATTATTTAACCAATCATTTATTTCATCTACGATGAACAAAAACAAATAGAGGTCTTTTATGTCAGATTACACAAAAAAATTATTAGCCGATGTTAAAGCAAAAAATCCAGCTGAACCGGAATTTCATCAGGCAGTTGAAGAAGTAATGGGTTCACTTGAACTCGTTTTACAGCGTCATCCCGAATACCGCTCAATGAAAATTTTAGAGAGAATGGTTGAACCCGAAAGAGTTATTATGTTCCGCGTTCCATGGGTTGATGATCAGGGAGAGATTCATATCAACCGCGGATACAGAATTGAAATGAACTCCGCTATTGGTCCTTATAAAGGTGGATTAAGATTTCACCCATCTGTAACTCTTGGCATCTTAAAGTTTTTAGCATTCGAACAAGTATTCAAAAACTCGCTTACAACATTGCCAATGGGCGGTGGAAAAGGCGGAAGTGATTTTGATCCGAAGGGCAAATCTGATAGCGAAGTAATGCGTTTTTGCCAAAGTTTTATGACAGAGCTTGCAAGACATATCGGTCCGGATACAGATGTACCTGCTGGTGATATTGGTGTTGGAGCCAGAGAAATCGGATTTCTGTTTGGACAGTACAAGAGATTAAGAAATGAATTTACCGGAGTATTAACAGGCAAAGGAATTAATTGGGGCGGCTCACTTATTCGTCCTGAAGCAACCGGATTTGGAG
>CAZCJF010000007.1:38284-108250 GCA_964499095.1 uncultured Ignavibacteriaceae bacterium
CAAACATTGCAGGTTTCTTAAAAGTTGCTGATGCAATGATGGATCAGGGACTTGTGTAAGCAATCTACAATACACAACGTAAAATGAACAGTTAGGCGATTCGAAAGAGTCGCCTTTTATTTATTTCTCTTCCCTGACTTCTATTTTCTAAATCATTATATTTTACCTAAAAATAATCTCATCTAAGTATATGGAAAACAGATCTTCAAAAGTCAGGCAGTACAGTCTTGAAAATGTATTCAGCTCCCGCATAAAGAAATTTCAAAAGCTAATGCGTTATAAGATACGTGAGATACTTCTTGTCTCAAGTATTTATGATAACTACCTGTTTGAAGAGGATGGAAGATTATATGAGTTAATACGTGAAGAATACAAATCCTTAAATCTCAGCTTTGCACCGGAACTAATTCACGTAACTACGGGAGCGGAGGCACTGGAGTTATTAAACACCGAAAATACTTTTGATATGATAATTACAACAATGCACATTGAAGATATGCACGTTGTAAAATTTGCTCAGATGGTTCGACAATCCGGCTTTAGCACGCCAATTGTTTTGCTTGCATACGATAACCGCGAAAGAAAAGAACTTACTACAAATTATGACACCTCAATCTTTGAAAGAATTTTTATATGGAATGGTGAGTATCATTTACTTATCGCAATGGTAAAATATCTTGAAGACAGAATTAATGTAGAAAGCGACACCAAAAATATTGGCGTCCAATCTATAATACTTGTTGAAGATAACATAAAGTTTTACTCTTCTTACCTGCCGCTTATTTATACAGAAATATTTAAACAATCACAACGATTGCTGCAGGAAGGTATCAATCTTACACATAAATTTTTAAGAATGCGGGCGCGTCCCAAAATTCTTTTATGTACCAATTATGAAGAAGCCTGGTCTTATTATGAAAAATATCAGGAGTATGTTCTAGGAATTATTCTTGATATTAATTTTAAACATCACGGAGTAAAAGACCCCGAAGCGGGAATTAAATTTGCCAGAAATGTACGTGCACAGCACGATGATATTCCAATTCTTTTACAATCCAGTGATGAAAGTTTTAGAGAAAAAGCATATCAGATAGGAGCTTCATTCCTTCATAAAAACTCACCAAGGCTTTTACACGAGCTGCGCGAATTTATGCTGGGCAATTTCGGATTTGGTGATTTTGTCTTTATAAATAATCAGGGTAAAGAAGTTTTCAGAGCTACAAATTTATCCGAGCTTGAAGAAGCCTTAAAAAATATTCCTGATGAAAGTCTTGTTTATCACGCATCAAGAAATCACTTTTCTAAATGGTTAAAAGCAAGAACAGAATTTTATCTTGCACATAAATTAAGACCGCATAAAGTTAGCGACTTTAAATCACCGGCTGAACTGCGCGACAGGTTGTTAAGCTCTTTACAGGAGTATAGAAAACTTCAGCAGCGCGGGATAATACTTGACTTTAAGAAGGAGTTGTTTGATCCCAAAAACAGTTTTGCCAGAATAGGCGGCGGATCACTTGGTGGTAAGGCTCGTGGATTGGGTTTTATCAACACGATGATTACCAACTACAGTATCAGCAATAAATTTGAAGGTATAGATATCAGTGTTCCATCAGCAGTAGTAATCGGAACTGATGTGTTTGACAGATTCATTCACGAAAATAAACTTGATCATTATGCTTTCTTAGAAGTAGATGATCTTGCAATCACAAGAGCATTTTTAGATGCAGCTTACTTCCCGGAAGACATCAAGGAAAAACTAAAAGAATTTTTAGAAATCACTAAATCACCTTTAGCTGTAAGATCTTCAAGTTTGCTGGAAGATTCTCAGTTCCAACCTTTTGCCGGCGTTTATGAAACTTATATGATTCCAAACAGTAATCCGGATCTTGAAGTTAGGCTAGATGAATTACTGCATTCAATTAAATGTGTATATGCTTCAACCTTCCATCAAAAAGCAAAAGATTATATGAAAGCAACTTCCTACAGACTTGAAGAAGAAAAGATGGCTGTGGTTGTTCAAAGATTGGTCGGGGCACAAAGAGGTCAGAGATTCTATCCTGATTTTGCTGGTGTTGCTAAATCGTATAACTTTTATCCCGTGCCGCCACAAAAATCCACGGATGGCATTGCTTTGGTTGCTCTTGGACTTGGGAAAACAGTTGTTGAAGGTGGTAACACAGTGCGTTTTTGTCCAAGATATCCCAAACATCTTATGCAATTTTTCTCAACAAAAGAAACTCTTAAGAATGCTCAACAAGAATTTTATGCGCTCGATTTATATGGAAAACTTGATCATCACCCTGATAGTATAGAAGATCCTTTGGTTAAAAGTTATACACTGATTGATTCCGAAAAAGATGGAACACTTTTCTCAGTTGGCTCCACTTACTCGCCGGAAAATGAAGGAGTATATGATGGAATTTCTCGTGATGGAATCAGAGTAGTTACTTTTGCACCAATACTAAAGCATAAAATTTTTCCTCTTCCGGAAATACTGGATCTTCTGCTCGATATGGGTGCCTGGGGTATGGGCACTCCTGTAGAAATCGAATTTGCGGTTAACCTTGAAGTGCCAAAAGGTGAACCAAAAGAATTTGCAATGCTTCAGATGAGACCGATGGTTTTAAGTAGAGAAGTTGAGGAATTGATGATCGGCGAGGTGAAGCAATCGGACATGATATGTCAGAGTTCACAAGTGCTTGGAAATGGCGCGATAAATGGAATACTGGATATAATAATGGTGGATATAAATAAATTCGATAGAGGCAAGAGCAAAGAAGTTGCGCAGGAAGTTAGTTTGATTAACTCCAGACTTTTGGCAGAAAGAAGACCTTATTTACTTGTAGGTGTTGGAAGATGGGGCTCGCTGGATCCATGGCTTGGAATTCCTGTTACTTGGGATCAGATTTCCGGAGCTTCTGTTATTGTTGAAAGTGGATTTAAAGATTTTCAGGTTACGCCATCGCAGGGTTCTCACTTTTTCCAGAATTTAACTTCTTTCCGTGTGGGATACTTTACTGTAAACTCAAGTGATCAGACTTGTTTTATAGATTGGGATTGGTTAAACCAGCAGCAAGCGTTTCAGGAAATGAATTTTACAAGACATCTTAGATTTGAGCAGCCAATTTCAGTAAGAATAAATGGACATGAAAACAGAGGTGTGATACTTAAGCCGGGTGTAACTGTAAATGGTGTAACGTAAATTATTAAAGATATCATCAACAAATAATTAATATGAATTCTGCTGAAGTAACCTTAAAGGGTGAAATATTAAATACCGAAATGCTTTTCGGTCAACTGTGGGAAATCTCTGTTGATGGTATGCGTCTTATTGATGAAGACGGCACTATTCTGCTGGTTAATGATGCCTTCTGTCAAATATTTGAAATGCCGCAGCAAGAGTTAATTGGTTATCCATTCTCAAAAGTTTATTCTTCAAACGAGCAGGAACGAGCTCTGAAATCATTCCGGTACGATATTAAAAGCAATCAACTAAAAACTCTTTTTGAAAGAGAAAATACTTTATGGAATAATAAAAAGTTATGGCTAGAGTTTTCGAATTCATTTCTCACTTTGCCGGATGGTAAAAAAATTACTCTCAGTGTTATTAAGGATATTACGGAAAGAAAAAAATCTGAAATTGAACTGAGAGAGAGTGAAAATAAGTTCAAGATGTTGTTTAATAATGCTAACGATGCTGTATTTGTCACTCAGCTTTCAGAAGGAAAAACTTATGGAGATTTTGTTGAAGTTAATGAGATTGCCTGTAAAAGATTGGGATATTCAAAAGAAGAGTTTTTATTATTGAGCCCTTCAGCTATTATCTCACAGAAAAATATTGATGATTATAATAATCAGATGGCATTGCTTCTGGATAGAAATCATATAATCTATGAAACCGTACACAAAGCTAAAGATAAAAGATTAATCCCTGTTGAAGTAAACTCACATCTGTTTAACTATAATAATCAGAAAACTGTTTTATCAATTGCTCGAGATATAACCGAAAGAAAAAAGGCTGAAGAAAAACTAAAGAAGACAAGTAAACTTTTAAGAGAACTTGCATCACACCTGCAATCAGTCAGAGAAGAAGAAAGAACACTAATTTCGCGTGAAATACACGATGAATTAGGGCAAGTACTTACTGCGTTAAAAATTCAGATATCTCTGATTGGAAACAAGCTAACCGATGAACAGGCTTCTATCAAACAGAGAATCAATTCAACTCTTAAACTAATTGACAATTCAGTAGAGTCGGTACAAAAAATTTCATCACAGCTTAGACCCGGAATCCTTGACGAGCTTGGTTTGATTGCTGCGATGGAGTGGCAGATTGATGAGTTCACAAAGCTTACAAATATTAATTCAACTGTAATTCTGCCTGATTATGAACTTAATCTTGATGCTCAAAAATCAACTGCGATATTCCGTATTTTTCAGGAAGCGCTGACAAATGTTGCGAGACACTCAGGTGCTGATAAGTTAAAGGTATCTTTAACAACTGATAAAACAAAATTGCTGCTTGAAATTTCAGACAATGGAAAAGGTATTTCGCAAAATCAGATAAAGGATTATCACTCGTTGGGCATTCACGGTATGAAAGAAAGAGCAATGGTTTTTGGTGGATCGGTTTATCTTGAAGGAATTGAAGGAAAAGGAACAATAGTTAAAGTAGAGATTCCACTTTCTTAAAAAAAATATGCAAAACGATAAAATAAAAATTCTAATTGCAGATGACCATGCAATTGTAAGAGAAGGCTTAAAACAAATAGTTGCCGAAGAAACTGATATGATTGTCTTGGGAGAAGCTGCTGATTCCAACGAACTATTTGATTTATTGAAAAAAGAAAATTTTAGTATTCTGATCTTAGATATAAATATGCCCGGTAAAAGCGGTTTAGAGGCACTTAAGGATATTAAACAATACTATCCGGAATTGCCGGTATTAATTTTAAGTATGTACAATGAAGATCACTATGGCCTTAGATCATTAAAAGCAGGAGCTTCTGGTTATCTGAAAAAAGCAAGTGCTCCCGAAGATCTTGTTGTTGCCATAAGAAAAATAATTAGTGGAAAGAAGTTTATTAGTCCTGCACTTGCAGAAAAACTAGCAGATAATATCGGCAAAACCAGAACACAATTTTTACATGAAAATTTATCGGACAGAGAATATCAGATAATGTGCAGCATTGCCTCCGGTAAAAGCGCTGAAGAAATAGCCGATGAACTATCTCTTAGCATTAACACAATTTACACATACAGAAACAGAATACTTGAAAAAATGTCAATGAAATCTAATGTTGAGCTTACTCAGTATGTTCTTCAAAACAAACTGATTGAAATATGAAATTACCCACTATGAAATTTTTGTAACAATCTTTGTTACAAAGTTTTCATAATTACCATTCTTCCCGATAAACCAACAAATAAATAGATTCACTCGAGAATAAAGTTCTTTTTAATAAAAGTATTTCTTAAAAATTTTTCCGGAGGAATTTATGTCCGATTACGTAAAAGATTTAATGGCAATGGTTAAAGCCAAACACCCGGCTGAACCAGAATTTCATCAGGCGGTAATGGAAGTTGCCGAATCATTGGAAATATGTTTCGCACGCCATCCCGAGTACAGAACAGCAAAAATTCTTGAAAGAATTGTTGAACCGGAGAGAATAATAATCTTTCGTGTTCCGTGGGTTGATGATCAGGGAGAGATTAATATCAACATTGGCTATAGAATTGAAATGAATAGTGCTATCGGTCCATACAAAGGAGGTTTACGATTTCACCCTTCTGTTAACCTTGGCATCTTAAAATTCCTTGCCTTTGAACAAGTATTCAAAAACAGCTTAACCACATTACCGATGGGCGGTGGAAAAGGCGGTAGTGATTTTGATCCAAAAGGCAAAAGTGATTTAAAGATAATGAGATTCTGTCAGGCATTTATGAGTGAATTATTCAGGCATATTGGTCCTGATACTGATGTACCTGCCGGAGATATTGGTGTTGGCGGAAGAGAAATTGGATATCTTTTTGGCACTTATAAAAAGTTAAGAAATGAATTTACAGGTGTTCTTACTGGTAAAGGATTAAATTGGGGTGGCTCGCTTATCCGTCCCGAAGCAACAGGTTATGGTGCAGTTTATTTTGCTTCCGAAATGTTGGCTACAAAAGGAAAATCTCTTGAAGGAAAAGTATGTCTGGTTTCCGGAAGCGGTAACGTTGCACAGTACACAGTAGAAAAAATTCTGCAGCTTGGTGGAAAAGTAGTTACACTCTCCGATTCTAATGGTTATATTTATGATGAAGAAGGTATTACACGCGAAAAACTTGATTATGTAATGGAAATGAAAAATGTGAGAAGAGGCAGAATAAAAGAATACACAGATAAATATAAGAATGCTGTTTACACTCCTCTCGATAGTAATATGGAATTTAATCCATTATGGAATCACAAAGCTGATTGCGCATTCCCAAGTGCTACTCAGAATGAAATAAATGCAAAAGATGCACAGAATCTTATTAATAACGGCGTGTTTGTTGTAAGTGAAGGAGCAAATATGCCAACAACTCCGGATGGAGTAAATATCTTTTTGGATAATAAAATTTTGTATGGACCCGGAAAAGCAGCCAATGCAGGTGGTGTTGCAGTTTCAGGTTTAGAGATGGCACAAAACAGTATGCGTTTTGGATGGACACGCGAAGAAGTTGATAATCGCTTAAGAATGATTATGCACAGCATACACAAAACCTGTGTTGATATTGCGGACCGGTTTGGAACTCCGGGTAATTATGTCAACGGCGCCAACATCGGTGGATTCCTTAAAGTAGCCGATGCAATGATGGATCAGGGCGTTGTATAATTTAAAATGAACAATTAAAGCAAATTAATTAACGTGCTGTGGCGGATTGAGCATTTAGAACTGATCATTTAACATTAAAAAGGCGGTCCTCGGATCGCCTTTTTATTATGCGACAATATTTGAATTACTTTACAATAGATGTTTGCGATAAATTTTAATAACTTAACAATTGTTAATTCACTTATCCTGTTTACAACGAGGAAAAAATGAACAGGGATGATACTCTAAAGAGTTCTCCGGATACTCTTTGGGTTGAACACGGTTATGGAAACCGTTTTCAGGGTTTTCAAAATCTTATGCGGCTTCGTATCCGTGATATTCTGCTTGTTTCCAGTTTATACGATTTATATCTTTTTGAGGAAGACGGAAGACTCTATGAACTTATCCGAAATGAATATCAGGGATTAAATCTTTCTCACTCACCAGAACTTACCAGAGTTTCAAGCGGTTCCGATGCTATTAGTCTTGCACAGGATGAAAACAGATTTGATCTGATAATTACAACCCTCCATATTGAAGATATGAGTCCCTTAACCTTTGCTAAACAAGCTAAGAAATCCGGATTGAATATACCCATTGTACTTTTAGCTCACGATAACAAAGAGCTTAAGTATTTACTTTCAAATCCTGAGATTAACATCTTCGATAAAGTTTTTATCTGGCAGGGAGATTTCAGAATAATTATCGCCATGATAAAATATCTTGAAGACAGAATGAACGTTGAACACGACAGTAAGATTGTTGGAGTACAAAGTGTAATTTTTATAGAAGATAATGTAACATATTACTCCTCTTTTCTCCCAATAATTTATACAGAGATGCTCAAGCAGTCGCAAAGATTAATATCGGAGGGAATAAATCTTACCCATAAATTTTTAAGAATGCGGGCGCGACCCAAAATTTTACTATGCTCAAATTATGAAGAAGCCTGGGAATATTATTCTAAGTATAAAGATTTAATTCTTGGTGTTATTTCTGATATTGATTTCCCTCATAACGGTGTTCAGGATCCTAAAGCGGGTTTAAAATTTGCAAGAGCAGTTAAGAAAGAACATCCTGATATTCCAATCCTGTTAGCATCCACAAATGCAGAAAATCAGGCTGAGGCAAAAAATTACGATGTCTCTTTCATTCTCAAAGACTCCCCTACTCTGCTAAATGAATTAAGACAATTTATGAATCAGTATTTTAGTTTTGGAGACTTTATTTTCAGAACTCCAAACGGTAACGAAGTAGCCAGAGCATCTGATTTAAAAGGATTGGAAGAAGCATTAAGAATTGTCCCCGCTGAAAGCATTCAATATCACGCCGAAAGAAATCATTTTTCTAATTGGTTAAAAGCCAGAACTGAATTCTGGTTGGCACATCAATTACGCCCACGCAAAGTTTCTGATTATAAATCTGTAGAGGATTTAAGAAAAGATTTAATCAGCTCACTAAATTATTATCGCTATTTAAGACAGCGCGGAATAATTACAGATTTTAACAAAGAAACATTTGATCCTGAAAGCAGTTTTGCAAGAATTGGCGGCGGTTCACTTGGAGGCAAAGCTCGTGGTCTTGGTTTTGTTAACACCCTAATAAATGATTACAATGTTCGGGATAGTTTTGAAAATGTCACTATTTCAGTTCCACCGGCAGTTGTAATTGGTACAGAAGTGTTTGATCAATTTCTGGATGAAAATAATTTAAGAAGTTTTGCACTTAACGGTGATAATGATGCTGAAATAACAAAAAGATTTTTAGAAGCTCAAAAATTTCCGGAAGAAATATTGGGTGATCTTGCAGCATTTTTACAATTGATTCACGCTCCTCTCGCAGTCAGATCATCAAGTTTATTGGAGGATTCACAATATCATCCTTTTGCTGGTGTTTATGAAACATATATGCTTCCCAATAATCAAACTAATCCCTTAGTAAGATTAAATGATTTGCTTAATACAATTAAAAGAGTTTACGCATCAACCTTCTACCAGGCAGCAAAAAACTATATCAAAATTACTTCCTACCGATTAGAAGAAGAAAAAATGGCAGTGATAATTCAGAAAATGGTTGGCAGTAAACATGAAAACAGATTTTATCCGCACTTTTCAGGAGTTGCAAAATCGTATAACTTTTATCCGCTTCCACCACAAAAATCAACCGACGGAATTGTGTCGTCTGCACTTGGATTAGGTAAATGGGTAGTAGATGGTGGGCTAACAGTTCGTTTTTGTCCAAAATATCCCAACGATTTGATTCAATTTTATTCTGCAAAGCATGCTGCTGACCAAAGCCAAAGACAGTTCTATGCTCTTAAACTTGATGACACTAACAGATTTGTTGAAACAACACACGATACGCTGGTTGAAACATTTGATCTTTCTGTTGCTGAAAAGGATGGTACTTTAAATTATGTGGGCGGCACATACTCACATGAAAATGATGTAATTTATGACGGACTTAGCAGAGATGGATTAAGACTTGTAACCTTTGGTCCTGTTTTAAAAAATAAAATCTTTCCTCTTGCAGAGATTCTGGAACTGCTTCTTGATATGGGCACCTGGGGAATGGGTACTCCTGTTGAAATAGAATTTGCAGTAAATCTTCTTCCGGAAAAGGGAAATAAAAAAGAATTTGGTGTGCTTCAAATGCGTCCTCTTGTAGTATCACACGAGTTTGAAGATTTTACTTTTGATGAAAATAATTCGGATCATTTAATTTGTCATAGCGAGCAAGTTTTAGGCAATGGGTTAATTCAGGATATTTATGATATAGTCCTTGTTGATTATCATAAATTCGATAGATCAAAAAGCAGAGAGGTTGCAAATGAGGTTGCAGCTTTTAATAATCAGTTAGTAGAAAGTAAAAGACCTTACCTTCTGATAGGTGTTGGAAGATGGGGTTCATTAGATCCCTGGTTAGGGATACCAGTGGGATGGGAACAAATTGCTGGTGCACGCGCAATTATTGAAACCAGTTTTAAAGATATGTCTGTTGAACCATCTCAGGGCTCTCATTTTTTTCAAAACATTACTTCTTTTATGATTGGATATTTTACAGTCAATACAATGTCCAGAAAAAGTTTTGTTGATTGGGAATGGTTGCTTGCTCAACCATTTATAGAAGAAAAACAGTATACAAGATTACTAAGATTTAACAAGCCAATCATTATTAAAATGAATGGCCATGACAATAAAGGTATAATTTTAAAACCGGAGGCTTAAAGTGGCTGATAAAGATATCAAAGAAGATGAATCTGTTCCTGACGCCTGTCCACACTGCGGTAACAAGCTCAGCTCCTGGCAGCAGGTATTGCTAAAAGTTGATCGTGCCCTGGTTTGTAAGAACTGCTGGTACAGGATACTGCTTGATGTTCGCCCTAAAGATGAAAACGAGAAAAAAAATCTAAAAACAAACTCTAAGGATGAGGTAAAATAAATGGATTCTTATAACTCATTCAGTGTTGCAAAGCAACAAATTTATGAAGCAGCAAAATTATTAAGGCTCGATCAGGCAACGATCGAATTGCTTACAACGCCTCAGCTGGAAACAAGTTTTACTCTGCCGGTAAAGATGGATAATGGTGATGTCAAAATTTTTCAGGCTTACAGAATACAATACAATTATGCACGCGGACCCGCAAAAGGTGGAATAAGATTTCATCCCGAAGAAACTGTTGACACAATTCGTGCGCTTGCATGCTGGATGACCTGGAAAACTGCTGTTGTCGATCTTCCATTAGGTGGTGGTAAAGGCGGTGTTTGCTGTGATCCAAAATCATTATCTGAACGCGAACTCGAAAGAGTTTCAAGAGAATATGTCAGAGCAATATCACCTTTTATTGGTATTGATATCGATGTTCCGGCTCCTGATGTATATACCAATCCCCAAACAATGGCGTGGATGATGGATGAATATGAAACAATAACTTTCAGACATTCACCAGGAACTTTTACTGATAAACCTCAGCAGGTTGGTGGAACAGAAGGAAGAAGAGATGCAACATCCAGAGGCGGTGTAATTTCTGTTAGAGAAGCCTGTAAAGAATTAGGTTTTGATCCAACAAAAGATTTTGCTATTCAAGGATTTGGAAATGCAGGTCAAAGAGCTGCTTTACTTCACAAAGAAATATTGGGCGGCGGTAAATTAATCGCAGTTAGTGATTCACGAGGAGCAATACTAAATAAAAATGGTTTTGATCCGGTTGATCTTGTTCAACATAAATTAAAAACCGGAAGTGTGCTTAATTTCCCGGGGGCAAAACAAATTGCACATGAAGATTTACTTGAACTTGATGTGGAAGTCTTATATCCGGCGGCTTTGGAAAATGCTATCCATAGTAAGAATGCAAATAAAATTAAGGCAAAGATTATATGCGAACTGGCAAATGGACCCACAACACCGGAAGCAGACGTAATACTTTACAATAAAGGAGTCCATGTAATTCCCGATATCCTTGCAAGTGCCGGCGGTGTTATTGTTTCTTATTTTGAAATGGTTCAGGATAAATCACTTTACTTTTGGGATGAAACAGAAGTGCACCAAAGACTTGATAAAAAAATGACACTTGCCTATGCACGTGTTACTGAAGCGATAAAAGAAAAGAAAATTCATCCACGATTAGCCGCAATGTTAGTAGGCGTTGCAAGAGTTGCAGAAGCCTGCAAGCTGCGTGGTTGGGTATAAATAATTTAGTGACTTAATTGAAATATAAAAATCTTAACCTGGCTTTTTTAATAGAGATATTAGTCGGATTTGGGACTATTCTATCCATCAGTCTGATTGGTTATAAAGGCTTAACAGCGTTGGTCTTGATTGCTCTGCGTCCTGTTTTTCTTGAGCGGGAGAAGATTGATGATGAAAAAAAATACTGGCAGTTTTCTTATAAAATTATCTCAAGCAGTCTTATAATTATTTTCCTTATGATACTTTCAATTTTTGTTATTATACAATTTATACCTGCCTGGAAAGCAAAATTACCATCTTCGGATATTTTACTTTTAGTAATTATTCCTTTTTTCTTATTAACGCACGGTGTAATGGGCTTTATAAACTCGTCTTCTTTTGAGAGAAACAAATAACTGATCTCAATTTTTTTACAAGCTTAGTTTAAAAAAAGTTATATTACTGTATAACAATTATATCTTTCTTGATTAAATGAGTTTAGAAGTTAAAGAAGTAGTTTCAAAAAAGGATTTAAAGAGCTTTATCTCATTCCAATATTCACTCTACAAGAATAATAAATATTGGATTCCGCCGCTTAGGTTTGATGAAATGAACACCCTCCGCAAAGACATTAATCCTGCATTCGATTTTTGTGATTCAAAGTACTGGATGGTATATAAAGATGGCAAACCGGCAGGAAGAATCGCAGGTATTATCAATAAAAAGTATAATGAGAAGTGGAACAAGAAAGAGGCGCGTTTTGGCTGGATGGATTTCATCGAAGATTTTAAAGTGGCTGAATTACTGCTCGCTACTGTGGAAAAATGGGCTGTTGATTTAAAGATGAATAGTCTGCACGGACCAATTGGTTTTACAGATATGGATGGAGAAGGACTTCTGATAGAAGGTTATGAAGAAGAAAGTACACTTGGTAACATTTATAATTACCCATACTATCGGGATTATATTGAAAAGCTCGGCTATCAAAAAGATATAGATTGGATTGAGTATTCTGTTAAGATCCCAAAAGAAATTCCTGAAAAGGTAGAGAGGATTGCACAAATAGCGCTCGAGAGAAATAGACTTCATTTTCCTGAGATAAAAAAATCCAAAGATATAAAACCTTATGCAAAGGAAGTTTTTTATTTAATAAACAGCACGTATAAAGACCTGTTTGGATTTGTAGAATTATCCGACAGACAAATTGATTTTTATGTAAAACAATACTTCTCATTTGTTCGTCCGGAGTTTGTTCCGATTTTACTTGATGAGCATAACAAAGTTGCAGCATTTGGAATCACAATGCCTTCATTAAACAAAGCTCTTAAAAAAATTAACGGAAGAATTTTTCTTTTTGGATTTATTTATTTGTTGATTGAAATGAAGAGAAGCCGTCGACTCGATTTATATCTTACAGCGGTGCGTACCGATTTGCAAAATAAAGGCGTTAATGCAATTCTAATTAATCAAATAAATAAAGTTTGCATTAAAAAAGGTATCGAAAGCGTTGAGACCAATCGTGAACTTGAAACCAATGAAAAAATTCAATCGCAATGGAAATTATTTGACGCAAGACAACATAAAAGGAGACGCTGTTACTATAAAAACCTTTCCCCAAATTAATCTGACAGTCAAGAATGCAGGATTTATTACTGATAAAAGATATAGTTGTAATTCTTCTAGTCTCTCTTCCAATAATTTTTCTTTTCAAAAAAATTAATCTGCCAAGCATTGTGGGTTTTCTTATAGCCGGCATGATAATCGGGCCTTATGGCTTCAAGCTGATTCAATCCGTTGAACAGATTGAAGTTATGGCGGAAGTTGGAATAATTCTTTTGTTGTTTACAATTGGTCTCGAACTGTCATTCAAAGAAATGCTGCGGATGAAAAAGTATGTTTTTGTTGTTGGCAGTTTGCAAGTGGCATTAACAATTCTGTTTTCTTTTTTTATTTATCTGGCTCTTGGTTTTAAACTTCAGCATTCTCTGTTTTTCGGAATGCTGATTAGCATTTCCAGCACATCAATTATCTTAACTTTACTCTCGCAAAGAAATGAACTTGATACACCACATGGAAAGATAGCTGTAAGTGTTTCTATCTTTCAGGATCTTGCAGTAGTTCCGATGGTTTTACTTCTGCCTCTTTTAAGTGCGACTGAAAAATCCTCCGTACAAGCAATAATAATTCAACTGCTTGTTGCTTTTGGTTCTGTTGTTTTTGTTTTCATCGCAGCAAAATTTTTAATGCCTAAAATTATTTTTCAACTTGCAAAACTAAGAATGCGGGATGCGTTCACTATTGGTATTATAATGCTGCTGCTGGGCACTGCATACGTTACTCACTTATTCGGTTTATCTTTTGCGATCGGTGCCTTTATTGCAGGCTTAATTTTATCTGAATCAGAATACAGCTATCAGATTGTGTCTGATATTTTACCATTAAAGGATGCATTTAACAGTATCTTCTTCGTTTCGATTGGATTATTGTTAAACATACAGTTTGTTATTCAGTTTCCATTGATAATAATTTTATTAACGATTGGAGTAATCTTATTAAAAGCAATTATTGTCACTGCCATTGTACTTTTAATAAAATATCCTGTCAGAATAGCAATATTATCTGCTTTAACTCTTGCTCAAATTGGTGAATTTGCTTTTGTTCTTGCGCAGGAAGGCGTAAAATTAAATTTTTTAAGCGGTGACTATTACAATGCTTTTTTAGCCTCTTCTATTTTCACAATTATTTTAACTCCCTTTTTATTCAAACTTTCTCCTCACTTATCTATTAAGGGCGGAAGCCTTACATTTTCAAAACCACAGGAAATTGATGGCAGAGATAAGTTAAGTGGTCACGTGATAATAGCTGGCTTTGGGTTAAACGGCAGTAATTTAGCAAGAGTACTGAAGGAAACAGGTATTAAATATGTTGTTATAGAATTAAATCCGGATACCGTTAAAAAATATAAAGCAAAAGGCGAAAAAATTATTTATGGTGATGTAAGTAAAGAAGAAATACTCAACATAGCTAATATTCAAAAAGCAAATGTTATGGTTTTTGCTATTTCAGATCCATTGATTACTAAATTGTCTTTAAAGCTTGTTAAAAGAATGAATCCTCACATTCATACACTTGTAAGAACCAGATATGTAAATGAAGTTGAGGATTTAAAAGCAATGGGTGCCGATGAAGTGATTCCGGAAGAGTTTGAAACAGCATTACAGATTTTCAGAAAAGTATTAGAGAGATATCACATTCCATTAAATGTAATAATGAAGCAGGTTACTTTATTACGCGAAGAATCATACAGCTTATTAAGAAAAGAAGGAGCAGATATAAGCTCATTTATCCATCTTGATGAAATTCTTGCACAGGGGCTAACAGAATCTTACTATGTTAATGAAGATAATAAGCATACCGGAAAATCTTTAGCAGAAATAAATCTGCGTGCTCAATCTGATGCCACAGTAATTGCAATAGTCAGAAACGGTCAAACAATTTCCAATCCTTCCGGAAAAGAGGCACTAAAAGCAAATGATACTTTGGTTATTTATGGCACTCACCAATCTGTTGACAGAGCCATTGAGATTTTGAACGGCGAGGATGAGAAATAAATCATCTTGCAGCGCACCTTCTTTAAATCCTTTAATCACTAAATAAAACCGACTGCTAAATTATTTTTATTTACTGATTTTTTGCTTCATATTTTTGCTTCAGATATTCAATACACAGGAGCATTTTATGAAACGATTAACAAATTACCTGCTTATTGTTACAATTCTTCTCTTATCTGGTGCCGGCTTAACAGAGGCATCATCCAAAAGAGATGATAAAAAAGTAATCCACGAAAAGACATTTAAAATTTCTCCCGGAAAAAAAATATTTATTAAAACTGATACCGGAGATATAAGCGTTACGCCATGGAATAAGTCCGAGGTTTATATTAAAGTAACCGGGAATGAAAATGCCGCAGAAAAATTTGATTATGAGTTTAATGCGAATTCAGAAGAAGTTAAAATAATAGCAGAGAAAAAAGAAGGCTGGAATTGGTTTTCAAATATCAATTTGCATTTCGAAATCAAAGTACCTGAAAATTTTAATATTGATGCTAACACTTCTGGCGGCGATATAAGAGTTGGAGGCATTAAAGGAGATATTAGTCTAAAAACTTCTGGCGGAGATATACAGGGCGATAGAATTGCTGGTAATTTTTCTGCTAAAACATCCGGGGGTGATATAAAAATATTTTCCGGCGATGCTAAAATTTCTGCAGCAACTTCCGGTGGTGATATCGATCTTGAATATACAGGAGAAAATAAAGGAATCGAATTAAAGACCAGCGGAGGAGATATAGATATTATTGTCCCGGCAAATTTTAATGCGCGTGCAGAATTAAGAACTTCCGGTGGTGATGTTGAGTGTAATCTCAAATTAAATGATGTAAAGAAAATGAGTAAAACAAAAGTTGAGGCAGACATAAACAAAGGAGGCAAACCTTTAATTGCAATCACATCTGGCGGAGATGTAAAGGTTTCTAAGAAATAAACAATCGATTCATCAGTTCCTCCATTAGCGCATCACACGATGCGCTTTTTTTATTATTCATTAAAGGAAATTTTAAGCAAAAGTCAAAAATGCGCATCAATTGTTAGTTGAGTAAAATTTACAAATTTCGGAAATGATTTTAACTTTTAACATTTAAGGTTTGACTTTCTAATCATAATGAATGAACTTTACACAGTATTTTGAATAATAAAAATGTCAAAAGATTTTATCTACAAATACCTTTCTGAAGATGACCTGAAGGCAATCTCTTTAAAAATCGGAGAGATAGAAAAAACAACTTCTGCTGAGCTTGTAATAACAATCAAAGAAAAAAGAAGCTGGCGTGAAAAATTTAAATCAATTAACCAATTAGCCGAAAAAGAGTTTACTAATGCCGGAATTAAAAATACGAAATCCGGTACGGGAATTTTATTTTTTATAATTTTTAATGCGAAAGAATTTTGCATACTTGCTGATAAAGCAATCAATGATAAAGTATCACAATCAGTATGGGATAAAATAGCGGAAGAACTGGTAAACTACTTTAAGGCTGAAAAATATCGTGAGGGCATATTAAAAGTGATTGATGAGGCTGGTAAGATTTTATCAGAGAATTGTCCTATAAGTGAAGATGACAGGAACGAACTGTCTGATGAAATAAGAATAGAGTAATCACTGGCTTTCCATTTCAAGTGTATAACTTTCCTTATATTTTTTAATTGCATTGAATACATATTCTGCAAACTTCTGCTGCCCTGTTGACGTGCTTAAAAGCTTTGCATCACTTGGATTGGAAAGAAATCCGCTTTCAATTAAAACACTTGGCATAGAAGCACCAACCAGGACATAAAATCCTGCCTGCTTAACACCTCTGGAACTAAGATCAGGATGCTTGTCAAACTCTTTATGAAGATATTCTGCAAACCTTTCAGAATACTTCATATAAGATGAATGAGCCATACTAACAAGAATAAAATTTTCATCCGTTAATTTTTCATAACGATTGGGGTTTTCTTCGTACTTTATTACGCTGTTTTCAAACTCGGCTATTGCGATTGCTTCTTTGGTTCTTCCCGGTCTTAACAAATAAACTTCAAATCCATTAGCATCGCTCGGTTTCTTTGGGGTAGAGTTGCAATGAATTGAAATAAAAAGTTTTCCATTGTTTTCATTTGCAATTTTCCCTCGTTTATATAAATCAATAAACTTATCCGTCTTTCGTGTATAAACAACTTTTACGTCTTTCATGTTTTCTTCAATCAGCTTACCAAGCTTTAATGCGATACCAAGATTAATATCTTTTTCCTTTACGCCATTAACTCCAATTGCGCCGGCATCCTGACCTCCATGTCCTGCATCAATAACAATTACATCAAACTCCCATTTATCTTTTAATTTATTAGTTGTACCATCTCTTTTGAATAATTTATTATGAATTGTTACTTGAAGATCGTTGCTGTTATCGATATTCATCACTTCGTTTGTGGTATATTCGGATCCTACGGTAATATTTAATTCTGTATCCTGCCCAACGTTTTTTGCTTCAATTTTTTTTACAACTCCGTTTCCTCCAACAAACTTAACATTTTCGGCATCAACATTAACAGATCTGAAAATCAATGTCAGAACTCCATCTTTAAATGAGCTAAAATAAGATGGAATACGTTTGTTTGACTTAATTCTGATGAGAGTACCATTTACCTTTTCATCAAGAACAATTCCCGAAATATTAAATGTCTTTACTGCCGTAATTTCTTCTTTCGGTTTAATTACATCTCCGAGTACAATTTTATTTGGTTCTTCGAATCTGATTTTTTTATCGAATGCTGTTTCGATAATCGGCAGAGTGTACTTAACCGGTGCAAATATTTTTGAATTAATGAAGTAAGTAGAGGTTGGAAGTTGAATTACAGATTCTTTTGCACTTGTTTTATCCTTAATAACAAGAAATGGATTTCTGGCTGATACTTTAAGTAAATAATTATCAAACTTAAATTCTATTTTTTGTGTGCTTTCGTTATAGTAGTAATTGATAGAAAGTGCATCTGCAAAATCTTTTAATGAAAAGTACAAAGTTCCTTCTCGCACATAGGCAGGTATATTTTTCATCTGCTCTCCTGCCACAATCAGAACATTACCAGTGCTTTGAGCTAAAACTATGTTAAAGAAAGCTACAAACAGAATTGATATTTTATAAAAGAACTTCACGCTAAGTATCTGTTATCCGATAAATGGTAAAAACTGACCTGATTTTTTCTTATACACTCTAAAATCTTCCCCAAAATGCTTCTCAAGTAATTTATCTTCAAGAGAAGCTCTCATAAAGAGAAAGGGAATCTGGATAATTGCTAAGGGCACAAGAATAAAACTCAAAGTTGCTAAAGCTCCTCCTAAATCCAATAAAATTTGCGAAAAATATTGTGGATGTCTTATCATCTTAAATGGTCCGGATGTTACTAAAGAATGGGATTTTCTTATCGCTACTTCCTGCGAGTAATTATCTCCCAAAACTTTAAATGCCCATATCTGAATCCAGGAGAAGATTACATAAAAAATTAATCCGATAATTCTATAAACCTGATTATCCTGATTGTAATTAAAAGTTCCAATCTGAAAAACAGCTAGTATTAATACCAGAAGATTTATGGTTGATAAAACCAGTGGCAATGTTTGAAGATAAGTCTTGGGTTTGTCCTTAAATACACCAACTTTGTCTTTAACGCCTTTTTTTGCTCCACTAAAGTTTGCCCCAAAAGTTGCAATGATATTTAAACCCACTATGATGTTGATTGGATCCATTGTAGTTTCAGAATAATTTAATTTATTGATGTGTAAAATTAGGATTAATAAAAACCAGAACAAGATAAAAATGTTTTCTGATAAGCAGCCTTAATTAAACTTAAATTAATGATTTTTTATTCACTGATTTATTTTACAAATCATTTAATTCTAAAATGGCTTTCCGTGCTTCTTCATTATCTCGGTCCACTCCTCAATACTTAATTGCTCTGATTCATCAATTAACATTATTGGAATATCATCTTCAATTCTATAACGCCTGCGGGTGTTTTTATCAACAGAAACAAGAAAATCTCCATCTAAAATCAGATCTGCTTTCGTTTCAGGGCAACAAAGTATATCAAGCAATTCTTTACTGATCATTATATTTCTCCATTTTTTTCATTAAAAATTACATTAAATCAGTTCTTTTTCAAACTTCAGAGTGTTAAAAAATTCTATTATTATCCTGCGGCTATTGTTATGAAAAATGTTTTTTCTTAAGTTTTAATCAATCAAAACGAGGGCGTTTTAAACAGTACTTAATTCCGGTTCAATTATTAGTTATAATTTTTCAGCTTATCTACAACTAATTACAGGAGTACAAAATGAATCTTTTCGATCGTGCTAAAAACATCCTGGTTTCACCCAAAACTGAATGGGAGGTAATAAAAGGGGAACAAACGAGTGTATCAGATCTCTTCACCAAGTATGCTATGATTTTAGCTGCTATACCGGTAATCGCAACTTTTATTGGACAATCATTTATTGGCATTTCTTTAGGTCCGTTTGGTTCATTTAAAGTTCCAGTAGGCAATGGAATTCTTTATGCAGTAGTTCAATATATCTTAACTCTTGTAGGAGTTTATATTTCAGCTTTAGTAATTGATGCTCTGGCTCCATCTTTTGGATCAACAAAAGATATGGTTGCATCACTTAAAGTTGTTGTTTTTTCCTGGACCGCTGCCTGGGTGGCTGGAATATTCGGAATAATTCCAACACTGGCAATATTAGGAATACTTGGTTTGTACTCTTTATATCTGCTTTATTTAGGTTTAAAGATTGTTAAAGATACGCCACAGGATAAACTGGTTGGTTATCTGGTTGTAAGTATTATTGTTTTGATTGTTATTTATTTTGTAATAGGCGCTATCGTTGCTGCTATTGCATTGCCAAGTATGGGTGGATTAGAGGGATTAAAGAATTTTGATTTTGGTAATTAATATTATCTTGAGTATTAAAATTAAATGCCTGCTCTTTATGGGCGGGCATTTTAATTTTTAGGAGATATGATACTTTGTAAATGTTTTATATCAGGTTCTGAATTAATTTGTTTGAAGTATTCCAGGGCTAAATTTAAATACTTCTCACTATCTTTAGTTTTATTCATCTCTTTATACAGCAAACCAAGTTCCTGATAAGTTTCAGCCTGATTTAGTTGATTGCCCGTTTCAAGATTTAATCGTAAGCTTGTTTGTAAATAGTTTTCTGCAAGTGTATGGTTTTTAAGTTGCCTCTGAATAATTCCCTTTATTTTGTAAACCTCAGCTATCGTCAATTTATCATCAAGTTTGTAAGCTACTTCCATAGCTTTATCAGCGAATGCATTTGCTAACGGGTAATCGCCGCGCTGAGAGTAAACATAAGATTTACTTAAATATACAATTCCAATTATCTGCAGATAATTACTTTCAACTGCGTATGCAAGACTCTCATCAAAAGAAGCTAAAGCCGATTGATAATCTTCTTTTTTAGTGTAAACCATTCCAATATTCTGATGAATTTCGGCAAGTCTCTTTTTATCGTTCAATTGTTCGTAATTAAACAATGCTCTTTTGAAATAAACAAGAGCCTCATCAAACAAGCCTTTAATGTTGTTTACAATGCCAAGATTTATTTCAATTTTCCCTTTATCTGCAAAATTATTTTCATCAACGGATTTGCCTAAAGCTGATTCAAAATTTTCGATAGCATTTTTTAAATCACCCAAATCACCATAGATTGTTCCCAATAAGTTTTCACATTTGGCTATGCCTTTGATATCATTAACTGATTCAAATAACTCCCGTGCACGATGGATATAATTGAAGCTGTTTTCCCAGTGTGCTTGCCGGCTATAGATCTCTCCAATCAACAAATTAGCGTGTGCTGATAAATCAGTATAATTTTTATCATTCCTGGTTTGCGAGATAATTTTTTGATTAATCTCAATCGCGGTTACATATTCCCCATTAGTAATTGAAGCCCTGCTTAGATATAAAAGCAAGGAAAGAAACTTCTCGATATCCAGCTTATTTGATGCGAAGGTAATCAATAAATCAATTTGTGAGCGATAGTTTAATCCGGGATCGGACTTTTTACTTTTTTCGATGTTTAAGGAAAGATCAGCAATTAAAGAAGAATTATATATGGATATAAATACATCTATCTGTTCTTTAGTTAAGAAATCAGGCAGTGCTTCGGAGAGGTTTTTATTTAGAATATCGTTCACAACTATTCTGTATTGACTGTTTAATTTAATCTGTGGGCACAGAAGCCCAATGTTTTTTACAACACTTATGCCAAGCATCTTTTTATGCCACATACTAACATAATTGCCATTTAGAGCAAATTTTGGCAATTATTACGCAATTTGTCGTGTAATTATTGCTATTATTAAAATTTTTTAACGTCTCAAATTCAAACAAGAAAGCGCTCCAAAAAACTTCTTCAAAATCCCCTAATTAGTATAATTTGACAAGCTGTAAGAATAAGAATAACTTGAATCAGCCATTAAAGTAATTTTTAGGATTTTATTATGAAAACTTCTAATTATCTGGTTAAGCCCAATTCAAAAGTTGATCTCTCAAAAATTGATACAAAAGATACTGGGGGATTAAAGTTTAAAGATGATGCAAAGGAATTGTTAGAAAAAAACATTCAGAAAATGAGAGAATTACAGGATAAACTCTATGCTTCAGACAAATATTCCCTGTTGCTCATTTTTCAGGCGATGGATGCGGCTGGTAAAGATTCTACAATAAAACACGTAATGAGCGGCTTAAATCCGCAAGGTACACAGGTTTTTAGTTTCAAACAGCCATCAAAGGAGGAATTAGATCACGGCTACCTATGGAGGATATTTAAGGCACTTCCGGAAAGAGGAAGAATAGGAATTTTTAATCGTTCACATTATGAAGAAGTGCTGGTTGTTAAAGTTCATAATTTATTAAAATACCAGCAGATTCCTGAAGAGTTGATTGATTCCAACATCTGGCAGAAAAGATATGAACAGATAAATAATTTTGAAAAATATCTTTATCAGAATGGTACTGTTGTTTTGAAGTTTTTTCTTCACATTTCTAAAGAAGAACAGAAAGAAAGATTTTTGGCAAGAATTGATGATCCAACTAAAAACTGGAAGTTTTCTGCTGCAGATGTAGAGGAAAGAAAATATTGGGATGATTATCAAAAGGCATATCAGGATGCAATTAAGGCAACGAGCCAAAAGTATGCGCCCTGGTTTGTTATTCCAGCTGATAAAAAATGGTTTGCACGTTTGCTTGTTAGCGAAATAATAGTTGAAGCTTTAAAGAAATTAAAATTAGAATATCCAAAACTTTCGGAAGATCAGAAGAAAGAACTTATTGAATGCAGGAATATTTTAACTGCAGAATAATTTCTTATCATACTAAATTGATAATAATTCTTTTAGTGAGCTGATTATAAAATCCGGTGATTCAATTCTGATTTGCTCTTCTGTTCTGTAACCATACAAAACGGCGCAAGTTTTTGCCCCTGCACTTTTGCCGCACTGAATATCAAGCTCCGTATCCCCTACCATCAAAGTATTTTCAATGGGAATATTTAGCTCTTCAGTGATTAATTGAAGCGGAACAGGAGAAGGTTTATGTGGAATGCCATCTCTTCTGCCCATTACTAATTTAAAATATTCTCTCAACCCAAAGTGATCAATAATTTTATCCGCCTGCTCCTGAACTTTTGTAGTCAGTAAAGAAATTTTAACTCCTTTTTCTTTTAATAATCTTAGTGTATCATCTACACCACTATAGAGATAGGAATAATTCATAAGCTCAAAATATTTCTGTTTATAGATTGTAATAAAAGTTTCAAAGTCAGTAACGCTTATTTCAAAATGGTTAAAGATATCTATAAAATGTTTTCCGATATGACCGGCAAAATCAATCTCAGATACATTAAAATCGATACCCAGTTGTTTTAATGTAACTTCAGTTGCTTTATAAATTGTTTGATTCGAATCAACGAGAGTTCCGTCCAGATCAAAACAGATATGCTTAAAAGGATAAATACTATTTATCAAATTCTGATTTTCCTTCTGATTCGTGATTATTTATTGGTAAATCTGCACAGGATTCTCCCCGGCAGCATTCATCAATATTATAGCCACAATTTGAACACTGTCCGTGACCGTGTACCCAGATTATTTCCGATGGCTGCCCACACCACAGACAAATTTTTAAATTTTCAGGTTTTAATTTTTTTAACATAATTTTTTATAAATACTTTGATTTTACATTTAAATATATAATTTTCTCATCCAGAAAAACACATTGCTTTCTAAAAGAGCATTTATCTTACAATCAACTAATTTAATTATAATCATCGGAGCATATATGAAAAAATCATTCCTCTTGTTTTCCTTCCTGTTTGCTTTAATGCTGGGAGTAACTTCCTCAGTTTTCGCTCAAGCTGAACCTGTTTTGTATTTTTGCGAAAAATATGGAAACAATGGTGAAGAAGGCGTTAGCGATAGATTTACAACCGGTTATCTTACAGTTATGGTTAAATGCGATTATCCCCTCGATCTTGAAGATGTTTCAATTCAATTTGACAGATATAACGCCAGAACAAGAAAATTTGAGTTCTACAAAAAATTTAACTATACCGTTGAACGGGATATGAATTACATCTTTTTCTCTAAAAACGATGAGAGTGATATGAAATTCGAAGATCCCGGATTTTACAGAGTGTTTTTGCTGGATGAAAAAGACAAAACAGTAGCAAGTGCTTTAATTGAAATAATAGAATAAGTTTAATAATGTTTTCTTAAAGCGGTACTGTTGTACCGCTTTTTTATTTTAAATCAGAAATAATTTAACGGTATTATTTTTATCTTGCAGATAAAATTTCATTAAACACATATGATAAAACTAAATTTAGGTTGTGGTAAAGATTTAAAACCCGATTATATAAATCTGGATATTGTTGATTATGGAGGTAATCAGATACACGACATAAACACTTTACCCTATCCGTTTGAAGATAATTATTTCGATGAAATTTTAGCTTCTCACATTCTTGAGCATCTAGAAAACTTTAATAAAACGATTACCGAACTTTACAGAATTCTAAAACCTAATGGCTTGTTAATTGTTTATGCACCTTTTTTTCTTAACACAAAATATTTCGGTGATCCTGATCATAAAATTCCGTTTTCAATCCGGACTTTTGATAACTACGAATACACTGGCAACCGCAGACTTAAATTTTATGAGAAGTGGAAGTTAAATCATCGCACTAATTACGAAACAGGAGCTCAATTTGAGGTTTTGGAAAAAAAGTTTATCACTTCACACTTTGCAGCTTTAAAGTGGATGGATTTTATTGTTAATCTTGAGCCAGTCATATATGAGAGATTTTTTGCAGGAATCTTTTCACCCGAAGAAGTGTATTTTAAGTTAAGAGCAATTAAATAATCTGTTTATCAGAATTTATTTTTAATCAATCTGTTTTAGTTTAATTGCCAGATAAAATATCATTAACCAGCCTATCAAAAAACAAACTCCACCAACCGGTGTTATCATTGCAAAGATTCTGATTCCTGTTGTTGAGTAAATATATAATGAGAAAGAAAACAAAATTATACCAAGTATGAAAAACACTGACGGAAGTTTTGATTTAATAACAGATGATAACGACAAAACAAGCAAAACAACACTATGAACCAAATGGTACAGCACGCCTGTTTTATAAACTTCCAACATTTCATCGGACAACTTTTCTCTGAGCCCGTGAGCGCCAAAAGCTCCAATTGCCACTGCAGTAAAGCCAGATAGTGCTGAGATAATTATCCATAATTTTTTATCGCTCATCTTTTAATCCTCAAATTGCATTGATAAGTAAAAATATTTTTCATTAACTTTGCCCACAATTTAATCATAACCATAAAAAGAAATGAAAACTCTTCAAAAACTTATTTTACCGGTATTATTGATTCTGTTCGTATTTGTGATTTATAAATTTTACTTTGCTGCGGATACCGGCCTTGGATCTTTCAGCGATTTTGATCCTAACAACAGTGCTGTAAAAGAAATCCGTGTTCTGCTGCTTAAAGACAGAGGGATAAACAGGCAAGGCAGCGAAGTGGTTTTTTATGCATCAGACAAAAACGGAAAAGTAATGATGGTTAGTGGTGCCGTTATGCTTCCGCAAGGATTTCAGGATGCAGAAACAATAATTCTTAAAGGGCATTTAAGTGGAAACTCTTTTCACGTTCACGAAGTGTTGATTGACTGATTTTTAACAGATGAAAAATTTTGAACTGGTATCTAACTACAAACCTTCAGGTGATCAACCGGAAGCAATAAAACAGCTTGTTGAAGGCGTAAGACGCGGAGATAAATTTCAAACATTACTTGGTGTTACCGGCAGCGGTAAAACTTTTACTATCTCAAACGTAATTGAACAAACCAATAAACCAACTCTGGTAATCTCTCATAATAAAACTCTTGCTGCACAACTTTACTCGGAGTTTAAAGCTTTTTTTCCAAACAATGCCGTTGAATTTTTTATAAGCTATTATGATTACTATCAACCCGAAGCGTATGTTGTAAAAAGTGATCTTTACATCGAAAAAGATTTTTCTATCAACGAAGAGATTGACCGATTAAGACTTAAAGCAACAACTTCCCTGATTGAAGGAAGACGCGATGTAATTGTAGTTGCCAGCGTAAGCTGTATTTATGGTATCGGCGCACCTGATGAATATGCAAGACAAATAATATTCATTAGAAAAGGTGACAAAATTGATAAGAAAAAATTACTGCGCGATTTGATAAATATTTATTACACCAGAAATGATGCTGAATTTAGCAGAGGCACTTTTCGCGCACGCGGCGATGTTGTTGAAATCATTCCCGCATATCAGGATGAAGAGGCAATAAGAATTGAATTCTGGGATAATGATGTTGAAAAGATTTCTATAATAGATGCATTAACAGGAAAAGTTATCCGCGAAGTTGAGTCAGTTCCGATTTATCCTGCTAAATATTTTGTTACTGATCGGGATAAAATGCAAAAGGCAATTTATAACATAGAACAGGAATTAAGTCAAAGATTGGAGGAACTTCGTAAAGAAGAAAAATATCTTGAAGCCGCACGTCTTGAGCAGCGTACAAAGTTTGATATCGAAATGATGAAAGAGATTGGATATTGTTCTGGGATTGAAAATTATTCGCGCCACATGGATGGACGACCCGCTGGATCAAGACCATTTAACCTGTTTGATTATTTTCCTGATGATTTTCTTTTAATCATTGATGAATCTCATGTAACCATTCCTCAAATAAGAGGAATGTATAATGGTGATCGAAGCAGAAAACAAACACTTGTAGATTATGGATTCCGGCTTCCTTCTGCACTTGATAACAGACCGATGAAGTATGAAGAATTTATGGAAATGCTTGATCAGGTAATTTTTGTAAGTGCTACACCATCTGATTATGAATTAGAAATGAGTGGCGGTGTAATTGTAGAACAAATTATCCGCCCAACCGGTTTGCTTGATCCTGAAATTGAAGTCCGTCCAATAAAAGGACAGATTGACGATTTGATTGCAGAAATAAGAAAACGTGTTGAACAAAAGGAAAGAACTCTTGTTACAACTCTAACCAAAAAAATGGCAGAGGATCTTTCCGATTATCTTGATAAAATAGGAATACAGGTACGTTATATCCACAGTGATATTGATTCATTAGAGCGAGTTGAAATTCTAAGGGATTTACGTCTTGGCGAGTTTGATGTTTTGGTCGGTGTTAATCTCTTGAGAGAAGGTCTTGATTTACCCGAGGTTTCTTTAGTTGCAATTATTGATGCAGACAAAGAGGGATTTTTAAGAAGTGAAAGATCTCTTATGCAAACCGCGGGCAGAACAGCCCGTAATGTAAATGGGAAAGTAATTATGTATGCTGATATAATTACAGATTCAATGAGAAAAACTATTTCCGAAACAAACAGAAGAAGGAAGCTCCAAAAAGAATACAATGATAAGAATGGAATTGTGCCGGCAACAATTTATAAATCTATGGAAGAAATTCTATCATCTACTTCTTTAGCTGAAATGAGAAAGAAAGAAGAAAAAGAAACTTACACTTTTTCAAAAGTTGCTGAGCCAATTTTAAAGTATATGAACAAAGAACAAAAAGAAGATTTGATTGAACAATTAACTGAAGAAATGTATAAAGCTGCAAAGGATCTGGAATTCGAAAAAGCAGCTAACCTTCGTGATGAAATTAATAAACTAAAAAAGATGGTTGAATAATTTGCGTCCTGGCGGCTCTGCGTAAAATCTTTCTCGTTTCTCGCAAAGACGCAGAGCCGCTAAGTAATTTTAATTAAAGTTGGATAACCTTTAGGAATTACTTCGCCAGCATATGTTACTTTTTCCAAAAACAATCCTGAGGGTGGAGCTGTAAATTTAGCTGGTTCATTAGTTTTGTTGTTTAAATAGAATGAAATATCTTTTTCAGATTTTCTTCCTCTGCCCACTTCAACTAAAATTCCTACAATTCTTCTCACCATTTTCCAGATAAAATGTGAACCGATAATTCTGATTAATATTAAATCACCTTCTTCTTTAAATTGAATATCATCAATCAAAACTTTTGTGGATTTTTCTTCGGGGTCATCATCCGAAAAGGATGAAAAATTATTCATTCCAATAAATAGTTTAGATGCTGATTCCATTTTCTTAAAATCTAAATCATCTTTAATCCACCAAACAAAATTTTTACCGAAAGCTGTTCTTCTTCTGGAAATTTGATAAATGTAGCATCGTGCTTTAGCATCGTGTCTTGCGTGAAAATCTTTTTTTGCTTTTTGAACTTCAAGAATGTTTATATCGTGAGGCAATAAATCGTTTAATTTATTTTTTATTACTTCAGGAGCCAGCATTGTTTTAACATCAAGATGTGCAACCTGGCAAATAGCGTGAACACCGCTGTCTGTTCTTCCGGAACCTTGTAAATCTATGTATCCATCTTCAAAAAGTCCCTCACAGGCTTTAATAAGCAAGCCTTGAATTGTCTTTGCATTTTCCTGTTTTTGCCATCCGGAATATCTGGTTCCCTCGTATTCTATTAAGAGTTTGAATCTGGTATAATCCTGTGCTGTTTTAGTTTTATTCTTATGTTGATAAACCGATTTGAATTTGTTTTCGCGATGACTGCTGAATCTGTCTTTAGCTTTTCTATTGCTCATCGTAGTTTCAACGTTTCTTCTGCATAATCAAATTGTGTTTCATATACTCTTACTTTAGCATTAGAAATGTTTGGCGGAAGTGGAGCATTTTTTATTTCAGAAAGCAAGTAATTGCAGATATTTTCTGCTGTTGAATTAAAATTAACAATAACTTTTTTTGAATTCATCTTTTCCAGAAAATCCAGAACGATTTTATCATTTTTATTAACCATAAATGAATGATCCAGCTTCTGGATTATTGGATCAATTATTTTTTCTACATCATAATAATCAATTACCATTTGGTTCTGATCCAATTCTCCTTCAAACTCAACAATCATTTTATAAGAGTGTCCGTGAATGTTTTTGCAGAGACCAAAATGTTCTGGGAGCCGGTGTCCCATTTCCCAGCGAAATTCTTTTGCTATTTTCATATAAATCCTTTGCTATTGTTGAATCCTATAATCTAACGAAAAATATAGTTGTCAGTCTGATCCCGCTTTAGCGGGAGAAGAGTCTCAACCAGAAAACAGAGATTCTTCATAACGCTTCGCTCCATTCAGAATGACTACCAGGAAAACTTACACTCCTCTTGTTTCAGGATGCCAGATAAACTTATGCATCTGTAATTGAAATCTGACATTTAATTTATCTTTTAAAATCCAGTTAACTAAGTCAATCGGTTCTAATTTGCCAAACACTACCGAAAAAAGTATTTCGCATTTAGTATTCAAAGAATGTTCGGTGATAATTTCTTTTGCCCATTCATAATCTTCTTTATTACCTATTACAAATTTTACTTCATCGATGGGTTTTAAATAATTAATATTCTCATAAAGATTTTTTTTCAGCATTCCGCTTGACGGACATTTTAAATCCATAATAATTTTTACACGTGGGTCAATTTCATTAATTGGCAGGCTTCCACCCGTTTCAATCATTACTTCAAATCCACTATCAGAAAGCTGTTTCATCAACTCAAGACATTCATCCATCTGGACCAATGGCTCCCCACCAGTAATTTCAACAAGATTACATCCATACTTTTTAACTTCATCAATAACTTCCTCAATTGTAAAATCCTTACCATCATAAAAAGCATATTCTGTATCACAATAAGTGCATCTTAAGTTACAGTAAGTAAGCCTTACAAATACACAAGGCAGCCCTGCGGCAGAGCCTTCTCCCTGAATTGAGTGGAATATCTCATTAACCTTTAACATAAAAGATGCATTTTTACTGAAATTTCTTAATAATTGGCTGCCAAAGTTAACAAACCTGAGTTTGACATCAAACGAGGCATTACCTATATTTGACCCACATTTTTAAACAAATTTTAAGGTTTTTAATAGATGGCTCATCATAAATCGGCTAAGAAAAGAATACGTTCTTCTGCCAGAAAAAAAGCAGTTAACAAAATGGCAGATTCCAAAATTAAAACTGTTGTAAAGAAAACTCTTGCTGCTCAGAATAAGGAAAAACTTGAGAAACTTTATAAAGAAGCGGTAGCAATTCTGGATAAAGGTGCGGTTAAAGGAAGATTACATAAAAATAACGCTGCAAGAAAAAAATCCAGATTAACAAAACATCTTAATAAGGTTACTGTTGCAAAATAATTTTTGTTTTTTTAAAGGGCTCTTAATTGTAAAGAGCCCTTTTTTATTTTAAATAGACTTGAGCAGTTCTTCTCCTTCCGCTTCAGGCAGATAAAATCTTAATGGTTTGATATTTCCCTCTCTATCTTTTTCTGCTTTAACTTTTTTCTTGATAAGCACGCTATGTTCTATAGTAACTCCTTCTTCTACGATGCTTCCAAATAAATAGCTTGTTCCTTTTATCAAAACATTTTTCCCGATCCGCAAAGGAAATTCATCGCTTCCCGTCATATTAACACTTGATTCAATGATTGAGTTATCACCAATAATTATGTTACCTTTAATTATATCACCCCAGAGAATTTTAACGTTGTCTCCAATTTTTAATGTTTGATTTGGAAAACACGATAAGTGAACGATCTGCCATATCTTAATATTTTTACCGAACACAACATTTCCAGAGACATAAGCGGCTCTGCCAAATTCAAGATTATAATTTAATTTTACTCCCTGTCCGATATAAACACCCTTACCAATTTTAATATCCAGCGGAATTCCTTTCTTATCCATTTCAATTAAATCATTTACAACTGTATCGTGAATAAAGAAGTCGTCCGGGTCATCAATTTCAATAATGTTTTTTAATTTTTCATAAACATTTCTTCGGGCTATTTCGTCCATCTCTTTAAGCACAGATTTATCGTTAAATCCCATTACAACATATTTATCTTTTGGACTAACTGCTCCAACTGAATATCCTCTTTGATTAAACAGTGATATTAAATCCGTAATGTATATTTCGTTTTGTGCATTATCGCTTGAGATCTTGTAAATCAGTTCAATAAGTTTATCATACTTAAATGCATACACACCCGAATTAAACTCGTTGTTTTTTAAGAGTTCATCTTTTGTGTAGATATAAGATTTTTCTTTATAGTTTAACCGATAGGGAACATTATCGTCTAAGGCGAGAATATCTTTGTGTTCAATTATCCGGATTACTTTTCCTTCATCCTTACCTGATGGATTGCCCTTTTCATCATACTTTTTAACTCTGACTATTCTGCCATAATAATTTTGGTCTGGATCGCCATCATAAATACCAGTTAAAACCATCATATCACTTCCGGATGAAATAAAATCTTCTCTGAATTTTTTCATTGCTTCATCATTCAATAAGCCCATATCGCCGGGAAGAACGTAAACAATTCCCTCTTTAAACTGATCTTTAATTTCACTAAGTGCTACCTGCACAGCATGACCGGTTCCGTTCTGTACTTCCTGATAAGCAAACTTATTTGCATCTCTTTTACCAATTACATCCATTACATCAGAAGCTTTTATCCCGACAACAATTACCGTATTAATATTCTCAATACCAATTTTGCAGGCATTATAAACCCTCTCAACCGTAGGTATTTCCCAGATTTTATGAAGCATTTTAGATTTTTGGGATTTGATTCTTTTACCATGCCCCGCGGCAAGTATTATTGCTGCTTCATTAAAATTATTAAACTCTGTAGAAAGCTCTTTTACTTTAGAATATATTTCTGAATTGTTAGTTTTAGTCATTAACTACTCCGATAAGGTGTTTAATAAACATTTTTATCAATTAAAAATTAATTAAAGCGGTTTCCTATTCCAAATGAATGGGTTTTATAGTTTAACTGATATCACTAAATTTAGCCGTCAATAAATTTTTGAAAGGAGATATATGCGCAAAATTGCGGTTGTTCTGTTTTTATTTCTTGCACTTTCTTTTACTTCCTATTCACAGTCAAAAGGATTTGGGATGGGAATAATTTTAGGAGAGCCCACCGGTATTTCTGCAAAGTACTGGACTTCATCATCCACAGCTTTAGACTTTGGTTTAGGTTATTCATTTGTTAAAAACAGTCGTGTTCATTTACACGCTGATTATCTATTCCACGTTAATAATTTATTTCAGACGTCTGAAAATATCTCATTGTATTATGGACCGGGTGCACGTTTAAGATTAGTAGATGTCGGAGATTCCCGTTTAGGATTTAGGTTTGATGTGGGATTAGTTTGGATTCCTCGTAATGCACCAATAGATGTTTTTCTTGAAATTGCTCCATTGCTGGATATTATACCTGAAACAGATTTTACTGTTAATGGCGGTGTTGGAGTGAGATTTTTCTTTAACTAGTATCTTTTTCTGGTTTAGCTGATCTTAAAAATGCAACATTTAATCCAAAAGTAAACCATATTAATGTTGTTATCTCGTGATCCCAAAAATTAAGTTCAGTTAAACCAGAAACTAAAAATCCACAAAAAGCTGCTAATGCTCCCAAAGAATAAGATGACGCAAATGGGATATTTTTTAGTTGCTTAAATATTTTCCAGTCAATCAAAATAATTTTTATAAATAAGAATACCACTGCAAGCAGTCCAAACATTCCAAGTGTTGCAAGCACGTGAAAAAAGTTATTGTGCAGGTGTCCCTGAATTTCTTTATGATAAGGTTTTTTGTACTGTTTATAATAATTTGCAAGATCTATATCACCAACACCAAAGGCCGGATGGTCCAGAAAAATTTTTATTCCGGCTTGCCAAAGTGCTAATCTTGTAAAATTAGATTGATGATATGGATCAAACATTCCCAGCAAACGGCTTTGCTTACTTTCTACACGTGTTGTTAATATTTGATCTTCAGTTAATTTTAATGAGGTCGGTTGGTAATCAAAATTCTTTTTAAGCGAGATAACAAATTCTACAGCATCATTTTCTTCCAGGATATAAAAAGAATTATTACTTGTTGAAACAGCAAATCGATTTCCATCCGCAGTTATTTGATTGATGCCTTTTATTTCTTCAAATGTTATTATTTTCTGCAATCCTGACGAATGAATTTTATAAATATTTAATCCATACTTATTTTCTAAAAATAAATATGGCGTTGAGTAAAAAATAAAACTGAACTTTTCTTTTTTATAAAAAATTGGTTTGTCAGATGGTAACCCATTCTTAAGTTGATATGCAACAAAACCAGAATCGGGATTGCAGAGAAACAATTTAGTAGTATCAGCAAACAAGAAAATATAATCAACAAACTGAGGATAGCGTATAACACTTGTGAGTTCATTTGGATTTGTAAAAATGCTAAGTCCACTGTCTTTATCAAGTACATAGAAAAAACCATTTGCAGATGCTTGTGAAGCAGTATATCCGGGAGAATAAAATTCTTTTAAGGGTTTCAAATTGCCCGAAACAAAATCCATTAAAACAAATCTGGTATCTGCTAATGAAGCAACGTAATAATTATCTTTCCAATTATTAAAATCTTTTACGGCATAAGGTAGTTTAATTTGGGAAACAAGGTTGGAATCTTTATATATCAACAATCCATTATCATAATCACTTACTACAATTTCAGAACCAAGCTGATTAACATTATAAGCTTTTCCGTTGGTAGCAAAGGAATATTTTAATTTGATGTCATTCTGATTAACAGAGTATGTAATTACTTCGCTGATATTTTTTTGAGTTAACAGAAATAAAACTATCAGCGCTGCTCCCGGTAAGATTATTTTCCACTGTTTTTTAACGATAAGAATAACAAGAATCCCAAAAGCGGCACCCATCCAGCCTGTTCTTTTATAGGTTGAGAATAAAGCAAGCAATGAAAGTGAAAATCCAATGAATAAAAATAATTTATTTCTCAGCGAAGTTTTTTCATTGACCAGAAAAGCGAATAAAAATATTACTGTAAAACTTATAATTTCACTCGCAGTAATCGGATATTGAAATATTGATGGTCCGGATTCGTGGACACTATACAAATCCTGAATATAATACTGAAAAGAAAAGTATAAATAGATAAGAACCGTTACCAAAGTTCCGGCGATGTAAATTAAAAATATTTTTTTTGCATCATTAAAATTTTTTACAGAAGCGATTATCGTGAAGATAATGGGTATGAGAAGTATTCTTTTTAAGAGATTATGGAATGATGCTGAAAATTCACTTGAAAATATTGTTGAAAGAATTAAAGCTGTGATATACCATAGCAAAGCAAACTCTAAACCGGTTTTTGAAAATCGATTTTCTTTTGTAACTGCTGCTTTTACAAGTATTAATATTAAAGCGCCATAATATCCCAGCTGATTAACAAAAATTGAATTGCTGATGCTGAGCAAAAAAACAACGATAAAGAAAAAAATTGAATAATCAAGAAATGTAATAGCAGAAGATTTTTTTTCAGACATCATTATCCCTGAATTGCATTTCGTAAAGCTTTTTGTATAGACCGCCTTCTTCTGCAATAAGACTATCGTGAGTACCTTGCTGAACTATTTTGCCTTTATCCAGCACAATAATTTTTGTGGCATTTCTGATTGTACTTAATCTATGCGCAATTACAAATGTTGTACGGTTAACCATCAATCTTTCTATTGCCTCCTGAACCAAAATTTCTGATTCATTATCGAGTGCAGAAGTTGCCTCGTCAAAAATCATTATTTCAGGGTTTTTTAGTAAAGCTCTGGCTATTGTTAAACGCTGCCTCTGACCACCGGATAATTTAATTCCACGTTCACCAATTATGGTTTCATAACCCTTTGGCATTTCCATAATAAAGTTGTGAGCATTGGCTGTTTTAGCAGCTTCAATAATTTTTTCAACTGGATAATCTGTTAACCCATACGCAATATTTTCTGCAACAGAAGTGTTAAAAAGAAATGTCTCCTGGGTTACGATTCCCATTTTACCTCTTAAGGATTCGAGAGTAAAATCTTTTATATCAATGTCATCAATTAATATTTTTCCATCAGTGGGATCATAAAATCTTGGTATCAAATCAACCAAGGTTGATTTACCGCCTCCGCTGGGTCCTACTAAAGCGATTATCTCTCCTTTGCTAACTGAAAAATTAATGTTCTTTAATACGTATTCATCTGAGTCTTCGTAGTTAAAGGAAACATTCTGAAAAGTTATTTTGTCATTAAAACTTACTAATTCTATCGCGCCATCTTTTGATTTAATTCTTGGTTCAGTATCAATAATTTCGAATATTCTTTCTGCTGCAGCGCTTGCTTCCTGAATTCTGTTATTGACACTTCCCAGCTCTTTAATCGGAGGCATCATTTGAAAAATCGCAAATAAAAATCCAAGAAACTGACTTGCATTAAGTGTTTTTTCCTGCAACACGAGTAAACCGCCATAATAAATTATTATCGCACCAATAATTATGCTTAACAATTCTGTAACCGGAGAAGCAAGATTTCTAATTCTAACCGTTCGCAAAACCATTTTAAAGTAGCTTAAAGTCTCTCGCATAAATCTTTTATTCTCAAAGTTCTCCATTCCAAATGCTTTAACAATTTTTACTCCGGAAATTGTTTCTTGCAGAACACTTGTAATATCACCTAATTTAATCTGAAGAAGTGTGGTAAGTTTTTTTAACTTGCTGCCTAACCACGCAATAAGCAGACTTGAAACAGGAACTATTATAAGGGCAAAGAGCGATAACTTCCAGCTGATTCCAATTGCTATTGCAAGAAAAACAATTATTGTCAATGGTTCCTTAATCAGATTTGAAAAGGTAGCTGAGATGCTTGCCTGAACAATTCCAACATCATTTGTAAATCGGGAAATAAGGTTACCAACTCTTTCTTTTTTAAAGTAACTGATAGGCAGCTTATGCAAATGCTTATAAGTCTCATCACGCAAATCCTTCATAGCAGAGTACTCTACATAAGCCATAAAGTAACTTTGCAAATAAGAAAAAATATTTTTGAAGAGAAATGCCAGAAATATCACTATGCAGATTTTAAATAAGATATCCGTTTGTGTGCCGGATAAAACATAAGCATTAAAAGTATCTGTTATTGAATCTTTAATACCTATTATCCAGTCCGGCAAGATGCTTGTTGATTGAATAGACGTATAATTCTCAACAGCCTTTTTTGATGCAGATTCCTGAAAAAGTGTATCAAGCAATGGAATTGTAAGATAAACAGATACACCGTTAAGTACAGCAAACAAAATTGTAAAAACAAACGTCAGCAGAATATGCTTCCAGTATGGACGGGTATATTTTAATATTCTAATGTAGGTGTTCAAAAGACTTCTCTGTTTTTAAGGTTCCGGAATGTTTCTGATTCCACAGCCACCGGCGATTTTAATTTTTTTGTATTCTTCTAATGACTTTAAACTAAATATTTCCAATGTAGAATCTTTGCCAAAACCACTTTCAAATATCAAAAAATCACCAATAAGCACAAAGCGTTTTAATCCGGGCTGAGTAAAAGATTTTATTATTTTCTTTGCCTGTAAATCATATATTACAAGTGTAGTGGTTTTTTTATCATTTGCTTTATTATCTGAAGATTCAATTTCGGAAGTCAAAAGAATTACGTGCTTGTTATTCTCTGCCCATCCGATATTTCTAATTCTCTGATTTGTTAAACCAGTCTGTAGAATAGTGTTTCTTGTAGATAAAATCACCTGTATAGAATCATTATTTTCTCTTATAGAAAACAACCCATTTGGTGAAGTGAATTTTAGAGATGGTAAACGAGTTATGGGGTAACCGTGTTTGGTTAAATCAAATATTTCATTTTGATCGGATAATAGTTTACCAAATCTGTTATATATCTGTGTGTTTTTATTTATATAAGAAGCAATTGTCTTATCAATAGAATTTACAACAAGTGCAAACCGATTATCATCCATCCAAAATGGTATTATCTGTATTCCATCCTCAAGTTGAGTAATCTGAGCCACCTTTTGAGATTCAATATCTATGTGATAAAGTTTGCCACGTTCAATAGCGGGCTGTGAAGATTTTAATCTCTGCTTTCTTTTGGTAATAAAATATGCTGAGTTTCTTTCCTCATTCAATAAAAAATCGATAACTCTTTCTTCTTCATCATACCAAAAGACTTTTGTTTTGTTAGCAGCAACATCATACCTGTAAATTGATGGTTTGCTGGGATAACTTCCAACAAAGTAAAACTCTTTAAATTCAACAGGTTTTGATGTTGCAATTTCTTTTTCAAGAAGTTCACTGTGTGTATCAATGTTCTCATTCTTACAGCTTAGCGTAAACACAGCAATAAACAAAACAAATATTTTAATTGTTGAACGTAACATTTTTTTCTTCATCCTCGTGGATGAAATTGTTTATGGACTTGTTTAATGTAATCTCTGTCAATATGAGTGTAAATCTGAGTAGTTGAAATATCTGCGTGTCCCAACATTTCCTGAACAGCTCTCAGGTCTGCGCCACCCTCTAATAAGTGTGTTGCAAAAGAATGTCTGAATGTATGCGGGTGTACTTCTTTTATCACATTTGCCTCTTTAACGTATCGTTCAACTATTTTCCACACGCCCATTCTGGATAGTTTTGTTCCCCGGGAATTAAGAAATAAATAATTTTCACTTTTGTTTTTTTTCAAGAGTAAGGGTCTGCTTTTCTTCAGATATTCTTCAATCCAAAATATAGCACTCGAGCCAATAGGAATGAGCCTTTCTTTTGAACCTTTGCCAAGTACCCGAATAATTTCATCCTTTAAAAACAAATCGGATAACTTCAGATGAATTAACTCTGAAACTCTGGTGCCGCAAGCATAAAAAAGTTCCAGCATAGCCTTATCGCGCAATCCTAATTTATCATTTACGGCAGGTTTGGATAAAATTAAATCTATTTCGGAAATGTTTAATACACCCGGCAGTTTTTTTGATAATTTAGGAGCAGTTATTTTATCGATGGGATTCTTATCTATGTAATCATTTTTTATCAGATAAGAAAAAAATCCTTTTAGAGATGAAAAATATCTTGCAGCAGAAGTTCCTGATAATCCCAAATCCTTTAGCGTTTTAAAGAATTGGATAATATGATCAGTATTCACTTCCGAGGGGTCAGTAACTTTTAAATCACTGACATAATGTATAAAAGAAGCTAAATCATTTTTATATGATAGTATTGTGTTCTCGGAAAGATTTCTTTCCAGTTTGAGATGAGCGAGATATTCTCTTAAGAACAACTCCATTAATTGTCTTTATCCGTGCTTATTCCTTTTTCAGCTTCTTCTTGTTTTGGATATTTTATTCTTCTGTGGTGCTGACTGATTAAAATTGATAAAAATGCTTCTTTCATTCTGGATATATCGGTAAATGTAATTGGTGCATCATCAAGCTGCCCTTCTTTTAATCGTGAGCTGAAGATATTGTTAACCATATTTTCAACCTTTTGTGCATCGGGTTCAGATATTGATCGGACTGCAGATTCACATCCGTCTGCAAGCATAACAATTGCTGTCTCTTTAGTATTTGGTCTTGGTCCGGGATATTTAAACTTATTAATATCCACATTTTCTTCACCGTAAAGCGATTTTGCTTTTTCATAAAAGAAAGAAATGGTTGTTGTACCGTGATGCATTGGAATAAAATCAATCAGCTCTTCAGGTAATTTATTTTGTTTAGCTAATTCAATTCCTTCGTTAACATGTCTGATTATCATTTCAACACTTTCTTCGGGTCTTAGATTTTCATGCACATTGTCATTATCAAGTTGATTTTCTACAAATCCCTGAGGAGAAATAGTCTTGCCGATATCGTGATAATAAGCTCCGACTCTTGCTAATAAGGCATTGGCGCCAATTTTTTCAGCAGCAGCTTCTGCAATCGTTCCCATCGTCATTGAATGATTGAAAGTGCCGGGAGCTTTTCTGGCTAATTCTCTTAACAAAGGTCTGTCAAAATTGGATAATTCAAGCAATGTCAGGTCTGTTGTAATCCTGAAAATCCTTTCAAAGAAAATTAAAAGACCATAAGTAAGAACAGGACTAATCAAAGCATTGGATGAGGCGAAGGCAAATTCATATAGCATTGTTTCCGGCGGAGCAAATCTTTCCAATCCAAAAGCTAAAATGGAAACTGTATAGCCAATTAGAATAAATAAAAATGATCTGAAGATTTGTGTTCTGTTTTTTATATCACGTACTGTATAAACTGAAAGTCCGCCTGCAATAAAATTCATTGCAGCAAAAGTATAATCATTTCCTTTTAATGCACCAACGATTAATGATACCAGTACAGTAAGGTAAAAGGCTACACGTGAATCAAATACAATGGTAAATATCATTGAGACAGCAGGAACAAAAATTAAAAAATGAATTGGCGCTTTAACCGAAATCTGATTTATCAGGAATGTAACAAAAGAGATAAAGACAACAAGAAACGATATCAGAATTATTTTTGTGTTATCATAAAAAATCTTTTTTCTGAAGTAAAACAGATAAATTGAAAGAAGTGAAATAAAAGCTCCGATGTGCAAAAACTTTCCTAACGACTGAAGAATTAGTCCACCCGTACCTATCGAATCGCCTTTTGCTTCTTTATACGATTCGATTTTTAATTTTGCCTGCTTGGTAATTCTATCGTGCTTTGCAATAATTCTTTCATTTTCATTTATGATTCCCGAGTATTTAGATACATTATTCTTTGCCTGTTCAATTTCAAGATCAGTTGCTTCTTTATTGTAAACAAGATTCGGAAATACAAAATGTAAAGCAAACTCAATCAAAGCTTCCCGTGTATCTGCAGAATAATTTAAATCTTCAATTCTTTTTGAAACTTCATCCTTTGCTTGTTGTAAAAATAAAAATTTACTTCTCGGCTCAATCTTATCAATATTACCCTGCCTGATAGCTATGCTGTCTCTCATTTGCACATCAGGATCAACATTCAGTATCCCCTTCTTGCTTACAGTTTCAATCACAATTCCGGCAGTTTTAAATATATCATCAAGAGAGCTTTCTCTGCTGCGGTAAGATTGTTTCTGCAGTTTGCGAATATTAAGAAAACTGTTAAATGCTTTAGTGCTTAAAAATGTTGGATTTAAATAATTACTTGTCTCCTGTTTTAAATTTTCATCAATTACGCTGATAATATATTCAGCAAAAGCATTTAAAGAATCCTTTGCTTGTGTATTAGCAGGAAAGAAAACCGGGAAGACAGATTTTTCTGCCTCTGCTATTTCTGATTGATAGACTAATTTATCTTTGATTATAGGAAAGCTGAATGGTGCAATTAAATCTTCCCTTGTCCAGATTGCTCCTTCAGTAACTTCAAATTCAATTGATTCTCCTTTTGGAAACATCATTACAATCAGAATAACTGTTAAAATTCCAATAAGGATTTTTCTTTTTATTCCGCTTTGCTTATTAGTTTTTTCTTCTGAAGTCATTTTTCTTTTTTCGCTTTTAATATTGCTTCAAATAATTCCGTTACGCCTTCGTCATTGTTTGTTTTCTTCAGAACATAATCGGCATTTCTTCTTAATTCTGCTATTGCATTCTGAACACAAACTTTATACGCTTTTGTCTCAAACAAACTGATATCATTGTACCAATCGCCAATCACTGCTGTGTTAGTTTCACTAACATTCAAATAACGAATCAATCTTAATAGAGCCTTTCCCTTTGATGATCCGGATCTTCTTACCTCAAGATAATAAATATCATCAAAAGTATGTGATTTAAAAAAAGATATAGAACAGCCTAAAGTAAAAGGAAAGCTGAATTTATCTCTTAAAAAACTAACGGCTCGCCGATTATCTCCTGCAAAAACAATTTCCAGAGTTTCATCTAAATAATCATCATAAGATTTAACTTCTTTATAGATTGCCCCATATTTATCCAAAAGTTTAGGTATAACTGAATTTGATTCTGTAAAATAAATTGCATCAGCGTGACATAAAGCGATATTAACTAAAAACTGCTCGGATAACTCAACTGCTTTTTTAACATGCTTTTTCTTAAGAAAAGACTGATGGACATAATTACTGTTAGTAACGCTTTTAATTACGGATCCATCAAGTGAAATAATTGGCACCCTCACATTCAATTCTTCTGCAAGTGATAACAGAGCAGAGTGTAATCTTCCGGAGGCAAACGAAAACATTACGCCCTGTTTTTTAAGCTCGCGAATCAAATCTTTAGTTTTCTCTCCGAGTATTCCGTCATCACTTAGTAATGTTCCATCAATATCAGAGACAATCAGTTCAATATCTTTTAATCTACTATAATCCGGCATTTTATTTAACTAATGTTTTCCAGCCAATTTTAGATAAGTTAAAATATATAACAGCAATTGATATAACCGCGATAATCAGATACATAACAAATGCACTAAATTCTCCAAATAAAAGTTTCCCTGTTCCGAATAAAAATGAATATACTAAAATAACCCCGAAGAGCCAGTTTATAAATAACTTTAAAAATCCAGAGTCACTTTCAACATCCGGTAATTGATCTGATATTTTTTTCCACATAATTCCACCGGGATGAATTTTTTTATAAAAAGATATTAGCACCTCATCACTTGTTGGTTTTGTAAGATAAGTTACTGTTAACCAGACTAAAGTTGTAACAGGAACAATTATAAAAAGGCTGTAAGGAAAAACTATTCCAAGGCTTTTTAAGATTGGAAAGATTATAAAAGGAGTAATCATTGCAGATATTTCTGACCAGGCATTTATCCTCCACCAAAACCATCTGAGAATTAAAACTAATCCAACTCCTGCACCACATTCAATAATAAATTCCCACGCTCCTGAAATTCTATTGATAAAGAGAGTAACAAAAATTGAAATCAACATTAAAATTAAAGTTGTAATGCGTGATGATTTAACGTAATGTTTTTCATCTTTTCCGCTTTTTACAAATCTTCTGTAAAAATCATTTATTATATATGATGTGCCCCAATTAAGCTGAGTTGCAATTGTACTCATATAAGCAGCAAAAAAAGCCGCGACAAGTAATCCTTTTAATCCTGCAGGAAGAAAATCACGCATAGCATAAATAAAGCCCAAACCTTTTTGTGATTCTGATAGTTCGGGATAAAGAATAATCGAACACAATCCAACAATTATCCAGGGCCAGGGTCTTATCGCATAATGCGCAATCTGAAAAAACAATGTTGCAAACAATGAGTGCTTCTCATCTTTTGCGGACATCATTCTCTGGGCTACATATCCGCCGCCTCCGGGTTCCGCTCCCGGATACCAGGAAGCCCACCAGATAATTCCTATGTAAGCTAAAAATGAAAAGAAGGACATTGCTAATGTTCCTGCTGCTGATGGAACATCTGATACAACAGGGAAAAAATCAAAAACATATTCCGGCAAATTTGATTTTAGTCCTTCAACTCCTCCTATTTGAGGTGAGTTAACTACAATCACAGCCAGGATTATACATCCAAGCATTGCTATAATGAATTGAAAAGCATCCGTAACAACAACACCCCACAAACCTGAAAGTGCAGAATAGATTGCTACTAAAACCATACAACCAAAAACATAAATTAAAACAGTCGATTCATCAATACCGAATAATCCTTGCAGTATAGAAGACATAGCTTTGTTTACCCAGCCAATAATTATAACATTCATAAACAAACCAAGATATAATGCCCGAAACCCTCTTAAAAACTTTGCAGGTTTACCTGAATAACGGATTTCTGCAAACTCCACTTCTGTCATAATCCCCGCACGTCTCCACAATCTTGCAAAGAAAAAAACCGTAAGCATTCCGCCAAAAGCAAAATTCCACCATATCCAGTTTCCTGCAACACCATTTTTTGAAACCAGTTCCGTTACTGCTAATGGTGTATCTGCAGCAAATGTGGTTGCAACCATAGATATACCTGCAAGATACCAGGGAAGATTTCTGCCTGAAAGGAAAAACTCCTGTGTGCTTTTACCTGCACGCCTGGAATAATAAATTCCAATAGATATGGAAATAATAAAATAGATTAGAATGATGATGTAATCTGATGCAGCCAAGTTATCCTCACTTTTTAGAATCTTGTTTTAATCTAAAGTTACGGTTTAAACTTTTTCTTCTTTTGTTAATGAAGACAATAATGATCCAACCAATAAAGTAACCGAGACACCAATCAGAATGTACCAAGTCCAGGCTACAAGTTTTAATGAAATAACGGCAATCATCACAAATATTCCGGATGCAAATCCGGCTAAAGCATCTTCCTGTTTTGCTTTTTTGTTTAATAATCCAAGCAAGAAGGTTCCCAGCAATCCACCATAGGTGAAGGATGCTATACTTAATGCAAGTTCAACAACTGCCCGTGGGCTTTCCATAAAAATAAATGCTGAAAGGATTAACATCCCTGCCCAAAAAATTGTAAGTGTTTTAGATAAAAGCAGACTTTTCTTTTCATCAACAGACTTTTTGAATGACAGATATAAATCCATTACAGTTGATGATGACAAAGATGTAATTGACCCGGCAAGTGTAGATAATGCAGCAGCAAATAATCCGGCAATTATAAATCCTTTTATTCCTGTGGGAAGAACCTCAATAATAAATTTTGGAAAAACTTCATCAGATCTTATATCCATTTGCCCATAATAAGAATACAGAAGAACACCAAGCAATAAAAACAATGCGAACTGAAATATCACGACTATACCAGAAGTTATAATTGCTTTTTTACTATCGATTAAATTTTTAGCAGCCAATAACCTTTGCACAATTAATTGATCTGTTCCGTGCGAGGACATTGAAAGAAAAGCTCCGCCAATAATTCCACTTAGTAAAGTGTATGGTTGAGAAAAGAAATTACTTAATCCGCCACTGAAGCCTAAATTAAATATGCTAAGTTTTTTTGAAATCTCTTCGGAAGAGAAAATATCTGTCCAAGATCCGGGAATTAGAGTGTTAAGAAAATAGATTGAAACAATTGCGCCACCTATGTAAATAAACATCTGAATAGCATCAACCCAGATAACTCCTTTAAGCCCACCAGTATATGTATAAAGCAGAGCAACCACAGCCATAATTATAATGGCAATCATTGGAGAAATATCTATAAGTAAATAAAGTGGAATTGCGGTTGCAAATAATCTAACTCCATCGGAAGCAGTGCGGGTAAACAAGAATACTATAGAAGCAAAAGATCTGGTCTTTTTTCCGAATCTGTTCTCAAGATAAGCATAGGCAGTACTTAGTTCGCCTTTGTGATAAGCCGGCAGGAAAAAAACTGCAACAAGAATTCTTCCGATAAGATAACCAAAGGTTAACTGAAGAAAATTACGATTGGTGAGGTATGCAAGTCCCGGAATTGAGATAAAAGTAAGTGTACTTGTTTCAGCGGCTACAATTGAAAAACTTATTATCCACCACGAGACTTCTTTTGAACCAATAAAATATTCTTTTACACTTTTTTGTTTTCCCCCGCTGATTTTTCCAAAGACTGCGACAGCAATTAAATAAACAGCTACAATCAGATAATCAATTTCTGATACCTTCAATTATTATTGCTCCAGTTCTTTTAAAGCTTGATCTACGCTGTCAGTAACCTTCAGGACTCTATCAAGCTGAGTGATTTTAATAAGTGTATGTACTTTATCAGATGGGGCAGCTAATCTAATCTGACCCTCATTTGAAGAAATAATCCTGTTTGCTACCAAGATAGCACTTAAACCTGAAGAATCACAACTTTCTACTTCGCTTAAATCAATTATAAATTTATTGGCACCTTCAACTTTAAGAATCATCGTAAACTCCCCTTTTAATAATCCCGATATGTTAGTATCAAGTCTTTTTTCCTTCAGTTTGAAAATTGTAACATCTCCAATTTTTTTAGTCTCGAAGTTCATAGAAATACCTTAAAACATTTTTAAACAATTTAAGAAATTATGATAAGATTTTACTGAATCAGTTTCATTATTTGAGATTTGAAAATTATAATATTTATCTGAACCCTTTTTAGCATAACCAATCCTGATTTTACCACTTACAATGTTTGCCACATAACTAAAAAACAAATTTTCTTTCCTGTTAAGATCAATTATACCGTCATATTTCATTTCCTGCAGCTTATTAGTGAGCTTATGGTTTGGTAAGTTAATTTTATTTATATCCGAAAAATTTATTTCGATAGCTTTAGATCTAAACTTAGCCGGAAGCAAACTTATACGATAATCTTTAGTTAAAACTTTTATGGTTTTATTAATCTGCTCAAGATATTCAAGAACAGCAAAACTGGATCTAAAATCTTTTTCATCTTCTGGCATCAAAACCAAAAATGTACCGCATCTCTTTAGTGCAGAAGAAAATGATAGCTCGCTTCTAACATTATTCTTTAAGCGTTTTGATATTATGAACTCGGCTGTTTTTTCTTTAATCAATTCTAACATAACTATTCATTTTCTTTAAGCAAACTTAAAAAATCTTCTTCATTTAAAATTTTAATACCAAGCTTTTCGGCTTTAGATAATTTAGACCCGGCTTTTTCTCCTGCAATTACAAAATCTGTATTCTTACTAACACTGGATGTAACTTTGCCACCTAATTGAATTATTTTTTCACTTGCTTCTTCTCTTGTTAGGCTGCTAAGAGTTCCGGTAAGTACAAAAGTTTTATCAGCAAGAGCAGTGTTTTTATTTTTTTTCTTTTCACCGGAACTAAAGTTAAGTCCTGCTGATTTTAATTCATTAATTAAACGAACATTTTGTTTATTCGAGAAAAAATTCCGGATGCTGTTACTGATACTTGAACCGATTTCATAAATAGAGGCAATTTCCTCCTCCGAAGCATTGATCAGATTATCAATCGATCCGAAGTGATTGGCAATTTTCTGTGCTGCACCCGCACCAACATATCTTATCCCCAAAGCAAACAGCACTTTATGGAAGGGCTGTTTTTTACTTTCTTCTATAGCATTTAAAAGGTTATCAATGCTTTTCTTGCCAAGTCTTTCGATCTTAACCAATTCATCTCGTCTGTGTTTAAGATTGTAGATATCCGAAAAATGTTTTATAAAACCTTTTTCCACAAACAAATCAACCAGTGCATCCCCTAACCCTTCAATATCCATCGCACCACGCGATGCAAAATGAATCAACCTGCCTTTTATCTGAGCAGAACATTCAGGATTTTCACAATAAAATGCTACTTCATCTTTAGGTTGAACAAGTTTTGAATTGCACACCGGACAATTTTGTGGTGGTAAAGTTGGTTTACTCCTAGCTGGTCTTTCTTCCAAAACAACCGCAACAATTTTAGGAATTACATCTCCACCTTTTTCGATTACAACTGTATCTCCGATTCGAATATCCTTACGCTTTATCTCATCATAGTTGTGCAATGTAGCTCTACTAATAGTTGATCCGGCTAGTTTAACAGGCTGAAGTTCTGCAACAGGTGTTACGGCACCGGTTCTTCCAACTTGCCAGACAATATCATTTAGTTTTGTAAACGCCTGCTTGGCTTTGAATTTATAAGCCACTGCCCAGCGTGGTGATTTTGCAATGCTTCCCAAAATGTTCTGATGTTTTACTGAGTTAACTTTAATTACAGCACCATCAATTTCGTAATCAAGCGAGTCTCTTTTCTCTTCAAGTTTTTTACAGAACTCTAAAACCTCCCGGATGTTTTTACATACTTTATATTCGGGATTAACTTTGAATCCAAGCAACTTTAAAATTTTTAGATTTTCTTCCTGTGATTCAAGCTGCTCATCTAAACTTATTAAAGAATAGATAAAAATATTTAAGTTTCTGCTGGCTACAATTCTTGGATCCTGAAGTTTTAATGTTCCTGCAGTTGAGTTGCGTGGATTTGCAAATAATTTTTCACCGGCTTTTTCTCTTTCTCTGTTCAGCTTTTCAAAATCTTTTATCTTCATAAAGATCTCACCGCGAACTTCAAAATCTTTTAATTGATACTTAAGATTTTTAGGGATTTGAATCTTGAGCGGAACAGAGCGAATTGTTTTAACATTGTTTGTTATCTCTTCACCAACTATTCCATCACCGCGCGTTGCTGCTGTTTTAAGAAATCCATTTACATAATGTAAACTTGCTGATGCACCGTCAATTTTATATTCAACAACGTACTCAACATTTTCATTTGCCGGCAAAGCTTCATGAACGCGTCTGTCAAAATCATATAAATCCTGCTCATTGTAAGTATTAGCCAGGCTTAACATCGGAATTTTATGAGTTACAGGATTAAATTCTTTGGTAAGATCTTTGCCAACTCTTTGTGTTGGTGAGTCGGGTGTAATTAAATGTGGATTTTCATCCTCTAGTTTTTCTAATTCCTTAACAAGTTTATCATACTCTTCATCACTGATGGAAGGTTCCGCTAATACATAGTATCTATAATCGTGTTGATTAATTTTTTCCCGCAGTTCAGAGATTTTTTTTTCAACTGATTCAGACATTATTACCGTTCTAATTTGGGGGGAGCATTAAGATAAACAAATTCATTTCGGCTCAATTTAAAGTGTCTTACTGAGCCGCTTCGTCCTGAAAAATCAACAGGGCTGTTATTCAACTGAAGTTTTACTCCACCTGAATTACCAACTGTGGCTTTAAAATTGTCTGCTGCTGCGATTGTAAATTTTGCCCCGGGCGCCAGAGTAAATTCATTAACAGTTTTATCATCAATGATTGTATAAATCCAGGAAGTTTCTGTTGCTGTAAATGTTAAATATAGACTATCAGTAGTTGTTTGCACGGCAGTTTCTTCGGGTGCGGCTTCGACCGGCTGCTCTTCGTATCTCTGGGTTGGCTGCTCTATCGTTTCTTCAATTGGAGTTTCTTCAACAATAATCTTATCGCTTTTATTAAAAGCAAAAAGATAAATCAATACCAACAATATAATGAAAGCTGCCGCTGAAATTATATATATCTGGTTTTGTTTACTGTTTTTCCTTTCATCTTCGGGATTTTTTTCAAGTGGATTTTCAAAAAAAGTTTTTGGCGCAGCAGCTTGTTTGGGCTGAACAGATGGCTGAGTTTTTACCGGTTCTGTTTTGACCTGCTCTTTTTTAACTTCCTGTTGAATGACTTGCTCATTAGGATCGTATTCCCTTCCTTCGCGCGCTGCTTCAAATTTCTTTAATGTCAGGTTTTCATCCAGCCCGATTGTTTTGGCATATTGCTTTACAAATGCTTTAACATACAAATCAGGAAGAAAAGCAAAATTACCCTGATCAATTGCTTCAAGAAACTTGATATCAATTCTTGTTTTTGTTGCAAGCTGCTGAAGAGAGATACCACTTTTTTCTCTCTGTTCTCTTAATTCATCTGCAAATTTATCAAGCATATTTCCGATTAAAGTTTGTTATTCGATTCTTATTAATTTAGCAGCAAAAGCTCCATCCATTTGATGTCTTTGAGGCAAAGTCTGTATACAACCATTTTCATCAACAACATCATCATTAAATTTACCTTTTGCTGATTCAAATTTAAAGTTAGGATGTGTTTCCAAAAACTTTTTCACAATCTCAAAATTTTCTTCAGGTTCGATAGAACATGTACTGTAAACCAAAACTCCCCCCGGTTTTACAAGTGTAGATGCTTTGTGAATAATCTTCAACTGAGCCTCTGTCATTTTCCTTAAATCAAAAACATCTTTTTTCCACTTGATATCCGGTTTTTTTGATAAAGTGCCTGTTCCGGAACAAGGAACGTCTGCTAACACTCTGTCAAATGGCGGCGATTCAAATTCAAGCGCATCACTTTCAACAGTCTTTACACAAGTTAAACCAAGTCTTGCGTTGTTTGCTCTTAATAATTTTAACCTGCCCTCATACCGATCAACAGCAACAATTCTTCCTGCGTTACTCATCAAAGAACCAAGATAAGCTGTTTTTCCACCTGGTGCAGCACACATATCAAGAACGTTCATGCCGGGATGCACATCAAGTAATCTGCAGGCAAGCCCTGCACTTTCATCCTGAATATTGAAATAACCCTTTGTGTAATAATCCCAGGCAGTTATGTTAGTAAGATTTTGAAGCTGAATAAACTCCTGTAAAAATTTTCCGGGTTTATATTTTAAATTTACAGAATCCAGTAAAGCCTTAAATTCGTTTACATTTGTTTTAATTGCATTTACTCTTAAAGTAAGATATGGTTTTTCATTATTAGCAATTAAAAGTTTTTCAGTTTCTTCTGCGCCAAATCTTTCAACATATCTTTTAACCATCCAAGAAGGATGAGAGTAGTAAGCACTTAAATATCCAACCAAATCTTCTGAGGGGTCGGGATATCTAATTACATTTTTGCTTCTGATAATATTTCTGAGAATAGCATTTGTTAAGTCAGCTGGTTTTTGCCCCTGCAGCTTTTTTACAAACTCAACTGCTTCATTAACGGCAGCGTGATCCGGAATTCTATCTAAAAATAAAATTTGATAAAGTGCAACTCTTAAACCATTCTTCAAATTCGGGATGGCTTTTGAAAATTGTCCTTTATAAAATCCATTTAAAATCCAATCCAACCTGCCCATCCATCTTGTAACACCGTGAACAATTTCGTAGAGAAGAGCTTTATCGGGACCGCTTAATTCAGAGTTTCTCATTTCGTGATCGAGAAGTTTTTCCAGATATGCATCTGTTCTCTCTACACGATTTAAAATTTTAACAGCTAATCCTCTAACTCCCTGATAAAGATCAACAACTTTGTGTTCTTCAAGATGAATCTGGTCTGTTGTTTCTGTAATTTGTTCAATCTTTTCTTCAGAATTCTGATCTAATTTTGGGTCAAAATTTTCTTCCAATTAGTAACCTCTTTTTTCTCTGTCACTTTGTGTTAGCTCAAAAATAATTTTAAATAGTTTTTCATCATAAGCATCAAAATTTACATTTCTTCTTGCCATAACAACTTTAGCGGTTTCAATAGCTTTATCCGGATTATATGTTTGATTTCCATCATCACTTACCCAGGTAAATGAAGGAATATACTTATCCGGAAAACCGGATCCGAATAAATTACAGCTAAATCCAACCACAGTACCGGTATTTATCGTTGTGCCAATTGCAGTTTTTGTATGATCTCCAATCATTGGTCCAAGAAACTGTAAGCCAGTGTTTATTTCTTTTCCACTCAAGTGAATTTTAATTTTTGAATAATTATTTTTTAAATCGCTTGTGCTTGTATCAGCACCAAGATTTACCCAGCTTCCAAGATAAGCTTCTCCCAAAAATCCGGTGTGTTGTTTGTTTGAGTAAGGCATCAGGATGGACTTACCAACTTCACCTCCGACTTTACAGCCCTTACTGATTGTTACATCTTCATAGATGTTTGCACCACTTTTTACAACAGCCGATGATCCAATGTAAACCGGACCAATGACAACAGAGTTAGGATAAATAAATGCATTGTCATCAATAATAACAGGTCCATTGCTCGCATCCAGCACAACACCAGGTTTTAAGGTAACATTTTGTCCGATAAACACCTGCTGTTCATTTAACAAATGAACCGAACTATTAACTGTGTTTATAAAATTTTGTCTTCCATTTCTAAGAAAAAGCTGAAGGAAATCTTCCTGAATTTGACTGCCGTTATAATTAATTAAATCCCATAAATAATTTGCACACTTTAAATCGAGAATTTTTACAGGTAATCCATTAAAATCGTCAACAGAGAAAAGATCGTTAAGATGATTTTTTTTGTAATCTAAATTTTCTCCGGATAGATATTCAGCAATAACTGTTTCCCCGTTTACAATTACTTTATCTTCAGCAAAAGCAAGTGGTAATAAATCAGCAATATTTGATGGAGCTATTATCCTTCCATTTATAAACAAGCACTGATCATCAGAAATTTTGTTTACTTCAAATCCGGGGTTATCTCTTCTAACAATATCAGCAAGATAAGGACGACAATGAAGTGAAACCCGGGTATTTTTGTAACTACGAATAATTTTATTCTTCAAAGAATCAATCCCACATATCAGGTCATACACAGGTCGTGAAAAGACCATCGGTTCAAAATTATTGTAGTTGATATCCTCAAAGACGCAAAGCTGCATTAAAATCCTGTTAAAATGTGTTATAAAATTTAACACTTTTTAAGTTAAGATTCTCTAACTATGTGGGCAATAATCATTCGGTTACATTACTAACAGAAGCAGTTTTTCTTGAGAGGTATGAATACATTGCGGGAATGATAAGCAGAGTAAGAAATGTTGAAAATATTAGTCCGCCAATAACAGCAATACCCATAGAAACTCTGCTTTCAGAGCCGGCACCAAGAGCAAGCGCAATTGGGGTTATTCCAAGAACGGTAGATAAACTTGTCATAAGAATCGGTCTTAATCTTAGAGTTGCGGCTTCAATAACAGCATCAATTTTTGAGAGCCCCGCTGCCTTACGCTGGTTTGCAAACTCAACAATAAGAATTCCGTTTTTTGTAACCAACCCAATCAGCATAATTATTCCGATTTCACTAAATATGTTTAAAGTCTGATCGAAATACCAAAGTGAAAGCAATGCTCCTGCAATAGCGAGCGGAACAGTAAATAAAATTATAAACGGATCGCGAAAGCTTTCGAACTGAGCAGCGAGAACAAGATAAATCAATCCAAGTGCGAGTATAAAGGCAAACAATAAACTTGATGAGCTTTCCTGAAAATCTTTAGAAGTGCCTGTAAGAGCAGTTGCAAATTTTTCATCCAACACTCTTTCTGCAATATTATACATCTCATCAATGCCTTCGCCGAGCGTTCTACCCGGGGCTAAACCTGCAGACACGGTTGCAGACACATAACGATTATATCTGAAAAGCTGAGGTGGAGCGCTTTGTTCTTCTGTAAAGACCACATTATCCAATTGAATCAGTTCCCCACGGTTGTTTTTAACATAAGTAGATTTAAGATCAATTGGCGCATCTCTGTTTTCACGGGCAAACTGTCCAATTACCTGATATTGTTTTCCACTTTTAATAAAGAATCCAAACCTCTGTCCGCTAAACGCAGCCTGAATAGTTTGGGCAATATCTATTGTAGATACTCCGAGTGCCCTCGCTTTTTGTCTGTCTATTGAAATTTTGAGTTCAGGTTTATTAAACTTAAGATTAACATCCACAATAGTGTAAAGCGGAGATTTTCTGGCTTCATCTATAAATTTTGGCAGATATTCTTCAAGTGCTTTAAAATCCGGAGCCTGTAAAACAAACTGAACAGGCAAACCACCGCGTCTTCCGCCACCAATTGTTTGCTGCTGGGTTACGAATGTCCGTGCACCGGTAAATTTACTAAGAAGCGGAGTTAGATTATCCGCAATTTGTTGTTGAGATCGTTCTCTTTGATCCGGCGGTTTTAAAATTAAATTGATGAAGGCTGTGTTTACAGAACTTGCTGCACCAAATCCCGGCGAGGTTACTGAAATTATTCCTTCTTTTTCCGGAACATTTTGCACAAGCATATCAACTACTTCATCAACGTATCTGTCCATATATTCAAATGTGGCCCCTTCGGGTGCAGTTGCATTTATTGAGAGACGGCTGCGGTCCTCAAGAGGAGCCAACTCTGTTTTTACTGCAGCAAACAACAAATAAATTAACACTATTGTTATAAGTATAGCAGGAAATACTAACCATCTGCGTTTTACAAAACTGGTAAGATGTTTTTTATAAGTATTATTCATCTTTATAAAAAATGGTTCTGTAAGATTATAGAACCAGTTATGTGTTTCGCGTCTCTTCAAAATTTTGGTGCTTAACATTGGTGTTAATGTAAGAGCCACAAAAGAAGAAATAATTACTGCACCTGCAACTACAATTCCAAATTCTCTAAACAATCTACCTGTTAATCCCTGAAGAAAGATAACGGGAATAAAAACAGATGCGAGAGCTACAGTTGTTGAGATAACAGCAAAGAAGATTTCAGCGGAGCCTTTTCTTCCTGCTTCAACCGGATCCATTTTGTCTTCAATCTTTTTATAGATGTTTTCCAAAACTACAATTGCATCATCCACAACCAATCCGATTGCAAGAACAATTCCAAGCAGGGTTAATACATTTATTGAAAAATCTGCGATGTACATAATAAAGAATGATCCAATTAAAGAAATTGGAATAACAATTACAGGAATAATTGTTGTTCTCCAGTCTCTCAAAAACAAAAATATAATCAACACAACCAATCCGAATGCAACGAGAATTGTTTGCTCAACTTCTTTAATGGATTCACGAATATATGTGGTAACATCAAAGCCAATTCCTGTTTCTATATCTGCAGGCAAAGATTTTTTGAGTTGTTCAAGTCTTTTGTAAAACTCATCTGCTATGGCAATGTTATTTGCACCTGCTTGTGCAATTAGTACAACCCCAACCATCGGAATTCCATCACGCTTTAATATTGTGCGCTCATTTTCTGGTGCAAGCTGTGATCTTCCGATATCTCTGATTCTGACAATTCTTCCTGCAGACTCTTTAACAATCAGATCATTAAACTCTTCTTCGGTTTCCAACCTTCCGATTGTTCTAATTGAAAGTTCGGTGTCATCACCTTCAATTCTCCCCGAAGGCAGTTCAACGTTTTCTCTGTTTAGAGCATTCCTTACATCAACAGGTGAAAGCTGAAATGCAGCAAGCTTGGCGGGATCTAACCACAGACGCATTGAATATTTTTTTTCTCCCCAAATCTGAGCGCTGCTTACTCCATTTATTGTCTGAAATCTTTCTTTGAAAACATTGTTAGCTATTTCTGAAAGTTCCAGTAAATTTCTTGTGTCACTTTTAACATTTAGAAAAACTATTGGTGTTGCATCAGCGTCTGCTTTTGCAACAATGGGCATATCAATATCCGGCGGAAGTGTTGATAACGAACGCGAAACCCTGTCGCGAACATCATTTGCAGCAGCTTCAAGATCAACATCAATGTTAAACTCAACTGTTATTGTGCTTCTTCCATCACGACTGACAGAAGTGAGAGACTGTATTCCTGCAATTCCATTTATTGATTCTTCCAGCGGCTCTGTAATCTGACTTTCGATTACATCAGCATTAGCTCCAACATAGCTTGTTGAGACTGTAATTATTGGTGGATCAACAGAGGGAAATTCACGTACACCAAGATAGGTATATCCAAGGATGCCAAATACCACAATAGTGATTGACATTACAATAGCAAGAACCGGACGTTGTATGCTTACGGATGATAAACTCATTTATAAAACTTAATTGAATTCTGAAATTTTCACTTTTAAGCCCGGTCTCAATAACAGAATTCCGGATGTAATTACAGTATCCCCTACACTTAATCCGGACAAAACCTGTACACGGGTTTCGCCCCTGATTCCAATTTCAACAGGCTGCGGAACAACTACTCCGTTTTTTACGATGTAAACTCTTTGCCCTTTCATTTCGGGCACAATAGACACCGTTGGAATTAAAATAGCATTATTAATTTCTTTTAATTTCAGTTCAACATTAGCAAACGCGCCAGCTACCAACTCCCTGTTATATGCACTGCATAGGGCTCTGATTTGCAATGTTCTTGTCGTGGGATCGATTTTAGGTTCTATAGCATAAACTTTTGCTTTATAAAGATTAGAACTTCCACTGATCTTAAATTCCAACTCATCACCAACATTTACAACTGAAGAATATCTTTCGGGGATTGAGAAATCAATCTTTAACGTGCTAAGATTTTGTAATCGGGCAATTACGTTTGATGTAGTAACAAAACTTCCTTCACTAACGGAGCGAAGGCCTATTATTCCACTAAATGGTGCACGAATCTCTGTTTTATCTATTTGAGCTTTGATTAGTTCATAATCAGCAATGTTAACATTAAGCTCAGATACTGTGTTATCATATTCTTCCTGACTAATTAAGTTACCCTCGCGTAGCTGTCTCTGACGGAATTCTTTATCTCTGGAAAGTTTAACTTTTGTTTCTGCCCTTCTAAGCTGTGCCTGTAAATCAGCATCGTTTATTTTAACAAGTAAATCACCTTTGTTAACAAACGATCCCTCTTTAAATAATATTTGGGTAATCTTGCCGGATACTTCGCTTCTTAATTCAACTTCTTCATTTGCAAGGATAGTTCCCGTGGCAAACACACGGTTGTTCAAAGTTTCATAATTTACAATGTGAGCTTTAACAGTTACAGTTTCGGCTCTGCTCATTGAGGTATTTTCAGGTCCGGATGTGTTTGATGAGAATATTTTAGGAAGAAAAATAATTGCGATTAAAATCAAAGCAATTAATGACAGAACAATAATTCTTAATTTTTTATTCATCTTAAAAATCTTTTTACTGGGATCAATTTACTTTTAAAAAGCAAAAATAAAAAAGCCCCTTTTTATCGGGGCTAAAACCATAAGCTAATTTTAGTCTAATTTTTTTTGCTATACTTTTTATTGAACTTTTCAACTCTACCGGCAGTATCAACCAATTTTTGTTTGCCTGTAAAAAATGGATGAGAGCCACTTGAGATTTCTAATTTTACAAGAGGATAAGTGTTGCCATCGGTCCATTTAATCGTATCGTTGGTTTTAATAGTAGACCTTGTTAAGATTGCAAAATCGCAAGATGCATCTTGAAAAACTACTGGTCTGTAATCAGGGTGAATTCCTTTTTTCATAACTATCCTAAATTTTTTTAATTCTAAAATCGTGGCGGTAAATATAGGCGTTTTAGAAGTATTATCCAATAAGAGTTAAGGTTCTAAAAATGCGTTTTTTATTCGGATTTAGCCCTTTCTGTGGCTTGCATGCGCTGTTTCAATTGCTCAACCTCCTGCCTTTCTTTTACAGATAAATTTATCTGCATAAAGTTAAGATTATCCTTTTTTATTTCGTTAGACGATACCGAAACGGGAGCCGGACTAACTGTACCACCTAATGTTTGTGATTGTTCTGTTTTAAGACTCTCTGCAGCGGGAACCTGTGCAATTTCTTTTTCTAATTCGGTTGAAAGATCACTTTGCGACTTGGACAAACTACGACCTTCAGCAGATTCCATCGTCTGAGCTTGCGGTTGTTCAACAGGCATATCCTTTTTCATTCTCTCAGATTTGGTTTCTTTTTTTTCTTCCAGTTTTTGATTTACAATTGCTTCCGGCTTACTGTATTCATCCAGTATTATTAAATCCTCTCTTACTCTTGGTTCTAAATTAAGAGGATCTTCCAACTCTTCAGGACTGGTATCTATAATAAAGAATATTATTATCGCAGTTGCTACAGCAATTGCTCCGGGAAATAATTTACCAGGAGAGAAAAGTTTATCCCAGAAGCTTTCTATCTCTTCCTTCCCGGATGAATTAATTTTTCTCCAAAGTTGAGATTCGAAATCAGATGGCGCATCTACCTTTGGAAGATTTTTTAAATCATCTATTAGCCTTTTATTTTTTTCTTCGTTGTTCATTTTATAACCTAATCATTGTAAATATCTTTAAGATATTTCTGTAATGCAGTTCTTCCTCTGTTTATTCTTGATTTAACGGTTCCTACTTCAATTTTTAAGATCTCTGCTATCTCCTCATAAGATAAATCCTGGATATCTCTTAAAATAACTGCTTCACGATATGTGTCTTTAACTTTTAGCAAAGCTTTTTGAATAATTTCATTTTTTATATTTGAATCAGTTGCATCATCAGGTCTGTATGAGTTATCCGGAATATCAAATGATTTTTCTTCCTCACCAAAATTGTTAATTGAAAAGAAATTTTTTCTTCTTCTTCGCTGATATTCTGTTCTTGCAAGGTTTCCTGCAATCGTATAAATCCATGTAGAAAACTTTGCAACAGAACTGTAATTATCTTTATATCTGTAAACTTTTATGAATGCCTCCTGTACAACATCCACACAAGAATCATAATCACCAAGAAATCTGTAAACATAGTTTGTTAAAGGATTCTTAAATCTTTGAACAAGAATTTCAAAAGCCTTTTCTTCATTGTTCTGCTGGAATTCCAGAATCAGCTCTTCATCAGTAAGTTCATAAAAATTTTTATCCGGCACCAGACTTTTACTTTATTTGTTAGATATTTGTTTCAATTGTTTGTTAAAAATTACAAAAATTTACTGTTTTTTGATGATAAATCCGGAATTAATCAGGGATAATCTCGGCGATTAGAATACTTAATAATGAAAATTGAACCAAAGAAGTTGTTTTAAGTGTAATATCAGCTTTTAACAGTGCAGCAAATGCAGCAGTCAGATTTTTATCGTTGTAAATTTTTCTTGCTGCCTGATAATCTTTGAGATAGTAAGGATGTGTGCCAATAATTCTGGCAATTTGGAATTCATTCATCTTTTGATTCATAAGTTCATTTAAGCGCGCAAGGCTGGTAAAATATTTATTAAGCATAACAATAATTTGAGGGGCTTCCATTCCATTTTTAAGCAGATTGTTAAGCACCTTTAAAGCACCTGCTTTATTTTTTTTACCGATCTGGTTTTGTAAATCAAAAATGGTGTATTCTTTTAATGAAGTTGAAAGTGAGCGGATACTATCAATTGTAATTTCTTTCTGATCGCCAAGAAAAAGGAAAATTTTTTCAAGCTGTGATTCCAAAACATTTCTGTTATCTCCTGCAATATCAGTAAGAAGCTGAGCGTTTTCATAAGAAAGTGCTTTTCCGCTGTTCTCAACTTTTTTAATGAGCCATTCAATCAGGTTGTTTCCCTTTAACTCTTTAGCTTCAAAAAGAAATCCGGCTTTATCCAATGATTTGTAAGGCTCGGTATCCAGACTTGAAATCTCTCCATCATGAATAAAAATAATTACCGAAAATTCACTTGGTGACTTTAAATAGTTTATTAACTCTTTTTTATCTTTTAGCTTTTCGGCTTGTTTTAATACTAAAAGTTTTTTTTCAGAGCCAAATGGAAATGTTAAGGCTGCACTTAATACAGATGAAAAAGATTGTGTTTCACCATAATAAGTTTCTTTATCAAAATCTGATACAATAAACTGATTTACATATTTGGTAATAGATTGTACCGCAGAATCAATATTGTATGAGTCTTCTCCAAAAAGATAATAAACAGGTAAAAGTTTTTTTTGTTTTAACTGCTTTTCAATCTCTAAAATTGATGTTGTTTTAGTCTTGGCCATTTTGCCTTTTCAGATTCTCATATTTATAAGCTTTACGAATAAAAACTATCAATCCTCCCCAAACAATGCTGAGCACAAAAATAATGGTTATGATAGTTTTAATTTCCATCTAATTCTCTTTTAATGTTTTGATTACAAAAAGTTTATTTAAAGATATAAAAATAATTATCACAACAGCCCACTGAAAAATTACTGTTCCAAAATTTTCTGAATGAAAAGGATTCCACCACTCTGAATCCCAGGATATCGATGAATAAAGCCACCAGGAAAGTAGTACAATCACCTGAATTGGAATTGCAATGCCTACTATAAAATTATACCACTTACCAATTTTAACGTCGCTGCCATATCCATTAATAACTTCTTCTCTAAATTTATTAACCCCAAACTTGATTATAGCAAAAGAGATAAAAGCACCACTCAAAATTAGTCCTACCCCCCAAACCCAATCCTGATTTGCTAAAAATTTTAAATCGATTGCTGAAGGAAGACCAAGAAGAAACCCGAGAATTATAATGATTGCAATGGCTTTCCGTCTTTTAAATCCAAAATCAATCAAAGTTCTTGTTGATAATTCAACCATTGATATTAAAGATGTTACAGCGGCAAAGAAAAGAGCCAGAAAAAATATTGAAGCAAAAAAAGTGTTTATTAAAAGGCTTGAAGACATTTTTGAAAACAAAATCGGCAAATAGATAAATGTTAAACCAGTATTAGCAGGACCAGATTGAGTTACCTGCTGCATTGCATCCACAGAGCTTAGAGCAAATACAGTTGAAAATATTGTAATTCCCGCAATTAAAGAGACACTGTTATTTCCAAAACCAATTAATGCTGCATTCAGAGAAATATCTTCCCTCTTTCGCATATAAACAGCATAAGTCATAATAAGTCCCCAGCCTGCACCTGTATCCCATGCATTTTGAGTAAGCGCATTTAACCAGACTTTATAATCTAAAATTATATTTAAATCTGGAGTAAAAAAGTATTTTATCCCTTCAATCGAACCTGGCAAAGTTACTGCACGAATAAAAAGAATTATCAGAATTAAAAGTAAAGATGGGACTAAAATCTTTGAAACTTTTTCAATTCCTTTACTAACGCCGCGAATAACAATAAAGCCGACAAGCAGTAAAGCAAGAATATGAAATAAAATAGGCTGATAACCTGCTGCAAAATCATTCCAGTAAACGAGATGATCTTGTGCTGTGAAGAGATCACCTGAAACTGCTGAAATGAAATATCTTAAACACCAACCCGTAATTACAGAGTAGTAAAACATTATTGCTGTGGAAACAAAAACTATAAACGCACCCATCCAGCCAAAATTTTTTCCCGCAGTTTTACTGATAGCACCAATAGGACCAAATCGTGTTGATTTACCAATTGCAAATTCAGCAATGATAAGCGGGACAGACCAAAGCAGCAAAAAAATAACCCAGGGAATAAGAAAAGATCCGCCACCGTTTTGAGCAACTATTCTTGAAAAACGCCAGATGTTTCCTGTTCCAATCGCTATCCCAAGCGTTGAGATTATTAAAGTCCACCGTGATGAAAAAAATTCCTGCTGCTTCATTTTTATAAACTAAAAACCGCATCGTTACGGATGCGGTTTAATTTTATTTTGTTGCTCTTTTCTCTATTGTTACGCTTTCCATAACAACATCTTTTAATGGTTTATCCATTTGATTTTTAGGCACTTTACCAATTGCTTTTACCACATCCATCCCGCTGATAACTTTACCAAACACAGTATGCTTACCATCTAACCAGGGAGTTGCTACTAAAGTTATAAAAAATTGGCTGCCGTTAGTATTAGGTCCGGCATTTGCCATCGAAAGGATTCCGGGTCCGCTGTGTTTTAGAGAAGGAACAATTTCATCATTAAACCTTTTTCCCCATAAACTCTCTCCGCCCCTTCCTGTGCCTGTTGGATCACCACCCTGAATCATAAAATTATCAATCACTCTATGAAATATTACACCATTGTAATAGCCTTTGTTAGCAAGTCCTACAAAATTTTCAACCGTCTTTGGAGTTTCTTTATCAAATAATTCTAATTCAATCGTACCCATATTTGTTTTGATTATGGCTACGGTAATGCTATCGGTCATTTTTTTAGGTTCCTTTTTTTGTGAATAATTTATTGTGGTACTAAGTAAAGTGATTATTATTATCAGATTTAATAATCTTAACATTTAACCTCCTATGGATTTATTACATTTAAGTAAAGCAATGTCAGAATTAATATTCCCAATGCTATTCTGTAAAAAATAAAAACAAAAGTTGAGTTCTTTTTTAAGTACTTAATCAGAAAATCTATGGCAAGGTAACCGCTTAAAGCAGAAAACACCGTAGCCACTATCAGGTTAGTTGTAAGATCAGCATCAATAAATTTTAATGCTTCATACAATTGAAGAACTCCGCTTGCAAGTATTGCCGGAACACTTAGCAGGAAAGAAAATCGTGCGGCAACATCGCGCTTTAAACCCAAAAATAATCCTCCCGTAATTGTAGTACCGGATCTTGAAGAGCCAGGAATTAAAGCAACTGCTTGTGCAATACCAATCATAAATGAATCAAATAATGTGATGTCTTCAATGTCTTTTTTAAACTTTGCAGTTTTTTCAGCAACAGCAAGAATGATTGCAAGTACTATCAGGCTGCCACTAATTACATAAAGATTTTTTGTTAGTGCTCCTTCAATTACATCTTTAAATAATAAACCAATAATTACAATAGGAATAGTGCCTGCTATTATCATCCAACCTAAGCGGGAGCTTATTGATTGCTCAGAATATTTTAATCGCTTCTTAAAATTATTATCAAGAAAATCCAAAAGAATTTTCCACAAATCATTCCAGAAATAAATTAAAATTGATAACATCGTTCCCAGCTGAATAACAGCTATGAAGGAAGTCCAGTGTTCAGGATTTTTATCAGAGATTAAACCCATAAACTTTCCGGTAAGCGTAAGATGCCCTGTGCTGCTGATTGGTAAAAATTCTGTAATCCCCTGAACTATTCCCAAAATTATTGCTTCAATTAAACTCAAGCTGGCTCCTTAAAATTGATATGAAATTCCAAGTCTTATTCCGAAAGATAAAGAACTAAAGTTAACGTTACCGAGGTGATTGGGCTCTGAATTTTCATCCGGTTTTGCAATCACATCGTAGCGAATATCTGCAGCAACGTGCGCAAAGACATCCTTTGCAAGAGCTGTGTTTCCTGCTGCCCGCAAAATCATCCCAAACCCTGTTGATGAAAAGTTATACTTATTTGGATCAGAAGGAAGTTTTTCTTCTGCAGATAATAACCTAATTCCTGCGCCTCCACCGAACTTAAAGTTATAACCATTTCCTGCTATCACATAATTATACAAAACTGATGGCATTACCAGTGAGTAAGTTAAATCATAATTTCCAAGCGTTGAATTAGCATTATAAGAGTTTAATAAATAGCCGAGTTCAACTTCTAGTTGAGAGGTTTGGCCAAGCATCATTCCATATGATCCTGAAAAATTAACGGCTGAGCTGAAATCGCTTAATCTATCTGTGTAATTAGCTTCCAGATAATCTTTTAGTTCCGGTACACTTATAAAATCAATGCCCATTGAAACTCTTATTTCATTTTGCTTTTGAGAAAAAGCGGTACTTAAAAACATCAGCATAAAAATTATTTGATAAAATATTTTCATTATTCCCTTATTTCTGTTTCAACAATTTTAATTATGTTTTCTTTTTGTTTATTGAGTGCAAAAAACATCAACAAAGCGGTAATAATAAACAACACATAAGAAATTATATGTGTTAAAAATGCATATGCTGCACCAATTGTTTCACTAAATCCATAAATTAAAACCAAAGTAGATTTAGCAAGCGTGTGATATGAACCTGTGCTGCCGGGTGTTGGAATAATAACACCAATTGCACTTATACTCATTATTACCCATCCCATAGAAAAAGTAACCGGTTGGATGTTTTGCAAGTCCAGCATTCTTAATCCAGCATAAGAACCAAATGCATAGAGCAGCATAATTATCAGAGTTAAAAATACGGTGCCAAAATAATTTTTTGCTCCCTTTAAACTTGCAAATCCTTCAGCAAGCATTCTAAAAATATAAGCTACTCTTTTAGCAAGCTTTGTTGATATCTTTCCAAGAATTTTAACAATTAAGCTGGAAAATTTTTCTTTTAACTCAAGTATAAGCGAAAGAAAAATAATAGATACTATAATCACTCCTGCCATAATGTAAAGTGAAGTAATAAGCCAGGGAAATTTATCAGATAAATTTTCGGTAGTTAAAAAAATTGCCACAACAACTGAGAGTCCGAGAGAGATGATATCAATTATTCTTTCTAAAATAACAGTTCCAAACATTGATGAGCGTGATAATCCCTCCCACCTGCCAAGCAATACAGCTCTTGTAACTTCCCCGAGTTTGGGAGTAACACAATTTACTCCATAACCAATCATTAATGCACCAAATAAATTTTTAATTGATGCATCTGGTTTGACAGAATTTAAAATGTACTTCCATCTTAATGCACGAAAATAATGACCCAAAAAAGCAAAAATTATAAAAATGATTACCCACAGAATATTTGCTCCTGATACAATTGAAATAACATCAGAAAAGTTTACATCATAGAATGCAAAGTAAAGAAAAACCACAGCCAGAATAACAGAAAAGCCATAGTTAATCAGAACGCCTGCTTTTTTAAATTTACTTTTATTCTCTGAGGTCAATTACAGTTGTTCCTTCCGGGGCAGTAAATGAAAAGTTTGAAGCGGATATTTTCTGATTGATTTTATAGTTTGAAAATCTTACTTCCAGATTTCCGGTCCCGGATTTTTGAATAACAGCTTTATCAATCAGATTATCTTTATTAATATATAGCTTAACAATACCGGGATTGTTTTTTCTTGATTTTGGATTGAGATGAAGTACATCATTTGAACCTTCTTTAGATAATGATAATTCGCATTCAGAAGGATATTGATACACTAAATAATTTATTGATAGCAAGCCCGAGCCGGTTTCTTCGTAATCACTTATTATAAGTTTATTTTCTTTCTTATTGTAATTCCAGGCGGTTTTTCCATCAGCCACTAAAATCTGATTAGGGAATTCAATACGAAGATTGTTTTCTTTTTTAAAAAACATTTTTCCGGCAAGATTGTTTTTTCCATCAAGATTTTGTACAACATCTGCTGAAAGATCATTTATAGAATTAAATTTGTTTTGTAATGAACTTAATACAGATTCTGCACTTTGAGGAAAAAGTGTAACAGTAAAGAATAAAAATATTGTACTTAATAAAATTTTCACGATAAAACCTTTTATTAAAATATTGATAACAGTTTTGACTAAATAGAACGAAGAATTGTTTCAAGCTGCTCTTCGTTTTCAACCAAAACAGTCCGGGCTTTACTGCCATCATTTGGACCGACAATTCCTGCTTCTTCTAATTGATCAACAATTCGTGCAGCGCGGGAGTAACCAAGTTTTAATCTACGCTGTAAAAGAGAAACCGAACCTTGCTGATGACGAACAATAACTCTTGCTGCTTCTTCAAACATAGGATCAAGATCTTGTAAAAATCCGCCGGCAGCATCTTTTTTCTTATCATATAAAGATGGCAGAAAATATGGTTTCGAATAAGCCGGTTGTGAGTAAACGTAATTCGTAATTCTCTCAACTTCATCCGTAGAGATGAAGGCATTCTGAATTCTTATTGGTTTTGGTGAACCGGTAGGAAGAAACAACATATCTCCTCGACCGAGAAGCTGCTCTGCACCGTTCATATCTAAAATTGTTCTCGAATCAATTTTTGTTGCAACCTGATACGCAATTCTTGAACTAAAGTTAGCTTTGATAACGCCCGTAATAACATTTACTGATGGACGTTGAGTAGCAAGCACCAGATGGATTCCCACAGCGCGGGCAAGCTGTGCTAATCTTGTAATTGGTTCTTCAACTTCTTTTCCGGCTGTTATCATCAAATCAGCAAGCTCATCAACAATAACTATTATATAGGGAATTGGGTGATGTTTTATTACATCAGTATCGTGTGGTCTGGTCTTCGGATCAGACACTTTCTTATTGTAATCAACAATATTTCTTACACCGGCTTTTGCAAGTTTATCATATCGCCTTTCCATTTCGTACTCAACGCTCTTTAATGCAAGCACAGCATTCTGAGGATTGGTAATTATCTCTTCATCAAGATCAGGTGAAACAGCCAAATAATGTTTACGCAGTTTATTATAAAACGAGAGTTCTATTTTTTTGGGATCCACCATTACAAATTTAACTTCGCTGGGATGTTTTGTATAAAGCAAGCTACTCACAATCATATTTATTCCAACACTTTTACCTGAGCCGGTTGAGCCTGCAATTAAAAGATGAGGCATCTTGGCTAAATCACTTACATAAACATCGCCGCTGATAGTTTTACCAAAAGCCATTGGTAATTCCATATCCGCTTCTGTTATTCGTGCTAAAACAGATCTTGCATTGACAATCGAAGCTTTGGCGTTGGGAATTTCAACACCAATGGCGCCTTTACCGGGAATAGGGGCAATGATTCTTATTCCGCGTGCAGCCAGAGCAAGAGCAATATCATTTTCCAAACCGACAATCTTACTGATTTTTACTCCGGGTGCAGGAACAATTTCATACAAAGTTACGACCGGTCCTGGTGTTACTGAAATATCTTTAATCTCGATATCAAAAAGTTTTAGCTTTTCTCTAAGCAGTTCGGCGTTACGTGTAAGTTCCTCTTCGGCTACTTCATAGTTTACTTCCGGAGATGCTTCAAGCAATTCTAATCCGGGCATTAGGTAATCTATTTTTTCTTCCCATTGATTAGGAAGTTTAGTTTCTTCAACGGTTTCGGTTTTTTCTTTTTTCTCCGGAAGCTCGCCTGTTTTTTCTATACTGACTTTTTTAACTTCATCTTTTACAACTTCATTTTGCTCAACTGTTGCAGGAGTATCATCCTTTCTGATAATCCTAATCCTGGTCTGTTCTTCTGCTTCTTTCTCCATCAATTCTTCTGCAGAAAGTTCTTCATCGGGAATAATTTCTTTCTTCTTCTTTTTGTCGCCGCTTAATTTTTTAATCTTATCAAGATTTTCTTTCGTTTTAGTTTCATCCTTCTGAAAGGTTTCATCATCAGCTTCTGTTTCTGATGATGTAAAAATATCTCTGAAAAATCCAATGATAGTCTTTACATTTATATCGAGCGCAAAAATCAGCAGAGTGATGAAAGCAAAAATGAGAATCAAAACACTTCCTATACTTCCTGCTAATCCACTTAAAAATGTTCCAAGGTGATCTCCGATAAATCCGGATAGTTCGTAGGTGTCCGGAAGAAAATCATAATTACGAAGCACACCAAAAAAAGAGGCTATTATTATTGAGCTGATAAGAAGAAAGTTAGAAAGGTGAAGTCTGAATTTAAAATCAATAGTTTTAAAGAATGATAATCCCCACAAAAAAATTACCAGAGGAATAGTAATTGAAAAATATCCGAATGTTTGCTTAACCAGAAATTTTGAAAAGTGAGCACCAATTACTCCAAGCCAGTTCTGAACATCAATTTTCTGATCGAATGATTTGAAAAAATCGGTAAACAAGTTTGTCAGGCTTGCTTCATCGCTTCTGTCAAATGTAATTACGCTTAGAAAAAGTATCACAGAAATGATAAGCAGAAAAATACCAAGTATCTGATGTTTGTTTTCCTTTGTTAAAACAAATCGGTTTTTTGAAGAGGAACTTTTACCGTTTTTTTCTTTTGTGCTTTTTTTCTTTTTCAATTTTCAATAAAGATTTATTCAAACCGGATTTTTTTGTTTTCTTATCACTCCGTTATTGTAAAACGGAATAATATCAAATAGATTTTTCTGACAGCAATAATCAATATCTTTTTCAAAACCGTTATCAATTAATATCTTACCGTGATCAGAATTTTTTAGTACTTCTGACAAATTATCTCCATACTTTTCAAACAGTGTAAATGCCGCCATTCCCGAATCATTTAGCAAAACATTTCCAGAGCTTTTTTTGATTTCAGAGATCAGCATACCCGCACATATCGAATCTTCAATGGAAAAATAATTATTTCTTCCGGCACAGACTATTTCAATATCGTTTCCTGTTGATAGGACATATTTTGTAACTGCCCCAATATTCAGGAATGAACAGGTTATAAGACTATCAGAATATTTTGCTTTTGCTATGGATTTAGTTCCGTTTGTTGTGTAAAATACAATCGACTTGCCATCAACTACTTCTTTAATATACTCAAAGGGTGAATTACCAAGAGCAAATCCTTCGATTTTTTTTGTGTTTCTTTCGCCGCCAAGTAATGTGTGCCCTCCAAACATTCCCCCCGAAACCTTAACCGCAAATTCAATTGAAGCAACAGGAATAATTTCTTTTGCACCATTGTTTAATGCAGTTACAATTGTTGATGTGGCTCTTAAAACGTCAATCACAACTGTGGATTTACCTGTAAAATAAAGCTCATCAACAATCACGGGAGAAAGAAAAACATTTACTTTCATTATCTAACTATCTTTTAACAAAAGGAAGTTTAACCACGTGAACAGGAAATTCCTTAGATCGTATTAAGATATTTACTTCCGTACCAATTTCTGAATACTTTGTTTCAACATACCCTAACGCAATTGGTTTATCCAGCACAGGGCTTACAGTACCGCTTGTAACCGAACCAATTTTATTATTATGTACAGTAATATCGTAACCATGTCTTGGAAAAATTTTTTCATCTGAAATCATCGCAACAAGTTTTCTGCTCAATCCTTTTTCTTTAAACTTTAACAGAGCCTCTTTACCAATAAAATTCTGTTTGGATAGTTTAGTGATCCATCCTAGTCCTGCTTCCAAAGGATTTGTTGTCTGGTCAATATCATTTCCGTACAAACAGTAACCCATTTCCAGTCTTAATGAATCTCTTGCACCAAGACCAACCGGCTGAATATCAAATTCTTTTCCTGCTTCGAAGATTTTGTTCCAGATATTTGCAGCTATATTTTCATCGCCCTTAAAGTAAAGCTCGTATCCAAGTTCACCGGTATATCCAGTACGTGAAAAAATCATCTCAACACCGGCAAGGCTTAGCCGTACAAAATGATAATACTCAAGATTAATCTGAGTATCGGTTAATTTTTGTAATGTCTTAAGTGAATTGGGTCCCTGAACTGCAAGTAAAGAATATTCATCGCTTTGATTCGTAAGTTCAACATCAAATATGTTGTTCTTCTGCATCCAGGCAAAATCTTTTTCAATATTGGATGCATTGATAACGAGCATATATTCATCATCAGAGATTTTGTAAACAAGTAAATCATCTACTATGCCGCCATCCTCATAGCACATTGCAGAATATTGCACTCTGCCGGGAAAAAGTTTTGATGCATCATTTATAGTTATGTGCTGCACAAAATCCAAAGCTTTTTTTCCTTTCACAAAAACTTCACCCATATGAGAGACATCAAAAACACCCACAGAATTTCTAACAGCTTTGTGCTCAGCTATAATTGATGAATACTGAATTGGCATTTCGTATCCTGCAAATTCAACAATTTTTGCTCCTAAATTTTTATGAATATTATAAAAAGTTGTGCGTTTCATTTTTTCTTCCGGAATATTTTATAGAATTATTTGTTTTGAGTTTTCTTCCAATCACTTAAAAATTTTTCAAGACCAATATCTGTTAATGGATGATTAAATAATCTGTCGATTACAGAGAAAGGCATTGTACAAACATCCGCACCCATTAATGCTGCTTCTACAAGATGAAGCGGGTGTCTGATACTTGCAACAAGTACCTGTGTTTTATAATTATAATTTTTATAAATCTGAACTATCTGTGAAATCAGTTCCATTCCATCATGACTAATATCATCGAGTCTTCCAACAAATGGACTGATATAGGTAGCGCCTGCTTTTGCTGCTAACAGTGACTGGGATGGTGAAAAGCAAAGAGTAACGTTGGTTTTAATATTTTCGGAGGTTAATGTTCTGACAGCCTTTAAGCCCTCTTTAATAAGCGGAACTTTAATTACAATGTTGTGATGTATTTTAGAAAGTTCGTGAGCTTCTTTAATTATTCCATTAAAATCTGTTGATATAACCTCCGCGCTAACGGGTCCATCAACAATAGCCAGTATTTCATCAAGCAGTTTTCTAAAATCTTTTCCCTCTTTGGATACAAGTGATGGATTTGTTGTAACGCCATCAAGAATGCCTAATGATGCAGCTTCTTTTATTTCGTTAATATTTGCTGTATCTATAAAAAACTTCATTATTGCTCCTTGGTTATTTATACTTTTCTGTTAAGTCAACACCTTTTTTAGAGAAAAACTTAAATCTTCCCATAGGAATACCGGAATCTTCTTCAATACTAAATTTAACTAAATACTTTAATTGAATTTTACTAAAAGTTTTATTTTTCAGACGATTTGCATCTGAAGGGTGACATTTAATAATCAGACTGACGCCGCCAAAATATTTTCTGTATTTTCTCAACCATTGTTCAATATCATAAACCAAATGTGATTCTTTTGTCATAAAGCCGGATCCGCCGCAAACCGGGCAAACATCTTTCATTGCCTGCATTATGTTTTGTCTTATTCTCTGCCTTGTAATTTGAACCAAACCAAAATCACTCATTGGAAGTACTGAAACTTTAGATCTGTCTTTCCGGAATTCTTTCTTAAGCTCATCGTAAATTTTTTTACGATTTTTTTCTTCTTCAAGATCTATAAAATCAACCACTATTATTCCACCGATATCTCTTAATCTTAACTGTCTTGCTATTTCACGGGCAGCTTCTAAATCCGTTTTTAATGAGTTTTGCTCTTGTTCTTTGCTTCTGGCATAACGACCACTGTTAACATCAATTACTACCATTGCTTCGGTATGTTCAATAATCAGATAACCTCCGCTTGGCAAAGGTACTTTTCTTCCGAGCAAAGTTGTAATCTGTTCTTCAATTTTAAATTCATCAAAAATTGAAGAGGATGATTTGTACAACTCAATCTTTTCCAGTAAATCCGGTTGAACAACCTGTACATAGTTTTTGATTTGTTTATATAATTTTTTTGAATCAACAAACACTTTTGAAACATCAGGAGTCAAAAGATCGCGGATAACACTATCGGTTGTACTTAAGTCCTGATAAACAAGGGTTGGAGGTTCTTCACTTTTGGCGGTTGCTTCAATTGACTGCCAGGTTTTTACAAGATTATTTAAATCTTCTTTAACTGCATCTTCGGCTTGGTCTTTTGCAACTGTTCGTATAATTAATCCAAAATTAGGGGGAAGTATTCCACGGGCAATGTGTCTTAATCTTCTTCTCTCTTTATAATCAGAGATTTTTTTCGAAATACCAATTTTGTTATCGAATGGAAGCAGAACACAAAATCTACCAGGCAAAGAAACAGAGGAGGTTACCCGCACACCTTTATTATTAACCGGCTCTTTTGTTATCTGAACTAATATTTCTTCTCCCTTTCTAAGTTTAGGGATTACCGGTTCCGGTAAAGCAGCAGGCGTTCCATTACCATTAGACGAAGCAGACTTGCCGGATTCATCATCATCTGCATCATCAACATCAGAATCTTCTTCCCCAAGCATTTCCTGAAATTGCTTTGTGCGTTCACCGATATCAGAGAAATGGAGAAAAGCATCGTGCTTCATTCCGATATCAATAAATGCAGCTCTTATACCGGGAAGAACGCGTGCAACTCTTCCGAGGTAGATATCCCCCACCATTCTTCTGTTTTCGGGATAATCAACAAAAAAATCGACTAAGTTTCCATCTTCCGTAATGGCTACACGAGTTTGGTTGGAAGATGAATTGACTATAATTTCTTTTATCATAGTAATAAAACTCTTTGTATGAAATAAAAAATTTCAATATTAAAAACTTATGAGGCTCTGAATTGAGCATAGGAATGCTTTGAGAGCGGTTTGATCCTATACCATTTACTAACAGCATAGGTTGAGTTGAGAAACTTCTAAAAAAATAAATTAATGCGAGCAGCATTAAAATCCTGTTTAAAAATCTTCTTGTAATAATTTAATGTCATTCCCGTGAAAACCGGAATCCTTTTGAAAATAGATTCCCACTTTCGTGGGAATGACATCGTAATATTTTTATTGAGTAACCTGTTG
>CAZCJF010000007.1:108350-121149 GCA_964499095.1 uncultured Ignavibacteriaceae bacterium
GCCTGCTGTGCACTTTCTCTGTTGGGTGAAGCGATATGAATTGTTCCATCATCTTCAATATTGATATCAACACCAAATAATCTTTGCATTCCTTGGATGGTTTTTCCGCCGGGACCAATTACTAATCCTATTTGATCAGTTGCAATGTTCATCGTAATTAATCGGGGAGCATAAGGAGAAAGAGTTTCTCTCGGTTTGCTTATTGCTTCATTCATCTTACCCAAAATGTGCATTCTTCCTTCTTTAGCCTGATGAAGTGCTTTTTCCATAATTTCAAAAGATATTCCCTGGATTTTAATATCCATCTGGAAACCGGTGATTCCATCGCTTGTGCCTGCAACTTTAAAATCCATATCGCCAAGATGATCTTCATTACCAAGGATATCTGAAAGAATTGCGTATTGATCTGCTTCTTTAACTAATCCCATTGCAATGCCCGAAACCGGTTTAGTAACTGGTACTCCGGCATCCATCATTGCCAGAGAGCCGGCACAAACAGTTGCCATTGATGATGATCCGTTAGATTCAAGAATATCAGAAATAATTCTAACGGTATAAGGAAAAGCTTCATCAGCAGGGAAAACCTGTTTAAGAGATCTTTCGGCAAGATTACCATGCCCGATTTCTCTTCTACCAACTCCGGTCATCCTTCCTACTTCACCAACACTAAATGGCGGAAAATTATATTGCAGATAGAATTTTTTGCTATATTCTTCCAGCAAGCCATCAACAGTCTGCTCATCATTTTTGGTACCGAGAGTAACTGTTGTTAAACTTTGAGTTTCACCGCGCGTAAACAATGCCGATCCGTGTGTTCTTGGAAGAATACCAAGCTCAATACTAATCGGTCTAACCTGAGTGGTATTTCTGCCATCAAGACGAATTCCTTCTTTTAAAATTCTTTCACGCATAAGGTCTTTTTCCATATCGTGAAGAATTTCTTTGATAACTTTCTCCTGCTCGGGATATTTTTCAGCAAGTGATTGTTTAACAAATTCAACAAGCTCGCCGTTTTTTGTTGATCTTTCTTCTTTTGTTAAAACAGAATAAACTATTTCCTTAAACTTAGTTTCGGCTAATTCATAAACATCTTTTTTAAGATTTTCATCAACAGCATTTTCTGTAACAACCCACTTTTGTTTTCCAGCTTCTGCTCTTAGTTGATTCTGAAGCTCAACAATTTTTTTAATCTCTGCCTGAGCAAATTTTAGAGCATCAAGTAATTCCTGTTCACTAACTTCTTTAGATTCACCTTCAACCATCATTATAGAATCTGCAGTTCCTGCAACAACAAGTTCAATATCACTTAGCTTAATCTGCTCGTGTGTTGGATTAACAATAAACTCACCAGCAATTCTGCCAACTCTCACTTCACCCATCGGTCCATCAAATGGAATGTCTGAAACGACAAGCGCTGCCGAAGCACCGCAAGCGGCTAAAACATCAGCATCGTTTTCTCCATCATAAGAGAAGACCATTGCAATTACCTGGGTTTCATTTGTGAAGCTTTTAGGGAATAAGGGTCTGATTGGTCTATCACACAATCTTGCACTCAATATTTCCTTTTCTGTTGGTCTGCCTTCACGTTTAATATATCCACCGGGGAATTTACCTGCGGCAGAAGTTTTCTCCCGATATTCAACCTGCAGCGGAAAATAATCCATTCCTTCTGCTGCTTCTGGAGAAGCAACGGCTGTTACAAGAACCATTGTGTCACCGTATCTAACCATAACAGATCCGTTAGCCTGTTTTGCATATCTTCCGGTTTCTATCGAAAATAATCTTCCGCCTATTTCAACTTCTTTCTTAATAACCATTTTTTAACCTTACTTTCTTATGTTCAATTCTTTGATAATTGCTCTGTAGCGTGCAATATCTTTTTTCATTAAATAATCGAGGAGTCTTCTTCTTTTACCAACCATCATCATTAATCCTCTTCTTGAATGATGATCTTTTTTGTGCGCATCAAAATGCGATGTTAAATCGTTAATTCTTTTTGTAAGAAGTGCGATTTGAACTTCAGATTTTCCTGAGTCTTTTTCGTTTTTACCGAATTTTTTTACGATCTCAAGTTTTTCTTCTTTTGTCATTCTATCTATCCTTTTATTTATTTGTACAATGTAATTCCAGACGTATCCAGAATTAATTATTTAGTTTATTAAAAATTTTAAGTCCGTTTTCTTTGTCTTTATTCATCTGTTTGATCAGATCTTCAGCAGAATCAAATTTTTCTTCTGCGCGTAATCTCTCAATAAATTCAACTTTAAGCTCTTCCCCATAAATTTCACGATTAAAATCATAGATGTAAACTTCAGCAACCAGATTACCTTCATTATAAAAAGTAGGCCGCTTACCAATACTTAACAGCCCAAAGTACTTTTGATTACCAAGCCAAACATTAACTGCATAAATTCCAGTTGCGGGAAGTAACTTTTCCTGCGATGATAATTTTATATTTGCAGTTGGGTAACCCAGCTCTCTTCCACGCTTATCGCCGCCAACAACTGTTCCACTGAAAGCATAATTTCTTCCAAGAAATTTATTGCCCTTTTTAATATCGCCTTCGATTAACGCATTTCTTATTTTAGTACTGCTTACAATTTCACCGTCAAGAAAAACAGCTTCTGTAGTAGTAACAATAAATTTTTCTTCTGCTCCAATTTTTTTCAATAATTCTATATTTCCAGTTCTTCCTTTACCAAAATGATGATCGTATCCAAGTACAATTTCACTTACTCCAATTCCATTAATCAAATAATCATAAATAAACTCTTCTGCACTTAGAGTTGAAAATTCTCTGGTAAAATTTATTATTAAAAGATTTTCAACACCATATTTTTCAAGTAACGATATCTTTTCATCCTGAGTAGTTAATAGTTTAACCGAATCTACACCACCCAGTATTAATCTTGGATGAGGATTAAAAGTTATTACTACATTTCTGTATCCCTTTTCCTTAGAGGAACTAACCAATTTATCAATGATCGTCTGATGACCCGGATGAATTCCATCAAAAGTGCCAAGTGTAAGAATAGTATTTTTATTCTTCGTTAAATCTTTAATACTATTAAAAACCTGCATCTATACTATCATCAAAATACTTGTTATTTACTATTATTAAACATCGATGAAAACTCATCTATCGTATAAGCATCATCAACCTTATATTCCCCGATTCCAGTTCTTCTGAGTGAACTCAAAACTCCGCCGCAACCAAGTTCTTCCCCAAAATCGTTTGCAATAACTCTAACATAGGTTCCTTTTGAGCAACTAATTTCAAATTGGATATCAGGTAAATCAATCTTCGTTAAATCAAAAGAATAAATTTCAACCTCTCTTGGTTCACGCTCAATTTCTTTTCCTTTTCGGGCAAGTTTATATAAAGCTTTTCCGTTTTTTTTAATTGCTGAGTACATTGGCGGAACCTGTTCAATTTTTCCTAAGAATTTATTTCTGACTGAAAGTATTGTTTCTTCAGTTAGATTTTCCGGCAACTGCTTTTCGGAAATTTCAGTTGCTAAATCCATAGACGGCGAAATTTTACCTAAAGTAATTTTTCCCGTATATGTTTTTTTAAGATTCTGATAGTCCGAAATTTCTTTTGTCGTTTTGCCGGTACAAATTATCAGTAATCCTGTTGCCAGAGGATCAAGTGTACCAGCATGCCCCACTTTTTTAATTTTAATTAAACTTCTGATTTTTGCAACAACATCAAACGAAGTCCAATTAACAGGTTTATCAATCAGGATAACCTGTCCGCTAAGGTAATCCAGCTCCTTCAGATTCTTCGTTTGGTTTGTTATCATCTTCATGAATTTTCTTAATCAGTCCTTCAATCTTTTCTACATAATCAAGAGTATCGTCCAGAAAAAATCTCAGCTCCGGAATAAATTTTATTCTTATTCTGTGCGCAAGCTCCGTTCTTATCAATCCCTTTTTATCTTCAATTTTATCTAAAGCCAGATCTCTTTTTTCTTTCTCAAGAATAGAAAGATAAATTCTGGCAATTTTAAGATCCGGACTGACCCGAACATTTGTGATTGTAACAAAACCAAGATTTAAATCCGCAAGTTTATGCAGAAAAATCAGACTGATTTCTTCTTTAATTAAGTGTTCAACTTTGTCAATTCTATAAGACATTATATTAACCATTACTTTGATTACGCAAGCGTTTTCTTTGTTTCAACTAATTTATATGCTTCAATAATATCACCAACTTTAACATCATTAAAGTTTTCAATATTAAGTCCGCATTCGTAGCCGGCATCAACTTCTCTTACATCATCTTTAAATCTTCTTAAGTTTCCAATACTTCCTTCGTGGATAACAATTCCATCACGGATTAATCTAATTTTATTACTTCTTGTAATTTTACCATCAAGTACATAACAGCCTGCCACTGTGCCCGATTTAGGTACTTTAAATGTATCACGAACCTCCACAGTTGCGGTAACTTCTTCGGAAATTACAGGGGATAATAATCCTTCGAGTGCAGACTTAACTTCATTAATTGCATTGTAGATAACGCTGTAAAGTCTGATATCAACCTTTTGATTTTCTGCCAGTTTACGAGCATTGATATTTGGTCTGACGTGGAAACCAATAATAATCGCATTTGATGCAGCTGCAAGTAGAACATCACTTTCTGAAATTCCGCCTACTCCTTTGTGTATTACTCTAACAACCACTTCCTGATTACTCAATTTCATAAGTGAATCGGAAAGGGCTTCCACTGATCCATCCACATCACCTTTTACAATTAATGCTAATTCTTTTACTCCACCGATACTAATCTGCTTTGCAATTTCATCCAGCGTAACATGATGAACCTGTTTTTGATCTTGTTCTCTTTTTAATTGCTGACGTTTAAGACTTATTTCACGCGCTTCACGTTCAGAATCAAGAACTATGAAAGAGTCTCCTGCCTGTGGTGCACCTTCAAAGCCTAAAACCAACACAGGTGAGGATGGTGGTGCCTCAAAAACTTTATTGCCGCGTTCATCAAACATAGCTCTAACTTTTCCATGATGTATTCCAGCAATAAACGGGTCTCCGATTCTCAATGTTCCCTTTTGAACAAGAACTGTTGCAGTTACGCCTCTTCCTTTGTCTAACTGAGATTCAACAACAGCGCCGCGTGCATTTCTATCCGGATTAGCCTTTAAATCGAGCAGATCAGCTTCAAGAATAATTTTTTCTAAAAGCAGATCCACGTTCAAGCCAGTTTTTGCAGATAAGTGAACACATTGATATTTACCGCCCCAATCTTCAACCAGCACATTTCTGTCTGCCATCTGCTGTTTGATTTTATCAGGATTAGCACCCGGTTTATCGATCTTATTTATCGCAATAATAATCGGTACACCGGCGGCTTGTGCGTGATTAAGTGCTTCAACAGTCTGTGGCATTACTGCGTCATCTGCAGCAATAACAAGCACAACTATATCAGTTAGCTGGGCACCTCTGGCACGCATTGCTGTAAATGCTTCGTGACCGGGAGTATCAAGAAATGTAATCTGCTTTCCACCACCAATATCAACCTGATAAGCACCTATATGCTGCGTAATTCCACCTGATTCACCGGCAACAACATTTGTTCTTCTAATATAATCAAGAAGCGATGTTTTACCGTGATCGACGTGACCCATAATGGTTACAACAGGCGGGCGTGGTTTAAGAGAAGCTTCATCATCTTCAAAATCCTCCAGAACTTCTGCGGTGTATTCCTTCTGGAATTCAACTTCATATCCAAACTCATCTGCCACAAGCGTTATAGTCTCTACATCCAGCCGTTGATTAATAGATACCATTAACCCAAGTCCGATACATTTTGAAATTACATCGCCCACGGGAACATTCATAAGATTTGCAAGCTCACTTACAGCGATATACTCATTAACTCTAATTTTATTTTTTTCTAATGTTTTTAGTTCAAGAAGCCTTTCTTCTTCAGCTTCTCTTTCTTTTCTTTTCTTCTTTCTGACCGCTGCGCGGCTGGTTATCAGGGTATCATCCATACTTAGCATTGTCTTCTTAATTGCAGCCTTAACTTCTTTTTCATCAATTTCAAATTTTTTAACGCGTTTTTTCTTTTTAACAATAAGCGGCTCTTCTGCTGCGGGTTCATCGCCGGCTTTTTTCTTTGTCTTGGGGCGTTTTTTCTTTTTAGTTACCTCAGTGGTTTCATCTTTTGGAACAGAGACCTCTTTGTTAACTGGTTTTTTATCACGCTTCCCTTCTTCAAGATCAATTTTACCAACTACTTTAAGACCTTTTACTTTTTTAGCTTCAACATCTTTGGGAGATACAAACTTATCTTTTTCAGATTTATCAGCTACTTCACTAACAGGAGCAGTTTCGGTTGTTACAGGTTCCAATACTTCTGTGATTACTTCTTCAACCTGAGGTTCTTCAACAGTTTCTGCGGGTTGTTCTTCTTCAACTTTAATATCTGTTATTATGATTTCTTTAACTTCTTCATCGGGCTCTTCTTTAACTTCAGCTTTAGCACCTTTTTCTTCTTTTTCTGATTTCTCAGCTCTCTTTTTATTGAACTCAGCTAATTTTTTATAATGCTGCTCAGCTTTTTCGATATCCTTTTTAAAGTGAGCATTTACTGCATTAATCATTTCTTCTGTAAGAATAGATTGATGCGATTTTATTTCGTAGCCTTTAGACTTAAGAAAATCAATAAGATTTTCGGAAGAGAGATTAATCTCAGCCGCATATTTATACAATCGAATTTTCGGTGCTTTTGTTTCAGACATTTGGTATTTATCCTGTTATAGAGCTATTCTTCTTCTTCAAATTGTGATTTAATTATCTCAAGTATTTCTTCAATTTTTTCTTCATCAAATTCTTTTATTTCTTTCAACTTCTCTGCACCGGCTGTAAGCACATCAATTGCTGTATCATATCCATTGTTGATGAGAATATCATATACTTCGCTGCCAAGTTCTTCTTTAAGATCGAACAACTCGATATCTTCCTCGTACTCTTCGAATGGCTTTTCTTCGCGTAATATTTCTATATCATAACCTGTAAGCTTCATAGCCAATCTTATATTTACACCATTTCTTCCAACAATTAAAGAAACCTGATCGCTATCTGCGGTTACAACTGCTTTTCTTTCTTCTTCATCAAGCTCAATCTTTTTAAGTTTTGCAGGAGCCAACGCTTTTTGAATGAATACAATCGGATCATCAGAGTAACTGATAACATCTATGTTTTCATTATTAAGCTCACGCACAATTGCATGAATTCTTACCCCTTTCATTCCAACGCAAGCACCCACTGCATCAATTCTTGCATCCTGAGATTCAACTGCCACTTTTGCTCTTTCGCCGGGCTCACGGGCAATGGATTTAATTTCGATTATACCATCGTAGATTTCAGGAATTTCAATTTCAAACAATCTTCTTAAAAACATATTATCTGATCTTGAAATAATAATAACGGGTCCGCTGCTTCCTTTTTTAACTTCTTTAACAATCGCTCTTATTGTTTCGCCTTTTTTATATTTCTCAAAAGGAATTTGTTCTGAGCGTGGAAGTACAAGTTCATTTTTGTTATGATTAACCAGAATATCATTTTTTCTTATCTGATAAATATCACCAACGACTATCTCACCAAGTAATTCTTTGTACTCGTTATAAATTATTTCTTTTTCCAATTCGCGTATTTTTTGATTTAAACTTTGTTTGGCAAGCGTTACTAATCTTCTTCCCAATGATGCGAGTTCTATTTTTTCCACATAGTCTTCACCCACTTCCAGTTCATCATCATTGCCTCTTCTGTTTACTTCATCAATGCTTATTTGAGTAACCGGATTTTCAACAACATCAACAATTTCTCTTTCCCAAAAGATTTCAATATCGCCTCTATCCATATTCACAACAACATCAACTTTTGCTTCTTCGCCATATTTTTTTCGAACAAGTAATTTAAAGATATCTTCAAGGATTCCTCCCAGAACGTCTCTATCAATGCCTTTTTCCCTCACCATCTGGGCAAAGGATTCGACAATATCATAATTCATTTATTATCTCCTATACTAAGAAAAACTAATTAAAACTTTTGCTTTTATTATATCATTAAATTTAATTAAGAAAGTGTCTTTACCTGAAAGAAATGTTAGTTCATCTCTTTCCAAAGATAACAGTTTAGCCTTAATTGTTAATACGGCTTCATTTTTTTTATAAGTAATTTCAAAATTTCTGTTTATGTGTTTCGGAAATTGCTTAAGGAATTTAAGTGGTCTGTCAACTCCGGGAGAAGAAACATCCAGCCTGTAAGGTTCTTTAATCAGATCAGCAGTTTCAATTGCATCATTTATTTTTTTGCTTAACTCAGACAAATGTTCTGCTGAGATGTTTTTTTCTCCGTCAACATAAACTTCGATAATTCTTTTCCGCTGATCACCACGCACTATCAGATCTACAAGAAAAAATCCCTGAGATTCAATCAATTCTTCACAAATTTTGCTAATATTTTCTTTTAATAAATCCATAGTAACAAAAAACGCCCTTAAAGGGCGAATCAGATGTTTCAAAAATAGAATTAATTTAGCTTATAAACAAGAAATTTAACCAGCGAATTTATCTCGTGATTGCTTAATTTTTACTAAATTTTAATGAATCCGACTTTTGATTGTGACCAACTTAGTTTTGAGTAAAGAAAAAGAAAAAACTCCTCCAAATGGAGGAGCTTTATCATTTGCAAGATTCAATTTATAATTTTACAAAATAAGGGATTCCCCAGGATTCCAATTCAACCGGGGTTAAATCATCTTTTATAACTTGCTGAGGAATTACGTTAATAATTGCATGAAAAAATCCCGGAAAGAAATTAGAGACAAAGGTCTGTTCATAAATTTTATTAAAGAAAGAACCGTCAGGAGTTGATGAAACCAATTCGAATAATTTTTTATTTCTGTGTGCACCAAATCTATCTGCTCCAAATGTTAATGATACAAAATCATCCTCTTCATAGGCACTTGTTAATTCTACTTTAATTTTAATTTCTCTGTCTCGGGGTACAACCGGAACATTGTGCCATCTCCAGCACCATCCCCATTTTCTTACAAGGTAGTAATCATTCGGAGATGTAATTTCAAGTGTTTCGCCGTTTGGGAAAGTAACAGTTACTTTTTGTATTTCAATATTTGCGGATTGAGTTCCACCCTGCGGCAGAGAGACTTCTGTAACCACCCAATTTCTTCTTTGATTTTCCGTATTGGCAATTTTTACCAAAACAACATTTCTGGTAACAATAGAAGTAAAAGATTTTTTAATTACAGTATCTGGTTTTACTGAAGCAGCATCGTAAGAAGATGCAATAAATAAAATACCTTCAAATGTATTTGTGATATGTGCATAAGCAGTATCTTCATCAAACGAAACATCAACATTTCTATCAATCAGTTTCATTCGATGCCACACTTTAAAAGGTTTTATTTCTGTATCAACCTTTTGCAGATAGTTTAGAACGCCTTCTTCATTATAATTTGGTTCAAAAGAAATTAAAAGTGAATCTGAATCTATTGCCTGTAATACTTCCTGCTTTGCAACTGAATTTACATCTTCAGTCGCATCTATAGAATTATCCTGACATCCTAAAAAAAGAGAAAATCCTGCAATTAAGAACAGAATAAAAGCGCTGTTCTTTAAGTTATGTCTTCGTTTCATAATTTATCCCTTTAATTATTATTAAAATATTTGATTTCGAAATAGTATAAGCACTTCATCAAAAAACTTACCAGAATTCTGATACTTACGGTCATTTGACATCAGAGAAATACAAGTGGTTTAAATATTTTAATAATTATTTAGTGCATTTTCTTAAAGAAAAAGCTATTTTAACCATACATTATTGCAGTACGGTCCTAAATTTATATTTCAGGGGTAAGATATGATAAAAAAATTATTGGGTGTTATTGTAACTCTGTTGCTAGTCTCAAATATTTATGGACAGGGCAATCCTCTTCCATTTGGCAGAACAACTTTATTTGCAGGATCAGGAAGCTGCGCAATCTGCCACGTTAGTGATGGCAGTGCTTTAACGCTAAGTGGTGTCGATGTTTCACCCCCGACTTACTGGCGCTCAACAATGATGGCAAATGCAAGTAAGGATCCTTTGTGGAGAGCATTTGTTGCTGAAGAAGTTCATAAATTTCCACAGCTAAAAGAGACCATCGAAACAACATGCACAAGATGCCACGCACCAATGGGATATACTGAAGCTGAATTTAAAGGGCAGGAAAATTACTCAATGGCAGAATTAAAAGCTGATCCAATTGCAAATGATGGGGTAAGCTGCACAGTATGTCATCAGATTAAACCCGATAATTTCGGAAGCCAGAATTCGTACTCTGGAAATTATATTATCAATCACGATAGTTTGATTTATGGACCATATGAAAATCCTGAAACTCAATCAATGATAAATTCCTTTGCATTTAAACCAGTTTATTCTTCTCACTTAAATCAATCAGAGTTATGTGCAACCTGTCATACACTTTTTACACCTTTTCTTAATAATCAAGGACAGATTGCCGGAGAATTTCCTGAGCAGACACCATACATTGAATGGAAAAACAGCATTTATCCAGCACAAAATGTTCAGTGCCAGGATTGTCATATGCCTAAAACTTATGAGCCAGTTGATATTGCGAACATACCCCCAACTCATAATGTTTTAAGAACTCCCTATTGGAAACATAATTTTGTAGGTGCAAATGTTTATATGCTTCGGTTATTAAAGAATAATATCAACACTATTGGCATCACAGCAACGCCAGAAAATTTCGATTCAACCATTGCACGTGCTCAGGATAATTTAGAAAATCTTGCACTTGATTTAACCGTAAATACAAGTTATAAAAATGATTCCTTAAATGTATTTGTCAAAATCGATAACAAGACAGGACACAAATTGCCTACCGGAATCCCTCTTCGCAGAATGTGGATTCATATTAAAGTCACTGATCCTTCAGATAATATAATATTTGAATCCGGTAATTGGGATTCTGGTGGAGAGATTACCGGAATTAATAATGATTTTGAACCGCATTATGACTTAATTACAAATCAGGATGAGGTACAAATTTATGAGGGAGTTTTTGTTGATGTTGATAAGAATGTAACATACACTCTTCTCCGTGCTTCTGAATACATAAAGGATAATCGCATTCCTCCCAAAGGATTTAGAACATCTCATCCCGGTTATGATACAACAGCTATTTATGGTTCTGCTATTTCAGATCAAAACTTTAATAAAGATGATGCTTTAACAGAAGGAACCGGCAGTGATATTGTAACGTATCGTTTCCCGGCTTTTGGTGGAGTTGAATATACTGTTAAGGCAGAAGTATGCATTCAGACTATCAAACCAAAAGTTATTGAACATCTTGCAAGTATTGATGATCCTGATATAAATCTATTTGTTGGAATGTATAACAACACGCCCAACATTCCTTACATAATGAAATCACAAACTATTACAACAGTAACCGATGTTAAAGCAGAAAAATTAAATTTGCAGATTGCTTTATGGCAAAATTATCCCAATCCTTTTAATTCGATTACAAAAATTAGCTGGGCATCACCAGTATCAGACTTGCAAAGTTTAAAGATTTATGATGTACTTGGTAATGAGGTTGCAACTCTTATCAATGAGTTTAGGAATGCCGGATACTATGAGATCGAATTTAGTCCTGAAAATTATAGACTAAGTTTATCTTCTGGAGTATATTACTATAAATTACAGATTGGTTCTATAACAGAAATAAAAAAGATGATTTTATTAAAATAATGCCAAATATTTGAGAATTAAATTGCAAGAGTGATATTAAGTTTGTATTAAAAATTATTTTCTATCATTAGAAAGTTTATTCTGGATATATTCTTTTTTCTTTAACATAGATTCTCGAATGGAATGAGCTAACTGTGGAACCACTTTTTCAATCTTATCTATTTCATATTCCGCAAGATCAAAATTATTTTCAGTTAAATATGCTGAAACTAATATTATGCTTGCCTTCAAATTAATACCATCAATTCTAATAGCCATTTTTGCATTTTCAATTGCTTCCTTGTTTTTACCGAGTTGTAAATTTATCCAAGCCAATAATCTGTAAGAATCTCCGAAATATGAAGGACTAATTTTTACTAGTTGCTTGCATTCAGTAATAAAATCATCAACTCCAATCTTATCTGCAGCTAAAGAGGTATAATTTAAAACTTTAGTATAGAGGCTTATAAACTCAATTGAAAAATTGGGATTTGTATTTAGAGTATCTTTAATAAATAAATCTGAATCGTTTCTTCTTTTATAAATGCTGGCAAAGACTTTAGAATTATCGGGATCATATAAATAAACAAAATAGTTTTTATGAAAATCAGTTTTAGTAAATAAAGCTCTTTCTGCATAAGAACTTGGTTTTTCTTGAGTTGAAAAAAGAATATAATCTGGTTTTCTTCTTAATATATAATCTGCGTTGTATTTTCTTTCCTTCCAGCCAACCGACTCGTCAGATATTTTGAGTATATATTCCGGATTATGAGCTATATATTTATCCGTTAATCCAAGCATATCAATAATATGACCATCTGAAAAATAAGCTAATGCTCCAATTGTGGATGCAGCAACTGTTAAATTATTATGTTCATTTATAGACTTAGATTTCAACCATAATGAGGTTCTCTTCATATTTTCCACAAATGCACTTTCCCGACGAGATAAGTTCTCGACCTTTTCTGAATTAATAATATTTATAAAAACCGCAACCGAAAATGGGATA
>CAZCJF010000008.1:0-86727 GCA_964499095.1 uncultured Ignavibacteriaceae bacterium
TTCGGGACTACGCCTGAAATACGAAAAATTCATCTATTTGATTGAACTTTTCAAAAAACGAGGCAGAAATATATACGAATATATTCTAAAAAACAATTTTTTGAGACTTATCATTTACTTAAATTTCAGTAAGATATTTCTCAAAAATAATAATGAAAATTTCCCTTTTTATTTCATTAAGATATATACTTTCAAATAGAGATTCGAGGTTATTAAATATAATCTCTATCATTTCCGTTATAGGAATTGCTTTGGGAGTTGCTACGTTAGTTATCGCTCTAAGCGTTTTACGTGGTTTTGAGAATACTCTTACGCAGAAAATGATGGATTTTGATTCACATATTAAAATAAAGAGCTTTAAAGAAAACTTGCCTCAAAGTGAAAAATTTATGGCTGAATTAAAATCCAGGTTTGCTAATGATCTTGAGTACATTTCCCCTTCGGTTTCAAATCTTGCAATTATAGGAAACAAATCGAGAAAAGAAGGGATTAGTGTTAAGGGAATTTTACCCGGCGAGGAATCAGAAAAAGTAAAAAGTAATTTAGTTGCAGGTAATTTTGATTTATCAAAACCTAAACAAATTGTACTTGGAAAGACTTTAGCTACAAAACTTCTTCTGCAGGTTGGTGATGAAGTGACTTTTTTTGCTCTTAAAAATAATAATATTCCGTCCATCAATGATTTACCTAATATTGAAAAATTTATAGTTGCAGGAATTTTTGAAAGTGGAATGGCTGATTATGACAATACGATCGGATATACAAATCTTACAGATGCTCAATACTTATTTTCGATGGGGACTGAAATCAATGGAATTGAGATTAAACTTACTTCCATTTCTAAAATTGACAGCACAGCGAATCAAATCAGGAAACTAGCCAGATATCCATATAGAGTTAACACGATTTTTGAAATCCATAAAAATATTTTTACCTGGATTGAACTTCAGAAAGAACCTATACCAATTGTTCTTGGCTTAATAATAATTGTTGCAGTCTTTAATATTATCAGTGCGCTGCTAATGCTTGTGCTTGAAAAAACGAATGCAATTGGAATTTTAAAATCACTTGGGGCAAAAAGGGCTGAAATAATAAAAATATTTTTGTATCAGGGAGTTTATCTTTCATTTTTGGGCATCATACTGGGTAATTTAATTGCCTGGATATTAATGTCTTTACAATTAAAATTTAACATAATAAAAGTTCCTGCAAGTGTTTATTTTGTTACAAAGGTTCCAATCATTTTAAGCTGGGATATATTCGTAATTATATCAATCATAACATTTGCTTTATCTCTTTTTGCTGCTATTATTCCAAGTTATTTTGCATCTAAAATTAATCCTATCACTGCTTTGCGATTTGAATGATGAGTTACGAAAAATTTATAGCAAAACGTTATCTGATATCAAAACATAAAATTAATTTTATCACGATAATTTCACTTATATCAGTAACAGGAATTACTCTGGGGGTTGCTGCTTTGATTGTGGTACTATCTGTATTTAACGGGTTTGGTAGTCTTGTAAAATCTTTTTTGATGAATTTTGATCCACATCTGCGAATTGAATTTAAGGTTGAATCTACTGCACAAAATCATTCCGATCTTGAAAAAATAATTCAATCAACTCCTGATCTAAAAGCATTTGCGCCATTTGTAAGCGGTAAAGTTTTAGCTATTAGCGACGGGGTTACTCAGGTAATTAATCTAAAGGGAATTGATTTATCCGAAAAAGAACTGATTTATGGAATTAAAGAAAGCATACTCTTTGGCGATAGCAATTTAAGTCCTGATTCCGAAGTTCCGGAGATTTTAATTGGGCTAAGATTAGCTGATCAATTACATTCATTAGTTGGGGATACTATAACAATAGTTTCACCAGCCGGAATCGAGAAGATGATTGCTCAATTTGGCTTGCCTAATCAGCAGCGGTTTATTGTTAAAGGGATTTTCAGCTCGCAGAATAACGAATATGATGAAGCTTTAGCATTTACCAATCTTGAAGAAGCTCAGTATTTACTTGGCTTTAAGAAAAGCTATCAGGGATATGAGTTAAAATTTCAGGATTCAAAAAATTCATTCATAGCCAAAGAATTTTTATCTGAAAAATTAGACAAAAATAAATTTGAGATTAATACCTGGTATGATTTTCACAGAGAACTTTACACAGTAATGCAAATAGAAAGATGGGTTGCTTACATACTTTTATCTTTGATTATTGCCGTAGCATCATTTAATATTCTTGGCTCATTGTTAATGTCGGTAATTGAAAAAAGAAGAGATATAGGAATACTAAGATCAATGGGCTCGAGAGAAAAATCTATTCTTAAGATATTTATGTACGAAGGTTTTCTAATTGGTTTACTAGGAACATTTTTGGGTCTTGCACTTGGATACTTTATTTGTTTCCTTCAGATCAACTACAATATCTATCCGCTCGATCCAACACAATATAAAATTAATTCATTGCCAATGGAACTGAGAATATCTGACTTTTTCATTGTGTCTGGAGCATCTTTATTACTGGCTTATCTTGCTTCGTTAATTCCAGCCAGAAGAGCAGCCAAATTAGATCCATTACAGGCAATTAAATGGGAATAAAATTATGAGTATTATTTTATCTGCTAAAAATATCAGAAAATCTTTTGAGACAACTAAAAAAAATAAGTTAGAAGTATTAAAGTCAGTTTCGCTTGATATCGAAAACAACAAAATATCTGTAATTGTTGGAGCATCCGGAGCAGGAAAATCGACTTTGTTACATCTATTAGGCGGATTGGACAGACCTGATGAAGGTAAAATTTTTTTTCAGGATAAAAATATTTTTGATTTTAATAATGAAAGACTTGCAAAATTCAGGAACGAAAATATTGGGTTTGTATTTCAGTTTCATCATTTGCTTCCGGAGTTTACTGCGCTTGAAAATGTTGCTATTCCACAGATGATTATGGGAAAAAGTTTAAATAAATCATTAAATCGATCAAGAGAACTTTTAAGCCTGGTAGGATTATCGGAACGAGAGAACCATAAACCAGCAGAACTTTCTGGAGGGGAACAACAGCGGGTAGCAGTTGCACGTGCTCTTGCCAATGATCCAAAAATAATTTTTGCTGATGAGCCTACAGGAAACCTTGATTCAGTGAATAGTGAATCAGTGCATAAACTTTTAATCGAACTGAGAGATTCTCTTGAGAAAACTTTTGTTATCGTTACACATAATCCTGAACTTATGAAATTAGCCGACCGAATATTTGAAATAAAAGATGGTGTTATCAAACAATAAAATTATTTGCGAGTTAAATAATCGAATAACAATCTTACTCCAAATCCCGTCATATATTTTTTAGTGTAACTTCGCGATGAATTATTCATAGCAGGACCAGCAATATCAAGATGTGCCCAGGGAATATTTTTAGGTACAAAATGCTCTAAAAATTTTGCTGCTGTTATTGCCCCAGCCCATCTGGTGTTACCAAGATTGGCAATATCAGCAACATCACTTTTAATGTATTCATTGTAATCATCCCATAAAGGCAATCTCCATACTCTATCATAAGTTTCGCATCCGCTTTTATATAATTTATCAGCCATCGAATCATTTTTTGTAAACAGGCCTGCGACAAAATCTCCAAGTGCTACAACACAAGCTCCTGTTAACGTTGCTAAATCAATTATTTCATCAGGTTTTAATTGTGAAGCATAGTGAAGTGCATCAGCAATAATCAATCTGCCCTCAGCATCAGTATCTTCTATTTCAACGCTTTTGCCTGCAGATGTGTAAATGATATCTCCTGGTCTTATTGCCTCTCCGGAACACATATTTTCTGCCGCGGGAATTATGCCATATAAGTGAACAGGTAGATTATTTTTTGCAGCAGCAATTAAGGTACCCGCAACTGCAGCAGCACCAGACATATCGGCTTTCATTTCACCCATATTTTTTGCAGGCTTTAAAGAAATTCCACCTGTATCAAAAGTTACTCCTTTACCAACTAAAGCTATCTTTTTATGCTTTAATTTTTTATTTCTTTTGATTTTGGATTTCTGTTTATACTCAAGAATGATAAATCTTGGTTTATTAACACTTCCCTGTCCTACTGCAATTAGTCCGCCCATTTTCAGCTTAGCAATTTCTTCTTCACTCAAAATCTTAGATTTAATTCCATATTTTTTTGTTTCATCAACAACACGTTTTGCTAATAATTCAGGTGTAAGATTATTACTTGGTTCATTCTGTAAATCTCTTGTAAAAAATACAGCATCAATCAGATTCTTTGCAGTCTTTATTGCGTAATCTAATTTTTTTGGATTATCTGAGTAGAGAAAAACATCCAGATTTTTTGTTTTGGATTTTTTTGTGATGTATTTACTGAAAGAATAGTTTCCTAATAAAACACCTTCTGCAAAAGTTTGATAGTAATAATCTTCATTATCAAAATACTTCTTAACACTGCTATACGATGGAATGAAAATATGTAAATTTTGAATTACTTCAGTTTTAAGATTATCAATAAATTCTGCAATATTATCTCTGAAATAATCTGCGTTAAAATTTGAATCCAGTTTTACCTTTTTTAGAACTAATGCATCGGGTTTTCCTGAAGCCTTTGTTACTCTGATTGGCAAACCTTCCGAAGAAAGGAAATTCTTTTTCTGTAATTCAGAGAATTTTATATTAAAAATTTTTTCAAGGTTCGGGAGACTCTTTTGTAACTTTTTATCATCAATTAGGTATTTAACACTAATGGATAATGGTTTGTAGATAATCTTTTTACCACCAGATTTTAAGTTTATCTTAAACATATTTTAAGCTTTCAATTATTAAGATAAGATATTGATTTTGATATAATTACAGGCATTAACTCAGTCATATTATTGTTATGAAATCTTGCCCCTGATGCGTTTTTATGTCCGCCACCACCAAATTCAGCAGCAAGTTTGTTAACAGGAATTTCACCTTTGGACCTAAAACTCACTTTGAATCCGTTTTTAAGTTCTATAAATAAAATCCCTAATACTACATTTTCAATCGATAGGCAATAATTAACAAAATTTTCTGTGTCACTTTCGATGGCATTTAATTCATTAAAGTCAGTTTGAGTAAGAATCATATATGCTAATCGATTTTCAGCAGCCAATTTTATTGAATCCAATGCACGACCCAATAATTTTAATTTGCTGAACTTGCTCTGATCATAAATTTTATCATAAACAGATTCAGGATTTACTCCTTTTTCAATAAGTTCTGCAATTATCTGATGAACCTGAGACGTTGTTCGTTCAAACCTAAATGAACCCGTGTCTGTCATTATACCAGCGTAAATAGGTTCCGCGATTTTATTATCTAACTCAACAATTTTAGTATGTTTTACTAAATCAAAAATTATCTGAGCTGTTGCAGAATAAGAAGTATCAATAAAAAAGTAATCAGCAAAATTCTCAGCATCTTCATGATGATCGATACAAATTTTTAGTTTCTTAATTTGTTTAAAGTCATTTTCCATACTAACAACCCTGTTCACTCGATTAAAATCCAATGCTACTAAAACAGCTACCTGATTAAATAATTCTTTGTGTTTATCCGGATCGAATACTTCTATATTATTTCCTTTATCGAGAAACTTAAGATTATAAGGTGTTGTGCTATGATTGACAATATAGACTTCTTTATTCAGTCTTTTTAAAATTTCATAAAATGCCAGCTCTGAGCCAATTGCATCTGCATCCGGGTTGACGTGAGTGGTTATTAAAAACGAGGGGTTGCTTAAAATGATTTGTTTTAATTTTTCAAAATCTATCATGAGCATTTATAAACAGGAAAGGGCTTGATTCAATCTCAAGCCCAAATTAAAATTGAATAAAAAGATATTATTGTCTGAAGAAATCAATTAACTTCCCAGGTATTACCGGTGAATAATAATTTCTCAAGATCCCCTTCACCTTTTTTCTTCTTTATCATTTCTATTTGTTCTTCTACTCCTTGATCATAAGTAGGCTTGAACACTTGTCTGAAAACACCAATTGGCGTTGGCATTCCAGGGATTTCGGTGAATGTAGATAGTATCGCAGAGCGAACCGGACTTTCTTCAAACTCATTATGTATCCATAAATCATCTTTAGAATAATTTCCACTTGAAAGATCTACAACAATTGGTGTGAATCCATCCAGTTTTATTCCTTTTGATCCATCTTTTCCAAACACCATAGGTTTATCATGTTCAAGAACAAGTACATTATCGTCTTTGGTCTCTTTTTCTGTTAATAGTGAGAAAGCACCATCATTAAAAATATTGCAGTTCTGATAAATCTCAAGAAATGCTACACCTTTATGCTTACCAACTCTTTTTATCATATCCTGCAAATGCTTTGTGTGCCTGTCAATTGATCTTGCAACGAATGTTGCTTCTGCACCTGTGGCAAGCATTGTTGGATTAAAAGGATAAGCGACACTACCGTAAGGCGTTGTCTTGGTTACTTTACCTTTTTCTGAAGTAGGTGAATATTGTCCTTTGGTTAATCCATAAATTCTATTATTGAATAATAAAATTTTAAGATCAACATTTTTTCTGCAGGCATGAATGAAGTGATTACCACCAATACTCAGCAAATCACCATCCCCTGTTGCAACCCATACACTTAGATTTTTATTTGCCAATTTAACTCCGGTTGCTAATGCAGGAGCTCTGCCGTGAATACCATGGAATCCATAAGTATCCATATAATATGGGAAACGGCTTGAGCAGCCAATTCCAGAAACCCAAACAATGTTTTCTTTCGGTGTATCAATAATTTCGGGGAAGGTTCTTTGTACCTGTGCAAGAATTGAATAATCGCCGCATCCCGGACACCATCTTACTTCCTGATCTGATGCAAAATCTTTGGCGGTTAATTTTATAGTATTTACTTCAACTTTATTTTCCATTTTTACCTCCAAGGGTTTCCTGAATCTTATCTAATATATCTGATACTCTGAAGGGTAATCCACGCACTACATTAAACTGAATTACATCCACCAGATATTCACTTCTTAACAACTTAGCTAATTGACCTAAATTTATTTCAGGTACAATAATTTTATTAAAGCTTTTTAGTACCTGTCCTGTATTTTTAGGGAATGGGTTAAGATACTGTAGGTGAGCCTGAGAAACATTCATGCCTAATGCTCTGGCTTTTATTACCGCTTCTTTTATTGCTCCATAAGTTCCACCCCAACCCAATACAAGAAGTTCACCTGATTGGTCTCCATCTACTTCAAGAGGTGGAATATCATTTTCGATATTTTTTATTTTCTCTGCTCTTAAATTGATCATCTTGTGATGATTATCAGGGTCATAACTTACGTTTCCGTAAATATGGGCTTTTTCAAGTCCACCAATTCTGTGTTCTAATTCCGGTGTACCAGGAATTGCCCAAGGTCGAGCTAAATTTTCGTCTCTTAGATATGGATAAAATCCTTCTTTTTCAGTCCTGAATTTTACTTCAATCTTTGGAAGAGAATCAACGTGAGGAATTCTCCAGGGCTCACTTCCATTTGCAATGTAACCATCTGTCAACAGGATTACAGGTGTCATATATTTCAAAGCTATTCTGGAAGCTTCTATTGCCATATAAAAACAATCACGTGGGGTTTTAGCTGCCACGACAGCAACAGGAGCTTCACCATTTCTACCATGAACAGCTTGTAAAAGATCAGCCTGCTCTGTTTTAGTTGGTAAGCCTGTACTTGGTCCGCCTCTTTGAACATCAATTATCACCACAGGTAATTCAGTCATAACGGCAAGACCAATTGCTTCAGTTTTAAGTGCTAATCCCGGTCCGCTTGTAGAAGTTATTGCAAGATTTCCGGCAAATGCAGCCCCGATAGCTGAAACCACACCGGCAATTTCATCTTCTGCCTGAAATGTTTTTACACCAAAACTTTTGAAGTTACTAAGGTATTGTAAGATTTCTGAAGCAGGAGTAATTGGATAAGAACCAAGGAATAAAGGCAGCCCACTTCTTACAGAAGCAGCAAGAAATCCAAAAGCCGTAGCTTCATTTCCGGAAATATTACGGTAGATGCCTTTGGGAAGTTTTGCCGGTTCAACTGTATAACGTGTTGTAAACGCTTCTGTCATTTCTCCGAAATTATATCCTGCATTAAGAGCTTTTGTATTAGCCTCAATAAACTCAGGTTTTTTTGCAAACTTTTCTTCTATCCACTTTACTGTGTTTTCAATTGGTCTGTTATATAACCAGTACATCAAACCAAGAGCAAAAAAGTTTTTACATCTCGAAACTTCTTTTGGTGATAACTTTGTTCCTTCGAGAGCATTTTCGGTTAATGAGGTAATTGGAACACTGAAAACTGTATAACCGTCTAGTGTACCATCTTCCAATGGATTGGCTTCGTAATGTGCAAGTTTTAAATTCTTTAAATCAAATGCATCACTGTTAACTATAATCATTCCATTCTTTTTAATTTCAGGAAGATTTTTCTTTAAAGCGGCAGGATTCATTGCAACGAGAACATCAGGTTGATCACCCGGTGTGTGGATATCTTCACTGCTGAAGTGTAATTGAAATCCGCTAACGCCATAAATAGTTCCGGCAGGTGCACGTATTTCAGCTGGATAATCCGGTAAGGTATTAAGATCATTACCCACCCAGGCAGTGGTTTCACTAAATTGAGAACCTGTAAGCTGCATTCCATCACCGGAATCCCCTGCAAACCTTACGGTAACCTCATTTAATTGTTGAATTTCTTTAACTTTTGACATATCTGACTCTTTATTAATAAATAATTGCTGATTCAAAACTAATAAGACTATTAGGATTTTACAATTCTAAATTTTTCATATATCTGATAATATTTTATAAAATTCTTCTGCATTAACAAATCCAGTTATTCGGTTTACTTCTTGCCCATTTGAATTTATAATTAACACGGTGGGCACACCAACTACTTTAAATTTTTCTCGTAGAGCAGATACTTCAGGAGATACCGATTTTGTCATATCTGCTTTAAGTGTTACAAAATCCTTTGATAACTCTATTACCTTTGGATCTGAAAATGTTAAGGCATCCAATTCTTTGCAGGGAATGCACCAATCAGCATAGAAATCGATAACAACTCCCCTTTTTCCATCCAAATTATTTAAGCTTTGTTCTGAATATGCAGTCCATTCGATTCCTTTTTTGTCAGACGGGATTAGAGTATAAACTGAGATTAAGATAACTACAACTGAAAATATTATTTTGAAAACTTTAAATCCTTTGACAGATGCAGCAGCTTTATCAAAAAAGAGTAAGTAAATAGCTGCAATAATTCCATAAACAGGTAGAACATAACCCGAAATGTTTTTAGGAATTAATGGAAGTAAAAAGTACAATGCCATTGCAATTAAAATAAAACCAAAGATATGTTTTACTGCATCCATCCATAATCCTGCACGTGGTAAACTTTTTAACTTACCTGAAAAGACAGCAAGGAATAAATATGGTAATCCAAGTCCAAGTGCTAAAACAAAAAACATTAAGAAGCCGTATAGAGCATCACCTTTTGTTGCAACGTACGTTACTAATCCTAACACAAAGGGACCAATACAAGGAGCTGCAACAATTCCCATGGTTAATCCCATAAAAAAAGCACCAAACAATCCGCCTTTTGCTCCACCAGCTTTTGCTACCAGTTTATCGGGTAATTTAAATTCATAAACACCGAACATGCTGAGAGATAAGGCTAAAAATATTGTAGCAATAATTATAATCACAACAGGATTTTGTAACAGTGCACCAAAGACTGCTCCGGTTAACGATGTAACCACTCCAACTATTGAATAAGTTACAGACATACCAAGAACAAATAATAGACCCATCAAAAACAGTCGGCTAGTTTTACCTTCACTCTGTCCGCCAAAATATCCGATTGTAATTGGTATGAGTGGATAAACGCAAGGAGTTAAATTTAGAGCTAATCCTCCGAGAAAAACTAAGAGTAAGCCTATCAGCAAACCACTCTTCTCCAGTTGAGAGCCAACTGATTCATCATCTTTTTTAGTTTCACCGGTAGGTTGAATCGAAGAGAAATCTATTCTTTCAAAAATTTCCTGATTAATCTGGTTGACAACTGCTCGTCTGTCTGCTACTTCAACCAGCAAAGTATCTGAAATTGATGTGGGTGCAAGACAGCTCATATCATTGCAGGCTTGATACTCAAGTGTAAAAATTAGTTCATAATTTCCCGGGGCAATATCGTTCTCAACATTAAGCAATCCACCAATCAGGATTTCTCCTTCCCACACTGATAAGGGATTATCGGAAAAACTAAATTTGTAATCCTTTGCTGCCGGATAAACAACATTTGATAAACTAAATCCTTTTGCTGATTCAAGCTTAAGCTCAGTTGGGATTAAAAATTCTTCATAAGGTTTATTTGAATTGATATGCCAGCCATCTTCTATCAATACTTTTGCAGCAAACTTATTTTCGCTGCCTGAATAAAGTTTATCTAAAGAAGAATAAGTTTTAATCTTAACGTGATCCTGCTTCAATCCAAACTGCGCAGACGCAGTGATTGATAGCAATAAAATCAATAAGTATGTTTTAACATTTACCATTGCCATAATCTATTTATTTTAGAAAAGAGTGATTAATAAAAACTAAATTCTGATTTATCTGCGCCAGCCCTGGACAATAGGATATCTTCTTCCATAGCCAAATGCTTTTGAGGAAACACGAAGAGCAGGTGCGGCCTGATTTCTTTTAAACTCATTAATATCCACCATTTTCAAAACTCTTTTTACAACTTCCTCATTTTTTATTATTTCTTTTATCTCATTATACTCTTTATTTTCTTCAAGATACATCCTTAAAATTTTATCCAAAAGTTCATAAGAAGGAAGAGTATCCTGATCGGTTTGATTTGGTTTTAGCTCCGCACTTGGAGCTTTATCAAAAATATTTCTAGGGATAATTTCTTTTTCTCTGTTTATATACTCAGCAATCTTATAAACATCTGTTTTATACACATCAGCAATAACTGCTAAACCGCCGCACATATCACCGTAAAGAGTACAATATCCAACTGCCATCTCTGATTTATTTCCGGTTGTCAGCAAAAGATGTCCATGGTCATTTGAGTAAGCCATAAGATAAATGCCACGAACTCTGGCTTGTAAATTTTCTTCAGTTATTGATTTGATGCTGATATTTAAAATTGGTTTTAACTGTTCCAATATTTTATCCACTGCCGGCTGGATACTTACATTACTGAAATTAATACCTAAATTCTTTATAAGTTGTTCAGAGTCTGTTATACTGCTTTCACTTGAGTATTTTGACGGCATTAAAACAACATGAACATTTTCTGCCCCCAATGCTGCAACTGCTATGCAAGTTACAAGCGCCGAATCCATTCCACCACTTAAACCAATTAAAGCTTTCTGGAAATTCTGTTTTGAGCAATATTCTTTCAAGCCGAATACTAAACTGTTATAAACTTCTTTCTCAAATTCAGATTCACACTTTACTATTTTTCTGTAGTTTTGTTTTGTATCATAGATAAAAAAATCTTCTTCATACGTTTTACCTAAAAGTACCAATTCACCCTTTTGGTTAAAACACATACTTGCCCCATCAAATATGAGATCTGTTTGAGCACCAACGCAGCATACATAGGCCAGTGGTATTTTATCTTTTTTAGTTAGCGCAGAAAGCATTTCAAATCTGGCTTTCCTTTTTCCAAAAGAGTATGGACTTGCAGAAATGTTTATAAGAAGTGTTGAGCCTTTTTTAATTAACTCTTGTACCGGATCTTTTTGGTATCTTCTTCGGTACCAGTAGTCAGCGTCATTCCAGATATCCTCACAAATGGAAATTCCTAATTTCTCATCTTTAAATTCAAAAACGGAGTCACTTTCAGCGGAATCGAAGTATCTCATCTCATCAAATACATCATAATTTGGTATCAATGTTTTATGTTGGGTAAATTGAATTTTACCATCATAACAAAGCACTGCAGAATTATGAATATCAGTACCAATATTATCATCATCATCTGTTATGGTTCCAAAAATCAAACCCACATCTTTAGTAGCTGCCGCGATTTCATTTGATGCATCATTTACTGCTTTTCTGAATTCAGATTTTTCAACCAGGTCCAGGGGCGGATATCCGACTAATGAAAGCTCCGGAAAAATTGCCAAATCTGCATTAGACTCAACTGCTTTTTTATAGCCATCAAGAATCTTCTTCTTATTGTATTCTAAGTTTCCAATTATTGGATCAATCTGGCAAAGTGCAATTTTCATAAAAGAGTGAATAAATTTTGATAAAAATACTGCAACTAAAATAAACTAAGTTTTAATTATTCCAATAGTTTGAATTCATTACTCCATTCACCGATACCATTCGCCCGAAAATAAATCAATTTTCCCTTGGTTAATAGTGTAATACCGCCTATACCATAAAAAAAGCCGACTGTGTAGATAATTTGTATAATTGCAGTGAGAATTAAAGAAAGAAAGGAGAATTAAGATGTACAAAAAACTTTATCGCTCAGTTACCGATAAGATGATCGGAGGGGTTTGCGGCGGAATAGCTGAATATTTTGATATCGATCCTGTTATCGTTAGGCTGGTTTTTGTGCTTGCTGTTATTTTTGGTGGCAGCGGAATTTTAGCCTATATTATTTTGTGGATAATAATTCCACAGAAACCATATATAATTACTCCTTTCAACCAGGAAAAACCAAAGGAAGGCGATGCCGGTGATGGAGATGCTGAAAGCAAAACTCAAAATGAATTTAAGATGAATATGGTTAGTGAAAAACAAAAAAATAATAAATCAGTTTTTGCTGGCGCATTTTTGATTGTTATAGGTGTAATCTTTTTATTAAATAATTTTGTACCAGGATTTCATTTTAAAGATTACTGGCCATTAGTCTTGATTGGACTTGGACTAGCAATCATCCTTAAAGCAAAAAATCAAAATACCAATGAGGTGATATCATGAAAACATCAAGCATTTTTTGGGGAATATTTTTTGTAACAATTGGTGCATTACTGCTACTTGGTAATTATACAGACTTTAGTTTTACATGGAATTCCGCCTGGAAATTTTGGCCTGTTGTCCTTGTTTTGATTGGGTTATCAATACTTGTTAAAAATCAGATTGGAAAACTTATAATAGGAGGAGTTGCTGGATTTGTTCTTGCATTAACAATTTATGCCTCTGTAAGCGCAACATCAAATATTTTTCATAATGATTTTCATTTTGATTTTGATGATGATTATGATGGTGTTTTGGATACGACCTATTTTTATCAGGATTACAGTGATTCCATTAAAACTGCCACACTAAATTTTGCTGGTGGTGCCGGTGAATTCAAAATTTTAGCCCCATCTGAAAAGCTTATCGAAATAAATGCTTTAGGCTATGAGGGCAAATACTCTTTAAAGCGTGAGGATGAAGGAAATCATACCAACATTTATTTTGACATGAAGAAAACCAGAATCAAAGTTGGCGAAAAAAATTACAAAAATAGTATTCAAATGTATCTTAATACAAAGCCGGACTGGGATCTTGATTTTGATTTTGGAGCTGCTTCTCTCGATCTTGATCTGACTCCTTACAAAATAAATAAAGTTGATATTGATATGGGCGCTGCTTCATTAAATCTTAAAATTGGTGAGTTATCTGATGTGGTCAGAGTAAATATTAATGCAGGTGCCTCAGATATTGATATTCTTATACCTGATAGCACCGGTTGTGAAATAAAATCTTCGACAGCTCTTTCAAGCAAGAATTATGAAGGATTTACCAAATTTAAAAAAGATGTTTACAGAACTGATAATTTTGATAATTCAACAAAGAAAGTTTTTATAGAAATTGATTGTGGTGTTTCATCGATTGATGTAAGAAAATACTAACCATTCAACTGCATTTATTTAAGAAGCGATTCATTTGAATCGCTTTTCTACTTTTGGTATCCACAAATGTTTATCAAGTTTTACACAGCCTTTCTCATCAAATTCAACTCCTTCATTTCTCAAAAGGTCTTCCATCAGGTTTGGATCACCAAAATGAATTTTACCTGTTAATGCACCATAGCGATTAACGACTCTGTGTGCCGGAATATCAGGGCCGCATCCATTTAATGCCCATCCAACAGTTCTTGCAGCAGATCGTATGCCGCAAGCTTCAGCGATATCACCGTATGTTGTTACTTTTCCGTATGGAATTTTTTTTGTTATCTCAAAGACTTTTTTGAAGAAATCTTTTTTCTTTTTTGATTCAGTCTTTTTTTCTTTCATCTTTTTATTAAGTTTCTGTCAGATAATAATCTTTATAAAGCATCAGATATAAAATTAACATAATTTTATTTTATGCCAAGCCTTAAAAGACGATTAGCCAAATACAAAGTCTGGTTAAGAGAGCTATTTAGATTTTGCCCAATAAGCAAACTAAAAGTTGATAAAGAGAATTTATTTCTTGTATGCGGTCATCGCGGCTCACCAGTAAATGAGCCTGAAAATACAATCCCTTCTTTTGAGCGCGCATTGAGAGAAGGAGTTAATTCTATTGAAACAGATTTATGCGTAACTAAAGACAAAGAAGTTATTCTCTGGCACGATTGGAATCCCGACGAACTTGTAGCCTTAATCAGAGAAAAAGGATTAGAACCGGAGGTTGCGTACAAACCTGACTTCCCTGCTCCATTTAGCGGTTTAAGAAATAAAACATCCGAGTTAACATTAGAGGAAATTCGTACTCACTTTCATTATTTAAAAAAGGGTGAATTAAAAACGGCAGATGCACACATCCCAACTTTAAGAAAATTTTTTTCGTGGCTATCAGATAAAAAACAATTAAAATATGTTTTCCTTGATATTAAAGTTCCAAAAGATGAAAAAGAATTAATACTCGTTATACTTGATCAACTTAATGAATTACGAAAAGAGTTTAATTCATCTGTAAATTTTATTATTGAAACTTTTATTCCTGAAGTTTTGGAAGTTGCAAAGAACAAATATCCGGATTTGAATTATAGTCTTGACGTTGAAATTCCGCCCGGATTTATTTTCTTACCCAGAAAACACAGCACGGTAAAAGTTGCATCAAAAAATAAAAATAATGTTGCAATAGTTTTAAGACCAAGACAAATAACTATTGCAAATTGGGTTACGTTCAGAAGATTAATCTGGTACGATGTAAGAAAGAAAAAAATATTAAATAAGAAGAATCCTGAAAGCAAAATAGATTTTCTGATTGGATGTACAATTAACGATAAACGTGAAATGGAATGCCTTATTAAGTCTGGAATAAACGGGATGCAAACTGATTACCCAAGAAGATTAACAAACCTTGCTAAACAGTATAATTTAAGAAGAGAATAAGTCTTGGATTATTTTCTTATCCAAACTAAAGTTTTATTGTCATTGATTTGCGAATTACTTAATTGCCAGTCTTTGTTAAGCTTTTCGGAGGGCAGTAAATCAAACCATTCTTTCCATTCAATTAAAACTGTAATTCTTTCATTTAATATGTAATCATAAATTGCATTTTTTTTGATAGCAGATAATGCTGCGACATTTACCTTTCCATCAAGATTTACAACATTATCAAAAAAGTAACCGGATATCCCGCTTTGTGCCATACCAATTTTTTCTTCAAATATTTTATTTTGATTTATGTATGAAGGTCTTAATGCCAGGTTGGATGCAGTTTTAGGAAAATGAAAATAATAACCTGCATTTAATGAGAAGATAAAAATCACAACTAAAACAAAAATACTCCGGATTATTTTTGAACTTTCTGACAGCCCCTTTGTAATCATAATTGCTAAAAATGGAATTGCGATAACAAGATGTATGGATAAATATCTGAAAAAGAAATAAGGCTGTGATGCAAAAATCAAATACACTATTGAAATAAAAGTAATTGCAGCAAACCAGTGTTTTATTATCTGAATTCCAGCAAAACTTTTTATTAATTCTTTTTGATATTTAATCAGATATAAAACAAAAATTATAATTAAAGCGTAAATAATAGCTGATTGTGTTTGCCCGGCATGAATGAAAGGGATATAGCTGGTAAAGAGCGAATATAAGTACTGGTCTATTCTATAAGACAATTCATAATCAGTTAATCCCGATTGCACTGCAGCAGAAGTTGGAATCAAGCTTCCCTGAACAGAATAGATAAAAACAAACCACGGTAATATGGTTAAAAGCATAGTTAAAGAAATCAAAGCGGAATCTTTTAGTCTGATCTTCTTCGAGTAATTAAGTAAAAGAATAATTACAACAGCAATCAGTATAAAATCATTTCTTGCTAAAGCAGTTAATCCTAAAAAGAATCCAAATAATAGAAGCTGCGCATTTTTTTTACTACCTTCAATAATTCTTTGTGCATGGATCATTGAAATTAAAATTAAAATAAGATATAAACCGGTTTCTAATCCGTTAAAAAGATTTAGAAATATTTTGAAGTTGAAAAGGATAAGCAGAGTGATAACAGTAAATGAACATTTTCTATCCAGATTTTTTTTAAGATCTGAAATAAACCAAAATAATAAGTAACTAAGAATAATTGCTGTAATTCCGGAAAAAATAATTACGAATCGTAAAAAAATAATTTTATCCCCACCTAATCCTGATATTATATAAGCAAAAACAGAAAGTAAAAAAACATAAAGCGGTTGGAAACCTGTAGTCAATTGATTGAAATTATATGTAACACCTTTGCCCGTTCCGATATTCCAGGCAATTTTAAGAGAATAAAACCCATCTTCAATTATAGGTCGATCAGCAAGGTATGGCATAAAAGAATTGCCCTGCTCTGATGCAGGAAACTCGGGATTTGAAAACAGCGATAAAAAAATCACATAAATAATAAAAATTGCTGTTAGCAGGTACTTCATTTAGGTTAAATTAAACTAATTCTGACTAAACTTTAGTAAGTATGCTTTTATAAATCTATTAATATCACCATCCATAACACCTTGAGTATCAGAAGTTTCTTCATCTGTTCGATGATCTTTAACCAGATTGTAAGGATGAAATACATAACTGCGAATCTGACTTCCCCATTCGATTTTCATTTTACTTTTTTCAATTTCATCCTGTGCTTCAATTTGCTTATCGAGTTCTAACTGATATAATCTTGATTTTAATAGTTTCATTGCTTTGGTACGATTTTGAAGCTGTGATCTTTCTGTCTGACAGGCTGCAACAACTCCGGTTGGAATGTGAGTAATACGAACAGCTGTTTCAACTTTGTTAACATTCTGCCCGCCTTTTCCACCTGAACGATAAGTATCGATTCTAAGATCAGCCGGATTAATATCAATCTCAATTGTATCATCTACTTCTGGAATAACAAACACAGAGGCAAATGAAGTGTGTCTTCTTTTATTAGCATCAAAAGGAGAAATTCTAACTAAACGATGAACACCATTTTCTGCTTTCAGATAACCGTAAGCATATTCTCCCTCAACTTCAACGGTAGCAGATTTAATTCCTGCTCCATCACCCTCAAGAATATCGAGGATTGACATTTTAAATCCATTCTGTTCACCATATCTTAAATACATTCTTAACAGCATATCCGCCCAATCCTGTGCTTCTGTACCACCTGCACCTGAGTGAATCGTGAGAATGCAATTTTTGTTATCATCTTTCCCGCTTAGCATATTCTTAAATTCAACATCTTCAATAGCCTTCTCCAAGAACTTTAACTCTTTGGAAATCTCTTCATTCAATGATTCATCTTCTTCCATTTGAGCAAGCTGAATATACTCTTCGATGCTATTAGCTTTTTGGTTTACAGATTTCCAGAGTTCAACCCAGGTTTGTAAAGACTTAATTTCCTGCAGTATCTTCTGTGCGTTTAACTGATCGTTCCAGAAATTGGGTTCTTCAGTTTTTCTGTGCAGTTCTTCTATCTTTGCTTCTTTACGATCGACGTCAAAGATAACTCCGCAGATTATCGATGCGTACTTTGTAATTGTTTAATGCTTTTATCTCTTCTTCGTACATTATTACTCCTGATTATCATCCTGATATTGTTACACGATTTTTAAAATTAACTATAATTCTGAAACGAGCCTGCCTGAAGGCAGTCGGTTCAGCAAGACTTTTTAAACATCTATTTCCATTCTTAGCAGTGCAGCAGCAATTGTTTTTCCCTGAGCATCGTGCTTTAATGAAACTGTTCCTCCGCCTCCCAATGAATTGTGAAGCAGAAAATTTAATGCCCGTAAATTTGGCAGTTCAAATCTTTCAACATCTCCGAGACAAATTCCTTCAAAATGTTTTTTTACTCTTTCTGTTGTAAGGTGTTTTTTTATTATCTCATAACCTTTTTCATCATAAGCAATAATGCCAACATTTGCAGCATCACCTTTATCGCCACTTCGGCCGTGAGCAATGTTTAATAGTGTTATTTTCATTGTGACTCCATTATCTCTACAGAAGCATTCACTAATTTTTTAGAAATTAAAGCCGGCCAATATGCAACTACTTCACTCGGCTTTGGTCTGCCACCTGCAAAACCAGTAACACTGGGAGGACCGGTTAAAATAAGTGGTGCTATCTCTTTTCCAAAACGTTCTACAGAATTATAATCATGTGACCTTACACCTACTCTCAAAACAATTTCATTAATACTGTCCTCATCCAATTCTTTGGCTAACGGACCGTGAGTAGAATTATATCCAACAAATTCTGTCCTGATTTCATCGAACTGCAAATGAAGATTGGCTAATCGTTTTCTTAAAATATCATCGGCAGCTTTGGCTTTTGTTAAAGCCTGCGGCCAGGAATAAGTTAAGGTTGAGATTGCACTGTAACCATCAGAGTAAGAACAAGAAACTTTATAATACGGTGTTTCCGGAAATCCTTTCACATCATAAACTTTAACCCGGTCGTTACCTAAATCTTCCAGTTTAATTGATGTAAAATCAGCAACACAATCAGGCGTTATGTAAGATTTTGGATCCCCTATTTCATATAATAATTGTTCTGCAACTGTTTCAAAAGAAACTCTTCCGCCTGTATTTGGGTGTTTGGTAATAATAACATCACCGTTAGGGTAAGCCTCTGCAATCGGAAAACCTATTTCAGCCATGTTTGGAATTGACTGCCAATCGCCTAAAAAATTTCCTCCGCTTGATTGTGCACCACATTCTAAAATATGTCCGGCTACAGTTCCTGCAGAAAGCAGATCGTAATCATCTTTTTTCCATCCAAATTCGTAAATCATCGGGGCAAGTGTTAAGCCAGTATCTGTTGTTCTTCCCGTAATAACTATATCAGCTCCTTTTTCAAGAGCTTCAACAATTGGGAATGCGCCAAAGTAAACATTTGCACTCAGAATTTTATCTTTAACAAGTTCAATAGAATCAGCCGTTTCCATATTTTTTAATTCAGCACCTTTAGCAATAAGTTCATCAAGTTCATCTTTGATGTTATCCCCAAGTACAACACCAATTTTAATGTTTTTTATTTGAAGATTTTTTGCAACATCCAGCACAGCATTTGCACAGGCAATCGGATTAACTCCACCACCGTTTGTAATTACTTTGATGTTTTTTCCTTTTATGATTGGAAGAATTCTTTTCATCAGTTCCGGTATATCTTTTGCATAACCAAGTTGTGGATTTTTATTTTTTTGTTTTTGCAGAATAGACATTGTTACTTCGGCAAGATAATCCATAACAAGATAATCCACATCACCTTTGGTTACCTGATGATAAGGTGCGTCGATGAGATCGCCCCAAAATCCTTGTCCTGATGCAATTCTAATTTTTTCTTTCATTTATTTCCTTTGCAATTTTATTTGCAAGAATTACTAAATCGTTTTCGGAATTAATTTTTTGCCATTTAATTCTTTTATCAGAATTAAACCAGGTCATTTGTCTTTTAGCAAATCGTCTTGTGTTTCTTTTAATCAATTCTACTGCACGAACCAATGAAATCGTGCCATCAAGATATTCTATTATTTCTTTATAGCCAACAGTGTTCAGAGCATTTAGTGATTTAGAGTATCCCATATTCAGAACATTATTGACTTCATCAATCAAACCAGAATCAATCATTTTATCAACGCGCCGTTCAATATTCTTATAAAGCAATTCTCTATCCCACAGTAAACCGATTTGATTAAAACTTAATTTATTTTTTATCTCTTTCTGTTGATTTTGATAGTGCATCCAGATAGGTTTACCTGTAAGTCTTAATACTTCCAGAGCACGTATTACACGCTTCCAGTTTTGTGGAAGCATTTTGCCTGCACTAATTTCATCCACTCTTTTCAACTCATTATAAAGATATTCGTTCCCCATTTTTTTTCTGATATCAAGCAGTTCTTTTCTTAATTGGGGATCTGTGTCGGCAGATTCAGCAATTCCATCAATTAATGCTTTAATGTATAAACCTGATCCTCCGGCAACAATTGGACACTTCTTAATTTCAAATAGCGATTCGATAATCTTTTCAGCATCTGATGCAAATTTACTTGCATTAAAATCCTGATCGGGATAAAGCTCATCAACAAAATGATGTTTTACTTTTAATAATTCTTCTTTGTCAGGTTTAGCCGTTCCGATATCAAGATATTTATAAACTTGTCTGCTATCTGCTGAAATAATTTCTGAATCTATTAAATCAGCCAATAACAAACTTAACTTAGTTTTACCTGAACACGTTGGTCCAGCGATAACAATTACTTCTTCCAACCTTCTCTTCCTATTAAAGGAACAAAAGTAAATTCAGGAATAACCTCAGATTCAAATTCGGTCTCAGATTTTTTTATTAAAAGATAAAGCTTCTGCGAAATCCGATCACCAACAGGAATGACCATCCTGCCACCCACAGCCAATTGCTCTTTTAATTTAGGAGGAACTGTTGGCGAGCCTGCGGTTACAATTATTCCATCATAAGGAGCAAACTCTGCCCAGCCAATAGTTCCATCACCATATTTTGCATGAACCCTTATTCCAAGTTTATCAAAAAGTTTAGAAGTTCTGTTAAACAAATCCAGATTTCTCTCTATCGAATAAACATCTGCTTTCATTTCATAAAGTATCGCAGCCTGATATCCGGATCCGGTACCAATCTCAAGAATCTTCATTCCCGGCTTTTTGATATTAAGCAACTGAGTCATAAACGCAACTGTATAAGGTTGCGAGATTGTTTGGTTGTAGCCAATTGGCAAAGCAACATCTTTATACGCCATATGATGCAAAGTCTTATCTATAAACTTTTCCCTCGGCACCGTACCGATAGCTTTAATAACAGCAAGATCAGTAATACCTTTTCGCGTAATTTCATCAACCAGTTCTTCTCTTTGTACTCTGAACATTTCTTAATAATATTTTTTATTTTGATTAACAAAGATAAAATAATTTTTTTAAGAAGAATTAAATAAATAAAATAATGGTTTAAGATGTTTGAATATATTTCCGGTGCGTTACTTATAATGTTTATGAGAATTTGCGATGTTACAATAGGAACCATGCGCACGATTCTGGTTGTACAGGGAAGAAAATACCTGGCTGGAATTGCCGGCTCGATAGAAGTTTTGATTTGGGCATTCGCAATAAGATTTATTTTTCAAAATCTGGATCAGGTACAAAATCTGTTCGGCTATGCAATCGGATTTGGAATAGGAAACATTTTAGGAATTACATTAGAACAAAAAATTGGTTTGGGATATGTTCAATTAAATATCATATCTAAAAATGCCAGTGATAAAATTGCCGAAGCACTTAGAAATCAAAAATACGGAGTTACTGTATTTCCCGCTCACGGTTACACAGGAGACTTATCAGTGTTAGTAATTATTGCACCCAGAAAAAACCAGAAGAAACTTATATCACTGGTCGAATCCATAGACAGCAAAGCTTTTATAACGGTTCAACACTCATTGCCTTACCGTGGATTTATGCATGGATCAAGAAAATAGAGTATTATTGATTCAAAAATTATTTTGCATTAGTTAGTGCCTACTATTATATTTGCGGTGCAAAAAATGTTCTAAATTTTAATGAATTGCGGGAATAGCTCAGTTGGTAGAGCGTCCCGATCTATCGGGACCAAGGTTATTTATTTTGGTTCTGATAACTAAGCTTGATAAATAGTTCTTATTCAAATTGATTTTAATTGCGGGAATAGCTCAGTTGGTAGAGCGCAACCTTGCCAAGGTTGATGTCGCGGGTTCGAGTCCCGTTTCCCGCTCAAAAATCCACTTAAAGTGGATTTTATTTTTTATGGCGCTGTACCCAAGTGGCTTAAGGGGAAGGTCTGCAAAACCTTTATTCGTCGGTTCGAATCCGACCGGCGCCTCAAGTATTAGCATTTATCTTATTTCCATTTCTTAAGCAAATTTACTTTTCGTTGGTTCTCCATTGGATGCTCCGCAGAATCCGACCCGAGCCTCTAACTTTTTCAATCCCTCCCAAAAATTCAACAATTTTGTTCTATCATTATTTTAGTAAATTTCTTTGTCTTTTTTTGTAACAGATATTTATTCCATCTTTTTTTGAGAAATTTATTTAAGGAAATATTTAAGATTAACTTGATTTTTTTATCCAATTTTGGCACAAAGATAGATTTTAAATTGCCGTTAAAATCTATCAACAATGAAAAAATATTTTATCATACTTACACTTCTTTTATTTGCTTTTATTCCTGTTAACTTATTTGCTCAGCAAGCAAGCGATACCTCAAAAGTGTTGGTTACATTTAGCGAGCCTATGTCTTTAGATGGCATTTTTGATGTTAATAATTACTCAATTTACAGAGATGATAACACTCCGGTTACAATCTATAAAGTAGGCGTAGTGCGCGGGGATAGTGTTGTTGTTCTTTTCACTGAAAAGCAATCCAAATCAAAGTCATATAAACTCATCATAAACAATTTAAAGGATAAATCCGGCAACATTATAAGTGAAAGCCGAAAAATGGTTACCTATTAACTGGCGAGATCTGGTTCAATCACTCCTAATTTCCTTCCATAAAAGAAATATAATTTTATTATTTTAATTCAAATAAAATTTATTAGTTTGATGCAATTTTTAATAAGTGGTGTTTTGGGATATTTGTTTGGTTCAATACCAACTGCCTATCTTTTGTTAAAAAGAAAAAAAGGAATAGATATAACCAACGCCGGCTCCGGAAATGTCGGGGCAATGAACTCTTTTGAGATTACAGGATCAAAAAAAATTGGATTTACTGTTTTTATTATAGATTTTCTAAAAGGATTATTACCTGTACTTTTAAGTTTTCTGCTGTTCGAAAGAGTTTTCATTTTTGGAGCGATTGCATTAGTGTTTGCAGTACTTAGTCACTGTTTTAATCCATGGATATCCTTTAAAGGAGGCAGAGGATTAGCCACTGCTGCAGGAGGAAGCATAATAATTTTCCCTTATCTTTTAGTTAGCTGGATCATTAGCTGGCTCATTCTCTACTTAATTAAACGGGATATTTTATATGCAAATGTTTTTACAAATATCCTTACACTTTTTATTTTGTTCATCACATATAAGTTTGCTTATAACTATGCATATCCTGAACCCGACTCAGTGGGTGAATTATTACTTTTCGCGTCATCAGGATTAATTATTATTTTTATAAAGCATATAGAACCATTAAAAGAAATTTTTTCAAACAAACAAAAGAATCAAAAATGATTTCTAAAAAAACTTTCTATCTTACAATAATTGGAATTTCTGTTTTGTTTTTATCAGCATTTATTTTATTAAATGCTTCATCCGATAATTCTTTTTTTAAGTCTTCTACCCCGCAGCAACTTGCATTAGTTAAAAAGCAGTTTTCTAATCAAATTCAGGATGAAATAAATAATTCCAGAAAAAATATTATCACAGAGACTGTACAAAAGGTAAGTCCTGCAATAGTAGGAATTAACGTAATCGAAATTCAGAAATTCAGAGATCCATTCAGTTCTTTTTTTGATGATCCATTCTTCAGACAGTTTTTTGGAAACCGCGGAACTTATAACAGAAAAGTTCAGGGACTCGGTTCGGGATATCTGATTTCACCTGATGGATACATTGTAACAAATGATCACGTTGCAGGTAACGCGAGCGAAATAACCGTTACAATGACTGATGGAACTCACCATGAAGCTAAAATAGTCGGAACAGATCCTGTTTCCGATATATGCTTACTTAAAATTGAAGGAAGTAATTATCCTTATGTTGAACTTGGAAACTCTGACGATGTTATTATTGGTGAATGGGTGATTGCGCTTGGTAACCCATTTGGTTTATTTGAGTTAAACGATAAGCCTACAGTTACTGTTGGTGTAGTTAGCGCAACAGGAATGAACCTAGAGCCAATTAACGATCGTTATTACTTAAATATGATCCAAACTGATGCTGCAATTAATGGAGGCAACAGTGGAGGTGCTTTGGTGAATTCTTTAGGTTCAGTAATTGGGATGAACACACTTATTTATACTGCAGGTGGTGTGCAAGGAAATATCGGATTAGGCTTTGCTATACCAGTTAACAAAGTAAAGAAAATTGTAACCGAACTGAAAGAAAAAGGCAGAATTGATCGGGATTTTCAAATTGGGATGAGTATCCAATCTATTGATCAGGGTATTGCAAGATATTATGATCTTAAAAGCACTCGCGGTGTTATTATTACAAAAATTATTCAGGATTCTCCTGCAGACAGAGCTGGATTAAGAGCTGGAGACATAATTATTGAAATTGAAAATTTCAGAATCAATAATGAGCAAACCATTTTCGGTGTGTTTCAGGAATTCAGGGCTGGACAGGAAATTTCAATTAAGCTAATCAGAGATAACTCAGAAATAATAAGAAAAATGAAATTGGAAAAGAAATAATGATTGAAAGATATACACTACCCGAAATGGGTAAAATCTGGGAAGATCAATTTAAATTCGAAACCTGGCTTAAGATAGAGATACTTGCCTGCGAAGCCAGAGTTAAGTTGGATGAAATTCCGGCTCAAGATGTTGAAGTTATAAAGCAAAAAGCAAATTTTGATGTTAAAAGAATTCTTGAAATTGAAGAAACAACAAAACACGATGTAATTGCTTTCCTTACTAATGTTGCTGAATATGTTGGCCCGGAATCCAGACATATCCACTACGGGATGACTTCTTCGGATATTTTGGATACTACACTTTCCTTTCAGATGAAGAGTGCTGGTGAACTGTTACTAAAAAGATTATTCAATCTTAAAGATGCTCTAAAAGAAAGGGCTCTTGAACATAAAAATTCAGTTTGTGTCGGACGCTCGCATGGTATCCACGCTGAACCCACTTCAATGGGACTTAAATTTGCGTTGTGGTATGAAGAAACAAAGCGAAATATTGAAAGGTTAAAAAAAGCAATAGACGTTATTAGTGTCGGACAAATTTCAGGTGCAGTAGGAACATTCGAGCATCTATCTCCGTTTGTTGAACAGTATGTTTGTGAAAAAATGGGTCTAAAACCTGCTCCTGTTTCTACGCAAGTAATTCAAAGAGACAGGCACGCTGAATTTCTTACAACACTTTCCATAATTGCTGCTACATTAGAAAAAATTTCCATCGAAATTCGTCATCTGCAAAGAACTGAAGTACTTGAAGCTGAAGAGTATTTTTCTAAGGGACAAAAGGGTTCCTCAGCAATGCCTCATAAACGAAATCCAATTATCAGCGAAAGAATAACAGGATTGGCAAGAGTTTTAAGGAGCAATGCCATTGCCGGATTGGAAAATGTTGCACTTTGGCACGAAAGAGATATTTCTCACTCATCCGTTGAAAGAATAATTGTTCCCGATAGCTGTATTGCATTAGACTATATGCTGGATTTGATGACTAAGCTTATTAAGAATCTTATCATCTATCCGGAAAATATGCTTAAGAATCTCAATCTAACCAGAGGACTCATTTTCTCACAAACAGTTTTATTAAAGCTTGTTACAAAAGGTCTTTCAAGAGAAGATGCTTACAAAATTGTGCAAACTTCTGCTATGAAAGTCTGGGAAAACCAAAATCTTAATCTTAAAGATGAACTTATTAAATCTGATGATGTTAAAAAATATTTATCTGAAGTGGAACTAAATGAAATTTTTGAGAACAAACAAATGTTAAAGAATATAGATTTTATTTTTAACAGAACAGTTTTAAAGGAGGATTGATAATGAAGCTAAAAATTTTGATGTCATTATTAAGTTTTACTTTTCTAATAATATTTATTCAATCCTGTGGTGGCAATGCTGATAATATTACACCCGGAAGTTATGCTCCCGACTTCACATTGCAGGATGCATTCAGAAATAATTACACATTATCAGATTATAAATCAAAAAATCCTGTAATTGTTTATTTCTATCCCAAAGCAAATACACCCGGCTGTACCAAACAAGCTTGCGGTGTGAGAGATAATCTGGATAAATTCAAAGTAAATGGAATTGTAATTTTTGGAATAAGTGTTGATTCAAAAGAAACTTTGAAAGAATTCGTAGCTGACCACAATCTTAATTTTCCCCTTCTTTCTGATGAATCGAAAGAAGTTAGTAAGGCATACGGCGTTTTGAATAATTTAGGTATAGATTCAAGAATAACTTTTATAGTTGATAAAGAAGGGAAAATTGCAGAAGTGATTCGTGATGTTGATTTAACAACTCACGCTGAAGATGTACTAAACATTGCTACCAAATTAAAATAGGCTTATTCATCATCTTCTTTTCTTTTGAAGAGTTTGTAAAATCCATAGCCGGCTAATCCTAGACCTAGCAAACCGCCTGTGGTTTTTAATATTTTTGAGTTCGCTAGTTTTTCTAAACTCATCCCACCGCCAACTTGTTTCATTTCTTCGTTTGCATAGATTGAGTTCATAAATTCAACTCGATCTTTAACAGATTTAAAAGCTAAAATTAAACTTGCAGAATCATTCAAAGGATTAAATTGGATTGCACATTTATCAGGTTCATTTTCCTCAATGTCCTCAAGCAATTCAAATTCCCACTTACCTCTGAATATCGAGTAGTTCACAGTGCTTCTCGATTCCCGTGAATACAATGGATCGTTAAATACAATTACTTTCTTCCCATCTTTTTCTACATATTCAATCTCATTTTTATGCTCAACCTCGCTCTCAATTTCTGCAAAGATGTCTTCAACGGATACACTTAAAGGATCCGAATATTGAGATTTCTTCTTTAATATTTCTCGTGACTTTGCCATAATTAACCCAATTATAAAGTTAAACCATTTTTTACCTTAAGTAAATTTAATCAATTATTTGAAAATAAAAATTTCAAGATTTTGTGAACAAATCTGATTTAACATCGTCTTATTAACTTGAATAATGAAAAAAATAAGTGTATTTAAGCAAACAATTTTTCAAAGGATTAGATTCTAAATGCGAAATAATAAATTAAAAGTGATTATCTATTTAATTACCACACTTTTATTACCTTTAAATAAAACTTTAGTTTTAGCCAATGATTGGCTTAATTATGCTCATTTTGATTCAATAAAAATAATTAAGCCACAGGAATATCATAAGTTAGAAAATCAGCTTATTACATCTATCCTTACAAGATACCACTACAATGCTTTTGATATAAATGATTCTTTATCTAATATCATATTCAATCGATACTTTGATGCACTGGACCAGGGGAAATATTATTTTCTTAAGGAAGATGTAGAATTTTTTGAAAATTATAAAAATAAACTTGATGATTTTTTATTGACAGGCGACGTTTACTTTTATTATGAAGTATTTGAGTTATTTCTTAAAAGATTAAATGAAAGGATTAATTACGTAGATAAACTTTTAGAAAATGAATTTGATTATGCAACAGATGAAATTTTTTATTTTGATCGTAAAGATTCAGACTGGGCAAAATCAAAATCAGATTTGGATGACCGTTGGAGAAAGCGATTAAAAAATGATGCACTTACATATAAACTCAATGGAAAAGATTGGGCATTTATTCAGAAAACATTAAGAAACAGATATAATAATTTTGCAAAATTCTTAAACCAGTATAATTCAGAAGATGTCTTTCAGCTTGCAATGAATTCTTTTACAGAGGCAATTGATCCACACACAAATTATTTATCACCCGAAACTTCTGATAATTTCAAAATTGATATGAGCCTTTCTCTGGAAGGAATCGGGGCAAGACTTCAAACTGACGGAGATTATACAAAGGTTGCAGAGGTTATTCCCGGTGGACCAGCCTACAAAAGTAAATTAATAAATGTTGATGATAAAATAATCGGTGTTGCGCAAGGTGATGATGGTGAATTTGAAGACGTTATAGGATGGAGAATTACAGATGTTGTAAAATTAATACGAGGAGAAAAAGGAACAATTGTCAGGCTGCAGATTATTCCTGCGGGCAGTGATTTAAATTCAAAGCCCAAAGAAATAAAGCTCGTGCGTGAAAAGGTTAAACTGGAAGATCAGGCGGCTAAAAGTGAAATTCTGGAATTGAATAACGGAAATAAATCATTCAAAGTAGGTGTAATTAAAATTCCAAAATTTTATAATGATTTTGATGGAAGACGAAACGGAGACAGTAATTTTAAGAGTACAACTAAAGATGTTAAAGCTATTCTTGATACATTAATGCAAAAATCTGTTGATGGAGTTGTTATCGATCTGCGTGATGATGGCGGTGGATCACTACAGGAAGCAATCGAGTTAACTGGCTTATTCATCAAAGATGGACCTGTTGTGCAGGTGAGAAATTCAGATGGAAGCGTTGATGTTTCAGAAGATCCGGACCCTTCAATTGTATATGATGGTCCATTAGCTGTTTTGGTAAATCGTTTCAGTGCATCTGCTTCAGAAATATTTAGTGCAGCCATTCAGGATTATGGAAGAGGGTTGATAATTGGTGAACAGACGTATGGAAAAGGCACTGTTCAAAACCTAATTGACTTAAATCGCCTTGCATCAAAAAAGACGAGTAAATTCGGACAAGTAAAATTAACTATAGCAAAATATTACAGGATTAACGGTGGAAGCACTCAAAGTTTAGGTGTAATACCTGATATTAAATTTCCAAGCTATGTTGATCCCTCAGAATTTGGTGAAAGTGCTCAACCAAGTGCTTTGCCTTGGGATGAAATTAGTTCAGCAAGTTTTACTAAGTTTAATAATCTGTCTGATTTTATTCCAGATCTGATTAGCAGGCATAATGATAGAATTAAAAATAATTTTGATTTTAATTCTATGATTTCCGATATCGAAAATTATAAACTAAACAAAGATAAAAAGTTTATATCTCTCAATGAAGAAATCAGAAGAAAAGAAAAGGAAGCTGAGGAACAGAAAAAGTTTGAATCTGATGTTGTAAATAAAACTTCTGATGTAGAGTTAATTGAAAATGAAATTATGGTAGATAAAAATCAGAAAAAGAAAGATTATTTATTAGAAGAAGCCGGATTGATTTTAACGGATTTAATTATGCTTACAACAAGCTAAATGTATGGTGTTATACCGTTAACCGATTCAAGTAACTTATCCTTTATTACGGGCAGCACTGTTTCATTGAAAGGTAAATCCAATTCTGTTTTACCCAGATAAACCATCGGATCATACAATTTATTATTGTACTTGATAAACTTATGAATAACTTCTTCATAGCTGACATCAATTACTTCAAATGGAATAGAACGTAGCAAAGTCATCTCTAGAAATTCCTCGGGCTCATCAACAATCCAGGTGATAGAAAGCTCATACAAAAATATTTTTAGTAATCTTTTACTGTTATCGGGAATGAAAATAAATCCTTTTCCTTTGTATTTATCAGCTTCACTAACTGTGATGATATCAACAGAATCATAAACGAATTGTTTTATGGCTTCTGCTTCTTCAATTACATCATTATTAATGTTTAAGCCCCATTGAACAAAATCAATTAATTTATCCAGCTGCGAGCTTATTTGATGTGCCTTTTCAAGAACAACCAGATGATCATCAACAAATGCACCGCGTACTTCCCTCTCTAACCAATCCTTTGATTCGATATTCTCATTCAAGATGGAAGTGAATTTATCGTGCAGCTGCAATGAATATCCATAAACCGGGAATAATTTATTTTTCCTCAAATCCGATTGCCAGCCTTTGATGATATTTAATAATGTGTAACGATTAGTCTCCCAATCAGATCCACACGACGTTATTTTGTTGATATCAAGGTTCATATTATTTTTTTTCTGGTACAAAACAATTATTGAACCAAATTCTTTTAATGGTTTAAGAACAGTAAGTTTAAGCTATAATTCATCAGATCACTTTAAAAATGATTTAATTGTTGAAAAAAAGAATGATTATTAAGCAGGAAAAAAATGCAGGTAATTTTTGCGGACTAAAAATTGTGTTAAATAATTTCGGGAGGTAAAATTTTACAATCTCACCTCCCTTTTTTTACATCTTATTTATATGTCAAATTTGATTCCCTGAGCAAGAGGCAGTGTGGTTCCATAATTTATTGTGTTGGTTTGTCTTCGCATATAAGTTTTCCAGGCATCAGAACCTGATTCTCTGCCGCCTCCGGTTTCTTTTTCGCCACCAAATGCTCCACCAATTTCTGCACCTGATGTTCCGATATTAACATTTGCAATACCACAATCAGAACCTTCTGCAGATAAAAAGATTTCTGCTTCTCTCATATTATTAGTAAAGATTGATGATGATAAACCTTGTACTACTGCGTTTTGCAATTGAATAGCATTACTTACTTCACCCTGATACTTAATTAAATACAATATTGGAGCAAATGTTTCTTCCTGCACAATTTTATAGTGATTTTCTGCTTCAACAATAGCAGGCACAACATAAGAACCGGATTTATATTCTTCTCCGCTTAAAACTTCGCCACCATAAATAATTTTACCGCCTTCTTCAACAACTTGTTTTAAAGCGTTTGTAAAATCTTTTACTGCATTTTTATCAATTAAAGGTCCTACGTGATTCTTGGGATCAAGTGGATTTCCAATTTTCAATCCTTTATAAGCTGTGATTAAAGCTTCCTTAACTTTATCATAGATTGATTCGTGGACAATTAACCTTCTTGTTGTTGTGCATCTCTGACCTGCAGTACCAACTGCTCCAAAAACAACTGCTGGCAGAGCTAACTTTAAATCAGCATCAGGAGTAATTATAATTGCATTGTTACCACCAAGCTCAAGAATAGCTCTTCCAAATCGCTTTGCAATCACTTCTGCAGCGTGTCTTCCAACACTTGTAGAACCAGTTACAGAAATAAGAGGAATACGATTATCATTTAATATTTTCTCTCCGATTGTTGCTCCTTTACCAATTACCAGATTAAAGATACCTTCCGGCAAATCGTTAGCTACCAAAACATCTTTTATAATATTCTGGCAAGCAATCGCTGAAAGAGGAACTTTTGATGATGGCTTCCAAACATTAACATCACCACAAACTGCTGCAATCATTGCATTCCAGGACCAAACAGCAACCGGAAAATTAAATGCTGATATTGTACAGACAACACCTAAAGGATGATATTGATCATACATTCTGTGCTTTGGTCGCTCAGATTGCATTGTGAAGCCATAAAGCTGTCTGGATTGACCAACTGCAAAATCACATATATCAATCATTTCCTGTACTTCACCTAAACCCTCCTGAAGTGATTTACCCATTTCAAAAGAAACTAAAGTACCAAGTTCTTGCTTGAACTCTCTGAGCTTATTCCCGATTTGACGAACAACCTCACCACGTTTTGGGGCAGGTACTGTCCTCCAATATTTAAATGCCTCTGTTGCAGATTGCATAATATTTTCAAAATCTTTTTCAGAGGCTTGATAAACGGATGCAATGAATTCTCCTGTTGCTGGTGAATAAATTTTTAATTCACCCTGGTCTGTAGTTTCATTCCATTTTGTTCCGGTTGAGGAGCCAAAATTTTTTTCTTTGATACCAAGTTTTTTTAGAAATTCCATAATTCTTTCCTTTCTAATTAAGATTATTCAGTAAATTTTTTAGAGAAATATTTTTCATTTTATCTTCTATTTCAATTTGTATTTCACCAAAGAGATTTAAAAAATATGCATTAACTTTTTCGGAAAGATTTTTATTATGAGAATTAGATGAGTTTACGTTAAGGTGGAAGGCTTTTCTATCCTCAATTGCACAATATATTTCTTGTAAATGAATATTTTCAGGGTTTTTTGATAAAGAAAATCCACCTTTTACTCCGGAATCACTTTTAACAATTCCGGCTTTGCCTAGCATAGAAAGCAGCTTTCTTAACTTTGATGCATTAACTCCAATATGATCAGCTATTTCTGCGCTGGTTTTGGGAGCGGTGCTGCTCGCCAAATAGCATAAAGCTTTTACAGATGTGGATAATTTTGTTGAGGCTGACATATTTTTATAAATTGTTACAGTAAGTGTAACATATTTTTATTTAAATTACAACTAAAAACCAGTTTATATTAGGTCTTAAAAATTATGGTCTGATTCATGTTATTTGAATGGAAATTATAGCCTGATAACTTTATATTTGCGACAGTAAAATGAAACTTCTAACAAACATATCACTTACTTCCTATTCTTTTCGGAGCTACTTCGTTTCCAGCTTCGAAAATGTGTTCTAATTTCACCTTCTCTAACCTATTCTAATTATTTACTTTTTCATTCACTATTCAAATCTAGGAGTGGATATGAGTATAGTTTTAACAGAAAATAAAAATTACAACATAAAATCAAATCCGAACATTTCAGCTTCTGAAGTACATAAAATTCTTAAAAAGTACATGCTTGTTGATGGTTTTGAAATCGTTCTGGATTTAGAAAAAAGCAGCGGTGTTACGCTTGTTGATGAAATTACTGGTGATGAATATCATGATTTCTTTACATTTTTTGCTTCATCTCCAATTGGTATGAATCATCCATACCTAAACTCTGATGAAATTAAAAATGTTTTAGGAACGGTTGCAGTTAACAAACCTTCTAATTCTGATATCTATACTACCTATATGGCGGATTTTGTCGATACTTTTGGCAGGATTGCAAAACCGGATTATATGAAATATCTATTTTTTATTTCTGGTGGTGCTCTTGCCGTGGAAAATGGATTAAAAGTAGCCTTCGATTGGAAAGTAAGAAAGAATTTCCTGAAAGGTTATAAAGAAGAAAAGGGACATAAAGTTATTCACTTCAGAGAAGCATTTCACGGTCGAAGTGGTTACACAATGTCATTGACAAATACAGATCCAAACAAAGTAAAATATTTTCCAAAGTTTGATTGGCCAAGAATTATAAATCCAAAAATTACTTTTCCACTGCAAAATCATTTGGATGAAGTTATTAAATTGGAGCAGCAGGCAATTGATGAGATAAAAAAAGCAATCACAAATAATCCTGATGATATTGCTGTAATAATTATTGAACCAATACAAGCAGAAGGTGGAGATAATTTTTTCAGGAAAGAATTTTTTATCAAGCTAAGAGAGATTGCAGACGAAAATGATATTCTCTTAATGTTCGATGAGGTACAAACAGGGTTTGGTTTAACAGGTAAATTCTGGGCTTCAGAACACTACGTTAAACCGGATATCATTGCATTTGGTAAAAAAGCTCAGGTATGTGGAATAATGGTATCAGACAGAATTGATGATATTGAAGATCATTGCTTTAAAGTATCAAGCAGAATTAATTCAACCTGGGGCGCAGATTTAACTGATATGGTCAGATCAAAATTTATACTTGATGTTATAAATAATGATAATTTAGTTGATAACGCTGCAAGAGTTGGAGAACATCTTAAATATCAGTTAGAAAAAATTCAAAAAGATTTTCCTCAACTGATCAGTAATGTAAGAGGGTTAGGTTTAATGTGTTCATTCGATTTTCCTGATACTAAAACCAGGAATGAATTCCGTGAACTTTGCTTTAAGAATAAATTACTGATATTGGGCTGTGGTGAGAAATCAATACGATTCCGTCCGCCTCTTAATATAAATGAGAATGAAATAGATAAGGGCTTGAATATTATAAAAAATGTTTTAAGCTTTATGATGTCAAATAAATAAATAATTTATTTAACTACTTGCACGGTGCGGCTCCTGTATTGGAGCCGTTACTGTTTTAAATTATCTTTAATTATGAAACTTTACATTGTTAGCACACCGATAGGAAATCTGAAGGATATAACTCTTCGAGCTCTCGAGATTTTGAAAGAAGCAGACTTTATTCTTTGCGAAGATACTCGTACATCCGGCAATTTGTTAAATCATTTTGAAATTAAAAAAGAGTTAATATCGCTTAATGCATTCAATGAAAAGAACAAAATAAACTATCTTATTGAACGTATTCTTTCCAATCAAACCGCTGCTTTAATTTCAGATGCCGGAACACCGCTTATTTCCGATCCGGGTTCACGATTGGTTTCAGCTTGCATTAAAAATGGGATTGAAATAGTTGCTGTTCCTGGTGCATCTGCAGTTCTATCTGCTTTAGTTCTTAGTGGATTGCCAACAGACTCTTTTGTGTTTGAAGGATTTATTCCACAAAAAAAAGGAAGACAATCTAAGCTAAAAGAATTAGCCGAAGAGAAAAGAACTATAGTTATCTATGAATCAATGTACAGAGTTGAAAAATTGATTAAAGAATTAAATGAATATCTTCCCGACAGATTTGTTGTGGTTTGCAGAGAGATTACTAAGAAATTTGAGGAAACCTGGAGAGGTTTTCCTGCAGATCTATTAAACGATTTACCTTCTAAAACTATTAAAGGAGAATTTGTACTGGTAATCGCACCAATAGGGTGGAGAGTAGAATAACCGCTTAATTAATTTTCATCTGCGTAAGACACTAAAGACTTCACATCATAATCTTTCAGCTTATCTCTGCCATTCAAAAAAGTTAATTCAATTATAAAAGAAACCTGAACAACTTCCCCGCCAAGCTCTTCAATCAGTTTACAAACAGCACTCATTGTACCACCTGTAGCTAATAAATCATCGTGGACTAATACTTTATCTCCCTTTTCGATCGCATCTTTATGAATTTCAAGTTTATCCTGACCATATTCCAATGAATATGAAACAGATAAAGTCTCTGCCGGAAGTTTTCCAGGTTTTCTGACCGGCACAAATCCACATTTAAGTTTGTGAGCGAGTAATCCGCCGAATATAAATCCTCTTGATTCAACTCCAACGACTTTGTTTATCTTTAAATTGCTTGCAAAGTCATATAATCTTTCAAGTGTGTAATTAAAAGATTCCGGATTTTTTAATAAAGTTGTAATGTCTCTGAACATTATCCCTTCTTTTGGGAAATCCTTCACACTTCGGATATAAGATTTTAGATCCATTTATTTATCCTTTTTTAAAAAATTATTTAATCCAAGTTTAAAGTCGCTTGTCGATCTTCCGATAACATTAAAACTTATGCACTGAGTAACTGCATCTCTTACAGATAAGTTTGAAATCTGATTTATCATTTGTTTTGTCAGTTTTATGCTTTCAAGTGAATTTTTATTTAACCTATCCGCAAGTTTTAGTGACTCTTCTAAAACATTTTCAGATAAATAATTTACAAACCCGATTTCATAAGCTCTTTTTCCGTTTATCAAGTCAGCTTCCAACAATAACTGACGCGCCGGTCCTTCACCAATCTTTTTTATTAAAAATACAGACACTATTGCTGGAATAAATCCGATTCTAACCTCACTATAACCAAATTTACTTTTTTCCGGATGAGCGACAATAAAATCACATACCGATGCAAGACCGCAGCCGCCTGCTATTGCAGGCCCGTTTACAGCGGCGATGGTAGGTTTGTTGAACTCATAAATTTCTAAGTAGAGCTCTGCAAGAGATTTCGAATCCTCATAATTATCTATTGTAGAATTATCGGAAATCTGTTGTAAATACTCCAAGTCGGCGCCTGCACAAAACGTACTTCCCTCACCTGTTAGTATTACATTTCTGACTGAATCATCATATTTGAGTTCAGCTAACTTAGACTTCAATTGCTTAATCAGAGTGGAATTAAGTGCATTCCTTTTTTCAGGTCGATTGAGAGTGATTATAGCCGATTTATTGATGATTTCATATTTAATCATGATTCAACTAAAAATATTGTGTAATAAAAAACATTTGCAGATAAACTGATAAAGCAGCCAGGATAATTCCTGCAGCTACTTGCGCAAAACTATGACATTTTAATTTTATTCTTGACCATCCAACAATAAAAACAATTGGTAATAATATCAAACCTGAAAAGCCAAACGCAAAACCAACTGCTGCAAAAGCTCCTGCCGCACCCATAGCGTGAGCACTTATTTTCCAAAATCTATTAATCACAATTGTAATAAGTGTGTTTGAAATATAACAAAACCAGAACGCGATTGAAAAAAGATTAATATCATATTTTAACAACAATAAAAATCCCGCGACATAAAATATGAGCGCAATAAAATATGGCAAATTTCTTTCTTCTTTTACAGATGCATCCTGATCAACCAGTTTACCTTGCTTTCTCAAAATTAAAAACAAGGATATTGGAGCAATAAACCCGAATATGAGTGGTATAATAATTCCTGCTGCAATTAAGTGAGGATTATGTTCGAACGCGAATGAAAATAATGTAAATACTATTAAAGTGAATGATGGAGGTACAAATAAAGTGGAAATAAATCTAGCAACTCTATGTGAGGTTTCGGTACGAAGCAATTTAATATTTTTTTTAGCGCTGATTAAATAGAATATTCAAGTCTTTTAAGCTCTTCTAAGTATCCGAGCAGGATGTCTTTGACAGGATTGAATTCAGTGTATTGCATTAACTCATTTCTTATCTTTGAAGCGTGATGCATTCCCTTAAGATATCCGGAATAAAATTTTCGATGCTCAATAACTGCCCGACGTTCTCCTTTCACATCAACAGCAAGCTCAAGATGACGAAGGCAAGTTTTAATTTTCATTTCATCATCAATTCTGGTTTGAATGTAACCTTTGGACATAATTTCTTTTGATTCAAGAAAAATCCACGGATTGCCTATTGCCCCTCTGGCAATCATAACACCATCTGCGTCAGTTTCAAGAAAAGCCTTTTTAACATCGCTGGCATCCATTACATTTCCATTAAGCACAACAGGAATTGAAACAGCTTCTTTAACTTTTGGTATCCAGCTCCAGTCAGCCTCTCCTTTGTGCCCCATCGAACGTGTTCGGCAATGAACCGTTAAAGCTTTTATACCGATGTCTTCAAGTCTTTTAGCTACTTCAACTATTTTTATTGAATCATTATCCCAGCCAATTCTTGTCTTTACTGTTACAGGCAGTGATACCGAATCGACGACCGATTTTACAAGCTCAACAAGATACGGAATGTCTTTAAGCAATGCTGATCCTGCGCCACAACCAACTACATTCTTTACCCAACATCCAGCATTGATATCAATAATGTCCGGATTTTCTGCTTCAGCAATTTTAGCTGCTCCAACCATAGATTCAATATTACTTCCGTAAATCTGAATACCTACCGGTCTTTCAGCTTCAACTATTTTTAACTTTTTATGAGTTCTTTCATTTGCCCGAACTAATCCTTCAGAATTAACAAATTCTGTGTAAACAACATCGGCACCAAGTTCTTTACAAACCAACCGGAATGAAATATCAGTAACATCTTCCATTGGAGCTAGGAGAATTGCTTTGTCAATATTTATTTTTCCAACACTGAACATAGATAAAAGTTTTTATTCCAATTTAATTTTTTTTGGTAAATAAAAAATGGTTAAAAGAAAAATTAAAAAAGTAAATAAAGCTCCTGTTATAAATGGGAAAGGATATCCTAAATATTCAAACGCAAAACCACCCCATAAAGGTCCAAGCACTCTTGCGAAAGAAGAAAGTGATTGATTTAATCCTAGTGTAATTCCCTGTTCTGATTCATGTGTAACTTCTGAAATCAAACTAAGCACTGTAGGTTGAAAAGTTCCTGTACCGTAAGATAAAAAGATGGAAACGATTGCCAGTCCTAAAAATGATCCGGCGTATGGAATTAAAGCCAACATAGCCATTATTAAGAATGAGCCAATCATCAAAATCTTTTTCTTACTAATTAATTTATTTATGTAACCGATCAATCCGCCTTGCACAATGGCGGAGCTTAAACCAACTATTCCAAACATATATCCATTCTGCTTATCTGTAAATCCATAAACTTTTAATCCAAGCAAAGCAAAAGTACCATAGATATTGGCGAAAGAAAAAGTTAAGATAAAAAACAGAAGAACAAGTGTAGCCAATTCTGGTTTCTGTAATATTTTTTTTGATGCTTTTAAATCAAATAATTTTCGTCTGGAAGAATCTTTGAATTGATTAGTTTTAATTTTATCACTTGAAAGTGATTCGGGTAAATAGATTATTGTTAGTACAAATGCAAAAAGGGAAAATCCTGCAGCAACATATCCTGTAACTGCATATCCGAAATCGGCTAATAATCCACCAATTAATGGTCCAAAAACAAAACCCAAACCAAAAGCAGAGCCAATCAATCCCATTCCTTTGCTTCGGTCTTCTCTGGTTGTAACATCTGCTATATATGCCTGTGCTACACCGATGCTGCTTCCTCCAATACCTGCGATGATTCTTGAGAGCAGCAGCAGCAAATATGAATTCGTAAAAGAAAAAATAATATATCCTATTGCATTCAGGAATAAGCAAGCAACGATTATTGGTTTTCTTCCGTGTCGGTCGGATAGTTTACCCAAAACAGGATTAAACAAAAACTGTATAAAAGAATACATGGCAATGGCAATGCCAATTGCAGCTTCATCTATATGTAATTCTTTTACGGAAAAGGATGGTAGAATTGGAATAAGAATTCCAAATCCTAAAAGATCAATAAAAACTGTTAAAAAAATTAGTGTTAAGGCTGATCTGCTTTTCAAGTGTTAATCCAAATGCTCTTTAAGCTTTTTATTCTTTGTGTACTTGTTTAAGATATATCTTGTATCATTAAATGCCTGATTCATTTTTTCCAAATCTGTTTTAGTCAAATTAATTGTTGAATCAATAAAGTTTGTTGATGGTAGAATCACAAATTCTTTACCATAAAGTGTATTTCCTTTAAAAACCCAAGTGGGAATATATGAAACTTCTGCAATCTTAAATTTATCTGATGAGTACTTAGTAATTTTTAATGTAAGGATTAAGCCAGCATCTGTAAATCTTTTTCGCTGGTTTGAAATAAAATTACCCATTGAATATGCAACAAATCCAGTATCCAGAACTGAATTATTTGTTTTGAAAAATTGAACAGGCTGCAAAACATGTGGATGACCGCCAATTATAATATCAGCCCCGAGATTTATAATTTTTGAAACGAGATCTGATTGAAATCTAACCGGTTCTCTTTTATATTCCTCTCCAAAATGAAGATGTACGATTATTAAATCTGCTCTTAGTTGTTTTGCTGAATTAATATCTGCTTCAATTAATTTTTCGTCAATCAGATTTATTAAGTAATCTTTCCCTTTGGGAATCGGATTACCATTTGTGCCATAAGAATATGCAAGTATTGCGACATTAACCCCTTTGATGTTAAAAATCCTCACTGAATCTCGGTCTTGCTGAGATTTATACGTACCCACATAATTTAAATCTCTTTTTTGTATTTCATTGATAGTCTTTAATATTCCTTTTTCACCTCTATCAAGCGAGTGATTGTTTGAAGTTATGAGTAAATCAAATCCTGTTTCAGTTAACGCAATTATGAATGATGATGGAGTATTAAAAAAAGGATAACCGGAATAACCACCAAGCTCTTTTCCAGCTGTAACAGTTTCTAAATTTCCAAATGTAAAATCAGAAGATTCCAGATACTTTTTAACATTTCTGTAAACCGGCAAAAAATTAAAACTATCTTTACTTACCTCAGCGTACTGAAACTGAGGTGAATGACACATCAGATCTCCAACTACTGTTATGGTAATCGATTGCAAGCTGTCTTTTTGATCAAAGACAACCGGACTAAAATTTTTAGTTGTTTGTGTGTTAAAAAACAGAAATGAAATAATTGTAATTAAAACAGAAAATAATTTCATCAAATTTTAATTGGGTTATAGATCAAATAATATAAAATAAGGCTGAATTATTACTAACTCAGCCTTACTAAAGTTTGTTACAAGAAAAAATTATTGCTTCTGAGCTTTACGCTGAGCTTTAACTTCCTGTACGTTGTTTCTGATTTCCTGGCAAAGCTTTCTCAAATCGCTTAAGCCTTTTCTAACTCTAGTTCCGGCAGCAGCTTGCTCCTTAACATAGAATTTGTGGAAATCGGATTCCAAACTTTGAACAAACTGAACGAGTTGATTATATTTTTCCATCGAACCTCCTGTAATTTATGAGTGAATTAATTTATTTGATCCAGAACTATTTCTGCAATGTCTTTTACTTTAATTGATTCTGCTTTTGCAGCATACAATTCATTATCCGAAAAATGCTTAACGCCATCTGTCATCATTGTCATACAGAATGGGCAGGCAGATGCTATTGTATCAGCGCCAGTTTCCAATGCTTCTCTTGTTCTTTCTTCATTTATTCTACCGCCTTCTTCATCTTCCAAAAACATTCTGCCGCCTCCTGCACCGCAACAAAAACCTTTACTTTTATTTCTCTTCATCTCAATCAGGTTACCATCACTAACCCGATTTAATGAATTACGCGGAGAATCATACACATCATTATATCTGCCAAGATAACAGGAATCGTGATAAGTAATTTTATTTGTTTCTCTTTCTGATTTTAGTTCTAACTTGCCTTCAGTTAATAAGTCTTCGATAAACTGAGTATGATGCTTAACTTCAAAAACTCCACCGAATTGTGGATACTCGTTCTTTAAAGAGTGAAAACAATGAGGACAAGCCGTTACTATTTTTTTAACACCGTAATTATTTAACAATTCAATATTTTCTTTAATCAGCATTTGAGCGAGATATTCATTTCCTAATCTTCTGGCTGTATCACCATTACATTTTTCTTCAACACCTAAAATTCTGAAATCAACACCAGCTTTCTTCATTAAAGTAGCAAATGCTTTTGTAACTTTTTTATACCTGTCATCAAAAGAACCTGCACAGCCAACCCAAAATAAAATTTCTCCATTTGAATCTTCTGCCATTGTTTTTATATCCATACCCTCTGCCCAGGCAGCTCTATCCGCAGAGTTAAACGCCCATGGAGTAAAATTTGTCTCGAGACTCTTAAATACAGCGTTAAGATTTCCAGGAAACTCTGATTCCGTAAGTACAAGATGTCTCCTCATATCAACTATTGAGTCTACGTGTTCAATCATTACAGGGCATTCCTGAACGCAAGCCATACAAGTTGTGCACTGCCATAAAACAGTATCCGAAATGTAATTGTGAACAAGAGTTTTATCATAAAGCTCTCCTTCATTTATTCCATTTACAATTAAAGGAGCTTTATCCAAAGTTCTTCTTCTGATATCAACTATTATCTCCCGTGGTGATAATGACTTACCGACAGTGTTTGCAGGACATACAGAGGTACATCTTCCACACTCAGTACAAGAATACCCATCCAGAATCTGCTTCCAGGAAAATTGATCGATATCGGCAACACCAAATGTATCAGCATTTTCATCTTCAAGATTTATTGGCTTTAATGTATTCCTGATAGGCTCAAGGTTAGCAAAATATACGTTAGGGATTGAGCTTAATACGTGAAGGTGTTTGGAATACGGCAGATAATTAAGAAAACCAAAGATCAGCAATATGTGCAGCCACCAGAATATTTCGTACAGTGTTTGTGAATTTGATTGACTGGTGCTATAAAAAAGATTGCTTAAATAAGCTGAAATTGGTCGCGATTCATTTGAAGATAATTGAAAATTGTGATGTGCAATTAAAGATGCATTTTGACCATACATCGAAATACAAACAAACATTATCAGAATAAGAATAAAGGCCGCATCAATTTTTCCATGTTTATCTACATTTAGTCTGGGTACTTTTTGTACAAATCTGCGATAAAGAGAAATTAAGACGGCAAGTATTACAAATAATGCAAAAATATCCTGAACAAAACTGATAACGAGATAAAAGCCACCCAGAAATGATAGATTAAATGGAGTGTAGAACCCTTGCAAAATAGATTCCAGAACGGCAAAGATAAAAATTAAAAATCCCCAAAAGATAAGTAAATGAAGTACTCCTGCTACCGGATCACGCAGTAATTTTGTCTGAGCAAATGCAATGTTCCATACTCTCTTTAATCTTAGCGGGATATTATCAAAACGATCATCTTCTTTCTTTGCTACTTTTAAATAGCTTATCAGTTTTGAACAGCTATAAACAAAAAATCCTATTGAAGCAAGAAAAACTATGATGAAGATGTAATTTTTGATATACATTAAAATGATTTTATTTTGAAAGTATTCAGCTATTTAAGTTTTGATTAAAAAAATCTAAAGTTTCTTTTAGAACCATATCAAATTTTGAATTTGAGCCTGCAAATGGATGAACAATATCGAATGTATGACCAGTATTTGGAATCTGAATAAATTTTGTTAAATCTTTATTACTCCATCTATAAAGCTGCTCACCTTCTATTAATGGAACTGTTAAATCCTGTTCTCCGTGAATAATCAGCAAAGGCTTTTTTAATTTTTTAATGGCGGATTCAATATTATCAGAACTATTTATAATATTTTCTATATCATTCAGAATTTCCACATCTAATCTCATCATCTGATTTGTTCGGGAATTTATGACTTCAATAAATCCCATTTCACGCCATTCTTTTTTTTGTCTTTCAGTATATCTATCTAATTTTGCTATGGCTCCCCACAAACAATAACAACTAATTTCATCGCTTCTTAATGATGCGAGCAAAGAAACTGCGCTGCCTCTGCTATGTCCTATTATCCCAATTTTGCCAGTACCAGCTCCAAAAAAACCAGATTTATATGCATTAACTATATCAATTAATTCACTTACCTCTAATGAAATTGTGTTTTTAGCAAATTTATCCATCTCAGTAAGTTCAAACTTATCATTACCTATTCCGTTATGTGAAAAATTAAAAGTAATAACACAATAATCATTATCGGTAAAGTATTTTGATAAATAAGGCACAAATCCCCAATCTTTAAATCCTTTAAATCCATGAACATAAATTAGACATGGTTTTGATGATATCTTCTCAATACCATAAAAAGTCACACTTAAAATGTTATTCAGATTAGATTTTAGGCTAAAATCTTTGATCATTGCTTGAAATATGCTTAATAATGCAAGAAAAGTCAATCTTTTTAAATTATTTAGGTAATTTTTAATATTTTCAGCAAAAGGTTAGAATTAAGCTATTTTTTGAGCTTTTTGGAAGTCGAAATCATTTTATAAGCGATCAATCCTGAAATTTTGGCTAACCCAGACAATATTTATTCCTTTAAAATCTTAATGAATGAGAAAAAAATGTAATTGAAATATTAAAATTTTTACTATTTGCCTGTATTTAGTAATTTTAAGCGAAAGAATGACAGAAAAATTTATTTGATGATGACTTCACAAAAACATTTGCTTGTTATTCCATCAATAGATATAAAAGATGGAAAAACAGTAAGGGTTGTTCAGGGAATACCTGAACTTGATTGTAAAGAATATGGAAATGATCCTGTTGAAATGGCGATGATATGGAGAGCCGAAAATGCAAAAATGCTACACGTAGTCGATTTTGATGGAGCCTTTGAGCAGTCACGAAAAAACTACGGAATCATCCAGAAAATTTGCAGCTCAGTTATTATTCCGATTGAATTTACCGGCGGCATTAGAAATTTAGATGATGCTCAGACAGTTTTTGACCTTGGTGTTTCAAGAATTGCTATCAATACACTAGCACTTGAGAATAGAACTGAGTTTATCCGCTTATTTGAAAAGTATGGACCGTCTCGAGTTGTAATTTGCCTGGATATTATGGATGGTGAATTGATTACCAGAGGAAGAAAGCACAAATCAGGAATGCATTATCTTGATTTTTCAAAGCAAATGGCTGAGATTGGGATTGAAAGATTTATTGTTACTGACGTAAGCAGAAATGGTTTGCTGCAAGGACCAAATATTATTCCGTCCAAAGAGATTGCACAAGCAACAAAAGTTAAAGTAACTCACTCTGGCGGAATAAGAAATAAAGATGAGTTAATAGATTTACAGGCATTTTTACCTATTGGAATAGATTCTGTAATTGTAGGAAGAGCTTTTTACGAAAACAGATTTCCCTGCCAGAAACTCTGGAGGGTTGCAGAATCCGAATTATTTAATTAGAGGATTTATGGAAAATCAAAAACCTGTCCATAGTAGTTTTTGGGTTAATTTTTTTAATTCATCCAAAGAAGAAGCAGATTTAAAAAAATCTCTGCAATCAATTCCACTCTTTAAAGAATTATCTAAACACGATCTAAATTCTTTATTAAAGATTATTCATAACCGGACTTTTGTTGAAGGAGAATATATATTTTATCAGGGTGATCCTGGAATTGGATTGTATGTTATCCGTGAAGGCAAAGTTGAAATTGTAAGAGAAAATAATGTTGGCGAAAAAAAATCATTAGCAGTTTTTTCTAACGGAGATTTTTTTGGCGAGTTAGCTTTGGTAGATGGTGAAAAAAGATCAGCTTCTGCAATTGCAAAATCAGATTGTACTGTATCGGTAATTTTCAAACCTGATCTGGATGAGTTCATAGAAAAATATCCCAAAAAAGGTATCAAGATTTTAAATGGAATATCAAGTATAATTGCTCTCAGATTAAGAAAACTAAATGAAGATTACTTTAATCTTCAGTATAATTTACCAAACGAGAAAGGTAAATGACATGGATCTTAAAATAAACAAAGTACTGGTTCCTATTGATTTTTCAGATTACTCAAAGAGCGCTTTGAGGTATGCAATTACATTTGCGAAACAATTTAAAGCAGAGCTTATTCTTGTTTATGTTGTAGAGCCAATAATCTATCCTCCTGATTTCAGTATTGGACAAATAGCCATCCCAACTGTTAATACAGAATGGGATGAACGTGCACGCGAAGAATTAAATAAGCTTGCCAAAAACGAGATCCCTGCTGAATTAAAATCCAAAACAATTATAAAAACGGGTAAGCCATTTGTAGAGATAATTGATACTGCGTCTGAAGAAGATGTTGATATTATAATTATCGCAACACACGGACACAGTGGGGTTGAGCATATTTTATTTGGTAGCACTGCAGAAAAGGTTGTAAGAAAAGCTCCCTGCCCTGTTTTAACATTAAGAGAACCAGTAAAGGGATTTTTATTTAAAGAAGAGATTAAGAAAGGAAACGATTAGTTTTTTCTTTCGGTTACAAACTCAATAAGGGATTCAAGAGCAATTTTTGTTGGTGAATCAGCAAAAATTGATAATGATTTTCTTGCTTCTTCAGAAAAGGTTTTTGAAACTGATAAAGCATAATCAATTCCATTATTTTCTTGAACAAATTTTATCACATCACTTACACCGGACTTTTTACTCCCGTTCTTTATAATTTTCTTAACTTTAGCAGCTTCACTGTTGGAAACTTTATTTAAAGAATAAATAAGAGGCAATGTTATTTTTTTCTCTTTGATATCACCTCCAACTGGTTTTCCTATTATGCTGGATTTACCTTCGTAATCCAGTATATCATCGCGTATCTGAAACGACATTCCTAAATTGTGACCAAAATTTTTAAGGGCTTGGACATAGTCATTATTTTCTGTTGCACTAAGAGCTCCAATAGTACAACAAGTTTCTAATAAAGAAGCAGTTTTATCAGAGATAACTCTAAAGTATGTCTGTTCATCAATATCAAGTTTTCTAGTTTTTTGAATTTGAAGAAGTTCTCCTTCGGACATTCTTTTTACAGCTTCTGTAATGACGCTGAGAAAATCATAATCTTTTCCATTAACTGCAATCATTAAGCCGCGGGATAATAGATAATCGCCCATTAGTACCGCAACTTTATTTTTGAATAGTGCATTTATAGACCACATCCCTCTTCTTTTATCAGCATTATCAACAACATCATCGTGTATTAAAGTTGCTGTGTGAAGTAATTCAACTAAGACTGCTCCCCGATAAGTCCTTTCAGTTATTCCACCGGCTAATTTTGCAGATAATAAAACAAGAAGTGGCCTGATTTTTTTCCCTTTTTGTCTGATAATATATCTTGCAACAAGGTCCACCAAACCAACATTTGAACGCATTGCTGATTTAAATATATCACTGAACTTATCAAGTTCGGTTTGAATAGGAGCGCTAATTTGTTTTAAGTTGACTTTAGACAATTTTTTTCTGTGAGACTTTTGAAACTAATATACTTATTTCATATAACAGTGCCAATGGAACTGCGAGAACAATCTGAGATACAGGATCCGCACCCGGTGTTAAGAATGCTGCAAAGATCATTATAATTACAATGGCATGCCTTCTGTATTTTCTCATAAAAGATGGTTTTAAGATGCCAAGCTTTGAAAGAAAAAAGGATAACATAGGTAATTCAAAAACTAACCCTGCAGCAAGCATAACACTTATTATAATTGACATATATTCATCAATAGCAAACTGATTTTTAATTGATTCAGTTCCAAACTGTGCCGCAAACTTTAGTGCCAAAGGTAACATAACAAAATAAGCAAACGCTATCCCTGCAAGAAAACAAAGTGAAGAAAAAACAACTATCCATAAAACATATCGTCTTTCGTTTTTATGCAATGCAGGAGCAATAAATTTCCATAGTTGAAAAAATATGTTCGGAATACTTATTACAATTCCGACCATAATTGCTATTTGCACGTACAAAAAAAGCTGTCCAAAAGGTCTGAGGTTTTGAAGATCAGCACCTGAATCTTTTGCAGGTTTCAATAAAACATATTCAATCAGATAATCAATAAAAAACCAGGCTACAATGGTGCCTACAACTACTCCGATTAATGAATAAATTATCCTCCATCTTAATTCTTCAAGATGCTCAAGAAAAGTCATTTCCCTTTCGTCGGAAATCTCTTCCTGATCTTCATTATTCTTTAATGCTATTTCTTCTTCCACAATTTGCACTTAAACTTGTTTCAGGAGAAAAGAGGATAAGAAGATGCAAATTCTTTTACCTCATTTTTTAACTGTAAAAGAATTTGTTCATTATCAAAATTGTTAATTGCTTTGTTTATGATATAAGCAATTCTTTCCATTTCTTTTTCTTTCATTCCTCGGGTAGTTAATGCCGGAGTCCCGATTCTAATGCCACTTGTAACAAATGGACTTCGTTTATCAAACGGTACCATATTTTTGTTGACCGTAATTCCAGCTTGCTCAAGTGATATCTCGGCTTGCTTTCCGGTAACATTTTTGTTTGATAAATCAATTAACATTAAATGATTATCGGTACCGCCTGAAACAACCTTAAAATCATATTCTATCAATTTTTTAGAAAGAGCCTTTGCATTCTTAACAACCTGATTTGCATAAGATTTAAAGTTATCAGATAAAGCTTCTCCAAACGCCACTGCCTTAGCCATTATAACGTGCATCAAAGGTCCACCCTGAATACCGGGCATAACCATGCTATCTATAAGTTCAGATAACATTTTAACTCTGTCACCTTTAGGAGTTGTTAATCCCCAGGGGTTTTCTTTATCTTTTCCAATTAAGATAATACCACCACGAGGACCACGTAAAGTTTTATGTGTTGTAGATGTAACAATATCGCAATACTTAAGGGGATTATTTAACAGACCTTTAGCAATCAATCCTGCGGGATGAGCCATATCGCACATTAGAAAAGCACCAACGGAATCGGCAATATCTCTGAACTTTGAATAATCCCAATCTCTTGAGTAAGCGCTTGCACCTGTGATAATCATTTTAGGTTTTTCCTTTTTTACCAGATCATCAATTTTATCATAGTCCAGTAATCCTGTTTCCTCATTAAGCTCATACCCTATTGCCTGATACAATTTACCCGAAAAATTAACCGGTGAACCGTGTGTTAAATGACCTCCGTGTGCCAGACTTAATCCAACAAATTTATCTCCTGGTTTTAAAAAGGTCATTAATACAGCCATGTTAGCTTGTGATCCGCTGTGCGGCTGTACATTAACGTATTCAGCAGAAAAAAGCTTTTTGAGTCTTTCCCGTGCAAGGTCTTCAGCCATATCAACAAACTCACATCCGCCATAGTATCGTTTACCGGGATAACCTTCTGCATATTTATTTGTAAGGACAGAGCCGGTTGCTTCAAGAACAGCGGGACTAACAAAATTTTCTGATGCAATTAATTCAAGTTTATTGGTTTGCCTGTTAATCTCTGATTGAAGAACATTAAATATTTCTGGGTCTTTTTTAAGATGTGATTCCATATTTAGTAATAATTATGATTAAAGAGTGAAGTAAAATTAGAAAAGGTTTCCTGAATTCTCAAGAAACCTTTTCATTCATTAAGCTAAATAAAATTTAAGGAATTGTTACGCTTCTGCCAATCCAGCCAACACAAGTTATTGGTAAACTTGTACCGGATTTGATATTTCGGAAGAAGAGATCCTCCTTAGTTGGCACTGCTCCGGAGAGAGCATTGATTCTATCTCTCGCCTCACCAAGATTAGGATCCATACTTAAGGCTTTTCTATAAGTCTGCTGCGCTAGAAGATAAACCAGCTTTCTGTCAAAATCAGTACAGTTATTAGCAGATTGCTCATACAAAAATCCTTCATAAAAAATTGGTAAAGCCCAACCGTTGCCTACTTCGCTAGCTTTTAAGAACTGAGTTCTTGCCTGAGAATATTTTCCGGCATCCATTAAAGCTTTTCCAAAATAGAAGTAGTGATCTTTATTATTTGGCTCTAACTTAATTAGCTTAGAAAATACTTCTTCTGATTTGACTGAATTTTCTAATCTTGTATAAACATTTCCAAGCTGTGTTAAGAAACCAACATTTTCAGGTTCGGTTTGTACCAAAAATTCTAATGGTGCAACTGCTTCAGCATAAACAGAAGCCTGAATAGCAATTGCTGCATATTCTTTAGCTTTTTTCACGTTAGTTTTATCTTTTTCCCAAGAAGCTTTAACTATTGCTAGTAACTCATCAATATTCTCAACTAATTCTTTTTTGCGGACATTCCAGGTTTCGTTATCAGGTTCTCTATCACTTAATATGTTGTAAACTTCCAAAGCTTTTAATTTATATCCGTTCTCACCATCATCATTATTTTTATAAAGCTGCCCCAGTCTGTCATAATAGAAAGCTGATAATTCCGGCTGCCATTCAACAGCTTTCTCATAAGCAGGAATAGTAACTTCTGGTGGAAGATTTAACCATATTTCAGATACATATGCTTTTCTAACCTGGAAATAGCCTTTGTCTTGTTCCCGATACTTTATTGCCAAGTCATAAAAATAAAGTATTGTATCTTGCACAGATTTAACAAGCTGCGGATCAGTCTTAGAAGAATCGTGAACTGACCACAGGCATTCTTCCATTTTATAGTAAATCCATTTACTAAATTTGGTAGGATTTGCCTCAATTACCTGCCAACCATAAGGAAGAGCACTTTCATAATCTTTATTTTTATGATATTCTGAAAATAAGCTGTAGTATTCCAGAACTTTCATAGAATCAAGTGTTTGAGCAAATGCAGAGGTATAAAATAAAACGACTGCAAATCCGAATATTTTAAGAGATGTTTTCACTTTACTTTCCCTAAAATTTTAGTGAATTATTTTTCAAAACGTAAGAACCAAAGTTCCCCAAAACTAATACCGAGATAAATTTTAACAAAATTTTCCTTTAATAAATCATTCTCGGTTGTGCCTCTAAACCCATATTGCAATGCGAAATCAATAGTATTATCTATACCAATCGGGAAAGAGAAGCCACCAAAAACCGAATACTGATCTATTCCCTTTCCATTAAATAAATACTGAGTTTGTTCATAACTTAAACCAGCTCTAAATGTCATCAGTTCCCAGCTTGTCATTCCTATATTTTTCTTAGGAATATACTCATAAGCAAAACTGATTTTTGATGCATCTCTCAGAAAATCTGATTTAATATTATTGAATCTGTAATCACTCCAAGGTTGATACATAAAATCCAAATTAAAATTATGCATTTCCTGAAATGCAAAACTAATGCCGCCAATTAATCTGTAAGGAATAGAAGTTTTAATAGATGCAATGCTTAAAGTGTCTATAACACTGAGCGATGTTGCACTAAATAATGTATCAGTATTTAAATCATTTATAAAGTTTAATGAAAAGCCTAATCTTAAATTGCTTAGAGAACTAATCTGAAATACGTTTGATAAATCAGGAGAGATTAATCCTATCGTTGTTCCAACCCCATCAGAATTGCGATTGTTTTCGAATGTTGTATTTATGTTAGATGAACCTTTTTCAAATTCAATTTTAGAATAGTAACGTAAATTGCCAAAATAATAATCAAAGCTTGCACCGAAGTGAATTCCTAATGGCAGGATAACAGATGATCCAAGAAAAAATTTTGATAATCCTCCTCTTCCCTCATAAGTTAATTTATAGGTGGGAAAGTCGTTAGTTAAATCTTCAAATTTCTTCTCAGCTACATAACTGATTTTTGAGTACGGAAGAATTCCGGTTACGAATCCTATTCCATAATCTCTGCTTATCGGAAATCCAAAAGTAGCCCCTCTGAATTCAGTTTCACTTGTAAATGCGCTTCTGTTTTTATCAGAAATATCAACACCTTTATAACCAAGACTGAATTCAATTCTAGTACGATTTAAAGCAGACCAGCTGGCAGGATTGGAAATTAATATGTGATCCGGATCCAAAACAGATGACGCAATATCGCCAATTCCTAAATGCCTTGCAGAATAACCATAATTTATATCACCAATGCCATATCTGGTATAAGGCGAGCTTTCTTGAGCAATGGTAAACGAATATGAAAGCAGAATTAATAAGAAAGTATTAAAAATTATTTTCATTAGACATTACTTCTTTTTCGAGTATAAAATTTCAAGACGTGGTCTTTGAGATAAATTAGCTGCATTGCTGCCTTTTAGAACAAAAAGTTCAACACCAGATAAATCATCTAAAGCCTTGATTAAAAATCCCTGATTATCCACACCATTTGTGATTGCACGGATAATATTAGTGATATCACCTGTAAATGTATTTCCGCTTCTGTTTAGTCCGTATATGTAATTAGTGTTTATTTCTTTTGTTGTTGAGTCACTGAGAAGATAAACACGAAGCAAATTAGCAAATGGATTTCCTGTTTTTGTCAAAACCGTATCAATAGTTAAAGTTAATTTTGCAGAGTTGATGACAATATTCTGAGGAATTTTTGATAAATCAAAAAATAATTTAGTATGGGCAGATAGTCCTGGTTGAACAGCAACATTTTCAGAACCAACAGAAGGTAAATCGCCACGAATAACACTTAAGTCTGCGGAGATAAATCCTGTAACAGTGTCTCTAAAAACACCGGGTTTATCAATAATTATTTTTAATCTCGGGTCATTTGTTGCTGTAAGATTATAAGCAGTAAATCCAACAATCTTATTTGATGTGGGTTTTGGACTAACAATAATTCCATAATTTTTTGCTCTGTTTGTATCTGCACTGCTTAACAGCCAGTCTGCAACCAAAGAATTATCCAGACCGAATGAATAAAGAGAATCATTTTTTACAGATTGATTACTGCTTAAATTTATATTTCCAATTGTTAGAAAAGGTAAACTATCTGACGTAAATGTAGTACTACTCCAATTTCTCTCTATTTTGAATGCCTCATAATCAAAATTAGCCAATGAATCACCAAAGCTGTATTCTTTTACAAGTTCAACCCAGGATTGAATCACGCTGATTTTACCATTTTTCAAATCTTCCTTAACTGAATCGGGTAAAGCGAAGACAAATTTTAGCAATAAATGCGATGTAATGTTTTCTGCTTTGCCTAAATAAATACGTGCTGCAGTACTGAGCGAATAAACTTTCTTAAATGTATTTGATTGCTGGTAAAGTGAATCAGCAGCTGAATCAATTTTTTGAACAACTAAATCATCTTGTGTCAACAGGTCAGAGCCTATGTCTGTGGGAGCATCATTACAACTAACAAAGGTGAGTGTAAAAATCAGAACTACTAAAGAGCCAAATATTTTATTAAGCACTAATTGTTTCTCCAAAGGAATCTTTAATTATAAAATTACATGCTTCTCTTAAATTTTCGGCTACAAAGCTTGGAAAATAATTTTCATTTTGCAAGATAGAAATACTATCCAAACCTTTGCCGGTTTTTACCAATATTGATTTAATATTTGCGTTTATTGCGGTTTGAATATCTGTTATTGTATCCCCAATCAGATATGATTGCGATAATTCAATATTATGTTTTTCTGCTGCTTCAAAAATCATTTTAGGTGATGGTTTTCTGCATTCACAATCTTCGACAGAATTAAATTCCGGATGCGCTGTACAGTAATAAAAATCGTCTATTATAATTCCTTTTACTGATAAATCTTCTTTTAATTTATTGTTAACGGCTTTTACATCCGATTCACTAATTAATCCCCTTGCAACGCCAGATTGATTTGAGACTACAATTAATTTGAAGTGATATTTATTCTTAAGAATAGATAATGACTCAAATACTTCCGGAAAGATTACAAGTTTAGCCGGGTCACCTAAATATCCTGGATCTTCATTCAATGTTCCATCCCTGTCCAGGAATACTGCTCTGTTCTTCATTCCTTATTCAGATGAGAGAATTGTTTTATACAACTCAATATATCTTTTTGCAGATAAATCCCATCCAAAATCCTGCTTCATTCCGGACTTCATAATTTTCTGCCAGGTTTTGGTATCGGCAAAAATCTTTATAGCTCTCTTAATCTCTTTTATCATTTCTGCAGCATCATATTTTTTGAATACAAATCCGTTTCCTTCCTCATGTTTTTCATTAAATTTCTGAACTGTATCAGCTAAACCACCGGTTTCTCTAACAATGGGAACAGTTCCGTAAACAAGGCTGTACATTTGATTTAATCCGCAAGGTTCATATCTGGATGGCATAAGGAACATGTCTGCACCTGCTTCAATTAAGTGAGCGAGCTCATCATTAAATCCGAGATAGCAGGCAAACTTTTTGGGATATTTTGATGCCATTTTTTCGAAGAATGTATGGTACTTATAATCACCGGTTCCGAGTAAAATTATCTGGCAATTTAATTTCATCAGATCATTAAATCCTTTTTGAACGAGATCAAAACCTTTTGAATCATATAATCTTGAAATCATACCTATGATTGGAACATCTTCTTTGAACTCCAAACCGAATCTTTCAGCAAGTTCTTTTTTATTTTCAATTTTCTTTTCGATATTCTTACTTGAGTAGTTCACAGGAATGTGTTTGTCTTTTTCCGGGTTCCAGACATTTTTATCTATTCCATTCACAATGCCGAATAATGAATCTTTTCTTTTAGCCAAAACATCTTTTAATCCTTCACCATACTCTTCTTTTGTTCTGATTTCATTTGCATAAGTCTGGCTAACAGTGTTAATAACATCGGCATAAAGCAAGCCACTTTTCATAAAATTAACTTTGCCATCTTTCATTATACCTTTTGATGAAGATTCCAACTCTTTGGGTAAACCTGTTTTCTTAAAAGAAGCTGGGCTAAATTCACCCTGATAAGCTAAGTTATGAATTGTGAAAAGCGTTTTAAACTGATCAAATCCTTCCTGATCTTTATAAACAGTTTTTAAGTAAGCAGGAATCAATCCACACTGCCAATCGTTGCAATGGATTATATCCGGAATCCAGCCAAGTTTAATGATTAGCTCCATTACTGCTCGGCTTAAAAGAACGAATCTTTCATCATTATCCGGATAGTCTTTACCAGTTTTAGGATCCTGATATAAACCGTTTCGGCTGCCAAAATATTCCTGATTATCCAAAAAATAGATTTGAACTCTTATTCTTGGTCCAGGCAAAAAACAGGACTTTAAAGAAAAAACAACTTCTTTATCTCCAATCTTAATATTGATATCTTTTAATCTAACGACTTCGTGAATCTTAAATTTTCTTTCATCCACTGCGCCATATTTAGGAATTACAATTCTAACTTCGTGACCTAATTCGGAGAGCATTTGAGGGAGAGCCGCTGAAACATCCGCAAGTCCTCCTGTTTTAACAAAAGGTACAACTTCTGATGTTACAAACAATATTTTCAGTCTTTTTGATGCCATTTTAGTTATTCTTTTTTAAAATGATATGCAAAATTACTAAAAAATGTATTCTTTCTCAAAAAATGAAGATTATTAATTGTAACTCACTTTATTCTATCTTTGATTAAATTTTACTGCTTTTAAAAAAAGGTTATATTTGAAAAGAATTTTTAGAGTAACAAAATGAAAAATATCCATTCAATCCTGTTATTGCTTTTTATTGGGGCATTGATATTCATTACTGCTTGTGGCACCTCAACAGGAAGCAGATATTCAAAAAGCGATACAGAAAAATCTCAGGATTCTGATCAAACATCTCAGGTATCCTATCCGAAAGATTTAAATGAAGATTTTGACATAAGCCCGTACAAATCAAAAATAGAGTTGCCGGAAAAAAAGCAGGGTTCTAATAACCAAAACAAACAGATATGGTTTGGATATGGTGAGTCATCCAAAGAAAATAATAGAAAAATCCTTACAGGTACTTCTGATGGTTTCAGAGTTTTAGTTACAAGCACAGATAATCTTGAAGAAGCAAATCAGATTAAAACCGATGTGATTGATAAGTTAGACAAGAATGAAATTTATGTAGATTTTGAACCTCCATTTTACAAAGTAAAAGTTGGGGACTTCAGTGATCAGAAAAGTGCTGATAATTTAAGATTTAGATTAAACCAGCTTGGCTACAAAGAAGCTAAAGTGATTAAAGATAAAATTAATATCTTCAAATAATGATTAAGCTATTTACAGATGCTGCCCAAATTGTAACCTGCAATACTAATGGTAAAAATTATAAGCGAGGTAAAGAATTATCGGAGCAGGAAATTCTGACGGATCACTTTATTGTTTGTGAAGACGGATTAATAAAAGATATCCTGCCTAATAACTTTTTGAGTAAATTCTCTTCTGCAGAAAAAATAGAATTAAAAAACAAAGTAATTCTTCCGGGCTTAATTGATTGCCACACCCACACAGCATTTGCAGGCTCGCGTTCCAAAGAATTCAGACTTAAACTCGCTGGTTCGAGCTATGAAGAAATTGCAAGACAAGGAGGCGGAATTATCACTACCGTTAACGCAGTCCGTAACACTTCCCTGCCAAATTTAGTTAATGTTATTAAACCAAGAATTAATGAATACATCAGACAAGGCGTAACAACTTTAGAAATAAAAAGCGGCTATGGATTAGATTTTGAAAACGAAATAAAATTACTTCACGCAATTAAAATTATTGATGAGTTTTATCCTATTGATATCATTTCAACTTTTCTTGGCGCACATACTTTTCCTCCTGAACTAAAAAATAATCGCACGGCATACATAAACCTGATAAATCAGGAGATGATTCCACACATTTCTAAAAATAAACTTGCAGTATTTTGTGATGGTTTCTGTGAATCAACCGCATTTAACGCTGATGAGATTGATTCGATTTTTTCTGTTGCAAAACAAAATGGACTTCATCTTAAACTGCATACAGAACAATTCAATAATATCGGTGGTTTGGATGTTGCACTTAAACACAATGCGGTAAGTGTGGATCATCTGGAAGTTCTGAAAGAAGAAGATCTTAATAAATTCACTCACTCAAATACAGCAGTTGTTTTATTACCCGGAGTTTCGTTTTTTCTGGATTATCAATTTGCTCCTGCAAGAAAACTAATTGATAATGATGCAATAGTTGCAATTGCGAGTGACTATAATCCTGGTTCTTCGCACATTCAGAATATGCAATTGATTATGAGTCTGGCAGCAATAAAAATGAAGATGACAATTGAAGAAGTCATTAATTCAATCACGATTAACGCAGCAAAAGCTTTGATGATTGAAAATCGTGTGGGAAGTATTGAAATTGGTAAACAGGCTGATTTTGCTGTTTTTGGTACTGATGATTATTCTGAAATAATTTATAATGTTGGTAAAAATCTTCTTTCTCATACAATAAAAAACGGAAACATTATCTACCAACCTAACTGAGTATCTTTACTTAGTGTTGATATTAAAATCCGTAACGCTCCATCTTGCCCTTAGCTTTACTGTATCAGGAATGAAATCAAACTCCTCCGCAAATTTAAACGGCTGCGGATAACCATAATCATAAGTATTACTGCTGTCATCATCAAAGTAGTACCAGAGTTTATATGTCCCCGCATCAATTCTTTCAAATTTAAATGTATATGTTTGATCGGGTTTTGTAGTGTAAAACTTTTCCGGATTTTTTTCATCCTGCAACAGAAGAATAATATTTTTTCTTTCTGAGTTTATTTTACCTGAAAGTCCTGTGAATTCGATTCCGGATATTGTAGAAAATTTATGTGTGTAAACTGAATCAGTTTTGTTACCATTTGCATCTGTAAAGAAAGATAAATTAATGCTGATAATAAAATTTCTATCAGGTTTCAGATCTGCTGATGGCTTAATCACTAAAGTTGCATCATCTTCAAAATAATAAGTGAATGATATTTTATTCTTTAATGTATCTGTAAAAGACAGCGCCTTTTGAATTTCTTTATTCGCGATAGCATCATCAAAATAAAAAGTAAAAACAGGATTGAGGAAATCAATTTTTGACTGCTGCTCGGGCTGCTTCTTAATCAATTTGGGTGCGGTTGTATCAGTTCTGTCACTGATAATTAATTCTTTGGAGTCATCCTTAAAAATATTTCCTGAAAGATCAGTAAGCTTTCTAACAGTAAGATAATACTTATGGTCATCCTGCAGCCTGTTGGTTTGAACCAGCACAATCTCATCTTTTTTTGTAATACTTGAGAATGCAAAAACAGGATTCAAAATCTGATTTGAAGTTGAATCATAAATAAAAAAGTTGGAAGCATTAACAACCGAAGTATCACACTGTTCGCTTAATGTTACCAAAATATGATTATTGTCTGTCATCACAGTGCTGATTAATCGCGGAGCAACAGTATCAATTTTATTAATAAAAAAGTTTAATCCGCTAAAACTTGAATCACTTCCGGTAAGATTTATATCTTTAAAAGGGATACCGATTTCATCCTGATCCATCTGATAAATAAAATCTCTAAGCTGATCTTTAACAGCAAACACACGGTAAAATGATTCTGAAAGACCATTTAATTTATAACTTCCATCTTTGCCAATCTGCGATAGGTAATCTGGTTTGCGATTAAGATAATTGGTTATATCATCTATAAATCTGTAGGCAAAGATTAATGTGCCTTCAATACCTTTTCCATAAACTTTGCCGCTAATAGTTCTTGTATCAATTTTTTCTCCGGTTGAAAAAGCAAATGAATAAGAATTTGCCATTCTGTTCCGATTGTTAACATCAACCACATCCGTTCCGACAGTTACAACGTAAGTTACATTGTCTTTCAACCCATCAGGAAAATATACCTCTACAGATTTACCACTCCAGCTAATTTCAAATTTTTCATCAAATGCAGGTGAGACGAATAAAGCTTCCTTGAAAGATCTTTTATCAACATATTCAGAAAACTCCAGCTCAAAATAATTTTCAGAATAATTAACTGTGCCGTTTGCGGGATAACTGTAAATAATTTCAGGTGGAGTTGTATCGATTTCACCGCCACCGGGAGGCAATTGATTTGCGCATCGCACCAAAACTATAACAGATGCTAACGCAAATAATATTTTTATTTTTTGTTTTGTTGAGAAAGCCATTTTCTATATACGGCAACGTTTTTTAAATGTTCAGAATAAGTCCGGGCAAATCTATGTCCGCCATTTCCATCAGCTACAAAATACAAATAATTATTCTTTTCCGGATACAACGCCGCAAGTATAGCATTTGCTCCGGGATTGTTAATCGGACCGGGCGGTAAACCTGAATATCTGTAAGTATTGTACGGAGATTCAATCTGCAAATCTTTGTACGTTAATCTTCTCCATCCATCCGGAAGCAGGAATTGAATTGTTGGATCTGCCTGTAATCGCATTCCGATTTTTAATCTGTTGTGATAAACACCTGAAATTCTCGGCATCTCATCAACAAGATTTGTTTCACCTTTTATTATTGAAGCCAAGGTAAGAGTTTTATGAGTATCAAAACCAATTTCTCTGGCGCGGGTTATTAGAGAATCAGTAAAAAAATATTTAAGTGCCCTATGCATAATTGTTAAAACTTCTTCGGGCGGAGTGCGTTCATAAATTTTATAAGTTGTTGAAAATAAATATCCCTCGAGATTTGGAACATTTAATCCTAATGACTTAATGAATTCTCTGTCATTAGCTTTATTAACAAAGGAGGCAGAATCAATTCTTAAATCGCGCCTTACTTTTCCTCCGAGCCACTTTAAAGTTTGTCCATCATTTACCCGAATTGATCTAAGATAATCTGCAGGACCATTAACGAACAAATCAAGCAGATCCAGATAGCTTAAATCATTCTCTATCCGGAATCTGGCGGCTTTAATATTTTTTTCAGCGCCGTAAAGAAATGCTGCAACTTTGAAATTAAACTTATTAGGAATAATTTTTTGTTCATACAATCTATCAACCACACTCGAAAATGGTTCGCCGTCTTTTATTTCAAATCTTACTGGCGCCTCAAGATCAAAATGATTTCCCGTAAAAAAAGTATAGTAACCTACAGCGATTATCGAAAAGAATGCTACAAAAATAATGCTTAGCTGCAGCTTACTGAATATGTTAAAGACTTTTAACGGCAAATTTTTCTATTGATTGATGTACGAGTATTAAAAATTATGGTTTGCAATATACAGCAGTTAAGTGAAATTGTTTATTGAAGTAGTAGGTAATTTAAATTAGTAAAACTACCACGATTTTGGGCTTAACAAATCTCTAATACACTTTTTTAATTCTTGCACTTAAAATTTTTCGGGAAAGTTTATATATCTCTTCACCATAAAGTGAATAGCCGATTTCTTCTTTTTCAATTATCCCGATGCCGAAGGCTAATATCTCTTTTACAGACGAATTAGGAGTTGAATATTCATATTTGAAGCAATTTTTAAAAGCTCCGATCTTCGTATTAATGACCGTGTCCAGTTTTACTACTTTCTTCAGTAAACTTACATCTCCGCCCATTAAAGAGTAAAAACTTTGTTCTTTCCCTTTGGGAATTATATACTCAAGCGATCTTACGTAATTAGTAAAGTTCTGCTGTAACGAGTAAACGCTGTCATTTTCAATCATCAAATGACCATAAAAACGAAAATCATTTGCTTCACTTGTAAATTTGAACCAACTGAAATTTCCAATCTCTTCAACATCAGTTATTAATGTGGTAAATTTATTAATGTAATTCGTATCTGCAGAAGAAAAATTATCTTCATATCTCCAGTAGTTTCCAACAGCAAATGGAAAGAACTCGGAAGAAGGAGTTATTTCCGGCGGCTCAACTGAGTCACAGCTTGTTAAGGTTAATACCACCAAAAGTAATAAAATGTTTTTTGGCATGAGAAACTCCGCTTTGTGAGCCTGTCCCCGCGTAGTAAGGGATTAATTAGTCCGCTGCTTTCGAGAACACTTAAAACAAAATCAAAATGCAAAAACCTAAAGCACCTAACCATTAAGTCAGTCCCCCGCTGATAAAGAAGAGAAAGGGGTAAGTAATTAAAAAAACAATTTTGTAGTTATAAATTCTGATTAAACTTAAAAAAGTTAATAGCAAAATTCAATTAACAATTGTCAACTGTTTATTGAAGTTCTAAGAAGTGATTTTTACTTAAGGCGGGAAATGGTTTGGACGAAAGGCTATCTCTGAATCCGTTTTCAAAAAGTGATTTGCCTCTGAATGCAATCATTGCGGCATTATCTCCGCAAAATTCTAAATCAGGTATAACAACAGATTTATTGTACTTTGCAGCAATCTTGTTTACTTCTTCTTTCAAATGCTTATTTGCAGCAACACCACCGACTACTGAAATTGTTTTTACATCAAAATTTTCCAGTGCACGGGAAACATTTTTTACCAAAGCTTTAACCGCAGCATACTGAAACGAAGCTGCGATATCACTAACATCCTGAGTACTCAATTTATCCGCTCCACCGTTTGCCTGAACATATCTTAGCACAGAAGTTTTTAATCCACTGAAAGAAAAATCATATTTGGTTTTTAATTCGGCTACCGGAAAATTTATTTTCTTCTGATCACCGGATTCAGAAGCTTTTTGTATTTTTGGTCCGCCCGGATACCCGAGCCCGAGCAATTTGGATACTTTATCAAAAGCCTCTCCAGCGGCATCATCAACCGTTGAACCTAATTTATAAATCTCTGTAAAACTTTTAACGAGCAGCAGAAGTGTATGTCCACCGGAAACAACAAGGCAAAGAAATGGAAACTCAGGTTTTTGCTTCATCAGGAATCCGGAAAAAATATGTCCTTCAATATGATTAACACCGATGAAAGGTTTATCTGAAGAAAGTGATAATCCTTTTGCATAAGTAAGTCCAACCAGCAGTGCACCGATTAATCCGGGTCCGGCTGTTGCAGCAATCAGATCAATATCTTTTAATTCTACATCTGAAATTTTTAGAGCTTGTTTAACAAGAGGATTAAGAATCTGAAGATGAGCACGACTTGATAATTCAGGTACAACTCCACCGTACAATTTGTGAAAATCCTGAGATGAAACAAGATTGGCAGTTAATTTTTCATCCTTAATAACCGCAACAGATGTTTCATCGCAGGAACTTTCTATACCTAAAACTATCATCTCTTTCCGAGTGTAAGAAAACTTTTTACGATATGTCCCGCAATAGACGGATTTTCTTTCAGTCTTCTGAGCGAATAAGCATACCAGTCTTTACCAAACGGAACATAAATCCTGATTTTATACCCATCGTTATTAATTTTGTCTCTCAAATCTTCTCGTACGCCAAGCAGCATCTGAAATTCAAATTTATCTTTTGGAATGTTAAGTTCTTTTATCTTCTGATATGCAGCATCAATCAGGAATTTATCGTGGGTGGCAATTCCGACATAATTACCATCCTGAAGCATTTTATCGAGCAGTTTAAGATAATTTTCTCTTACTTCCTGTTTGCCTTTATATGCAATTGAAGGAGGTTCATTATAAATTCCTTTGCATAGCCTGTAATTAGTCCCCATTTTGTTCAAAGCGATAACATCATCTAATGCTCTTCTCATATAAGATTGAATTACAACGCCAACATTTTTATAATCTTCATACAATCGTTTATAAAGATTTATTGTTTTATCAATGTAAGGCGAGTCCTCCATATCAATACGAACGAAGTTTTTATATTCTGCGGCTTTGCTTACGATTTCTTTCACCTGTTGATAAGCAAATTCCTCATCAATGGCTAAGCCCATTTGTGTTGGTTTAATTGAAAGGTTTGCCATCAATTTATTTTTTTCTATTGCATCTAAAACTTCAAGGCATTGGTTTTTAGCTTCGATGGATTCGGATTTGTTTTTAACGGATTCACCCAGCACATCCATAGTGGCGTGAATTCCTTTTGCATTTAATTTTTTTACAAGATTAATTGCTTCCTGAAGTGATTCCCCTGCAATGTATTTTTTAGAGAAAAATCCAACAACCGGTTTGGGCATCAACTGGACGATTTGAACAATTAGTTGATTTATAATATTCACAGTAAACTCCTATAAAAATACATTTCAAATTTAGTGTATTTCTGTTTTGAATTAAAATTAAGATGAAGTAATAAAAGGAATAATCGTAATGATGTGATGCAGTTATCTTAAACTCAAAGTGAGTAAAAGCAGCTTAAATTTTGAGTAAAGTTCTTCTACGGTTGAATTGTTTGAAAAAATAAAATCAGCTCTTTTCTTTTTTTCTTCTTCCGGAATCTGATTGGAATCTCTTAACAGAAAATCTTCTCTGCTCGTTCCGGATTTAATTTTTCTTTCAAGTCTTATATTCTGATCTGCAGCAACAAGTACAACAAAATCAAATTGCTCCTCAAGATCAGCCTCGTAAATCAGAGCGGATTCAACAAAAACTGCAGGGCTAGACTTAATTAAAATTTTTATCTGCCGATTTATTTCTTTTACAACTTTTGGATGAAGTATTGATTCGAGTTTTTTAAGCTTAACAGGATTATTAAATACTTCCTGAGCTAAAAATTTTTTGTTCGGTAAATCATTAACAAAAGATTCATTGCCAAACTCTTTTATAACTGCTGCTTTAACTTTTTGATCGGATTGAAGAATTGATTTTGAGAGATCATCTGCTTTGATTACGGGATAACCGTGTTCTTCCGCAAACTTTGAGAAAGTGCTTTTACCGGAACCAATATTTCCTGTAATTCCAATTATCATATTAAAAAAGAAAGGGCATTAAGCCCTCTCATAATTTTATTTTGCGTAACCTACTTTTCTTACTTCGCGGATTACCACAACTTTTATTTGTCCGGGATAATCCATTTCTTCTTCAATTTTTTGTGCGATTTCTCGTGCTAATCTATCGGCAGTAATGTCATCAACTTTATCGTGTTCTACAACAACTCTTATCTCCCTGCCAGCCTGAATTGCATAAGTCTTGGCAACTCCTTCAAATGATTTTGCAAGTGTTTCAAGGTTCTCCAATCTCTTCACGTAACTTTCGAGAGGCTCTCTTCTTGCACCAGGTCTTGCCCCGCTAATCGCATCTGCAGATTGAACCAATGCAGCAATAGGATGTTCCATCTCAATATCTTCGTGATGAGAACCAACTGCATTAATCACAATGGGATGTTCTTTATATTTTTTGGTAAGATCATAACCGAGTAATGCATGCGGACCTTCAACACTTTTATCAATTGTTTTACCAACGTCGTGCAGCAATCCCGCACGTTTTGCTAAAACTGGATCTAATCCTAATTCAGCAGCCATTATGCCTGTCAAATAACCAACTTCAACACTGTGCTGTAATAAATTTTGTCCGTAGCTGGATCTGTATTTCATTTTACCGATATGTTTAACCAGTTCGGGATGCATATTATGCAAACCTAATTGCATAATTGTATTTTCACCTTCGCGTTGAATTTCCTCTTCAAGTTCCTGAGAAACTTTTTGCACAACTTCTTCAATTCTTGCAGGATGAATTCTTCCGTCGGCGATTAATCTTTCGAGAGAGATTCTCGCAATTTCACGTCTGAACTGATCGAATGAAGAAAGGATTACTGCTTCCGGTGTGTCATCAACAATTACATCAACTCCGGTAGCGGATTCAAAAGCCCGGATATTTCTTCCTTCCTTTCCAATTATTCTTCCTTTCATTTCATCATTCTGAATCTGAACAACAGAGACGGTTGTTTCAATAGTATAATCGGCGGCGGTTCTTTGAATTGCCTGAACAATAATTTTCTGAGCTTCTTTTTTAGCATCGGCTTTAGCTCTATCGTGAATTTCTTTTATGGTTTGGGCAGCATCAGTTTTTGCCTCATTAACCATATTCTCGATGAGCATTTTTTTAGCATCTTCGGATGTAAGTCCGGAAATTTTTTCTAATCTTGTGTTTTGTTCAGCTTCTAACTTTTTAATTTCTTCTGCACGTTCATCAAGTGAAACTTTAAGATCCTGAAGCTGTTTTTCAAGTTTTCTAATTTCCTTTTCTTTTTGAAGAACGAGATCGAATTTCTTTTCGCTGTTTTCTTCTCTTTGCTGGATTTGCTTTTCAAGATTCTGAAGTTTTTGTTTTTTCTGATTTACTTCAGCGTCAAATTCAACTTTCTTCTTATACCATTCGTCTTTTACTTCAAGAAGCTTTTCACGTTTAATGTTGTTAGCTTCTTTTTTAGCATCCTGAATTATTTGATCAGCTTTCTCGTTAGCAGCAACAATACTTTTCTTTCCAATACGAGAATTAAAAATCCAACCCAGATAAAAAAACACAACAATCAGAACTACGACCATCGGGATGATCACAACCAATTCCATATAACCTCCAATGTAATAGAATAATAAACCGACACTGCCGTGGCTAATAGGAAAAACCCTATTATGCACGGTGGGAACGTGCTCGAACGCTTTTTACTTCCACTGCTCCAAAACAAGTTTAGAATCCCCGATAAATCGGGGCGAGGCCTGTAATACACGCCGAAGTTCACACTCCCAATTAATTTAACTGTTAGTTTTTCATTAAGTTAACGGCAGTGCGGTCAACCTTAAGATGGGTCAGACATTTCAGGTTCTTTAAGAAGAAGCTTGATTCTCTTAATTTTATCCGAAGCTTGAATGAGAAATTCACGATTTTTATTTTTTTCAATAAACAAGTCGTATGCAATATTTAAGCAAGCGATTATAGCTATTGTCTGAGCCGGCTGATCAGGTAATTCATCTTTTGTTTCTTCCATTACCTTATTAACATAAATTGCCAGCTCTTTAGCTATTTCTTCGTTTTCTACTAAGAGAGAATATTCTTTATCAAATATTTTTATTTTCAGCTTCTTTTTTTCAGTCATTGAAATATCCACACCATCAAACAATCATTATTTTAATTAAGAACTTAAATCTGCCTGTCAGCAGATAAATGAAAATCTAATTTAGAAATGAGATCCTGTAATTTTAATTTTATTGTTTCTTTCTCCTTGCTGTTGAATGTATTAAATATATCCCCTTCTTCATTATCCTTGGATTCATCCAGGGATTGCTCAAGCTCCATAATGCGTTTTTGCAAATAAGAGTTTTCTTGTCTTACTTTTGTTATTTCCAGCTCCAGTTCGGTTTTTCTTTCTTCTATATCTTTAAGTTTATTACCAAGAGTAGCAATTTCTGCTTCTATCGAAGAAAGATCCTGAATAAGAGCATCGTATTTTGCTAAATCCACCAATCAATTTCCTCTTAATTTAGCTTTAAATTCATTTGTTATCAATTTAATTAAGTTAGAAAAATCTTTCTCTACTTCCTGCTCTGTTAAAGTTCTGTTTTCGTCATAAAATTCAAGTGTAAATGCAAGACTTCTTTTATCATTTCCCAAACTTTCGCTTTCAAAAATATCAAACAGCTCAACTTCTTTAAGTAAATCAGAACTGTTCTTTAAGATAAAATTCTTAACGTCAAGATATTTAACCGATTTATCCATAACAAATGCAAAATCACGAACAACTTTAGGGAATTTAAGTGGTTCTTTATACTGCCGTGATTTTGATTGAATAGACTTTAATAGATCAAGATCAAATTCAAAACAATAAACATCCTGACTGATATCAAATTTTCTGAGAACATCATTTTTAATTTTTCCGCCTATTCCAACCACTTTATCTTTAAAGGATTTTGTTAAGTAATAAGCGTAAATTTCATTTGCACTCGAATAATAGGAATCAATTAAAACATTGTCAAGAGCAATCTTGCTAATAAATGAATTTACATAGCCCTTTAGACAATAGAAATCTGATTTCATTTCATCGGTTTGCCAGGATTTTCTAACATCTAATCCGCTGATAATAAATATCAAACTTTGTTTTTCGAAAATATCATCGAAAGATTTTATGCCATCTGATGAAAGCTTATTAAAGATATTTCCAATCTCAAATAGCTTTAAATCCTTTACACCCTGTCTTAAGTTTTTAGAAATAGTTAACAATGCTCCGCTTAACAATGAAGTTCTTAGATATTCCATATCTGCGCTAAGTGGATTGGAAATTTTAATAGCAGAACCTGTTAAACCAGCTTCCGCCTGAGATTGAAGAGGATTATTAATCATCTCAAAAAATCCAAGAGATGATGCAGCCAGTCTTATCTTTTCATCAAAATCTGTTTCATCATGCTTTTTGTCTAATGTGATATTAATTTTTGAGACGGTTGGGATATTATCATAACCATTTATACGTGCAATTTCCTCAATCAGATCGATCTCTCGTTCAATATCAGGTCGGTAAGTAGGAACCGACACCAAAAGTTTATCATCAGATAAAACCTTTAAGCCCATTCCGAGTTTAGAAAGAATATTTTTTATTTTTTGTTGTTCAATTTCATAACCAAGAATTTTTGTGGTTCTGGAAAATCTTAATTCAATTTCCTTTGGACAGATAACATTTGGATATACATCAATTAACCCTTTAGCAATCTTTCCACCGGATAATACTGATATCAACTGAGCGGCACGTTCAGCGGCAAACTTTGTAATGTTTGGATCAGTTCCCCTCTCAAATCTGTAAGATGAATCTGTGCTCAACCCAAGAAACTTTGATGTTTTTCTTATACTTGATGGATTAAAGTATGCACTTTCAATTAAAATATTTTTTGTTGATGAAGTTATCTCAGAGTTTTCGCCACCCATCACACCTGCCAAGGCTACTTCTCTTTGCCCATCACAAATCATCAAAGTGCCCGGCAATAATTTTCTTTCTTTGGAATCAAGAGTTGTGAAAGTTGTTTCTTCGTTTGTGCTTTTAACAACAATCTTTCTGCCATTAAGTTGATCAAGATCGAATGCATGCAATGGCTGACCAACTTCGTGCAAAATAAAATTTGTTACATCAACAACGTTATTAATAGGTCTCAAACCAATTTTTTCAAGACGTTGCTTAAGCCAATCCGGTGATTCTTTTATTTCAACATCGGTAACAACTTTAGCAACGTAACGTGGGCAATTTATATCATCCAGAACTTCTACCGAAGCTAAATCATTTATTGAAGAACCTGTTTCAGTTAAATTAAGCTCAGGTATTTTAAATCCACGATTGAATATTGCTGCCAGATCTCTTGCAACGCCAATATGTGAAAGTGCATCCGGACGGTTTGGTGTAATTGCAATTTCTAATATTGTATCATTAAGATTGAGCGCATCAGAAATTTTTTCTCCCGGGTTAAACTTATCATCTAATACCATTATGCCCGTGTGATCGTCACTAAGATTTAATTCATCTTCTGCGCAAATCATTCCGAATGATTCAACACCTCTGATTTTTGCTTTCTTTATTTCAAATTCCCCATTCGGAATTAAAGTGCCAATTGGTGCAAAAACAACTTTCTGTCCGGCTTTTACATTAGGCGCTCCACAGATTACCTGCAAATCATTTTTGCCATCAAACACTTTGCAAATAGTTAATTTATCTGCATTTGGATGTTTAGTTGTTTCTTTAACTAATCCAACAACAAATTTTTCATAAACTTTTAACTGATCTTCAACATCTTCCACTTCAAGACCGGACATAGTAAGATGTTCAACAATTTCATTAACAGAAATTCCATTCAGATCAACATATTCTTTTAACCAATTAAGAGATATTTTCATTTGATCATCCGCATTAAAACTGTTTTAAAAATCGTAAATCGTTATCAAAGAAAATTCTGATATCTGTGATTCCGTATTTTAATAAAGCAATTCTTTCTATTCCCATTCCAAATGCATAACCTGTGTATTTCTCAGAATCATAATTAACAAATTTAAAAACGTTTGGGTCAACCATTCCGCAACCGAGAATTTCAAGCCATCCCGAGTTTTTACAAATCTTGCAGCCTTTGCCATTACACAAGTAACAAGTTATGTCCATCTCCGCAGATGGTTCCGTAAATGGGAAGAAACTTGGGCGGAAACGATACTTCAAATCCGAGCCATAAAATTGTTTTGCAAAAGAGACAAGAGTTCCTTTTAGCTCTGCAAATGTTACGTCGGTATCCACATAAATTCCATCCACCTGATGAAACATACAATAACTTCTGGCACTAACAGCTTCGTTTCGATAGACTCTTCCCGGCATAATTGCACGCACCGGTGGTGCTTGTTTTTCCATAATTCTGATTTGAACAGGAGTTGTATGCGTGCGGAGCAGAAAATCTTTGCTTACAAAAAAAGTATCCTGCATATCTCTTGCAGGATGATCGGATGGAAAATTGAGTGCTTCAAAATTGTAATAATCAGATTCAAGTTCAGGTCCAACAGCAACAGAGAACCCAAGTCCCTTAAATATTGATTTTATCTCATCAAGAGTTTGAGTTAAGATGTGTTTGCTGCCAATAATAACTTCTTTCCCGGGCAAAGTAAGATCAATACCTGTATCAATCTCACCTGATGACTGCATAAGTTGGATTTTAATTTCTTCAAACTTAGCAATAAGTTCATCACGAAGAGTGTTTAGCTTTTTTCCTAATTCAGGTTTTTGTTCTTTGGGAGCATCTTTTAGTTGATCAAACAGAACGGATACCAAACCGTTTCTGCTAAAATATTTTATTCGGATTTCTTCTAAAGTTTTTAAGGAATAAACCTGATTTATATCCTCTGAAAAACTGTTTTTTATTTCAGTAATGTTTTGATCCAACATAGCGATTTGGTTTAAACGAAATATACCCTCTCAGGAATTATTAGAAATACTTCCATTTGAGGGTATAAAACTAATTGTTAGAAAATTTAACTAATTCAGAAAAAGCTTCCGGGTTTTCTACAGCAAGGCTGGCAAGCACTTTTCTGTTAATATCAACTCCTTTTTTGTTAAGCGAGTCAATTAACTTAGAGTAAGTAGTACCATTTACTCTTGCAGCAGCATTGATACGGGTAATCCAGAGTGCTCTGAAATTTCTTTTCTTTAATCTTCTGTCTCTGTATGCATGAGATAAACCTTTCTCAATTGCATTTTTTGCAGAAGTTAAAACGTTACCCTGATTGCCCCAGTAACCTTTTGCTAATTTTAATAATTTTCTTCTTCTTCTGTGAGATGCTACTTTATTTTTAGATCTTGGCATTTTCTATCCTTTTCTTATTGAACCATAATACTTACGCGCTTCTGTTCCGAAGCTGAAACTAATGTTGCTTTTCTTAAACTTCTTTTTCTTTTAGTTGTTTTAGAAGTTAAGATGTGGCTTTTATACGCCTTTTTTCTTTTGAACTTTCCTGTGGCAGTTTTCTTAAATGTTTTTGCTGCACCACGATTACTTTTCATCTTTGGCATTTATCTATCCTTGCTTGATTGTTTTTTTTCCTTTTTTTGGTAATGGAACTAATATCGTCGTCATATTTTTACCTTCAAGTTTAATAGGTGACTCCACCTTCGCGATATCAGTTAACTTTTCTACAAACTTTTCTAAAATTTCCTGTCCCTGTTCGGTGTACGCCATCTCTCTGCCTTTGAATACAACACTAACCTTAACCTTATTTCCTTCTTCAATAAAATTTACAGCGTGTTTGGCTTTAAATTCAAAATCGTGCACATCTGTGTTAGGATGAAGTCTTATTTCTTTTAAAACAGAAACCGCCTGATTTTTCTTTTGAATTTTTTCTCTTTTCTGTTGTTCGTACTTAAATTTTCCAAAATCAATTATTTTACACACAGGGGGTTGAGCCTGAGGAGCGATTTCCACCAAATCAAATCCTCTTTCCTCTGCCAATCTTATTGCATCTCTGACTGTAAAAATTCCAAGCTGAGATCCATCAATATCTATTACTCTAACTTTTGAAGTTTTTATCTCTTCATTAACTCGAACAGTTTGTTTCTGGCTAATAACTTACCTCTTGTTAGTTTTTAAATTTTATTTTTAATTTCGGTTGCAATTTTATCAATAAATTCTGATAAAGCCAAAGCTCCTTTATCGCCTTCTTTATGCTTCCGAACAGATACAAGCGAAGATTCTTTTTCCTTTTCTCCTACAATAAGCATGTAAGGAACTTTCTTAAGCTCCCAGTCTCGTATTTTGTATCCGATCTTTTCATTTCTTTCATCTACTTCACACCTTATGTTGTTTTTGGTCAATTCAGCAGCAACTGAATTTGCATAATCCAGATAATTCTGTGATACAGGAACGATTGCAACCTGGGTTGGTGCCAGCCACAGTGGAAATTCACCTGCGTAGTGCTCTATCAGGATACCAAAAAATCTTTCTATTGAACCGAGTAATGCTCGGTGAACCATAAATGGTCTGTGTTCTTTTCCATCTTCACCAATGTAAGTCAGTTCAAATCTTTCTGACATATTAAAATCAAATTGTATTGTGCTGAGCTGCCATTCTCTTCCTAAAGCATCTTTAATTTTAATATCTATTTTAGGTCCATAAAATGCACCGCCGCCTTCATCAACTTCATATCTAAGGTTTTCACTCTCCAATGCTTTTCTTAATGCTGCTTCAGCTTTTTGCCATAATTCTTCAGAACCCACTGATTTTTCTGGTTTAGTGGAGAGATAATAATTCATTTCTGTAAAACCGAAAGCACCAAGCACATATTTTGCAAATCTTATTACTTCAATAATTTCTGATTCAATTTGTTCGTGAGTACAAAAGATATGCGCATCATCCTGAGTAAATCCTCTCACTCGTAGCAAACCATGCAGCACACCACTTTTCTCATATCTGTAAACAGTACCCAATTCAGCCCATCTTAATGGTAAATCGCGATAACTTCTTAAATGAGTTTTATAAATCATAATATGAAACGGACAATTCATCGGTTTGATATAATAATCCTGTTCATCTACTTTCATTCCGCTGTACATACTATCTTTATAAAATCCCAAATGACCGCTTGTTTCCCACAACCAGCTTTTGCCCATATGAGGAGAGTATAAAAGTTCATATCCATTTTCAAGATGAGCTTTACGCCAAAAATCTTCCACTTCAAGTCTTATTCTTGCACCTTTAGGATGCCAGTAAATTAATCCTGCTCCTGCTTCTTCGTGAATGCTGAATAAGTCCAATGCTTTTCCAAGTTTTCTATGATCTCTCTTTTTTGCTTCTTCAAGCATCTTGAGATAATCATCAAGCATTTTTTTCTTGGGGAAAGTGATGCCATAAATTCTTTGGAGCTGCTTATTCTTCTCATCTCCGCGCCAATACGAACCTGAAATGTTAAGCAGCTTTACAAATTTTATTTTACCAAGGTTTGGTAAATGCGGTCCTCTGCAAAGATCAGTAAATGCACCTTCTTTGTAAATACTTATTTTTTCTTTTGATTCATCCATCTCAGAAAGGAGTTCAATTTTATACTGATCACCCTTCTTTTTAAAGAAATCTATCGCTTCCTGTTTTGATAATTCTTGCCTTTCAAATTTTGAATCAGTTTTTGAAAGTTCGATCATTTTATCTTCAATCAACTTTAGATGTTCTTCAGATAACGGAGTGTTAATATCAATATCGTAATAAAAACCGGAATCTATAGCAGGACCAACACCAAATTTTGCTTCAGGAAAAATATCCTGTACGGCATGTGCCATTAAATGTGAGGATGAATGCCAGTAAACTTCTTTTCCCTCAGGATCATCGAAAGTTAGAAACCTAATGCTTCCATCTTCAAAAATTAGGCGATGTAAATCAATTACTGAGTTATTTAATTTTACTGCTAAAGCCTCTTCTGCAAGTCTTGGAGAAATAGACTGAGCAATTTGATACCCGGTTATTCCTGCATCAAATTCTTTAACAGCACCGTCTGGAAATGTAATTTTAATTTTATTCATTTTATTATCTATAAAAAAAATCGGAGTTAACTCCGATAAATAATTTTAATCTGGTCTGTGGGCTCTAAAGGAGTCGAACCTTTGACCTTCTGCACGTCAAGCAGACGCTCTAACCAACTGAGCTAAGAGCCCAAATAAAAAAAACACTGATTTATCTTTGACCTCCCCGACAAGTCGGGGCGCTCTAACCAACTGAGCTAAGAGCCCAAATAATTAACAATTACCAATTTATAATTAAAAATGTACAATTAACTTAATAATTGTACATTCTTAAATTTGTACCGAGGGCCGGACTCGAACCGGCACGGGAACAAGTTCCCACAGGATTTTAAGTCCTGTGCGTCTACCAATTCCGCCACCCCGGCAACTTTTACAAATTTTTTGATTTTATTCAAAAATGGCTCGTAAAAATAGAGAAAATGATTTTTTCTTGCAACAATTAGTAAGAAGTTTTTATTTAATCGTTTATAAAGTTCTGTTAAAAGATTAACTTTAAATTAAGTTGTCTATTTCTCACAACTAAGAAATAACAATTATTATTACCCTAAATAAGAATTACTTAACAATTATCAAATTTGACTATTTAAGTTAAAGCTGATTTTCATCTTTTTTTATAGAATGGCACTAACTTTGTCAAAGGCAGGCGATTTTATTTTTTAACAATCAATTTAGAAATATGAACATTACACATATTGAGCACATTGGAATTGCAGTAAAAAATCTTGATGAAGCAATTAAATACTACGAAGAAATTCTTGGACTAAAATGTTATGCGGTTGAAGAAGTTGCTGATCAAAAAGTTAAAACTGCATTCTTTATGGTTGGACAAACTAAAATAGAATTACTCGAGTCTACTTCGCCTGATGGACCAATTGGCAAATTCCTAGAGAAGAAAGGCGAAGGAATACATCACATTGCTTTTGCAGTTAAAGGATTGCAAAATTCTCTTGATGAGATTAAATCTAAAAACATCACATTGATAGATGAAAAAGGACGTAAAGGCGCTGAAGGTTTGAATATTGCTTTCCTTCATCCAAAATCTACTTTTGGTGTTTTAACAGAACTTTGTGAAAAACCAGAATAATAATTTTATCACACCGTTTAAAAATTCATTAACCGGGTGTGCATTTATAGTAGCATTAATAATAATTAAAGGTAATTTTTATGGCAATGGAAGATAAGATCAAAGAGTTGATGGCTCTTCGTCAGCAGGCAAAGCTTGGCGGCGGCGAAAAACGAATTGAATCTCAGCATAAGAAAGGCAAACTAACTGCCCGTGAAAGATTAGATCTTTTACTTGATGAAGGCAGCTTTGAAGAATTTGATATGTTTGTCTGTCACAGAAGTATTGATTTCGGATTAGATAAAGAAACATACTTATCTGATGGAGTTGTAACTGGTTATGGAACAATTGACGGAAGATTAGTTTATGTCTTCTCACAGGACTTTACAGTATTTGGCGGATCACTATCAGAAATGTATGCACAAAAAATCTGTAAGGTTATGGATAAAGCCCTTAAAGTTGGGGCTCCGATAATTGGAATTAATGACAGCGGCGGCGCAAGAATTCAGGAAGGGGTTAAAAGTTTAGGAGGATATGCGGATATATTCCAAAGAAATATTTTAGCATCCGGTGTTGTACCTCAAATCTCTGCAGTTTTTGGCCCTTGCGCAGGCGGAGCAGTTTATTCCCCTGCCTTAACTGACTTCATAATCATGTCTAACAAATCAAGTTATATGTTTGTAACGGGACCTAAAGTTGTAAAAACTGTAACTGGAGAAACTGTTAATGAAGAAGAACTTGGCGGAGCAATGGTTCACGGTGCTAAATCCGGAGTAACGCACTTTGTTGCAGATTCTGAAGAAGAAGGCATTCAGTTAATAAGAAAACTTCTTAGCTACCTACCACAAAACAATCTTGAAGATCCACCAACACTCCCTTGTGATGATCCAATAGATAGGCTGGAAGATTTCTTAAATACACTTATTCCGGAACAAACCAATAAGCCATACGATGTTAAAGATGTTATTTATGCTGTGGTGGATAATCATGAGTTTCTGGAAATTCAAAGACATTATGCACCAAACATAGTTACAGGATTTGCAAGATTTAATGGAATGCCTGTTGGAATCGTTGCAAATCAACCAAACTATCTTGCAGGTGTATTAGATATTAACTCATCACGTAAAGCAGCAAGGTTTGTAAGATTTTGTGATGCGTTTAATATTCCAATTGTTACTTTTGTTGATGTACCCGGCTTTTTACCAGGAACAGCACAAGAGTATGGCGGAATAATAATTCATGGCGCAAAACTTTTATTTGCTTACGGAGAGGCAACTGTTCCAAAAGTTACAATCATACTTCGTAAAGCATATGGTGGGGCTTATGATGTCATGAGTTCAAAACATTTGCGTGGTGATATTAACTATGCCTGGCCGGGAGCAGAGATTGCAGTTATGGGTCCCAAAGGTGCAATTGAAGTTCTGCATCAAAAAGAGCTGCAATTGATAACTGATCCTGAAGAAAGAATTAAATTTATAAAAGATCGTGAAGAGGATTACAGAAAGAAATTTGCAACACCATACGTTGCTGCTAAATATGGTTACATAGATGATGTGATTGAACCGAGAAATACAAGATTCAGAGTAATTCGTGCGCTGCAATCACTATCGACTAAAAAAGATACGAATCCTCCTAAAAAACATTCCAATCTTCCATTATAAAAGGTGATGAAATGTTTATTGGATTAATTCAACAAATTGCTTCTGATACTTCCAAGGTTACAGTTCACAAAAACTCTGAGCTGTTTTTGAAGATTGACCCGTGGGGAATCGGAATGACCGTCATCGGTTATGTAGTGGTTTTTGCTGCATTGCTGTTCTTATACATTATTTTTTCTAACATAACTAAAATTTTGAATTTCAATCTGAAAAGGTTATTGAAAAAAGAAGGTAAAGAATCAGAGATTAAAGATGAGCTTTCTCTTTCCGGTGAACTTAACGCTGCAATAGCTATGGCTATTTATCTTTATTATCAGGAAATGCACGATAAAGAGGATGCAGTTCTTACAATTAACAAAGTTTCAAAAACTTATTCACCGTGGAGTTCTAAAATTTACGGTTTAAGACAATATCCGAGATAACAAGGAATAAATTATGAAGAATTTTAAATTCACAATTCAGGGTAACAAATACGACGTTAACATTATTAATGTTGAAGACAATATTGCAGAGATTGAAGTCAATGGAGCCACATACAAAGTTGAGGTTGACAAAGTAATAACTCAAAGTAAAACTCCTAAACTTGTCAGATCTGTTGCAGTACCATCAACAGAAGTAGCTCCATCACAACTTAAGACAAGTGCCCCAACAGCTCCCAAAGGGGCTGGATTTGTTAAGTCCCCACTGCCAGGTGTGATTTTAGGTGTTCATATTAAAGAAGGTGATGCAGTTAAAGTTGGGACCAAACTCCTGACACTTGAAGCGATGAAGATGGAAAATAACATCAATGCTGATAAAGAAGGAATTGTTAAATCAGTAAAAGTTAAAGCTGGTGATTCTGTTCTTGAAGGCGATTTATTGATTGAAATCGGAGAATAAAGAATGGGACAGTTATTTGAATTTATGGCTCACGGTTTTGATCAGTTTTTCAGATATACGGCATTCCCAAACTTTACTATTGGGCATATTGTAATGCTAATTATCGGTTTCATATTTATTTATCTTGCAATCGCAAAAGAGTATGAGCCGCTTTTATTAGTACCGATAGGTTTTGGAATTTTAGTTGGCAATGTACCATTCCTTCAAGGTGCAGGCTTGCAAGTTGGTATTTATGAACCCGGAAGCGTTATGAATTATCTTTACTTTGGAGTATTAAAGGGAATTTACCCTCCTCTGATATTTCTTGGTATCGGTGCAATGACAGATTTTTCGGCACTTCTATCAAATCCTAAATTAATGCTTCTTGGTGCCGCAGCTCAGGTTGGAATTTTTGGTGCATATATGATTGCATTATTTCTAGGATTTCTTCCGGAACAAGCTGCTGCAATTGGTATTATAGGTGGAGCTGATGGACCGACTGCAATATTCCTCTCATCAAAGCTTGCCCCTGATTTTGTTGGAGCAATTGCAATATCAGCTTATTCTTATATGGCTTTGGTGCCTGTTATTCAACCTCCGATAATGAAATTGCTCACAACAGATAAAGAAAGAAGAATCAGAATGAAACCGCCAAGAGCGGTTTCAAAAACAGAAAAAATTCTTTTCCCGATTGTTGGACTTTTGCTTACAACATTGATTGTTCCTACGGCAATGCCTCTGCTTGGAATGCTGTTCTTCGGAAACTTACTTAAAGAAAGCGGTGTAACAAAAAGATTGGCTGATACTGCAAAAGGATCTTTGATTGATATTGTTACAATACTGATTGGTTTAACAGTTGGTGCATCCACTCAGGCAACCACTTTTCTAACAGCAAAATCAGTCGGAATATTTGCACTTGGTGCATTTTCATTTGTTATCGCAACAACAGGTGGAGTAATATTTGCAAAAGTTATGAACTTGTTTCTAAAAGAAGGTAATAAAATTAATCCTTTAATTGGTAATGCAGGAGTTTCTGCAGTGCCTGATAGTGCAAGAGTTTCGCAGGTTATTGGTTTACAATACGATAAAACAAATCACTTGTTGATGCACGCTATGGCTCCAAATGTAGCGGGAGTTATTGGAAGTGCAGTTGCTGCGGGAATTCTGTTAAGTTTCTTTATGGGATAGTCAGTTTGTTGTTGGTGGTAGGTTGTTTGTAGTATATAAAAGTAATAAAAATTCTCAACTAACCACCAACCACCTACTACTCACCACAAACAACAAACAAATTACTATACCGCATGATCCTCTTTAAATTTTCTTAATCTCGTTTCTAAATCATTAAACTGATCTCTTCTCACAAGAGATACACAGGCACGAATTCCCTCAATCCTTTCACTGCCTGTAATTTCAAGAGATATAGCGCTGATACCGTAATAAAGTAATTCTTCTAATAATTCACCACCAGTAAATCCTGGGTATGAAAATGTAAAGTAAAAACCATCCGCAATAGGTTCATCTTCATCTTTATCATAAACTATCTTAAAACCATTATCAACAAAAAGTTTTTTCATTATCTTAGCTTTCTCACCATACTCTTTAACATCTTCTACAAAATCGAATTCCCCATCATTTGCTGCTTTAAAGATTGCAGCAAGAGCGTATTGTGCAGAATGTGAAATGCCGGCACTAATTGCATAAATAGATCCAAAAATCATGGAATGTCCCAGCAAATCCTTTGTGTAGTAATTCTTAAGATTCGGATACGAACGATTGAAAAGCTCATCAGAAATAATCATCATCCCGATTCTTTGTCCGGCATAACTAAATGCTTTTGAACTTGAAATGGTTAATATATAGTTGTTGGTATATTTTGCCACTGTTGGTTGGAACGGCGGAACACCCGGTTTGGACATATCACGTCTGAAATCCATTGCAAAATATGCCAGATCCTCAATCGCAATTACATCATATTTGTTACACATCTCTCCGATTATTTGTAATTCTTTTTCTGTAAAGCAAATCCAGGAGGGATTGTTCGGATTTGAATAAAGCATGCAGGAAATATTTCCTTTGCTTAAAACAGACTCAAGTTTATCTCTTAGTTTATCACCGCGATAATTATAAACATCGAAAGATGTAAACTTCTGTCCAAGCACTTTTAATTGCTGACGATGAACCGGAAAACCCGGATCAATTAATAAAGAAGTATCTTTTTTGGGATCACATCTGTTTATAGTCATAAATGCAGCAAAACTTCCCATCATAGACCCGCCAGTTGGAATACAGCCTTCTGGATTTACATCAATATCCATAAAAAGTTTTACAAATCTTGATGTTTCAACTTTTAGATCTCTTATTCCGAATATATCAGGATAGATTGCAGCCACTCCCCTCTTTAATGCCTGTATCTCTGCTTCAACTCCGATTTTAGTTGGTGGCAATCCCGGAACTCCCATTTCCATTCTTACATACTTTTCACCTGTAGCATTTTCAATTTCATCAACCAGCTTTTTTATCTCACGGATAGAAGCAGTGCCGATATTATCTATTTTGCTTTCTTTAATTTTTTGTGTAACAATCAGCTGATTAATTGGAGTGTTTTTAGTAGTAAGAATCATTTCCGCTCCGAAAGGATATTTATATAATTTCTTTATACAAAATTAAGCAGATAAGATTGGGTAAACAAATAAATCATCTTTCTTAAATCAAAACACTTATAAATTCAAATTTTATGATATGTCTCAAAATTTTATTTAATTTGTTACGCTTGTTAGAAAAAACTAATCATTACTTTAAATAAATTAGCTTGATTTATGTCTCTAAAAGGCGAATATGATCAAATCAGAGAATTACAATTTTAATAACAATCATTAGAGGGGTTTATGCATAATCATCTCCTGGAAAAAATCGAAAATAAAACAGCAGTAATTGGAATAGTTGGACTTGGTTACGTTGGGCTTCCACTCGCGTTGGAATATGCATTAAAAGGATTTAAGACAATTGGATTTGATATTGATGATAAAAAAATTCCAATTCTTAACTCGGGTAAGAGTTATATAAAACATATTAAAGCCGATAGAATCAAAAAGGCTGTTACTTCAAAAAAATTTACAGCTACTTCAAATTTTGCAAGGTTACCGGAAGCTGATGCAATAATAATTTGTGTGCCCACTCCTCTTAATGAGCACAGAGAACCTGATATGACATATATTATTAACTCAGGTAAAATTATTGCAAAGTATCTCAGAAAGGGTCAGTTTGTATCTCTTGAATCTTCTACTTATCCCGGCACGACTGAAGAAATTTTATTACCAATGTTTGAGAATGCACCTTTTATACAAAGTTCCAAATCCAAAAATCAAAAGTCAAAAATCAATAAGTTCAAAGTTGGCAAAGATTTTTATTTAGCCTTTTCACCTGAGCGCGAAGATCCTAATAATCCAAAATATTCCACAGCAACAATTCCAAAAGTTGTTGGCGGCGTAACAAAAAATTGTCTTGCCGTTGCATTATCTCTCTATAATCAGGTGATAGTAAAAACTGTGCCCGTTTCTTCTCCTGCTGCTGCAGAAGCAACAAAATTACTCGAAAATATTTATCGTTCAATAAACATCGCTCTCGTTAATGAATTAAAGATGGTATTTGATAGAATGAAAATAGATGTTTGGGAAGTTATTGAAGCAGCTTCAACAAAACCTTTTGGCTTCCAGGCATTCTATCCCGGACCAGGATTGGGCGGACATTGTATTCCTATCGATCCTTTTTATCTGACGTGGAAAGCACGCGAGTTTGAAATAAGTACAAAGTTTATTGAATTAGCTGGTGAGATTAACACACATATGCCATACTATGTAGTTGAAAAATCAGCAGAGGTGCTCAACAATTTCAAAAAATCATTAAATGGTTCGAAGGTTTTGATTCTTGGAGTATCTTATAAAAAAGATATTGATGATATGCGCGAATCCCCTTCTTTAAAGTTGATAGAAATTTTAAGAGAAAAAGGAGCAAAGGTGGATTATAACGATCCATATGTACCAAAGTTACCAAAGACAAGAAAATATGAGTATGATATGTCATCTGTTGAATTAACAAAAAAGAATCTAAGTAAGTATGATTTTGTTCTATTGAGTACAGATCACACAAATTATGATTATAAATTTATTGCTAAAAATTCTAAAATCATTGTTGATACAAGAAATGCTTTTGAAAAAGCCGGAGTGAAATCAAAAAATATTTTTAAGGCTTAATTATTTTATTAAAAGCATAATTAAATAAAATTAAAATTATCTAATTACTTAAGACAAAAATCTTATTACTAATAAATGAAAAACTTTGCATTAACAGGAGTTGCAGGATACATCGCACCAAGACACTTGCAGGCTATTAAAGATACTGGCAATAGATTGGTGGCTGCAATGGATCCACACGACTCAGTTGGTATACTTGACAGATTTTTTCCTGAAACAAGTTTCTTTACAGAGTTTGAAAGATTTGACAGACATATTGAAAAACTAAGAAGAACAAAGTCACCGGAAAAAGTAGATTATATTTCGATCTGTTCACCAAATAATTTACACGATGCACATATACGTTTAGCTTTGCGCGTGGGTGCGGATGCTATCTGTGAAAAACCACTTGTCCTTAATCCCTGGAATCTTGATCAGTTGCAGGAGATTGAAAAAGAGACAGAGAAAAAAGTCTATACTATTCTGCAGCTTCGGGTTCATCCTGCTTTGCTTGCACTTAAATCCGAACTTGAAAAAAATAAAAACAGCAAAAAACATAACGTTGTTCTAACATATATTACTTCACGCGGACCGTGGTATACATTTTCCTGGAAAGGAAGAAATGAAATTTCAGGCGGTGTGGCAACGAATATCGGTATTCACTTTTTTGATTTGCTGATGTGGCTTTTTGGTGATGTTCAAAGGAATTATTTATTCCTTCGCGAACCAAATAAATCATCGGGATTTATTGAATTACAAAATGCAAACGTCCAATGGTATTTATCAATTGATAGAAAAGATCTTCCGGAAGAAGCAATTAAAAATAACAGATCAACTCATCGCTCAATCACAATCGATGGTAAAGAGATTGAATTTACAGAAGGTTTTACCGACTTACATACAAAAGTTTATGAATATACACTGCAGGGAAAAGGATTTGATATTGAAGCAGCAAGATCTTCAATCGAGGTGGCTTATCAAATAAGACATCTTGATATCTCTTCTGAAAAAGAGCTTTATCATCCTCTTCTAAGATAATATGTACAATACTTTGATGCTGATGGTGTTATTTAATTTAATAAACTAAAGGAATTTATTATGTCTCAGAATTCAAATTTTTATATTAACGATTACGCCGTAGTTGATGACAATGTTGTAATTGGTGAAGGAACAAAAATATGGCACTTTACTCACGTGCAAAGCGGATCCAAAATTGGTAAAAAATGTGTGCTCGGACAAAACGTTAATGTAGGCAATAATGTTACGATTGGTGATTTCTGTAAAATTCAGAATAACGTTTCTATTTACGAAGGTGTAACGCTGGAGGATTACGTATTCTGCGGACCATCAATGGTCTTTACAAATATTCTGGACCCAAGATGTAAATACCCTCAGGTTGGTGCACAATATTATATTAAAACACTCGTTAAAGAAGGTGCTTCTATTGGAGCTAATGCTACTATTGTGTGCGGACATACTTTGGGTAAACATTGTATGATTGGTGCAGGTGCTGTTGTTACAAAAGATGTTCCTGATTACGCTTTAGTAATTGGTAATCCCGGACGCATAGTCGGATGGGTTTCTGAAGCTGGCAAAAGATTAAAGTTTGATGAAAACGGAAAAGCATTTTGCGAAAAATCCGGTAAAACTTATTTCCTTAATGATGGAATTGTGACAAGTGACTAATACTTTAACATCGTAATCAACTATAAATCAAAACTATTACTTCCAAGCTTTACTTCTACCATTAATGATTGGAGGTATTTCTTCTTAGTTAATTAAATCTTTTCTTTGCGTAAGTTCATCCAAAATATAATTAGCATTGTTGTATATGTTAAAATATCCTAATTTTATTGTGTAAATATTTATTTACTACTTAATTATTAAAAATACAATCAAATGACTGACGATATCGAGCGAATGCTCTTCACAGATACTGTCCTAAAAACAGTGGTCGAGGAATTAAGTCATTTCAATCTTACACCCAAAGAATATATTACACTTGCAAATCAGCTTTTAGACAAAGCAATAAATAAAACAGAAATAGCTCAGTCACCCACACCCGAATACTTAAATAAAAAAATATCATTACCGATAAAACTGGATTCTGTAACGATCAGAAAGTTTAATTACTTAGGCGATACCAAATTATTAAAAGAGTGGACTCAATCTGATTACGGTAAAGAATTTTTGCTATCCAGAATTGATAACAAAGAATTAACTGTTGATGATCTTGTAAATGATAAATTAAATATTTTTGGTATGATTGAATCGTCTGAAAAAGTACCTATCGGTGTGCTTGGATTCCTTAATTATGATAGAGACAATAACAAAGCAGAATTAAGAAAACTTATAGGGAATTACGATTACAAAGAAAAAGGATTGGCAAAACGAGCTTCTGCGGCCTGGATTTCTTATGGCATTTCTAATCTTAAACTTCGCAAAATTTATATCTATACTTATGATACTAATATTCGCAATATCAGAATTAACCGTGAACTTGGATTTAAACTAGAAGGAATTTTTAAGGAAGAAAATTTGTACAACGGCGAACCACGCGATATTATAAGGATGGCACTTCTCGCAAAATAATACCAATCAATACAGATTTTAATGAGTAAACTAAAACAAACAACTTTTATAAATGGGCTCTTAACGATTATTATATTTTTCAGCCTGACCAATACTTCCCTTTTTGCTCAGGAGGAGGAAGAACCAATTCTTTATTTTCAGATGGAACCTCTCGACGACTCATTATTCATTAAGATACAGGAACAATTATTTATAGATCCACCTGATCCCAAAGCTGAGATTGTTGCAGATATAAGAGATCCAAATAATCAATCAATTTCTGTAAAAGGAGTGCTGTATCCTTTTCTTGCCCTTAATGCAGAAACACGAGCAAGTATAATAAATTATCCGTTCAAAATTAATCTGCAAGAAAGCATAAACTTTACAAGTGTATTTTCACGGGTTATTGATAAGCTGAGGTTTGCAAAAATTATAAATCCACCTACTGTTTTTCAGATTTCGCCTACGCTTGGTTATATAAATCCCTTTATAAATTTTATGGGCAACGAAAGATTTGGATTTGCACTTAAGAAAGATATCGGATTTTCATTTGGTATCGGCACGCCTTACTCAGGTGCACTTGAAACAAACTACTACGAATTTAACTTTCACATACTTGGACTAAGAGCCGGCGTTACCGGAAATGATGATACATTTATCGAGCACAAATTCAGTAACAATCATAACAACATTTATTTTACGAGGGCATTCCAAATTAACTACACAATTCCGATTGGCAACTTTTTCGAATTCGGATATTTTTCTGTAGCCAAAGATTTTGACAGCAGTAAAATTATTAAATACAGTCCCGATGAAAACAAAGTACTAAATGAAGATGGTACGATTAAATATCAGCCCTACCTTGTAAAAGGGGATTTTATTAATTGGGAAATCCGGTATCCTATTTCTCTTCTGGGTTCTACAAGAGGGAAATTTTATATCGCAAAATTTCTTGATGAAATTCATTTAGGTTATACAGGTCGTGAGTTAAGCATTGCAGGCAGTGTTTTTGATTTTAGATTTGATGCACTTGTTTCTTCGGATAAGAGACAACCACAATACATTATAGACTTGCTGATCCAGAAAATTTTTGATTACTGGGCATTTTCATCTATTGCAGTCGGACCCAGTGTTATTCTTGGTATAACATCAGAAAATAATTTTGGATTTACTTCCTTCTTTGTAAATGCCAGAATAAAAGTGGGAACTTCCTTGTAGAAAATTAAAAAGAAAAAAGGATAAAGAAGAAAGTATTAAGAAGTAAGAAGCGAAGAGTAAGTTAAATCTGGCATCAAGAAACCAGTATCAAGTACCCAGCATCCAGTATCAAGTATCCAGTATCTAGCATCCAGAATCCAGCAATTCATCTTATAGTTTTATAAAAAAGATTTATATATTTGAATATTCTATAACAATTATTTAATCAACTGATGAAAAAACTTTTAATAGTTAGTTCGTTTTTATTTTTAGTATCAAGTGGACTTACTTTTGCTCAGGATGATATACAAATCGGCACACCATATTCTCAATTAAATAATCAAAGGCAGGGCGGCTTGTTTGACTATTCTGATCCCGCAAGTGTTAATATAAAAGTTCAGCTATGGGGATATGTCAAATATCCGGGATATTATATCATCCCTGCCAGAAGCAATATAAATGAACTTATTTCTCTTGCAGGCGGACCGACCGAAGACGCTTTACTGGAAGATGTTCGTGTTGTTAAAAATAAAGAAGATGGAAGCACAGTAATGTTCAAATACAATTACAACGATTTGATGTGGGAAGATACATTAACTACTAAAATAAATTTCGAAAGACTGCAGGCTGGTGATATAGTAATTGTACCCGGTGAGCCGCGATATTTTCTGCGGCAGGATGTTTCCTTTTATTTATCAGTTGTTACTGCACTGGCATCTTTAGCCGCACTAATTTTAAGTATCACTAAATAGTTTTTGGGGTAATAAATGAATCCAAATGGCTTTAATGAATTTAATTTAGATAATAACGAATCAAGCACCTTAAAAGATTATTTAATCCTGATCAGAAATAATCTTGTTCCGGTAATTATTATAATAGCTGCAAGCCTTGCAGTGGGAATTATCTATGCACTTTCTGCTAAAGATATTTACAAATCTCAAACCGCAATAAAATTAAGTAAACCCGGCGGAAGTATTCTTCAATCACCATTAATACCTGAGTTTAGTGATTATGGTAATGACAGATTTATTGCCAATGAAATTGAAATATTGAAAAGTTATAATCTGCGTGAAAGAGTTGCTAAATCACTCGTTGACACTTTTGTAACTAACCCAAATCCTGCTTACTTCAATCTACTTTATAAGAAAGAATTTGGTTCAGATGAAGCACAACTGCAAACTGTACCGGCTATAACAGGATTATTAAGCAATGTTGTCAGCATCGAACAAAAAAGAGGACTTGATATTATTGAGATTAGCGCCGAGTCTCCCTCACCTCAGGAAGCAGCACTTCTTGCTAACATATATGCAGATCAATATAAAAAATACAATCTTGAAGTAAACAGAAATCAACTGACATTTGTAAAAGAGTTTCTCGACAGTCAGCGCAAAGAAAAGAAAGATCAGCTAAATGAAGCAGAGGAAATCTTAAGATCTTACCAGGAAAAAGGCGGTATCATTGCACTCGACCAGCAGGCACAGACCTTAATACAACAATTATCGCAATTTGATGCTCAGAAAAATGCAGCTAAAATAGATCTGATGGCTTCTGATGAAGTGCTTAAACAATATAAAGATGAATTGATAAAACAGGATCCTAAGCTTGCTGATTATCTGGAGAGCGCCACTTCTGAAACGTATATCACTGCACTTCAGAATGAAATTGCACAGCTTCAGCTTAATAAAGATCTTGCACTTGCAAAAGTTGATCCCGGAATTGATATTACTGCTAAAGTAAAAGAGTATGATAAAAAGATTAAAGATTTAAGAGCCAAGCTTGATGAAAAGATAAAAGTTTTAAAAGCAGGCATAATGGCAAGCAGTCCCGAAGAAGTAAAAAATCTTAGCCAGAAAATCATTGAAGAGGAAATAAGAAACAGATCGTTAAAGACTACACTAAACGGACTTGAAGGTATAGTTAACCGTTATGAAGAAAGATTTAATCGACTACCAAAAACCTCTCTGGATTTAGCAAGATTTCAGAGGAACAGAGAATCGCTTGAAAAACTTTACACGTTAGTTGAAGAAAGGTATCAGGAAGCAGTAATTAACGAACAATCGCAGCCGGGAAACGTTTTGATAATTGACAATGCAAGAGTGCCGGCTAATCCTGCAAAACCAAACCGCACTTTAATTGTACTAGTTGGGCTTATAATCGGATTTGGATTGGCTTTTGGTTATGTGTTCATTAAAAATTACTTTGATAACACAGTCAAAACTCCCGAAGATATACAAAAGAAAAATATTAACGTACTGGCGTGGATACCTGAGGTAGAAGGACTTGGAATAAACATAAAAAGTAAATTTGATTTTATTGTTTCCAAAAGACCTGATTCAATTCCATCTGAAGCTTTCAGAGCTTTAAGAACACGTGTACAGTTTTCAAGACCGGATAAAGAATCCTTAAAAACTATTCTTATAACCTCCCCTGCTCCACAGGAAGGCAAAACAACTGTGGCAATTAATTTAGGTGGTGGGTTTGCTCTATCAAATAAAAAGACTTTGGTTGTAGATTGTGATTTACGTAAACCACGCTTACATCAAATAATAGAAAGAGATAAGAAGCCCGGTTTAATTGATTACCTAGTGGGTGAATTTTCTTTGGATAAGATTATTTTTCCCACTGAAATCGCTAATCTGGATATCATAACATCGGGTACAATTCCTCCCAATCCCGCTGAAATGCTGGACTCCCGTCAGATGGAAGAATTCCTTGTAAAAGTTCGTTCAATGTATGATTATGTGATTCTGGATTCACCTCCAATAGTTGCAGTAACAGATGCTGAAATCCTTGCTAAAAAAGTTGATGGATCTATTCTTGTTGTTTCTGCTGAGGTAACAGAAGAATCAATGCTTGATAGAGCGGTTCAATTATTAAAGCACGATAATTCCGTTCTTATTGGTACGGTGCTTAATAATTTCAGCACAAAACCAGGATACGGTAGCTACTACAAGTATTATTATTATTATAGTTCGAAAAGCACTGAGTCTTGAGACCTGAAAAGCATAAAGTTCATTAAGGATTACAAATTGATTTTACTTTAATGGGATTCTGTGGTTTTAGGAATTTTGAAAATGGCTTATGAACTGGTATGCATTACTTACAAAAGTTCATCAGGAGTTTAAAGCAAAGGCACAGCTTGATGCTTTAAATATCATTAATTATCTGCCCGCAGTTACAAGATTAAAACAATGGAGCGATCGAAAAAAGAGAATTACTGAACCTGTTCTCAAAGGATATATTTTTATCCGGGCAACTGAGAAAGAAAGATTGATTGCACTAGAGCAACCTTCTGTTGCAAGATGTCTTTTCGAAAAAGGAAAACCTGCAGTTATACGTGATTGGCAAATCGAAAATCTTCGCAGAGTATTAGAAACAAAATTTGAAGTTTATGTCTATGATGGTTTGATACCGGGCAGAGAAATTGAGATAATATCAGGTCCTTTAAAGGGAATTAAAGGTATTATCCAATCAACTCCCACTGAAAAACATATTGCTGTATGTATCAAACTTTTAAACAGAACGGTGATTGCAAAAATTCCACCTGATGTTAGTATTAAATTGAGTTAGGGAATTGGCGGATTGACGGATTAAGGAATT
>CAZCJF010000008.1:86827-90095 GCA_964499095.1 uncultured Ignavibacteriaceae bacterium
CGGATTAAGGAATTGACGAATTGCAAATACTACTAACCACCAACAACTGACAACCTACTACCAACAACCCACTCTTCCACATTTCAATATTAAATATGCTTATATTATTTTTGATATAAAGATGCTTTGATTTGGAAAAATTCAATGATGAGGGGACATCTTTACGACGCCCTTCTTTGTTTTCGATTCATAAGCTTCAAAAAATTTTAAAGGTTGTATTTCCGATTGAAGTCATTTTTATTTTATAAATAATGTGACTGATGAGGCGAAGCTGTGAGAAAATTGTTAAGGTCGAGGTTAAGGTTAAGATTGAGATCCAAATTTTATAAATCTGGAAAATAATATTGATTAAATAATTACTGGACTATTAAGAATCTAACCCAGTTTAAAGAAATAAATCGATATTTTACTTATAATTAAATTTAAATTATTTAATTGACTATGTATAAGAGTTTTAAAGAAATGCCAGTTTGGAAACAATCATTTGATTTATCAATCAATGTTTTCAAACTTACAAGTACCTTGCCTAAATCAGAAGATTATGCTTTAACTTCCCAATTAAGAAGATCAGCGAACAGTATATCTGCAAATATTTCTGAAGGATTTGGGAGAAACTCAAATAGAAATAAAATTCAATTTTATATTATTGCAAGAGGATCTGCATTCGAAACCCAAAATCATTTACTCTATGGTAAAGAAGTAGGTTATTTTGATTCAGATATAATCGATAATTTAATTAAAGAATATAATGACCTAATTTTACAATTAAACAAGCTTATAAAAACTATAAATCTTAAATAATGTTCTAAACCTTAAACTTAACCTAAACCTTAAATGCTTATGAAGTTCCTCGTAACAGGCGGCGCGGGATTTATCGGCTCTAATATTGTAGAAGAATTATTAAAAAAAGACTATAATGTAAGAGTCCTGGATAATTTTTCTACGGGCAAGCGTGAAAATCTTAAACAGTTTGAAAAGGATATAGAGCTGATTGAAGGCGATATACGATCTTATCATACTGTAAATCAGGCGATGAAAGGAATTGACATCGTACTTCATCAGGCGGCGCTGCCTTCGGTTCCTCGTTCCATTAACGACCCGATAACCACAAATGAAGTGAATGTGGTAGGTACTATTAATGTTCTTGATGCAGCAAAAGAGCACAAAGTTAAACGAATAGTGTATGCATCATCATCATCTGTTTATGGTGATAATCCTGAACTCCCGAAGCACGAAAATATGACTCCCAATCCCCTCTCCCCTTATGCTGTAAGTAAGCTGGCGGGAGAAAAATACTGTCAGGTGTTTTCTAAATTATATGGAATTGAGACGGTAATAATGCGTTACTTTAATGTATTTGGTCCAAGGCAGGATCCAAACTCACAGTACTCTGCTGTGATACCAAAGTTTATTAAGCTTATGTCTAACAATCAGGTACCTACAATTTTCGGGGATGGAACTCAGAGTCGTGATTTTACTTATGTTGCAAATGTTGTTGAGGCAAACATACTGGCAGCAACAAAACCGGTTGAAACTCCAATTGTGCTCAACTGTGCTACGCATGGACAGGTTACACTGAATTCACTGATTGCCGAATTAAACGAATTGCTGAATAAGAAAATTAAACCAATCTACACTAATCCCAGACCGGGAGATATACTTCATTCTTTTGCTGATATAAGAATGATTAACCAGAAAATAAATTATAATCCTGTGGTTGACTTTAAAGAGGGATTGAAACTGACGGTTGAAAAATTTTTAGCAATTGATAACGTTACCCGCGCCCTTCAATGAATAATTTTTTTTACCACGGATAACACAAGCCTCTTCTTTATGAATTTTAAATTCTTTACCACAGATAACACAGATGTGCACAGAGATTGCAGATTATAAAATTTTTAATTGTAGGGGCGGGGCTTGCCCTGACCGCCGAAAAAGAGACGAATGAATGTTTATTTTTTTTACCACGAATATCACAAGCCACATCTTTATGAATTTTGAATTCTTTACCACAGATAACACAGTCCTCACTCTACCTCTCCTATGGCGAGCCTGTCCGCTGGTGGCGGAAGGAGGATTTATTTGTAGGGGCGGGGCTTGCCCTGCCTGCTGAAAAAGAGACGAACAAATGTTGTTTTTTTTACCACGAATATCACAAGCCTCATCTTTATGAGTTTTATATTCTTTACCACAGATAACACAGATGTGCACAGAGATTGAAGATTACAAAATTTTTAATTGTAGGGGCGGGGCTTGCCCTGCCCGCTGAAAAGAGACGAACAAATGTTTATTTTTTTTACCACAGATTACACAGATGTGCACAGAGATTGCAGATTATAAAATTTTTAATTGTAGGGGCGGGGCTTGCCCTGCCCGCTGGATTATTAATATTTTATTTTCCTCAAGAAATAAAGCATTATTGAGTATAGTACTTTTGCATCTTATAACCAATTTTTATTTATTGGATTAAATTTTATTAAAATGTATTTTTGATTAACATTCATATAGAAAGATATCATTATGCACTCTGCAAATCTTATTGATGATCTTTTAGAAAATGTATCTAAACTGCCATTAGATGATCAGCTGATGATTTCAGAAATAATCCACAAAAGAGTTATTGAAGCTAAAAGAAAATCACTTGCTAATACTATAAAAGAAAGCAAAGAAGAATATCGCTTAAATAAAACAGGAAGAGGAACTGTCGAAGATTTTTTAAATGATCTGGAAAAACAATAATGACATTAAATTGGTCATCTTCCTTTAAAAGATCATTTAAAAAAGTGACTAAAAATAATCCCGACCTTAAAAATAGAATTCTGGATGTTATGCGATTACTTCAAAACGATCCTTTTCACCCTGAATTAAAATCTCATAAATTGAAAGGTATTTTGGAAGGTAACTGGGCTTGTACTGTCGAATATGATCTACGCATTGTTTATTCATTTGTTAAAAATCCAGATAACAATCAAACAGAAATTTTGCTTATTACTATTGGAACCCACGAAGAAGTATACTAGTTCTTACAGTATATCCTGTATATAATAATTTTTAATTTGTAATTGATAGCATTTTATTACAGATTCCACAATCCTCACCCTTTAATGAAAAAAGTTTTTACCACAGATTACACAGGCCCACCCTTTAATGAAAAATGTTTTTACCACAGATAACACAGGCCTCACCCTGCCTCTCCAAAGGAGAGGAGTAGTTATCTGTAGGGGCGGGGCTTGCCCTGCCCGCTGAAAAGAGACGAATGAATGTTGTT